>NZ_NIUB01000023.1 GCF_002197815.1 Pseudomonas oleovorans subsp. oleovorans
CGCTTGGACTGGTGTCAATACTGGATACGATCACTCGGCTTAGCCGTATGGCCTGAACCGCCGTATACGGAACCGTACGTACGGTGGTGTGAGAGGACGGCGGGGGCGACCCCGCCTCCTACTCGATCCTGTGGTTCCTGATAGCCCTTGGGCTTGTGTCTGCGCAGGTCGGTTGGCGTAGCTATTGGTCGCGCATTTTTTTGCGCAACTCGCTCACCTGCGACTTACGTCACATAACACCTCGGTTTAGACTGCGCCGTTGCTGTGGAACTGACTCATCCATCAGCTTTTGGGTGGATGTGGGGACATGGGATTCGGGCATCCTCCGTTCGTCATTCGCCCAGAGGCTCGCATGACCGCTTCAGTTGATTGTGTGGAAGTCCTGATTGCCGAGGCGGATCCCTGGACGGCCAACCTGTTGCAGCAGCTGGTACTCGACGTGTGTGGCGATGCCCGTGTACTGCAGGTCAGCGATGGTCAGGCAGCTCTGGCGCGTTGCAAGCGGCGCTTGCCCGATCTGGTGATCGCCGATGGCGAGCTGCCGGGGCTCGACGGCCTGGAGCTGCTGCGCCAGTTGCGCCGTCACCCGCGTACACCGGCGCTGCCGTTCGTGCTCATCAGTGGTCGCCTTGATGCCAGCAGCGTGCGCGCCGCGCGGCCGCTGGCGCCCAGTGCCTATCTGGCCAAGCCCTTCAATGCCGAGAGTCTGCGTCAGCGTCTGCGCACATTGTTGCCCGCGCCTGCGGCCGCGGTGGCGGTGCGTCAGCCGCTGTTGCTCAGCGAGCTGCGTGACTATCTCGATACGGTGCGCGAAGAGGGGCAGGGCGCGCCGCTGCTCAGCGATGTACGCAATGCCGTGAGTCAGGGGCTGCAGGCCGGCGAGCAGGACCTAGGCGAGCTGGAGGCGGTGTTCGGCAGCGACCCGCAGATCACCGCGCTGCTGATTGCCGCAGCCAGCACCGCCGCGCAGCATCAGGGTGTGCCTTGTCATACCCTGACCCAGGCGCTGCAGCGCCTGGGTGTGGCGCGCACGCTGAATCTGGTGCTGGGCCTGGCGCTGCAGCGTAATGCTCAGTTGCGTGACCCACGCCTGGCAGAATTGGCTACGCATACCTGGCAGCAGGCGCGACGCAGCGCCGAGCTGGCGCGTTGGCTGGCGCTCGAACTGAAGCTGGACGCCGAGCTCTGTTACACCGCCGGTCTGCTGCACAATCTGGGCGAACTGGCCCTGCTGCGCAGCCTGCAGGACTGGCTGGAAGCGGGTGGTGAGCTGAGCAATGAGCAGATCGCCGATGCGATGCTGCGCCGCTCGGCGAGCTTCGGTTCGGCCCTACGTATCCGCTGGCGATTGCCGTTCGGCCTGCGAGAACTGATCGCAGCGCTCTATGGTCTGGGCAGCGGCGTGTTCTCGCGCGAGGCGCTGGTGCTCAACCTCACTGGTCTGTTGCTGGCTCTGCCGAACAACGAGCAGCCAGCCAGCCTGGTCGAAGCGCGCTGCGTGCGCATGTTGCGCTTGGACACGGCGCTGCTCAAGCGCCTGCCGGTGGCGCTCTATCAGGCTTCCTGAGTGTCGTGGCGACGCGCGTCGTCGGCCAGTTGCCGCAAGGGCTGCGGGCGGCCAACGAAGTAGCCTTGGGCGTAGTCGATGCCGAGGCGGCGCAGGCAGTCCAGGCTGGCCTGGGTCTCGACGAATTCGGCGACGGTGAGCAGGCCCAATTGCCCGGCAATCTGTCGCATCGAGCCGACCATGGCCTGGTTGATCGGGTCGTTCTCGATGCCACTGATGAAGCTGCCGTCGATCTTGAGAATATCCAGCGGCAAGTGACGCAGATAAGCGTAGGAGGCGAAGCCGCTGCCAAAGTCATCCAGGGCGACTTTCAGCCCCTTGCTGCGTAGCTCCTCGATCCACTGCGCAGAGACGCCTAGCTCACCCAGAGCGACCATTTCGGTCACTTCGATGCAGAATTTTCCGGGCGGTAGGCCGTGCTGCTGCAGCTCATTCTGCAGCAAACGGTGGAAGTCGGAATCGAGCAGAGAGTTGGCGCTGAGGTTGACGTTGACCTGAGCCAGTTGCGCCAGGTGCCGCGGGTTGGCGGCCAGCCAGGCGCACAGATACTGGACGACCCAGCGGTCGATGGCGCCGAGAAAGTCATAACGCGCCGCTGCATCGAGAAATTGTGCCGGGCTGATCCACTCGCCGCTCTGCGGATCGCGGTAGCGCAGCAGCACTTCGTAGTGCAGGCCGGCGGTGGCACTCTGCAGCGCTTGTACGGGTTGGAAGAACAGCTCGAAATGACCGCGTTCGCAGGCCTCGCGCAGGCGGGTAATCCATTGCAGTTGGCGTTGATGTCGCTGAGCAGCGCGCCGTCTTCCGGGTTGAACTGGCACACGCGGTTGCGGCCCTGGTGCTTGGCCAGTTGGCTGGCGCTGCTGGCCCAGGTCAGTGCGGTCTCCCAGTCGCGCACGCCAGAGCCAAGGGCGAGCAGGCCGATGCTGGTGTGGAGACGGAAGGGGCGCCCCTGCCAGGTGAAAACGAACTGCTCGACGGCGCGGCGCAACTGCTCGGCCTGGCTCAGCGCAGCTTCGTCATCGACTTCACGAAGGAGAATGGCGAACTCGTCACCGCCGACGCGGGCCAGCTCGGCATGTCGCGGCAACTGGTGCGCGAGCTGGGTTGCCAATTGCCTGAGCAACTGGTCACCGGCGGAATGACCACAGAGGTCGTTGACCTGCTTGAAGCGATCCAGCCCCAGTAACAGCAGGTGGCTGAAGCGCCGTTTGGCTGCGCCGCTGAGCGTTTCCGAGAGCAGTCTTTCCAGCTCGCGGCGGTTGAGCAGGCCGGTCAGGGCGTCGTGGGCGGCGAGCTGTTGCAGGCGTTCTTCCAGTGCGCGGCGCTCGCTGAGGTCGACCACTATGCCTTCGATGAATTCCTGATGCGGACGCAGGTGCAGCGACAGGTAGACCCAGCGTGGCCGCTGTTCGAGGTCGTACAGCTGGCACTCGCAGCTGACTGCGCCAGCCTGCACGTCGAGTTGCAACAGCAGCCAGCGCCACTGGGTTTCGCCCACCAGACTCTGCAGTGACAGCTGGCTGAGATCGTCCGGCAGGGTCTCGCTACCGAGCAGACGCGCCAGGCTCGGGTTGGCGTCCAGCAGTTGGCCGTCGCGATGGCAGCGGAAGATGCCTTCGCCGCTGTGGCGAAACAGCGCCTGGTATTGCTCCAGATTATCGATGGCCTGCGCCTGGCTGCTCAGCAGCACGCGGCGTACGCGTTCCAGCTGCTTGTCGAGCAGGGCGCCGAACAGCAGCATGCTCAGCGCCGGCAGGTAGGCATACAGCGCATAGAAGCCAGCAGGTAGCGGAATCAGCCCGGCGCGGCTCAGCGGCACCAGCAGCATCAGCACCAGCGCAGCACTCCAGCACAGCAGATAGCCCGGTGCATAAGGGCGGCGCTGATAGACGCCGAGGATCATCAGCAGCAACTGATACAGCCCGGTGGCCAGCGTCAGCAGGTTGAGGGTCTGGTAGGCGTGGGGATGGTCGATGAAGACGCCGCCGATGCAGACCAGCAAGGTGGCACCGAACAGGGCATCGCGCAGCCAGCGCAGACGTCCCAGCTGCAGGCCCAGGGCGCTGGCGATGAACAGCGAGCTGAAGATCATCATCCCGGCGGTGGGTAGATTGATCAGCAATTTGGGCAGCAGCGTCCACTGCGGCCAGAGCAGGCCGGCAATGTTGTACAGGCTGGTGTTGTACAGCGCTACGCACAACGAGGTGAGGCTGAGGTAGGCCAGCTGCGCCTCGCGCAGGGTGCTGAACTTGACCAGATAGAACAGTGCCAGCGCCAGCAGGGCGCCGATCAGCAGGCCGCTCTGTAGCCAGCTGTAGGCGATCAGTTGTTGGCCCTGTTCGGCGCCGACCACCTGCAGCGGCAGGTTGATCGCCGAATGACTCTGCACGCGCAGCAGCAGGCTGTGCGGGCCATCGCCCAAGCGCGGCAGGTTGAGCAGAAACTGTGGATAGGGCTCGCCACGTTCGGCGAATGGACGTTTTGCGCCGCTGTACAGCGGGCCGAGCGACTGCTCGCCATCGAACAGCCAGACCTCCAGATCATCGAGGAAGGTCTGGCCGATGATCAGTTGCAGGCGTTCGGCTGGCGGTGTCTGCAATTGCACGGCGAGCCACCAGGCGCTGCGTGTATAGCCGATGCGGGCGGTACCCTGAACCTGGCGGCCCTCTTGCGCGATGCGCTGCAGTACCTCGCTGGCGCTCAGCTGGCCGCTGGGGTCTTCCAGCAGCAGGCTGTGCTCGATGCTCAGCGGCGTGGCCAGATCGGCAGCGCTGAGCTTGAGTAACGGCAACGCACTGGTCGCCCAGGCCGGCACGACGCAGGCCAGGCAAAGCAGCAAGATCAGTGAGCGAAGCGGTCGAAGCATCCTGGGCGCCTCATGGCTACTACGAGGGCGCCGAAGTCCGGTGGACGCTGTCAGGTCTGAGGAGCGGTCGCGCGCAGAGCCATTCTAGCCGACTACTGGCGCGATGATTGCGCTGCGAGTCTCATCCGTCTGGATCGCGCGACGAATGACGACTTACAGCACGTCACAAGTTTCTTGCGGTCAACGGTTGCGGTTACGCAGGTGTAACGACACTCTCTTTGCCCGAGTGTGACTTTGCTGAGTCGTGGCAGGCGTCAGAGTCCGCAGAATGGTCTGCCCTGCTGCACGAGCATGAATTGGACTATCGAGCTTTCAAACGCTGTGCCGGCCAAGTGCCGAGCCAGTTCCGCGACGGATGCAATTAACGCATGACCCAGTACGATCTGATTCTGGCCGGGGCCGGCCATGCCCACCTTGGCGTGTTGCGCCGCTGGGCGCTGGTGGAGCGTCCGCCAGGCCGCATTGGTTTGCTCAGCCCTGGCCCGGAAGCCTGGTACGCCGGTATGTTGCCGGGGCTGATCAGCGGCCGTTTCAGCCCGGCAGACTGCCGCGTGGAGCTGCAGCCGCTGTGCCGGGCGGCCAAGGTCGAGCTGATCGAGGGCGAGATCGCGTCGCTCGATGCCGATGCGCGCATCCTGCAGCTCGCAGACGGCCGAAGCCTGCAGAGTGAGTGGCTGTCGCTCAACGTCGGTGCCGGTATGGCCATTCCACCGCAGCAGGGCGAAGGGATGCAGGTGTTGGCCGCCAGGCCCATCGAGCGGATGCTCGAAGGCTGGCAGCAATGGCAGGCCGAGCCACGGCGCATGGCGATTCTCGGTGGCGGGGCTGGTGGTGTGGAGCTGGCCCTGGCGCTGGCCGGCAAGGTACCGGCGCTGGCGCTGTTCTGCGGCGGAACCCTGCTCGACGGGCTGGGGCCGGGGCTGCGGCTGCGCGCACTGGGGCATCTGCGTCAGCGCGGCGTGCAGGTGCGCGAGCATTGCCCGATCGGCCGAATCGAGGATGACTGGCTGCTCAGTGGTGACGAGCCGGTATGGCGCGGGCGGCGCCTGCTACTGGCTAGCGGTGCGCGTCCCTGGCCGTGGCTGACGGCGAGCCAACTGGCCAGCGACGCAGCCGGATTCATCGCCATTCGTCCGACCCTGCAGTGCGAGTCCCATGCGCAAATCTTTGCCGTCGGCGATTGCGCCAGCCTCGACGGCATGCGCCGTAGTGGGCGTTTCGCAGTGCGTCAGGCGCCAGTACTCAGCGCCAATCTGCAGGCCGCGCTGCAGGGGCGCCCGCTGCGCCAGTATCGGGCGCAATGGCAGAGCCTGGCCCTGCTCGCCACCGGTGATGGCGGGGCGCTGTTCGGTTGGCACGACTGGAGCGCCGGCGGGCAGTTGTACGGGCATTGCAAGGACTGGCTGGACCGGCGCTTCGTCAAGCGCCATCGCATGGTGGGGTAGCAGGCCTGAAAACCCGGGCTACGGATGCACGGATGCACGGATGCTCGGATGCAGGAGGCCAGAGCCGAGGTGGTTTTTCAACAGCCTGCTAATGCCACTGAGTTAAGTGTCGATACAGCGAGTGTGTAGGTGCTGCGCCCTGTGCGGATTTTCTGCGAAAGGCAGCTATGGAAGCCTTGTTGAGCCTGATGGGGCACTGCCTAAATTCATGGCAGCTTGCTACCAAAGTTTTATGGTGCTGGCGCGTCCAAGCTGCTCGAATCCCGGTCATCGTGCCCGGCCTGCACACGCTTATTTTTCGTCGGGCCTGTCGTACACGTAGCCTGCTGCCCAGGTTGCGTGGGATATTCAAGGAGAGAACCCGCCGTGACCCCGTCCGTCTACAGCGCCTCGCCGCGCGCCAGAACAAGAACTCTGAGGTCGGTCATGCAAGCTGCCTTTGTCCGTTCACCGATCGCTTTCGTATTGCATGCCGTTGGCCTTGCCGGGCTGATGCTCGTCTACCAGCAGATGCAGTTGCCGCTCTACGTGAGCGTGCCGTCCTATCTGTTGCTGGCGTTATGGCCCTGGCTGGGACCATGGCAGCGTCGCGACGACAGTTCGCCCGCCGCGCAGCAAGTCGCCAGCACTGACTTCGTCGAGCTCAGCCGCGGGCTGTCGCGTCACACCTGCCACAACGCGCTGTCCGCAGCCAAGGTGGCCCATGCGGTCAAGCATCTGGCCGCTCGCCTGCAATCGCAGCTGACGGCGGTGCAGCAGGTCAGCCAGGCTGCTGAGGCCATCACCCACACCGAGCAGGACAGCGCCGCTCGTGCCGAGCAGACCCTGGCCGCGGCCCGCCATGTGCGTGATGCCAGCGCCAACGGTCAGGCCGAACTCAATCAGGCCATCGAACGCATGCAGCAGCTCAGCGCCCAGACCCTGGCCAGTCGCGAGCTGATCGATGGTCTCGGTAGCCGTACCGAACAGATCGAGCAGGTCACCCAGGTGATCCAGTCCATCGCCAGTCAGACCAATCTGCTGGCGCTCAACGCGGCCATCGAGGCTGCCCGCGCCGGCGAGATGGGCCGCGGTTTTGCCGTGGTCGCCGACGAGGTGCGCAACCTTGCCGCGCGTACCGCCAGTGCCACCGAGGAAGTCAGCCAGATGGTCGCTGACATCCGCCAGCAGAGCGCGGCGGTGGTCGCTCATATCCAGCGCCAGAGTGTCGAGCTGGAGCAGGCCGCGCAGCAGATCGAGACGGCCGGCAGCCACCTGCACGGCATCGCCGGCCAGGCCGAGGAAGTCGAGCAGCAGGTGGCGCAGATCAGCGCCGGCACGGCGGACAACCACCAGCGCCTGGCCAGCCTCTCGGCTGCCGCCCTGCAATTGCAGGACGATGTGCAAGGTAGCGAAGGGCAGACGCGGCAACTGGCAGACGCAGCCGAACAACTGGTGGGCCAGGCCGAGACGGTTAGCGAGCAGCTCGCCGAAGTGGGTCTGGATGATTACCACCAGCGTGCCTATGACCTGGCCCGTGAAGGTGCCGCCGCCATCGCGGCCCAGTTCGAGCAGGACCTGCAGGCCGGTCGCATCGGCCTCGACGATCTGTTCGACCGTCGCTACCAACCAATCGCCGGCACCCAACCGCAGAAGTACCGCACCCGCTTTGACCAGTACGCCGACCAGGTGTTGCCGGCGTTGCAGGAGCCCTTGCTCAAGCGCCATGAAGGGCTGGTGTTCGCCATTTCCACCACCCCGGAAGGCTACGTGCCGACCCATAACGCTGCGTTCAACCACCCGCCCAGCGGCGACCCGGCCGTCGATGCCACCCGCAGCCGCGGTAAGCGCCTGTTCAATGACCGCACCGGCATTCGTTGCGGCAGCCACAGGCAGGCGCTGCTGCTGCAGACCTACATGCGCGATACCGGCGAGCTGATGCATGACCTGTCGGTGCCAATCATGGTGCAGGGCAAGCATTGGGGTGGTTTGCGCCTGGGCTATCGGCCGGAGCCGTAGGATGCGTTGTGCGCACTGCTGTCTGTCGTGTGGGTAATGGTGCGCACGGCGCACCCTACGGGTCGATTTGGTTTGCATGGGCGGGATTGTTTAGCCAGCGCATAACCAAACGTATGAAAACCCCGATTTAACGCACGTCAAACCCTGTGCGACGCTGCCAAGCCATGATCTCCCTGGCCTGCCAAGTCCATGTTCCGCTGTACCGCGCGCCTGCGCGGAGGCGCTTGTTGGAGCGGTTAAACCCGCTGCTGACGATCATCCTCGCCTTCTGGGCGCTGTGGCATTGCCGCCACGCTCGCCCGCCGGACGCCGTTACCGCCCGCTGAATACCGATGGCTGCGCCATGCCCGCAGCCGCTGCTATCACCTTGTCTGCCTGTGCAACCTGTTCACGAATCGAACGGGCCGTGCGGACACCGAGCGCCCAACTGGCGCAAGCGAGCGCAACATGACGACTTTCGCCCCCGTGCAGGAAGCTCAGGACTTTCTGACGAGTAACCCCGATATCGAGCTGATCGAGCTATTCATTCTCGACGCCAATGGCGTGCCGCGCGGCAAGCTGTTGCACCGTGAGGAGCTGCTGGCGCTGTACCAGAGCGGCCGGCCGCTGCCGAGCACCATGCTCGGCCTGTCCATCCAGGGCGAGGATGTCGAGGACTCCGGCCTGGTCTGGGAGGTGGGCGATATCGACTGCCGCGCCTATCCGCTGCCCGGCAGCCTGGTGCGCCTGCCCTGGCGGCAGATGCCCACCGCCGCCGTGCAGGTGTCGATGCACCCGACCGAAGGCCTGCCGGCCACGCCGGCCGATCCGCGCCAGCTGCTGATCCGCGTGATCGAGCAGCTCGAAGCCGAGGGCTATTACCCGGTGATGGCCTGCGAGCTGGAGTTCTACCTGCTCGACCAGAAACGTGATGCCGAGGGTCGCCCACAGCCAGCGTTGGACGCCGATGGCGGCCGCCCGCGGCAGACCCAGGTCTACGGCCTGCGCGAACTGGAGCAGATCGAACCCTTCCTGCGTGATCTCTACGCCGCCTGCAAGGCGCAGGGCATTCCGGCGCGTACGGCGATTTCCGAGTACGCCCCCGGCCAGGTGGAAATTACTCTGGAGCACGGCCCGGTGCTGGCGGCGATGGATCAGGCGGTGCGCTACAAGCGCTTGGTCAAGGGGGTGGCGCACCGTCACGGCATGCAGGCCTGCTTCATGGCCAAACCGTTCGACCACCTGGCCGGCACCGGCATGCACATGCACGTCAGCTTGGCCGATGCGCAGGGCAACAACCTCTTTGCCAGCGAGGATCCTGCCGGCACGCCGCTGCTGCGCGAGTCAGTGGGCGGCATGCTAGCCAGCCTGCTCGACTCGCTGCTGCTGTTCTGCCCCAACGCCAACTCCTACCGACGTTTCCAGGCCAACAGCTATGCGCCGCTGGCGCCAACCTGGGGTGTGGATAACCGTACCGTCAGCCTGCGCGTGCCGGGCGGGCCCGCCAATACCCGGCATGTCGAGCATCGTATCTGTGGCGCCGATGCCAACCCTTATCTGGCGGCGGCGGCGATCCTCGCCGGGATTCACCGTGGCATTCGTGACCACCTCAATCCCGGTGCGCCGATCGAAGGTAACGGTTATGCCCAGGCCACGGAGTACCTGCCGACCCAGTGGTCGGCGGCGATCCAGGCGCTGGAGCAGTCCGAGTGGGCACGCGAAGCTTTCGGCGCGGAATTTCTCAAGGTGTATGTGGCCGTCAAGCGCGCCGAGTATCGCCAGTTCATGGGCGAGGTTGGCGAGCAGGATTGGCGTTGGTATCTGAGCAACGCTTGAGGGCATGAATTGAAAAGCTCGCGGCTAAAGCGGAGTGCCGCCCAGCCGTTCCTACGAAGCGTGCACCCCCTGTAGGAGCGGCTTCAGCCGCGAATTCTCCGGATTTACTGGTGCGTACTGCCTAGGCGGCCCCGCGACACCCAACGGCGGTGCCGCCGCTACAAGGATTCTGCAATGAACACGATCAAGCAACCCGTCAAACCCGCCGCCGAGCGCGCGCCGTCCTACTACTCGGCCTCGCTCAACTTCGAGAGCGACTACCCGACGCTGCAAGGCAGCGTGACCGTGGACGTGGCCATCATCGGCGGCGGTTTCACCGGCATCGCCACGGCGGTGGAGCTGGCCGAGCGCGGCCTCAAGGTCGCCGTGGTGGAAACCAACAAGGTCGGCTGGGGCGCCAGCGGGCGCAACGGCGGCCAGGTCACTGGCAGCCTCTCCGGCGACGAGGCCATGCGCAAGCAGATGCGCAACACCCTCGGCGACGAGGTGGACGACTTCATTTGGCACCTGCGCTGGCGCGGCCACGAAATCATCAAGAACCGCGTGGCCAAGTACGGCATCGACTGCGACCTCAAGCACGGCCATCTGCATACGGCGATGAAAGCCAGCCACATGGACGAGCTCAGGGCGACCTTTGAGGAAGCGCTGCGCCGTGGCATGGGCGACGACGTGACGCTACTCGACGCCGCTGGTGTGCGTGCGCAACTGGGCAGCGAGCTGTACTGCGGCGCGCTGAAGAACACCCGCAACATGCACCTGCACCCGCTCAACCTGTGCCTCGGTGAGGCCAAGGCCGCCGAGAGCCTGGGCGCGCTGATCTTCGAGCATTCCGAGGTGCTGGATATCGTCCACGGCCCGCGCCCGGCGGTGGTCACCACGGGCGGACGGATCGAGGCCAAACAGGTGCTGCTGGCCGGCGATGTCTACCACAAGCTGGAGCGGCGCAAGCTCAAGGGCATGATCTTCCCGGCCATGGGTGGCATCGTCACCACCGCGCCGCTGGGCGCCGAGCTGATCGATGCGATCAACCCCTTTGATCTCGCGGTATACGACTGCCGCTTTGTGCTCGACTACTACCGCCTCACTGGCGATGGCCGCCTGCTGTTCGGCGGCGGCGCCAACTACTCCGGACGCGACTCACGCGACATCGCCGGCGAGCTGCGCCCGTGCATCGAGCGCACCTTCCCGCAGCTCAAGGGCGTGCAGATCGACTTCCAGTGGAGCTGCGCCATGGGCATCGTGATGAACCGCATCCCGCAACTGGGCAAGCTGTCGAGCAATGTCTGGTACTGCCAGGGCTACTCCGGCCATGGCGTGGCCACCACCCACATCATGGGCGAGATCATGGCCAAGGCGATCACCGGCGACCTGGAGCAGTTCGACACCTTCGCCGCCTGCAAGCACATCAAGGTGCCGCTCGGCGACCAGCTCGGCAACCCGATGCTGGCCGCCGGCATGTGGTACTACCAGATGCTGGAGAGGCTGCGCTGAGTGCAACAAGCCCTCAGCTGTGATGGGTCGTTTTCCTTAGGGCTGGGCGAAAGGTCGTCGAACTGATTGCTCGGGGCCGCGCGCGAGCCCGTTTTCAACGCAGCATCACCAAGCGCAGGCCCTTTTCGTGCACAGCCTAAGGCGCAGCATTGCGACTGCGAGGCGTAGTGGCGTGGGCCGGCCGCTCTTCGCGTTCGCTGATGAACCTCACCGGCTTCGAACCATCGGCATTGAGCTGCAGGATGCGCTTGGGTCGGCCCTGTTCGTCGAAGAACACCTGGCCGAGGCCGGCGCCGTTCCACAGCCGTTCACCGGAGCGGCTGCGGTCGGGGATCAGCGGGGTGACGCGCATGCGCCGGCGTTTGGTCAGCCAGTTGAGCGGCGACCAGGGCGCGTAGAGCCAGCGATTGAGGCGGTCGAACCAGTCCAGCAGCTTGGCCGGAAATTCGTTCTTGATGCCGCTGCTGGTGATCTGCCAGATGGTCGGGCTGGCACGTTTGTGACGGATGCTCACGCGGTAGACGAAGGAGTAGTGCACGTCGCCGGAGAGAATGACGAAGTCCCCTGGGGTGCGCGAATGGCGGAAGATGTTCAGCATCACGCTGGCCGCGCCGCGATGGGCCATCCAGTTTTCCGCATCGACCATCAGCGGGTGGCCGGCATAGGTGAACAGTTTCTGGATGCCCTCGATCAGCTTCACGCCGAACATCGGCGCGGGCGAGACGATGATGCAACTGGGGTGGTCGAGCAGCGCCTGCTGGAAGTCGCACAGCGCCTCCCAGTCCATCAGCCCCGAGGGTTTCGACAGGTGCCCTTCACTGCGCCAGCGACGCGTGCGCGTGTCCAGCACCAGCAGCGCGGGCGTGGTCGGCAGCACGTAATGCCATTGTTCGAAGTGCAGCAACTGGTCGATCAGCGCGTCCTGCGCTGCGGCCCGCAGATGCTCGTTCTGGCGCTGCTGCAGCAGGTCGGCAAAGGCCTGCAGCGGCTCATCGAATACATCGGGATTGTTGCCCCAGCCCTGGCACAGCAGGTAGGCAAGCAGGGCATTGCCGATGATGCGCTTGGAAAAGGGGTGGCCGTAGGCGGTCTGCTCCCAGCGCGCGGAGAGGTTCCAGTCATCGGTGACGTCGTGGTCGTCGAAGATCATCAGCGTCGGCAGGTGAGCGAACACCCGTGCAGCCTGGCCGAGGCTCTGGCGGAAGGCATCGATGCGCTCGCGCTCACGGGCATAACGCTGCTGCTGTTCTGCGCTCAGCGGCGGCGGCTGTTCGCTGATCAGCGTCCAGGGCACTGGCGACCAGACCAGCAGGTACATGGCGATCATCTCGGCGAAGGTCACCAGATGGTTGTCGGCGCTGCTGCTGGTGAAGACGGGTTTTTCCACACCGCCGAAGAACCTGTCGCGCAGGGTCTGGTTGCTCTTCACCGCCGGCAGCAGGTCGGCGCGCTGGTAATAACCCACCGGGTTGGCGTAGAGCGCCTGGCTGTCTTCGACCACGGCGCCTTGGAGAAACTCGTCGAACAGGCCGAGGCGGGCGATCAATTGGTGGATGGCGCAGAGCAGCGGCCCGGCGACGTCATCGACGTAGACCTGATCGCCACTCATCAGTAGCAGCGCCGGGCGTTGCCTGGCGTCGTGAGGCTCGGCCAGCAGGCGGTCGGCGCAGAGCAGGCCATCAGTCGCGGCGTGGTGCGGTTTGCGGCAGGAACCATGGAGCAGGTGATCGACCCGCGCGCGCAGGACGAAATCAGCGTGCTCAACGCCGTCGTAGAGCAGGTGCGGCGCCCAGTCGCGCATGCCTTTCGCACCTGCGCTGTCGATGATCTGCAGGTCGTAGGCGATGCGTTGGTCTTGTGGCAGTGCCTGTTCGAGCGGCAGGTCGATCAGGTGCAGCACGGCGTGCCGGCCCAGCGGCAGTTGCTGGCAGTGTTCGTCCAGCGCATGCGTCTGCTGCGCCTGGCCCTCGGGTTGCAGCCACAGTTGCAGGCTCAGTTCGCGGCTGGCCACCAGCCACAGCACCAGGCGGCCGGGCTCCAGGCGGCGCAGCAGCGGGCCGGCGAGCACATCGGGCAGCGGAGCGGGGGCATTGTCTGGCATCGATACGGTTCTTTTGGCGAAAAACACGACAGGGCTTGGACAGTGGCAGGAGGCCAGCGGTTCAGGTGGCCAGGCGGCGCAGGTGCGCGAAGTCGAGAATCTCGATCTCGCCATAGGTGAGTTGCACCACGCCCTGCGCCTGCAGTTCCTTAAGAATCTGGTTGGTGGTCTGGCGTGACAGCGAGAGCATCAGCGCCAGCTGCTCCTGGGCCAGGTGCAGCACGCGGCGCGGCTCGCTCTCGCCGTAGTTCTCGGCGATCAACAGCAGACGCCGAGCCAGGCGGGGTGCGGCCGGTAGCAGGCTCATGTCTTCCAGGGCGATAAAGGCCAGACGCAGCTTGTGGCTCATTAGCAGGGCGAAGTCGCGCCAGTGCTGCGGCTCGCGTTCGAGCAGGGCGAGCAGTCCGGCCTGCGGCAACAGCAGCAGGGTGCTGGCGCTGTCGGCGAAGGCATCGTGGGTGCGCGGCAGGCCATCGAACAGGGAAATCTCGCCGAACCAGTAGGGCGGCTCGACCAGTGTCAGCAGCGCTTCCTTGCCGGTTTCGCTGACCGCACCGACGCGCATCGCGCCTTCGACCACCGCATACAGCCCGCTGGGTTTGTCGCCACGGCGAAACAGCCGCTGGCCGGCATCCAGACGCTGCACCTGGGCCATGTCCAGCAAGGTATGACGCAGCGCCTGGGGCAGCGCAGCGAACCAGTGACCCTGGCTCAGTTGGCCAAGGTAGTGACGCGGATCGGGCATTACGACTCCTGTAGGGTGTGGCCGCAGCGGCCATTGTCGGCTAGCCGACAGTACGACGGCGTTGGGCGAGGCGATCATGCTCAGGCCCGTTTCACACCTGAGGACGATAACAATGAAAACCCTCGTCGACCACCTGGCGCAGTATGCCGCCTACCACCGCGACCGGCGCAATATCGCCAGCCATTTCATCGGCATCCCGATGATCGTGCTGGCCGTCGCCGTGCTGCTGTCGCGGCCAGGTTTCCATCTCGCTGGCCTGTGGCTGGCGCCTGCCACGCTGGTGGCGCTGGCGTCGGCATGGTTCTATCTGCGTCTGGATACCCGCTTCGGCCTGCTCATGGCCGTACTGCTGGGGCTGTGCCTGTGGGCCGGTGCCAGCCTGGCGGTCGCTTCCACTGCCCTGTGGTTGACGGCAGGCATTGGTCTGTTCGTGGTCGGCTGGGTCATCCAGTTCGTCGGTCATTACTACGAAGGACGCAAGCCGGCCTTCGTCGATGACGTCATGGGGCTGGTGATCGGGCCGCTGTTCGTGGTCGCTGAACTGGCCTTTCTGCTCGGCCTGCGCAAGGAAGTCGAGCATGCCGTGGTGGAGATCGCCGGGCCGACCTGCATCCGCGAGAAGAAGGCGCTGGCCTGAGCCGGTCAGTTAAACGTAGATACGGAGCGCATGTAGGAGCCAGCTTGCTGGCGATCCGGCGGCGTGATGATCATCATCCCTGCTGACGAAAAGCATCGCCAGCAAGCCGGCTCCTACGATTGCTCTGCACGGTCGCGGGGCTAGAACATTTCCATCCACTGTGCCGTCATCGAGCGTGCATGGCGGTCCACGGTGATGGATGCGAAGGGACGGCCGGAAACGCTCTGCAGGGTGTTGCTCTGGCTGTTCATGTCGGCCAGCGCCGCACGCAGGTAACTCCAGCGTGTCTGTAGCTTGCTCACCTGTGGGTCGGATTGGTCCTTGAGTGCCTGCAGTTCACTGTCGATGGCCGGCAGCAGCAGGCGTTCGTCCTGACCGAGGTAGGTGCCGGGCTGCTCGCGGGCGATCTCGAAGGTGCCCAGGTAGGAGCGGCTGAGGTATTGCACGCTGAGGTACTCGACCTTCGCCGCCAGCTCGCTTTGGCCTTCGGCGCCCGGTAGTGCACGGGCCGTGCTGAGGAAGTCGCGCAGGGCGCGGCTGAGGTCTTCGGGAAAGCGCCAGGGTACGTTCTCGTCACCGGGGCCATAGGAAACACCGTTGCGCAATTGGGTAACGAGGGCCTGATGGGCGCTGGTGAGTTCGGCGCTGCCCTGCGGCAGGCTCTGCATGGCGCCGGCCAGAGCGGCCAGGTCGGCTTCCAGGCGCTGCTGATGAGTCTTCTGGAAACCTTCGCCACGTAACAGCATCAGGCTGCTGGTGGCGCGGCTGGCGTATATCTGAATCTGTTCCTGCGGGCTGACGGCCTCGGCGAAGGCCATTGGCGAGAGCCCGACGAAGAGTCCGAGCGACCAGAAAAAAGCATGGCGCAACAGTGCTTTACAGCGCATCCGGGGTGCTCCTTGTTATTGTTTTGAGCAGGTATGCAGTGGGCAGCGTCAATGACGCAGCGCCAAGACTACTGCGTGACGCGCTGCAGAGCATGACCCGAAAGAGTGATTTCGTCGGAAATCGCTACCGTTCATGGGCTTTTCGTCAGATTGTGCGGGCGCTCGATGCTGTTGGTATCAGCGCTGGGTGGGGCTGCAAAGGGTAGATGCGCTGAAGCGGGGGCGGCGTGCACAGCGAGCGATGCGGCTGCCTGCCAGCCGCTGGTAGCCACACGTGAGGGACGCCCGGAGCGTGTTCGGCTCCGGGCAGCGAGCGATCAGCCGGCCGGATTGCTCACCGGCTTGCCGCCCTTGGGCTTGAAGTACAGCGTGGCGCCACGGCCCAGGTTGTTCAGGCTCAGGTGATCCTTGGCTACCTCGGCCTCGATCAGCTCGTCCTGGCCCTCGACCTTCAGCGTAATGCGGGTGATGGCGCCGAGCGGGCGGATGTCGCGCACCTCACCGGCCTTGTGCTCCGGGCTCGGCTCGCTGGCCAGGTCGACCTCGTGCGGGCGGAACAGCACGTGATGATCGTTGCCCACATACAGGCGATTGGCATCACCGAGGAAGTGGTAGACGAAATCGCTGGCCGGGTTTTCGTAAACCTCGGCCGGCGTGCCGATCTGCTCGATCACGCCCTTGTTCATCACCACGATGCGGTCGGCCACTTCCATGGCTTCTTCCTGGTCGTGGGTGACGAACACGCTGGTCAGGTGCACGTCCTCGTGCAGGCGCGCCAGCCAGCGGCGCAGCTCCTTGCGCACCTTGGCATCCAGCGCGCCGAAGGGTTCGTCGAGCAGCAGTACGCGTGGCTCCACGGCCAGGGCGCGGGCCAGGGCGATACGCTGGCGCTGACCGCCGGAGAGCTGCTCCGGGTAGCGATCGCCGAGCCAGTCGAGCTGCACCAGGTTGAGCAACTCGTGCACCTTCTGCTGGATCACCTCTTCGCTCGGGCGCTCGCGCTTGGGCTTCATGCGCAGGCCGAAGGCGACGTTATCGAACACCGTCATGTGGCGGAACAGCGCGTAGTGCTGGAACACGAAGCCGACGTTGCGATCACGCACGTCATGGTTGGAGACGTCTTCGCCGTGGAACTCGATGGTGCCGCTGTCCGGGGTTTCCAGGCCGGCGATGATGCGCAGCAGGGTGGTCTTGCCGCAGCCGGACGGGCCGAGCAGGGCGACCAGTTCGCCGCTCTGGATGTTCAGGTTGATCTCGTTCAGCGCCTTGAACGCATTGAAGTTCTTGCTGACGTTACGGATTTCGATACTCATGTTTTATTCCTCGCCCGCACTGGCTTTGCGGCGGTTGATACGGGATTCGCTCCACTGCTTGAGCAGCAGGATGAACAGCGCCAGAAGCAGCAGCAGGCTGGCAACGCTGAAGGCGGCGACGTGATTGTATTCGTTGTAGAGAATCTCGACATGCAGCGGCAGCGTATTGGTGTAGCCGCGGATGTGCCCGGAGACCACCGACACCGCGCCGAACTCGCCCATCGCCCGTGCGGTACAAAGCACCACGCCGTAGATCAGGCCCCATTTGATATTGGGCAGGGTGACGTGCCAGAACATCTGCCAGCCGTTGGCACCGAGCAGGCGCGCGGCCTCTTCCTCCTGCGTGCCCTGTTCTTGCATCAGCGGGATCAGCTCGCGGGCGACGAAGGGCACGGTGACGAAGATGGTCGCCAGGACGATGCCGGGCAGGGCGAAGATGATCTGGATGTCGTGCTCGCGCAACCAGGGGCCGAAGAAGCCCTGGGCACCGAACAGCAGCACGTAGATCAGACCGGCGATCACCGGCGACACCGAGAACGGCAGGTCGATCAGGGTCACCAGAATGCTCTTGCCGCGGAACTCGTACTTGCTCACGCACCAGGCGGCGGCCACGCCGAACACCAGGTTGAGCGGCACGGCGATACCCACGGCGAGCAGGGTCAGCTTCAGCGCGCTGATGGCGTCGGGCTCGAGGATCGAAGCGACGAATACGCCGACGCCCTGTTTGAGCGCCTCGGTCGCCACCACGAACAGGGGCAGCAGGAGGAAGAAGGCGAACACCAGCCAGGCCGAAATGATCAGCAGGCGGCGGCCCAGGGCGTTACCGCGGCGCGCGGCATTGTTGGTGGCGCTGGCCGTCAGGGTTGCAGATGACATGCCTGGCTCCTCAAGAACGGCTGATGCGGCGCTGCAGCAGGTTGATCAGCAGCAGCAAGATGAACGACACCACCAGCATCAGCACGCCGATGGCGGTGGCGCCGGCGTAGTTGTACTGGTCCAGCTGCACCATGATCAGCAGCGGCAGGATCTCGGTCTTCATCGGCATGTTGCCGGCGATGAAGATCACCGAGCCGTACTCGCCAACGCCGCGGGCGAAGGCCAGGGCGAAGCCGGTCAGCCAGGCCGGCAGCAGCGCCGGCAGCAGCACGTGGCGCGCCACCTGCAGCGGCTTGGCACCGAGGCAGGCGGCGGCTTCCTCGACCTCGCGCGGGATGTCGGCCAGCACCGGCTGCAGGGTACGCACGACGAAGGGCAGGGTGACGAAGGTCAGCGCCAGGGTGATGCCCAACGGGGTGTAGGCAATCTTGAAACCCAGGGATGTGGCGAACTGGCCGATCAAACCGTTGGGCGCATAGAGCGCGGTCAGGGCGATACCGGCAACGGCTGTGGGCAGGGCGAACGGCAGGTCGATCATCGCTTCGATGATCTTGCGACCGGGAAAGGTGTAGCGCACCAGCACCCAGGCCAGCAGGATACCGATCACGCCGTTGATGATGGCAGCGAGAAAGGCGGTGCCGAAGCTCAGCTTCAGGGCGGCCAGCACGCGCGGTGAGGAAATGATGGCCCAGAACTGATCCCAGGTGAGCTGGGCCGCGTGGACGAACATGGCACCCAGGGGAATAAGCACCAACAGGCTGAGGTACACCAGGGTGTAACCCAGCGTCAGCCCGAAGCCGGGTATGACGGGGGACGTGCGGCGAGACATGCAAGCTCCTTGGTAGGGCGGGTGGAACCCGCCACTGGCTGCGACGATCTTGCGGCTGCACCCGCCCTATATGGGCGGACGCGCCGTGGCAATCACTGGGCTTGGTAGATCTGGTCGAACACGCCGCCGTCGTTGAAGAACTTCGGCTGAGCGGTTTTCCAGCCATCGAAGTCAGCGTCGATGGTTACCAGCTTGAGCTGCGGGAACTGCTTGGCGAACTCGGCCGCCACCGCCTGGTTGCGTGGGCGGTAGAAGTGCTTGGCGGCGATGCGCTGGCCTTCCTCGCTGTACAGGTAGTTGAGGTAGGCCTCGGCGACTTTGCGGGTGCCTTTCTTGTCGACGTTCTGATCGACCATGCTTACCGGCGGTTCGGCGAGGATCGACAGCGACGGCGCGACGATCTCGAAGTTTTCCCCGCCTTCTTCCTTGAGCGCCAGGAAGGCTTCGTTTTCCCAGGCCAGCAGCACGTCGCCGATACCGTTGTTGACGAAGGTGATGGTCGAGCCGCGGGCGCCGGTATCGAGCACCGGGACGTTCTTGTAGAGCTTCTCGGTGAAGGCCTTGGCCTCGGCTTCGCTGCCGTACTTCTGCTCGGCGTAGGCCCAGGCGGCGAGGAAGTTCCAGCGTGCGCCACCGGAGGTTTTCGGGTTCGGGGTGATCACTTCCACGCCCGGTTTGACCAGGTCATCCCAATCCTTCAGGCCTTTCGGGTTGCCCTTGCGCACCAGGAATACGATGGTCGAGGTGTAGGGCGTGCTGGCGTCCGGCAGACGCTCCTGCCAGTTTTCCGGGATCAGCTTGCCGAGCTTGTACAGCTCGTCGATGTCGCCGGCCAGGGCCAGGGTCACCACGTCGGCGCGCAGGCCGTCGATCACTGCGCGGGCCTGTTTGCCCGAGCCACCGTGGGATTGCTGGATGGTCACCGCTTCGTTGCCCTGGGCCTGCCAGTGCGTGTTGAAGGCGGCGTTGAATTCGGTGTAGAGCTCACGGGTCGGGTCGTAGGACACGTTGAGCAGGGTTTGCGCGGCGGCCACCGGGCCGGCGACCCCTGTAATAACTAGTGCGCTGGCCAGCGCGGCCAGGGCAAAACGGCGAATGGACATGGTGCAGCTCCTAACTGTGAAATTCTTGTGTTGGCGTATGGGGTGTCAGGCGGGGCGATTTTTCTCGAGCCCTCTGGTGGTCCAGTCGGGCCGCATCATGTGTCAGCTGTTCTTGGTACTCGGTTGTTGCAGGCGGATCTTTTCCTTGCGCTCGATCTGCACGACCTGGCCGTTGTGCACGGTGATTTCCACCGAGCCAAACTTCAGGCCGTGCAGGGCGGTCTGGATCTCGCGCAGGATGCTGGCTTCATCCTGGCCTTCGAGGTTTCTCAGCGTCGCGGTCATTTCCAGGCTCCTTGTGAATAGGTCGCCAAGGCGGCGGTATGGAGTACCGACGCTGGCGTGGAGCGGATAGTAGAGAGATGGAAATATCCCTAAAAATATTGTTTAAGAACATTTATATGCTTTTTAGAAATATAAGAAGTGGTCGCCGGAAGCACATTTATGGAATAAGCAAATAAATTCTTATTCTTTTTGTAATCAGTTCATGCTGCCTAGACTGACGCCATTCGATTCAGGGAGGCGCCGTTGTGGCCAGCGAAGCAATCCGTTATCTGATCCTGCCGGGCTGGCAGGGCTCGTCCGCAGAACACTGGCAAAGCCATTGGCAGCGCAGCCTGCCCAACAGCGCGCGGGTCGAGCAGCAGGACTGGCTCAACCCGCAACGCGCGGATTGGGTGGCCGCGCTGAACCAGGCGATTGCCGACGATCCACGCCCGCTTATCCTCATCGCCCACAGCCTGGGTTGCGTGACGGTGGCGCACTGGGCGGCGCAGGCGCCGCTCGAACTGCTGCGCCGTGTACGTGGCGCACTGCTGGTGGCGCCGGCTGATGTGGAACGCCCGGGTTGCCCCGAGCCGCTGCGCAATTTCGCACCGATGCCGCGCGATCTGCTGCCCTTTCCCAGCCTGCTGGTGGGTTCCGACAACGACGCAGCGGCCAGCGCCCTGCGCGCGATGGAGCTGGCGCGGGCCTGGGGTAGCGAGGCGGCGATTCTGAGTGGTGCCGGGCATATCAACGTGAAGTCCGGGCACCGTTACTGGGAGCAGGGCTTCGGCTATCTGTATCGCCTGCAGAGCCGCATTGAGCAGCAGGCGCGGCTGCGCGCCTGATTTTGCACAACTAGGTAGGAGCCAGCTTGCTGGCGATGCTTTTCGTCAGCGGACGCCGGATCGCCGGCAAGCCGGCTCCTACGGTTATGCCATTGCGCTTTCTTCCAGGGTGTCACTCGTGCCGAACACGTCATCTCCACTGACCTTCACCGACGCCGACAAAAGTCCACTGAGCATCCGCGCCAAGGCGCTGGTATTCGTCGATGCGCGTTCGCGCCAGTTGCGCGAGCGTGCCGAAGCCTTGGCGGGCAATGGCCAGCCGTTGCTGATCCTCGGTGAAACCGGCACCGGCAAGGAATTGCTGGCGCGCTATATCCATCGCCACAGTGAGCGCGGCGGCCTGTTCGTGGCAGTGAGCTGCGCGGCGCTCAGCCCACAATGGGGCGAGGCCGAGCTGTTCGGCCATGTTGCAGGCGCCCATGTCGGCGCCGCCAGCAGCCGCGCCGGATGGTTCGGTTCGGCCAATGGCGGCACGCTCTACCTGGATGAGATCGCCGACCTCTCGCGGCCTCTGCAGAGCAAGCTGCTGGCCGCGCTGGAAACCCGCGAGGTGTATCGCGTCGGCGCCAGTCAGGCGCTGCCGGTGGATGTGCGTCTGCTGGCGGCGAGCAGCATCGACCTGGCCCGCGCCGTGGCGGCCGGCACTTTCGACGAGCGCCTGTATGCCTATCTGTACGATGGCCAGTTGCTGTTCCCGGCGCTGCGTCAGCGCGTCGGCGATATTCTGCCGCTGGCCGAATACTTCCTCGGCAAACATGCCTTGCGCCTGGGCCTGACCATTCCGTCGATCAGCCCGGCGGCGCAGGCCGTGCTGGAGGCGCACCGCTGGCCGGGCAATACCCGCGAGCTGGAGAACGTCATCCACTTCGCCCTGCTGCTGGCCGGTAACGCCGAAATTGGGCCGGAGCATCTGGAGCTTCCGGGCGTCTCCTAACCGCCCCGGATTGCATCGGGCTACGAACCTGCGGTATCTGGCTACGAACCTGCGGTATCTGCGTGTGATCGGTGCACGCCCTACGGCGCGAGCAGCGACACCGACTTGATCTGCGCCCACAGCGCCTGGCCGGCGTGAATGCCTAACTGATCGAAGGAGTAACGGGTGATTCGCGCCAGCAGGCGCTGATCGCCGATGCGCAGGGTCAACAGCATCTGCGCGTCCAGCGCCTGCCAGCCATCGACCCGCACCGGCAGCAGGTTGAGCAGGCTGCTGCCTTCGGCACGTTGCAGGCTGAGGCTGACGTCGCGCGCCTTGATCTTCACCCGCACCGGATGGCCGTCGGGCAACGCCGCGTGAGGCAGGCGCAGGCGCGCTTTGCTGCCGGGCAGCTGAAGCTCCAGCAGATCGTAGGCGGTATCGTGACCGCAGACCTGGCCGTCGATCACCGCTTCGGCATCGTCCTCGCTGGCGAAGGGCAGGTCGGGCCGCAGCAGGATGTCCTTGAGCGGGCCGCTGGCGCGTACCTGGCCTTCGTCGAGCAGCACCAGGTGATCGGCCAGGCGCGCCACTTCATCCGGCGCATGGCTGACGTAGAGCACGGGGATGTCCAGCTCCTCGTGCAGGCGCTGCAGGTAGGGCAGCACTTCCTGCTTGCGCTTGAGATCGAGCGAGGCCAGCGGCTCGTCCATCAGCAGCAGGCGCGGGCTGGTCACCAGTGCACGGGCGATGCCGACGCGCTGGCGTTCGCCGCCGGATAGCGCCGAGGGCATGCGCTCGAGCAAATGACCGATACCCAGAAGTTCCAATGCCTGATCCAGCGCCACCCTGCGCTGCGCGGCCGGGATGCGTTTCTGCCCGTATTCCAGATTGCCGCGCACGCTCAGGTGCGGGAACAGGTTGGCGTCCTGGAACACGTAGCCGATGGCGCGCTTGTGCGCCGGCAGAAAAAAACCACACGCACTGTCCTGCCAGCGCTCGCCAGCCACCTGCAGATAGCCCTGCTGCGGGCGATCCAGCCCGGCGAAGCAGCGCAGGCAACTGGTCTTGCCCGAGCCGGAATGGCCGAACAGCGCAGTGACGCCACGCCCGGGCAGGTCGAGGTCGACATCCAGGGTGAAGCCCGGATGCCTGACCAGAAAGCGCGCGCGAATGCGTCCATCGTCTTGGACGGCGGGTGGCGAGGCCTTGCCGAAACCGAACATCACAGCGCCCTCATCCGCGCATTGCGCCCGCCGTACAACGCCAGCAGAACGATGAAGGAGAACGCCACCATGCCGCCGGCCAGCCAGTGCGCCTGGGCGTAGTTCATGGTTTCCACGTGGTTGTAGATCTGCACCGACACCACCTGGGTCTTGCCGGGGATATTGCCGCCGATCATCAGCACCACGCCGAACTCACCGATGGTATGGGCGAAGCTGAGAATGGCGGCGGTGATGAAGCCGGGGCGGGCCAGCGGCAGCACCACGCTGAAGAAGCTGTCCCAGGGATTGGCGCGCAGGGTCGCGGCGGCCTCCAGCGGGCCGCGACCAATGGCCTCGAAGGCGTTCTGCAGCGGCTGCACGACGAAGGGCAGGGAGTAGAAGATCGAACCGATCACCAGACCGGTAAAGGTGAAAGTGAAGGTGCCGAGACCGAGGCTCTGCGTCAGCTGACCGAAGAAACCATTGGGCCCCATACTCACCAGCAGGTAGAAACCGATCACCGTCGGTGGCAGCACCAGCGGCAGCGCCACCACCGCGCCGACCGGGCGCTTGAGCCAGGAGTCGGTGCGCGCCAGCCACAGGGCAATCGGCGTGCCGATAATCAGCAGCAGCACGGTGGTCAGTGAGGCCAACTCCAGGGTCAGGAGGATGGCGTCGAGGTCACTCTTCGACAGCGGCATGCAGGAATTCCGGAAGTGGAAAGCGTGGCCCGAATGCGATCCGGGCCACGGCTATTACAGCTTATAACCGAACGACTTGATCACCTTGGCCGCTTCCGGGCCTTTCAGATACTCAACCAGTGCCGCCGCTGCCGGGTTGTTCGCGCCCTGCTTGAGAATCACCGCGTCCTGTTTGATCGGGTCGTACATATCGTCCGGGACGATCCAGGCCGAGCCGCTACTGACCTGGCCGTCCTTATACACCTGCGATAGCGCGACGAAACCCAGCTCGGCATTACCGGTGGAGACGAACTGATGCGCCTGGGTGATGTTCTGGCCCTCGACCAGCTTGGCTTTCACCGCCTCGCTCAGGCCCAGCTTGTCCAGCACCTGCATCGCGGCCAGCCCATAGGGGGCGGCCTTGGGGTTGGCGATCGACAGGTGCCTGAACTGGCCGGCCTTCAGCGCCGCGTCCGTGCCGTCGAGGTAGCTGGCATCGGCTGACCACAGCACCAGGCTGCCGATGGCATAGGTGAAGCGCGAGCCGGGCACGCTCGCGCCCTCGCGCTCCAGCCTGGCCGGCGTTAAGTCGTCGGCGCTGAGGAATACATCGAAGGGCGCGCCGTTATTGATTTGCGCATAGAACTGCCCGGTGGCGCCGAATGAGGCGACCAGCTTGTGCCCGGTGGCTTTCTCGAACGCGGGCGCGATGGCCTGCATCGGTGCGGTGAAGTTGGCGGCTACGGCGACCTTGACCTCATCGGCCGCCACGCCGCCGGTGAACAGCAGGGCGAGGCCGAGCAGGCTGCGTTGCACTGTCTTGATCATGGGAATGTCGCGTACCTGCATCTCGTTGCTCCGGTCTGTGGGGCCGTTGATGAATCACGCAGCCATACTACTTCGTTATATTTGTTTGTATATAGCGACAGGCGCGATGTACGCCGGTGACTGGCCAAGCCATCATGGCGGGACTCAGGCCGGGGGTAGATGGCGTTGTGCGTGCTGCATCAGGCCAAACCTGACCTATAAGTCAATCCGGCTGAGATCGGCTGCGTCGCCAAACACTGGCCAGCCAGGGTTGCTGGTCGCGTGGCAGGCCGGCGGGGCGGTAGTAGTGCTCCAGCTCGACGAAACCGGCCGCCGTGAGCCGCGTGCGCCAGCGTTCCAGGTCGTGGTAGCTGCCGTAGCGCGGGCCGTTCCAGCCTTCCTGATTCTCGCCGCGTGGGTTGGAGCTGAACAACACGCCGCCCGGTTTGAGCGCCGTGTGCAGTTGGCCGAGTACGCGCGGCAGTTCCTGATCCGGCACATGGAACAGGCTGGCGTTGGCGAAGATGCCGTCGAAATGCCCGGCCGGCAGCTCCAGTTCGAGGAAGCTCTGCTGCCACACCTCGCAGCCGCTGTCGGCACGCGCCATGGCGACGAACTCGGCGCAGCCATCCAGGCCGATGGCTTCGTGGCCGAGGCCGCTGAAGGTGCGTAGGTCGCGCCCCGGCCCGCAGCCGAAATCGAGGATGCGCCAGGGCTTCTCGCCCTCGATATGGCGCAGCAGCGCGGCGATGTTCTGGCTCACGTCATGGTCGCGCGTGCCCTCGCGAAAGTCCTCGGCGCTGCTTTGGTAGTGGGCCAGGGTGAGAGCGCTGATCTGCGCGAGTTCATCGGGGCTCAGGGGCATGGTGAGGTTCCGGTAAAAGAGCGCATTAAAACCCTTTGGCGGGGCACACGGCCAGGCCCTTGTTTGGTGGTCAATGAACCTGCGTGCCGCTTGCACAGCCCCATTTCCTGAGGGGTGTAGACCGGCTGTCTGCAGCCGGGCGCCCACAATCAAGGAGATAACGCGATGGTTACGCACTACAAAGTCTCTGGCCATCTCGCTTGTGGCTCTCATGGTGAAAAGCTGCCCGCCACCACCGAGCTGGACAAGGTCAAATACCGCAATTGCCGCAAGACCGAAGTGTTCACCGAAGCTTGACGTAACTCACGCAATGCCGCGCGCCGTGCCGTCCGCCGCGAGAAGGCCGCGCGCGCCGTCAACGACTGGCGCACTTCCTGGGAGGCTCGATTGGCTGCCTTGCCAGGCCCGCAGTGTCTGCCGCGTGGTTTCGGCGACCAGGCATTCGTCTAGTGGATATTGGCGGGAGGAATGACCTCCCGTATCCGCCCGCGCTGTCAACACCTGTAGGAGCCGCGCCCCGCGGCGAATGGAGCCGGCAGCTCACTATTGCGATACGGCCACATCCGTCTTCGCACCGGCGCGGCGCTCCTACAGTGACCGAACCAGCAGTGGCCGAACCAGGCGCGGCACCCGGCGTTGTCCAGTAAGGCGCTGGTGTGTGTCTGACGCCTGCGCGCTGACCAGGGCGCGATCTGCGCAACAGCCTGTTCCCGGGTTTGCCCCGTGGCGGAGCATTCCCGTAGATTGGCCGGCTTACCTCGTCCGGCACTGGCCGGTTCTGCCTCGAGATTTTCGCCGTGTCCGCTGCTGTTCCCGCTTCCGTCTATCGCCTGCCCGGTTTCCTGGCGTTTCTCATCGCTCGCATCGTCGTGGTCTTCGCCGTACAGATCCAGGCCGTTGTGGTGGCCTGGCAGGTCTATGACCTGACCCGCGACCCGCTGTCGCTGGCCTATGTTGGCCTGGCCCAGTTCATCCCCATGCTGGTGCTGCTGATGCCGGCCGGCGACCTGATCGACCGCTACGACCGCAAGCTGATCCTGATGCTCAGCTGGCTGGTCGAGGGGGTGTGCGCGGCAGCGCTGCTGTGGCTGTCGCTGAGCGAGGCGGCGGTCAGTTGGTACTACGCGGTGCTGGTGCTCTACGGCTGTGGCCGCGCCTTCACCGGGCCGGCGTTGTCCAGTCTGCTGCCGCAGATCGTGCCGCGTGAGCGCCTGGCCGCGGCCATCGCCGCCAACAGCATGATCATGCGCGGCGCGACCATTTCCGGCCCGGTGATCGGCGGTGGCCTGTATGCCATTGGCGGTGGCGGGCTGATCTACTCGGTGTGCCTGGCCTGCTTCCTCGCCGGCTGCGTGTTGCTGCTGCGGGTGCCGGTACGCTATGCCGAGAAAATGCAGGCACTGGAAGCCACTGCCTGGGCGCGCTTCACCGCCGGTATCCACTTTATCCGTACGCGCCCGATCATCCTCGGCACCATCTCGCTGGATCTGTTCGCCGTGCTGCTCGGCGGCGTGATCGCACTGCTGCCCATCTATGCCCAGGAAGTGCTGGAAGTCGGCCCGA
The DNA here is from genome assembly GCF_002197815.1 of Pseudomonas oleovorans subsp. oleovorans. Taxonomy (GTDB): domain Bacteria; phylum Pseudomonadota; class Gammaproteobacteria; order Pseudomonadales; family Pseudomonadaceae; genus Aquipseudomonas; species Aquipseudomonas oleovorans. Next base: position 26,822 of record NZ_NIUB01000023.1, read on the forward strand.
CCGGCCTCGGCCTGCTGCGCAGCGCCATGGCTATCGGCGAGGTATCGGTGGGGCTGTACCTGAGCATGAAACCCTTCAACCGCAATGTCGGCCTGGTGATGTTCGGCGCGGTGGCGTTATTCGGCGTGGCCAATCTGGTGTTCGCCTTGTCCAGTCTGTTCTGGCTGTCGTTCGCCGCGCTGGTGGTGGCCGGTGGTGCGGACATGGTGAGCATGTACATCCGCTCATCCCTGGTGCAGTTCTCCACCCCGGACGCCATGCGTGGCCGGGTCAATGCGGTGAATATGCTGTTTATCGGATCTTCCAACGAACTGGGCGAATTCCGCGCCGGCACCAGCGCCGCCTGGTTCGGCGTGGTGCCGGCAGCGCTGATCGGCTGCGCCTGCACCCTGATGGTGACGGGCGGCTGGATGCTCGGTTTCAAGAGTCTGCGCCAGGTGAATCGCTTCGAGGATGCTTCGCCGGCGAAGATGGGCTGAAGTAGGGCGGCCTCGCTCGCGAAGCGAGCAGCCCGCCAGAGACTGCGGATGTGTGCCGATCAACGACCGTAGGATGGGTAGAGCAACGCGAAATCCATCACCGCAATTGCTCTGGGTATTGCTTTGCACTAACCAGCCTAGTTGCTGTTCCGACACGTGGCATGGTGGACAAGCGCCGCATTGTCCACCCTACGCGGCGGGTATTTCTACGTAGGTTTTCATCCACTGTGGGGCGAGGTTGTCCGGGCTACTTGCTATTCCATCAACGCGAGGCTGTCCACGCTTCGCGAGCAAAATGCCCTCTCGGTTGTTTGCTCGCGCCAGAGTCGGCTATCCAGGCCTTCCCAAACCCACCCACAAATTCTGTTAACAGCGCTGTGGATAACCTTTGCAAAAGCCCTCTGCGCCTAGCATTCAAGCGGGTCTCGGCAGGCCGCTCAGTTTTTGCCCAATGACGCTTTGCTGGCGTTATCGTCGGGCGGAATATCGCTTTTAATCAATCACTTGGCTCATGTTTTCAACAGCGGGGCAGGGTGCGGGCATGTTGCCGGGTGTCGTGCACAGAATCTGGGGAAAGCGCTGTGGATAAGATGCGGGAAAACGCGTCCAGGCCAGGTGAGGCAAGGGCTGCGCTTGGCTGGTGGTTTTTCGTACGCTGTCGCAAGGCTGTCATGTTTCACGGTTATAGTGCCCGGTCGATTTATCCGCTGATGGAGCCCTCCGATGTCCGATTCGTCTGAACGCCCTGTTCCGGTCAGTCTGCTGCAGGCGTTCTGGTTCTGGCTGAAGCTGGGGTTGATCAGTTTCGGTGGGCCGGCGGGGCAGATTTCGATCATGCACCAGGAGTTGGTGGAGAAGCGCCGCTGGTTGTCCGAGCGGCGTTTTCTGCATGCGCTGAACTACTGCATGTTGCTGCCCGGGCCGGAGGCGCAGCAGCTGGCCACTTATATTGGCTGGCTGATGCACCGCACCTGGGGCGGGGTGATCGCCGGGGCGCTGTTCGTGCTGCCGTCGCTGTTGATCCTGATCGTGCTGTCCTGGGTCTATCTGGTGTTCGGCGATGTGCCGTTGGTGGCGGGGATTTTCTATGGCATCAAGCCGGCGGTGACGGCCATCGTGGTGCAGGCGGCCTGGCGCATTGGCGGGCGGGTGTTGAAGAACGCCTGGCTGTGGGCCATCGCGGCGGCGGCATTCGTGGCCATTTTCGCGCTGCAGCTACCGTTCCCGCTGATCGTGCTGGGCGCCGCGCTGGTGGGGTACATCGGCGGGCGACTGGCGCCGCAGCACTTCGCGGTCGGCGCCGGGCATGGCGAGGCGGGCGGGGCGCATGCGCCGGCGCTGATCGATGACGAAACGCGTCTGGCGCATACCTATTTCCGTTCCAGCCGCCTGGCGTTGATTCTGCTGGCCGGCGTGGTGCTCTGGCTGCTGCCCATGGGCCTGTTGACCCTGGCGTTCGGCTGGCAGGGCACGTTGACGCAGATGAGCTGGTTCTTCACCAAGGCGGCGTTGCTCACCTTCGGCGGTGCCTACGCGGTGCTGCCTTACGTGTACCAGGGCGCCATCGACCACTACGGCTGGCTGACGCCCCGGCAGATGATCGATGGCCTGGCCCTCGGCGAGACCACACCGGGGCCGTTGATCATGGTGGTGGCTTTTGTCGCGTTCGTCGGCGCTTACGGCCAGCCGGTGTTCGGTGGCGATTCGGCCTTCGCCAGCGGTGCGCTGGCGGCGGTGCTGGTTACCTGGTTCACCTTCCTGCCCTCGTTTCTGTTCATCCTCGCCGGCGGGCCTCTGGTGGAGTCGACCCACGGCCAGTTGAAGTTCACCGCGCCACTGACCGGCATCACCGCCGCCGTGGTCGGGGTGATCCTCAACCTGGCGCTGTTCTTCGGTTATCACGTGCTCTGGCCGCAGGGTTTCGCCGGGGCGTTCGATTGGGTATCGGCATTGATTACCCTCGGGGCGGGTGTGGCGTTGCTGGGCTTCAAGCGTGGGGTGATCGAGACGTTGGTGGCCTGTGCAGCGGTCGGATTGGGGCTGCAGCTTTTTTCTTGAGCGAGGGTCGGCAGCGCACGGTTTCAAGCGCTGAAGTCGCTGTAAAAGCCTCGCTGCGCGCCCTGTTTTTTGTCCATACTACCTTCAAAGACGCCTCGCGCCATCTGTATAGCCTCGTGATGAAACCACGCGCCTGGCGGATATCCCTGGCAGTGAGCGGATAGAGCGGCGGGCTCGTCCGGCGGAAGATCGATCCAACGCAAGCAATCGTTGGAGTCGCCGCCATGCAAGGTCGTTACATTCAAGTTCCCGCGAAGGATGGCCAGTTCGCCGCCTACCTGGCCGTTTCGGTCGACGGCAAAGGACCGGGTGTCGTGCTCTGCCAGGAGATCTTCGGGGTCAACGAGGCCATGCGCGCCCTGGCCGATCACTTGGCCGAGGAAGGCTACACCGTGCTGGTGCCGGATCTGTACTGGCGCCAGCAGGCGGGCGTCGAATTGGGCTACACCCCGGAAGATTTCGACAAGGCCCTGGCGCTGTACCAGGCCTTCGACGAGAACCTTGGCGTGGCCGATATAGACGCCAGCCTGAGCTTTCTCAAGACCCTGCCTGAATGCAGCACGGCCGGGCTCGGTGTGGTCGGCTACTGCCTCGGTGGCAAGCTCGCCTACCTGGCTGGCTGTCGCCTGCCGCAGGTGGCCTGCGCCGTGGGCTACTACGGGGTCGGCATCGAGAATGCCCTGCACGAGCTGGTAGGGCTGCAGGGCCGCCTGGTGCTGCACCTCGCCGAGCTCGATGGCTTCTGCCCGGCGCCGGCCCGCGAGGCCATCGTCGCGGCGCTGGCGCAGCGCCCAGGCACCGAAGCCTACGTCTATCCGGGTGTCGATCACGCCTTCGCTCGCCCGGCCGGGCACCACTACCACAAGCCTTCGGCGCTGCTTGCTCACGAGCGCAGCATCGCCGCGTTGCGCCGCACCATCGGTCCGGATTACAACCTGTCCGACCTGTGGGAGGAGCATATCCGCCACGAGTTCGACACCCGTGACGTACCGGCGACCATGGCCACCATGGTGCCCGAGCCCTACGTCAACCATATCCCCACCATGACCGGCGGCGTGGGTTACCGCGAGCTGGCGCGTTTCTACCGCTACCACTTCGTCCACGGCAACCCCAAGGACATGGCGCTGACGCCGATCTCGCGCACCATCGGCGCCTCGCAGATCGTCGACGAATTCATCATGAGCTTCACCCATGACCAGGAGATCGACTGGCTGCTGCCCGGCGTCGCGCCCACCGGTCGCTTCGTCGAGATCCCCATGCTCGGGGTGGTCAAGTTCCGTGGGCCGAAGCTGTACCACGAGCATATCTACTGGGATCAGGCCAGCGTGCTGGTGCAGATCGGCCTGCTTGATCCCAAGGGCCTGCCGGTGGCCGGTGCCGAAACCGCGCACAAGTTGCTCGACGAGAGCCTGCCGTCCAACACCCTGATGCCGAGCTGGCCGACCAGCGCCGGCAAGCCGATCGAGGGCTGAGCCATGAACCTGCACAGTCTCGACGGCAAGGTCGCCGTGATCAGCGGCGGCGCCACCCTGATCGGCCGCGCGGTGGCCGAGGCGCTGCTCGCCGCCGGTGCCCGCGTGGCCATTCTCGACATCGACCCGCAGGGCGCCGCCGTGGCGGATGAGATGGGCAGCGGTGCGTTGTTCATCGCTCTGGATCTGACCGATGACCGCGCCGTGACGGCAGCCCTGGAAACCATCCACGGGCAGTTCGGCACGGTCGATCTGCTGGTCAACCTGGCCTGCACCTATCTCGACGAAGGTATTGCCTCGTCACGTGGCGACTGGCTGCGGGCTCTGGACATCAATCTGGTGTCGGCGGTGATGCTGACCCAGGCGCTGTGCGCCGATCTGCAGGCGCAGCGCGGCGCGGTGGTCAACTTCACCTCGATTTCGGCGCAGTGTGCGCAGACCGGTCGCTGGATCTACCCGGTGTCCAAGGCCGCCATGCTGCAACTGACACGCAGCATGGCGATGGATCTGGCGCCGCTGGGCATCCGCGTCAACTCGGTGTCGCCGGGCTGGACCTGGTCGCGGGTGATCGCCGAGGTCAGTGGCGGCGACCGCGCCCATGCCGACCGTGTCGCCGCCGACTTCCACCTGCTCGGACGCCTGGGCGAGCCGGCGGAGGTGGCCCAGGTAGTCGCCTTCCTTTGCTCGCCGGCGGCCAGCTTCGTCACCGGCGCCGACTACGCGGTGGACGGTGGTTACTCGGTGATGGGCCCGGAGCGCAACCAGCCGGCCATCCCGCGTCTCGCCGAACGGGAGTGAGCCTCATGAGCAATCCCTTCTGGCGCCTTTTCAACGGTTTCACCCCAACCCGTCACTCGACTCCCCGGAGGGCTTCCATGCGTCGAATCGCCATCGTCGGGGCCGGCCAGGCCGGCCTGCAACTGGGCATCGGCCTGCTCGCCCAGGGCTACCACGTCACCCTCACCACCAACCGCACCGGAGAGCAGGTGCGCAGCGGCAAGGTGATGTCCAGCCAATGTATGTTCAACAACGCCCTGCAGACCGAGCGCGACCTCGGCCTGAACTTCTGGGAGGAGCAATGCCCAGCGGTGGAAGGCATCGGCCTGAGCGTGCCCAACCCCGAGCGCCCGGGCGAGAAGCTGATCGACTGGAGCGCGCGCCTGGATCGGTATGCCCAGGCCGTCGACCAGCGCCTGAAGATGCCGGCCTGGATGGACGAGTTCGAGCGCCGTGGCGGCGAGCTGATCATCCAGGACGTCGGCCTGCCCGAGCTGGAGCAACTGACCCAGAGCCATGACCTGACCCTACTGGCCGCCGGCAAGGGCGAGGTGGTCAACCTGTTCGCCCGCGACACCGAGCGCACCGTGTTCCAGCAGCCGCAACGCGCACTGGCGCTGACCTACGTGAAGGGCATGACGCCCAAGTCGCCCTATTCGCGGGTGGCCTTCAACCTCATTCCCGGCGTCGGCGAGTACTTCGTGTTCCCCGCTCTCACCCTCAATGGGCCGTGCGAGATCATGGTCTTCGAGGGGGTGCCCGGTGGTCCGATGGACTGCTGGCAGGACGTCACCTCGCCCGAGCAGCATCTGCAACGCAGCCTGGAGATCGTCCAGCGCTACGCCCCCTGGGAAGCCGAGCGCTGCCGCAACCTGGAACTGACCGACGCCGGTGGCGTGCTCGCCGGGCGCTTCACCCCGATGGTGCGCAAGCCGGTGCTGCGCCTGCCGTCCGGGCGCACGGTGTTTGGCATGGCCGATGCCCTGGTGGTTAACGACCCGATCACCGGGCAGGGCTCCAACAACGCCGCCAAGTGCAGCAAGGTCTACCTCGACGCCATCCTCGCCCAGGGCAGCGCCGCTTTCACCCCGGAGTGGATGCAGCAGACCTTCGAGCGCTACTGGGACTACGCCGGTCAGGTGGTCAAGTGGACCAACAGCCTGCTCACCCCACCGCCGCCGCACATCCTCGAATTGCTTGGCGCCGCCGGCCAGTCGCAGGCCATCGCCGCGCAGATCGCCAATGCCTTCGACGACCCGCGCCGCTTCGCGCCCTGGTGGTTCGACGCCGCGCAGTGCCAGGACTTCATCCAGGGCCATATGAGCCGCGCGGCCTGACCGGGAGACAGCCATGACCGATTCCACGCTTATCGCAGTCGACGGCGTCGAGCCGCGCAGCCTGCGCAACCTGCTCGGCCAGTTCGCCACCGGGGTGACGGTGATCACCACTCGCACCGCCGACGGACGCCGGGTGGGCATGACCGCCAACTCCTTCTCCTCGGTGTCCCTCGACCCGCCACTGGTGCTCTGGAGCCTGGCACGCAGCGCGCCGAGCCTGCCGGATTTCCTCGCCGCCAGCCACTTCGCCATCAACGTGCTGGGCAGCGACCAGCATGGCCTGTCCGGGCACTTCGCCCGCCCGGCGGCGGACAAGTTCGCCGGTATCGAATACGCCGAAGGGCCTGCTGGCGTGCCCTTGTTGGACGGTGCCATCGCCACCCTGGTGTGCCGTAACGGCACCCAGTACGAGGGCGGTGACCATCTGATCTTCCTTGGTGAGATCGAGCACTACCGACACAGCGGCGGAGAACCGCTGGTCTTCCATGCCGGGCAGTACCGGGTCGCCGTCGCGCACCCGGCCCTCGCCCTCTGAGCTGCCGCCAATACGACAATGATTGGAGCCTTGCATGTCTCAGATCCGCTACCTGCCGCTGGCATTGGCAATCGCTGCCAGCGGGGCCCAGGCCTACGACCTGCCGGTCGTCAACCTCGGGCTGACTAGCTTTCTCGATGGTGGTTTGCCGGCCGGTCCCGGCTGGTACCTGCAGCAGTATTTCCAGAACTACAGTGCCGACCGTCTGCGCGATGAAAACGGCGACCGTATCGGCCTGCCGAAGACCGAACTCGATTACCAGGTGGCGGTGACGCAGGTGAGCTACCTGTCCAACCTGCGCCTGGGCAACGCCAGTCTCGGCCTCAATGCCCACTTACCGATCGTCACCAAGATGGATGTGGATGACGGCCTGAACAATGCGGCACTGAAGGCACAGGATGGCGTGGGCGACGTGCTGATCGGGCCATTCATCCAGTTCGACCCGATCATGGGCCCGGATGGCCCGCGCTTCGTGCACCGCATTGAGCTGCAGGTGAACCTGCCGACCGGCGAGTACAGCGACAAGCGTGACATCAATCCGGGCAACAACGCGGTGTCGTTCAACCCCTACTGGGCGGCGACCTACTGGTTCAACCCCAAGTGGTCAGCCTCGGTGCGCGCGCACTACCTGTACAACTTCCGCAACGACGACCCGGGCTATGCCTTCGGCGATGTTTCGGACATCCAGGCCGGCCAGGCGCTGCACGCCAACTTCGCCACCGAGTACGCAGTCACCCCGCAATTGCGCCTGGGCATCAACGGCTACTGGCTCAAGCAGATCAGCGACACCAAGGTCGACGGCCACGAGGTTTCCGGCCGCCGCGAGAAGGTCTGGGCCATCGGCCCCGGGGCGATGTACAGCTTCTCCCAGGACGACCATCTGGTGGTCAACGCCTACTTCGAGCAGGACGTGGAGAACCGCCCGGACGGCAGCCGACTGCAAGTGCGCTACATCCATCACTTCTGACTGAGTTTGCATCGCTTGCCTGCCGGCCCCCTCCGGCAGGCCTTTTTCTGGCGCGCCGTGCTGGCGCCTGTAACTTCCCGCTACCGGCCCCGACTTGGGCGTGCCGAGGTTGGCCGGTGGCCCGAGCCGGAGAGCCTCGATGGACGACCATCCGCTGATTTGCCGCACCGATCTGCAGGGGCGGATCACCTTCTGCACACCGGCATTCGCCGAATACCACGGCTACCGGGTCGATGAGTTGCTCAAGCAGCCCTTCGCCCAGCTACGTCACCCGAACATGCCTTCGGCCCTGTTCGCTCACCTCTGGCGCACCCTCGGTCAGCAACGCACCTGGCTCGGCCCGCTGTGCAACCGCCATCGTGACGGGCAGGCGCTGTGGCTGGAGCTGTACATCAAGCCGGTGCATGGCGAGCAGGGTGTCAGCGGCTATGGTGCGCTGTACCAACCGCTCGATGAGGCTACGCGGCTGCACGCCGAACGGGCATTCGCCCGGGTGCGCCGTGGTCGGGCGCCAGGTCGCGCCCTACGTGGCGGGCTGCAGGGCGCCTGGCCCTGGCTGGCGGCTGGTGCCGCGTTGCTGGCAGGCGCGCCGCTGTTGTCCATGGGCTGGGCCGAGCAGAGCCTGGCGTTGGGCTGCGTATTGGGCGCGGGGCTGGCCTCGCAGCGGCGCCAGGCGCGGCGTGTGCGGCACCTGCTGGAGAGTGGAGGAGCCTTGTGCAGCGACCCCTGGCTGGCCGGTTTTCTCGATGATGAGCCCTTGGCCGGGCGCCTGGCCCTGGCCTTGCGCAGCGAGGCGCGGCGCTTGCAGACGGCGCTGATGCGCATTGGCGCCGCGGGTGCCCAGCTCGAACAGCGTGCCGCCGAGGTCGCCAGCCTGATCCGTCACGAGGCGGCGCGCCTCGATGTTCAGCGCGACAGCAACCACCAGGTGGCCACCGCCCTGCACGAACTGGCGGCTACCATCCAGCAGGTGACCGGCAACGTGCATGGCGCCAGCCAGGGCACCGCCGATGCCAGTGCGCAGACGAGCCACAGCCGCCAGCTCGCCCTCTGTGCCCAGGCAGCCCTGGGCCAGCTCGACACGGCCGTGACCGATGCCGCCACGGCGGCCCGGCAGGTGGGCGCGGCGGTCGGCGATATCGCCGGTTTCACCCACCTGATTGCCGATATCGCCGAGCAGACCAACCTGCTCGCGCTCAATGCCGCCATCGAGGCGGCACGCGCCGGCGAGGCCGGGCGCGGCTTCGGCGTGGTCGCCGACGAGGTGCGCCAACTGGCGTCACGCACCCAGGTGGCGACGGGGCAGATTCGCCCACTGCTGGCGCGCCTGCAACAGGCGGCCGAGCGCAATGGTGAGCAGGCCGGGCGCTGCCAGGTGCTGGCCCAGGACACCGACGGTCAGTTGCGCGAGATGTTGCATGGTCTGGAAGACGTCGATACGCGTCTGCAAGGGGTCAATGCCCTGGGGCAGCAGATCGCCGTGGCCATGCAGGAGCAGGAACAGGTCATTGGCCTGCTCGACGAGCAGGTACAGGGCGCCGTCGCCGACGTCGCGCAGAGTGCGGACAAGGCTCGCGAAGTCGAGCGACTGGGCGCCAGCCTGCACGAGCAGGCCGCAGCGTTGATCCAGCTGGCGCGCTATTTCGATCGCTGAGGCAGGGGAAGGCCGAGGTGCCCTGAAGTTCACCTCGGCATTGAGGTTGCGCATGGTCGGTGGAGCGGATTTATCCGTGATAGCTGGTGGCAGTGAGCCAGAAAGCATCGCGGCTGAAGCCGCTCCTACGAGTTGTGTGCTTTGCACCTTGGGTGGCTGGGAGGCACGGTCGGTAGGAGCGGATTTATCCGCGATAGGGCTCCTGATCAGCGCCGGGCGCCGGCGCTTTGCAGGAACTTCTCGCTGTACAGGCGGGTGTCGCCCAGCCCCGCCTCGTCGAGCCAGCTACGCACCGCCTCGACCATTGGTGGCGGTCCGCACAGGTACATGTCGAAGGGTTGTGCGCTCAGCTCGCTGCGGTCGAAGTGCTCGGGGATGTAGCCGCGCAGGCCGCTCCAGGCAGGCGAAGGCTGGCTGACCACGGGCATGAAGTCGAAATCGGCGATGCGCTCGCGGTAGCTCTCCAGGCGCTCACGCTCGCAGAGGTCGGCGTCCTGGTTCACGCCGTAGAACAGCCGCACGGGCTGGCCACAGCCGCCGCGTTCGGCCATCTCGTCGAGCATGCCGAGGAACGCCGACAGGCCTGTGCCGCCGGCCACCAGCATCAGCGGCCGCTCGATCTGGCGCAGGTAGAAGCTGCCCAGCGGCAGCTCCAGCTCCAGGCGCTGACCGGGCTGGCAGCGCTCGCGCAAGTAGTTGCTCATCACTCCGTCGGGCAGCAGGCGAATGAGGAACTGCAGGTGGTTCTGCGCATTGGGGCGATTGGCGAAGGAGTAAGCGCGCCATTCCTCGGTATCAGGAATGTTCAGGCGCGCATACTGGCCGGGCAGAAAACGCAGGGGGCCGCCGTCCGTAGAGGCATCGAGATGCAGGATGGCGGTGGTCGGCGAGACGTGTTCGACGGCTCTGACCACGGCCCCGACCCGCTCCAGCGAATTGGCGTGGCACAGGCTGGAGTCGAGGTCGAAGTAGAAGGCGGCATCCGATTGCACGCGGGTCTGGCAGGCGAGCATCTTGCGCTGCGCCAGGTCACGTTCGCAGAGGGCTTCCTCGTCGACGTAGTCCTGCTGGTAACGGCCCGCTTCGCAGCGGCCCTGGCAGGTGCCACAGACGCCTTCACGGCAGTCCAGTGGCAGGCTGATCCCCTGGCGCAGCGCGGCGTCGAGCAGCAGCTCACCGGGTTTGACCCCGATGAACAGTGTCTTGCCGTCGGCGAAGCTGAGCGCGACGTTATGGCTCATGGCATGGCTCCTAGAGATGGTAGAAGTCGAGCACGGAATTGATGGTGTCGTTGAGCAGTACCACGTGCTTGCGGCTGATGCGGAAGTCGCCTTCGTCCTGCTCGCGCAGGTGGTAGGTGGCCTGGCCGTAGAACTGCTCGGAGACGCCGTGGCGGCTGTACAGCGTGTGCCAGCCGACCTTCGCTTCCAGTTGGCCATCGTCGAGCCGGCGCAGGCGCAGGTTGCTGATCTGGTGCAGGGTGCGCGGCAGCGGGGTGGAGGCCGCCGACTTGCCGGTGCGCAGGCGGAACACACGATCTTCCAGGCCTGAGCGGTCGGCGTAGTAGATGTACGACAGGCCCTGTTGCGGGTTCTGCACGTACTCGTGCTCGCTGACCCACTGTGGCAGATGGAACACGCTGTCCTCATCGAACAGGGCGACGTAGGCGTCCCAGTCCTGGGCATCACAGAGGGCGGCTTTGCGGTAGAGGAATTGCTCCACCGCGTAGTGCAGGTTCGGGTTCATGCGGACACCTCGGCAGGTTGCAGGGCTTTGTGCGCCAGGCCGTCGAGCAGGCGTTTCTGCCAGGCGCTGTGCTGGTTGACGTACAGCCCTTCGTGGGTGAATTCGGTGCCGGTGAGCACTGGCTGAATTCCTAAGGCTTCACTGTTCGGGGTCGGCCCTTCGACCCAGCGGTGATGGCCGCGGGAGATGTCGCTCCAGCGCTCCAGACGCCCCTGAAAGCCGCGCTGCTGCTCACGGAATTCCACCAGGTCATCGGGTGTACCCAGACCCGAGACGTTGAAGAAGTCCTCGAACTGGCGGATGCGGCTGGTGCGGTCGGCGGCGGACTCGCCCTTCACGCCGATGCACTGGCTGATGATCTCGGTCTTGTTCCAGGCCAGCGGGCGCACGATGCGCAATTGCGAGCTGATCTGATCCATGAAGAACAGGCTTGGGTAGATGTTCAGGTTGCGCAGGCGATGCATCATCCATTCGGCGCGGGCCTGGCCGTGTTCCGCCACCAGGCGTGGCATGACGCTGGCGTAACCCGGGCGCACGGTAGGGTTGGGCATGTCGCTGAACAACACGCTGTGGCCGTTATTGAAGGAGAACCAGCCGTCATCGGTATCCGCGTCGCCGGCGCCCAGCTTGCTGTAGTCCAGGGTGCTGCTGGCGCCGCCTTTCTCGGCGTTGACCTGCTGGCGATGCTGCACGGTGGACACGTAGTTGTAGTGCACGGTGCTGACGTGATAACCGTCCAGGCCGTTCTCGTTCTGCAGCTTCCAGTTGCCGTCGTAAGTGTAGGTGGACTTGCCGGGCAGCACTTCCAGCTCGCCGGTGGGCGACTGCGCCACCATCATGTCGAAGAACATCTTGGCGTCGCCCAGGTAGTCTTCCAGCGAGTCGCTGCCCAGGGTGTCCAGGCTGACGAAGACGAAGCCCTTGTAGCTCTCGATGCGGGCCTTCTTCAGGCCGCGGGTGGCCTTGTCGAAGCCTTCCGGGTATTCGCCCGGCGCCTTGACCTTCACCAGGCGCCCGTCGCTCTTGTAGCACCAGGCATGGAAGGGGCAGGTGAAGGTCGACTGGTTACCCTTGCTGACGCGGGTAAGGGTAGCGCCGCGGTGCTGGCAGGCATTGATCAGCGCGTGCAGCTCGCCATTGCCGTCACGGGTGATGATCAGCGGCTGGCGACCGGCGCGCAGGGTGATGAAATCGTTCGGTTGAGCGATCTCGCTTTCGTGGCATGCATAGATCCAGACCTTTTCGAAGATCAGTTCCATCTCCAGGTCGAACAGTTCGGGTTCGGTGAACAGGTCGCGTGCGACCCGGTAGACGCCCTCGGCAGGGCGGAAATCGAGGCAGCCACGAATGTAGTCCTGCCATTGTGAAACACTGCGCATGCTCATCAGGGGTGTCCTCTGCAAGGGAAACTCACCCCGATTGAAGCCCCTGGCCGAGGCGCCCACTATCCGCTGAGTCGGGCAGTGCTATCCGTTTTTTCCGTATCGCCGGTGATAGTTGCCGGTAACGGGGAAAAGCTGCAGGAAGTGGATAGTGACGGTTGTGGCCTATCACCAGACTGGCGCTTGAACGCCTTGTCCGAGGAGCCTTGTCATGACCACTATGGCTGCTGCCCTGCACGCCAGTCATTGCGACCCCGACGCTGCGCAGTCCTGGATGGCGGCGATCTGCGGGCCTCATCAACTGGAGGTGCGGCGCCCGGCGCGGCTGTGCTTCGAGCATGACGGCCTGCGTTTGTCAGGCCTGGGTACGGTGCTGGGGCGCGTGGCCTACGGCACCGACGTGACCATCGCGGTGGGGGCACTCAGTCGCCTGGATGGCTACAGCATCAGCCTGCCGATCAGTGGCCGACAACTGCTGCATGGGCCGCAGGGCAGCTTGCGTTCAGACCGTCGCCAGGGCCTGATCGTCTCGCCGAGCGAGCCTCAGATACTGGAACTGACCGGCAACTGCCGCAAATGGCAGGTGGTGATCCGCCGCGAGGCTGTGCAGCAAGTAGCCGAGCAGTGGTTGCAGCGGCCGCTGCCGGGCCCGGTCGCGTTCGCACCACGCATGGATTTGAGCGATCCCCGGGTCGCTGCCTGGTGGCAGTTGGTGGCACAGCTCTGCCGCGATTTCGCCGCCGGGCGCCTGCTGTTCGCCGAGGGGGCGTTGGCCCGTGAGCTGGAGACACTGCTGATCCGTGGTCTGTTGCTGGCGCAGCCCAGCGACCTGACGCCGTTACTCACCGCGCAGGCATCACCTGACCTTCCTGCCTACTTGCAGCGCACTTGCCGCTTCATCGCCGAGCATGCGCGAGAAGAGATCGGCCTGCGCGATCTGGAGGCTGCCGCCGGGGTGGCGCGTCAGCGCCTCTATGATGCCTTTCATCGATACCTGAGCTGCACGCCCATGGGCTACCTGCGCCAGCAACGTCTGCTGGCCGTGCGTGCTGCGTTGCTGGCACCCCAGCCTGCTGCCAGCGTATCGGCAGTCGCGATGGAGTGGGGGTTCTCCCACCTGGGACGCTTCGCTGCCGACTACCGCAAGGCTTTCGGTGAGGCGCCCTCGCAGACGCTGGAGAACGCTCGTCAGCCGCGTTAGCCGGGGTGGCGCACCGTGGTGACCTGGGGCCCGATGGGTAGGAGCGGATTTATCCGCGAAAGAGTGAGCAGCGATGCCGCAAACACCGCGAATGAATTCGCCCCTGCATGAGGCCGTATCGACGGCCTCAGTGCTCATCAGCCATTGCGGTAACGCAGGGTGGCGGAGGGCAGTTCGCCGTAACGCCGCTTGTATTCCTGAGCGAAGCGGCCGAGATGGGCGAAGCCCCATTTGAAGGCGACTTCGGTGACCGACCCTTGCGGCTCCTGGGTCAGCTCCTGGTGCACCCGTTCCAGGCGCAGGTCACGCAGATAGACCATCGGGCTGGTATTGCGGAAGTTGCGAAAGCCGGCGTAGAGCGTGCGTACGCTGACGCCAGCCTGCTCGGCCAGGCACTCGATGCTCAGTGGCTCGTGCAGGTGGTTGCGGATGTACTCCTCGGTGCGTTTGACGAAGTAGGGCGAAACGCTCTTCTCGTTGCACTCGCGCAGTTGCTGCTGGACATCGTGCTGCACGCCATAGAGCAGGGCGTTGAGCAGCGTCGACTCGAACTGGCGCAGCACCAGCGGCTGGTGGATGGGGTGGTTGTCGTCGGCCATGGCCTCCAGCAGAACCCCAAGGAGTTGCAGGAAATAGGCGCCACCGGTGCTGCCCAGATCCAGGCGTGGGTCGAAGGATGGCAGGTGCTCGGGGTTCTGCGCCAGGTGCTGGCGGCAATGGTGGGCCATGTCGTCGCTGTCGATGCGAATCGCCAGTTGCGCCGCGCCGCCTTGCCAGCGCATCTGTGCGGGCAGTTGCGGGGACAACAGCGAGGCAACCTGTGGCGTCGAGTCGAACTGATGGTTACCGCAACGCACCTGAGCGTTACCGGAAACCGGGATCTGGATCAGGTAGAAACGCTCCAGGCGGCCCGGGTCGATGATCACGTCGGTGGAATATTCCAACCGATTGAGCGACAGCCGGCCCCGGCTGAGATGGTGCATGCACGCGCTGACACTGCCTCCCGACTGGCTTGGCTTCAAGTCGTGAGGTTTGAATATGCGCCCGACGTTTTCGCGTACCTGTTCGGTATCGCTCAAGAGGAACAGCTGGTTCTCGGGCGAAAAAATGCGGGTACTTTGGAAGCGCTCGCCTCCTTCGGGCACGCTCGGACTCGGACTCATCACGGTCTCCTGCACAATTACAAGGCATCTGTGCACCGACGGTCTTCCAGAACGCTGCAGTATTCGGATGACCGCTGCAGGTCGTGGATAGCCGTGGTGTTTTGTCGGGGGAAACAAGGCGCTGTTTCCCCCATGGCTGTGTACTCAGCAAGCCGTGGGCCAAGTGCATGAGCTTTGAGGCGGGAAAATCTTTTTATTTCTTAAAAGAATAAATAAATCATTATTTATTCTTTTTGTTTCTCTTTGTTCCTGAGCATAGTGAGCACCACGCAAGCTACTGCCAAGGAGCACGATCATGACCATCCGCCTGGGCGACATCGCCCCCGACTTCGAGCAGGACTCCAGCGAAGGCCGCATTCGTTTCCACGAATGGCTGGGCGACAGCTGGGGCATCCTCTTCTCCCACCCGGCTGACTTCACCCCGGTGTGCACCACTGAACTGGGCTTCACCGCCAAGCTCAAGGACGAATTCGCCAAGCGCGGCGTCAAGGCCATCGCCCTGTCCGTCGACCCGGTGGATTCGCACCTGAAGTGGATCGACGACATCAACGAGACGCAGAACACCGCAGTCAACTTCCCGATCATCGCCGATGCCGACCGCAAGGTGTCCGACCTCTACGACCTGATCCACCCGAACGCCAACGACACCCTGACCGTGCGTTCGCTGTTCGTCATCGACCCGAACAAGAAGGTGCGCCTGACCATCACCTATCCGGCCAGTACCGGGCGCAACTTCAACGAAATCCTGCGCGTCGTCGATTCGCTGCAACTGACCGACAATTACAAGGTCGCCACACCGGCCAACTGGCAGGACGGTGAAGAAGTGGTGATCGTGCCGTCGCTGAAGGACGAAGCCGAAATCGCCCAGAGCTTCCCGAAAGGCTATCGCGCCGTCAAACCATACCTGCGCCTGACCCCGCAACCCAATCGCTAAGGATCGAACATGCATGTCGTGTTGCTATCCGGCAGCCCCGCGGCGCGTTCGCGCACCGAAGTGTTGCTGGACTACGTGCGTCAACGCCTCGAGGCGCAGCACGTGGAAGTGAGTCTGCTGCGGGTGCGGGATTTTCCGGCTGAGGATCTGCTGCATGCGCGCTTCGACAGCCCGGCTGTCCAGCAGCTGCAGGCCGTGGTGGCCAGCGCCGATGGTCTGGTGGTCGGTACGCCGGTGTACAAGGCGTCGTTCACGGGTGCCTTGAAGGTGCTGCTGGATCTGCTGCCCGAGCGCGCTCTGGCGCACAAGGTGGTACTGCCCCTGGCCAGTGGCGGCAGCCCGGCGCACCTGCTGGCGGTGGATTACGCGCTCAAGCCGGTGCTGGCCGCGCTGAAGGCGCAGGAAATGCTCTCCGGCGTGTTCGCCGTGGACAAGCAGATTGCCTACCCGGAAGGGGACAGGCCCGCGCAGATCGACGACGAGTTGCGCGACCGCCTCGACGAGGCACTGGAACAACTGGGCGCAGCCCTGGCGCGACGGCCGAGGCCGATTGATCCGAACGTATTGAACGACCGGCTGGTGAACGCCCGCTGGAGCATCTGATCCACCCGTAATGCCCCGCCTTACTCGCCCGCCAACGGGCAAGCAGGTAGCCAACCAAGACATCACCGCAAAGGGAGAGCGCCATGCGCACCATTACTTTGCGTCGAAGCCTGGTCGCCCTGTTTGCTGCGGCCATTTCCTTCGGCGCCATCACTCATGCACAAGCCGAGACACTGCGTATCGGCTATCAGAAATACGGCACCCTGGTTCTGCTCAAGGCCAAGGGCACCCTGGAAAAACGCCTGGCCGAGCAGGGCGTTGAGGTCAAGTGGACGGAGTTCCCGGGCGGCCCGCAACTGCTCGAAGGTCTCAACGTTGGCTCCGTGGATTTTGGCGTCACCGGTGAAACCCCGCCGGTATTCGCTCAGGCGGCTGGCGCTGACCTGCTTTATGTCGCCAATGAGCCGCCGGCACCGACCGGTGAGGCGATCCTCGTTGCGAAAGACTCGCCGATCAAATCGGTGGCCGAGCTCAAGGGCAAGAAGGTCGCTCTGAACAAGGGCTCCAACGTGCATTACCTGCTGGTGCGTGCACTGGAAGACGCCGGCCTCAAGTACGGCGACATCACCCCGGTCTACCTGCCGCCGGCCGATGCCCGCGCCGCATTCGAGCGTGGCAGCGTCGATGCCTGGGTGATCTGGGATCCGTTCCAGTCCGCCGCCGAGAAGCAATTGCAGGCCCGAACCCTGCGTGATGGCAGTGGCCTGGTCGACAACCACCAGTTCTATCTGGCGACCCGTACCTATGCCGAGCAGCACCCGCAGGTGATCGGTGCGCTGGTCGAGGAAATCCGCGGTGTCGGCGAGTGGGTCAAGGGCAACCTCGACGAAGCCACCAGCCAGGTCGCGCCGCTGATCGGTCTGTCCCCGGATATCACCCGCCAGGCCGTGGAGCGCCAGGGTTATGGCGCGCAGTTCATCACCCCGGATGTGGTCGAGGCGCAGCAGAAGATCGCCGACACCTTCACCGAGCTGAAGCTTATTCCCAAACAACTGACCATCAAGGACGTGATCTGGAATCCCCCCACTAAGGTGGCCCAGGCCCAGTAATCCCTCGGCCCGGATACGTCCGGGCCATGCCGACGATTTCGTAAAAGGAGACAACTCCATGAGCCTCAACATCTTCTGGTTCCTGCCTACCCATGGTGATGGCAAGTACCTGGGCACCTCCGAAGGCGCGCGCGCCGTCGACCACGGCTACCTGGCCCAGGTCGCTCAGGCGGCTGATCGTCTTGGTTTCGGTGGCGTGCTGATCCCCACCGGGCGTTCCTGCGAGGACTCCTGGCTGGTGGCAGCCTCGCTGATCCCAGTCACGCAGAACCTGAAGTTCCTCGTCGCCCTGCGCCCTGGGATCATTTCGCCGACCGTGGCTGCGCGCCAGGCGGCGACCCTGGATCGCCTGTCGAACGGCCGTGCGCTGTTCAACCTGGTGACCGGTGGTGACCCGGACGAGCTGGCCGGCGATGGCCTGCACCTGTCGCATGCCGAACGCTATGAGGCTTCCGTCGAATTCACCCGTATCTGGCGCCGCGTTCTGGAAGGCGAAACCGTCGACTACGACGGTAAGCACATCCAGGTGAAGGGCGCCAAGCTGCTCTATCCGCCGATCCAGCAGCCGCGTCCGCCACTGTATTTCGGTGGTTCATCCGACGCGGCGCAGGATCTGGCCGCCGAGCAGGTCGAGCTGTACCTGACCTGGGGCGAGCCGCCGGCCGCTGTGGCCGAGAAGATCGCTCAGGTGCGTGAGAAGGCGGCCAAGCAGGGCCGCGAAGTGCGCTTCGGCATTCGCCTGCACGTGATCGTGCGCGAGACCAATGAGGAAGCCTGGGCGGCGGCGGATCGCCTGATCAGCCACCTGGATCAGGACACCATCGACCGCGCCCAGGCGTCGCTGGCGCGCTTCGACTCAGTCGGCCAGCAGCGCATGGCCGCCCTGCACGGCGGCAAGACCGACAACCTGGAAGTGTCGCCGAACCTCTGGGCCGGTGTCGGCCTGGTGCGCGGCGGCGCTGGCACCGCGCTGGTCGGCGATGGCCCGACCGTGGCGGCGCGGGTCAAGGAATACGCCGACCTCGGCATCGATACCTTCATCTTCTCCGGCTACCCGCATCTGGAGGAGTCGTACCGGGTCGCCGAACTGCTGTTCCCGCACCTGGATGTGGCCCAGCCGCAGCGTCCGGAAAGTCGCGGCTATGTCAGCCCGTTCGGCGAAATGATCTCCAGTGACATCCTGCCGAAGGCGGCTTCGGCGAGTTGAGGGTGGCGCAGACATAGGGTTTCCCGGCTTGCATCCGGGCTACGGACTGAAAAGCGCCCTCTCCCCAGCCCTCTCCCATGAATGGGAGAGGGGGCTGATCGGCGCCGCTGGGTTGCCCTGTGGTATGGCTCGGCTCCCCTCTCCCGCTTGCGGGAGAGGGGTTGGGGGAGAGGGCAGATGTAGCCCGGATGCAATCCGGGGACAGAGACACAGAATTCTTCGAGGCAACCATGAGCAACACGACCCTTCACAAACTGGCCCTGCGCGCTGCGCCCTGGGCCTTGCCGCTGGGGCTGCTGGCCGCCTGGCAACTGGCGGTGGCCAGTGGCTGGCTGTCCAGCCGCATCCTGCCGGCGCCCAGCGCCGTGCTCGCCGCCGGCTGGGAGCTGCTGGCCTCCGGCGAAATCTGGCAGCACCTGGCGATCAGTGGCCAGCGCGCCGGGATCGGCTTCGCCATCGGCGGCGGTATCGGCCTGCTGCTGGGCTTTATCACCGGCCTGTCGAAATGGGGCGAGCGCTTTCTCGACAGCTCGGTGCAGATGATCCGCAACGTGCCGCACCTGGCGCTGATCCCGCTGGTGATCCTCTGGTTCGGCATCGACGAGGCGGCCAAGGTGTTCTTGGTCGCGCTCGGCACGCTGTTCCCGATCTACCTCAACACCTACCACGGCATCCGTAACGTCGACCCGGCGCTGGTGGAGATGGCGCGCAGCTATGGCCTGTCCGGCTTCTCGCTGTTCCGCCAGGTGATCCTGCCGGGTGCGTTGCCGTCGATCCTGGTTGGCGTGCGCTTCGCTCTGGGCTTCATGTGGCTGACGTTGATCGTGGCGGAGACCATCTCGGCCAGCAGCGGCATCGGCTACCTGGCGATGAACGCCCGTGAATTCCTGCAGACCGACGTGGTGGTGCTGGCGATCCTGCTCTACGCGGTGCTCGGCAAGCTGGCCGACGTCGCCGCCCGTGGTCTTGAGCGCGTCTGGCTGCGCTGGCATCCGGCCTACCAGGCCAAGGCGGGTGGGCAATGACGGCGCTGCATAACATTCGTCAGGGCATTCCCCTGGCGATCGAGAAGATCGAGAAATCCTTCGGCGAGCGTCAGGTGCTCAAGGGCATCGACCTGCATATCCCGGCCGGGCAGTTCGTCGCCGTGGTTGGCCGTAGCGGCTGTGGCAAGAGCACCTTGCTGCGCCTGCTGGCCGGTCTGGATCAGCCCAGCGGTGGCCAGTTGCTGGCCGGCAATGGCTCGCTCAACGCGGTGCGTGAAGACATTCGCCTGATGTTCCAGGATTCGCGTCTGCTGCCCTGGAAGCGGGTGATCGACAACGTCGGTCTGGGGCTTTCCGGCAACTGGCGCAAGCAGGCGGAAGAAGCGCTGGCGGCGGTCGGTCTGGCGGATCGCGCCAATGAGTGGCCGGCAGCCCTATCCGGCGGGCAGAAGCAGCGCGTGGCCCTGGCCCGTGCATTGATCCATCGCCCGCGCCTGCTGCTGCTCGACGAGCCGCTGGGTGCACTGGATGCCTTGACCCGTATCGAGATGCAGCAACTGATCGAACGCCTGTGGCAGCAGCATGGCTTCACCGTACTGCTGGTCACCCACGACGTTGCCGAAGCGGTGGCCGTGGCGGATCGGGTGATCCTGATCGAAGACGGTCAGATCGGCCTCGACCTCGATGTGCAACTGGTGCGCCCGCGTCCGCATGGCTCGCCGCTGCTGGCGGCACTGGAAGCGCGCGTGCTTGATCGTGTGCTGGCGCAGCCGGAATTGCCGACGCCGCCCGAACCCGTATCACCCCTGCCCACGCAACTGCGCTGGGCGCTTTGACGCCGTAGCCCGGAGGCAATCCGGGAGCGGCTCGAGAATTCCCCGGATTGCATCCGGGCTACATGTAAAACGACCTGAGGAGAAACACCATGACCATCAAAGCCATCAACGTGCGTAACCAGTTCAAGGGCAACATCAAGGAAATCGTCATCGGCGACGTACTGTCGGAAATCGACGTGCAGACCGCTGCCGGCATCGTCACCTCGGTGATCACCACCCGTTCCGTGCGCGAACTGGAATTGCAGGTGGGCAGTGAAGTGATCGCCTTCGTGAAATCCACCGAAGTGTCCATCGCCAAGCTCTGATCGCTCTTGCGCCACCCTGGCCGCTCCTCGGGGCGGCCGGGGCGAGGCGCCACCGTCACTTCCCCGCGTTCCTCCTTGTTCGCCACTTCCGGCTCCTTCCCGTATGCTTCCCCGTCTTTCCCTGGCCGCATCTGTGCGGCGGGTTCGTCTGATAGCGTGGTTGATTTTTATCTGGTTATAAGCAGATAAGAAAATAGTATTTTTCGGATATATACCGTTGCGCCACAATCGCGCCATCAAAACGCCTGCTTGCAGGCTCTGCCAACGATAAGGAAGCCGCTCATGCTGAAGAAGATCCTCCTGGCCAGTGTGGCCAGTGCCACCCTGCTTACCGGCTCGCTGAGCCATGCTGCTGCCGACACGCCGTTCCACAACGCCTCCTACGACATCGCCCGCGAGCTGTTCGGCGAGATCAACCCGTTGTTCGTCGAGCACTGGAAGCAGCAGAGCGGCAAGGAAGTGAAGATCATCCAGTCCTTCGCCGGCACCTCGCGCCAGGCGCAGGACATCATTCAGGGCAAGAAGGTCGACGTGGTCACCTTCAACCAGGTCACCGACGTGGACATCCTGGCCAAGCGCGGTCTGCTGCGTGAAGACTGGGCCGAGCAGTTCCCCAACAACGCCTCGCCGTACTACAGCACCACCGCGTTCCTGGTGCGCGAAGGCAACCCGAAGAACATCAAGAGCTGGGATGACCTGATTCGCGATGATGTGAAACTGGTATTCCCCAACCCCAAGACCTCCGGCAACGCCCGCTACAGCTACCTGGGCGCCTGGCTGTTCGCCAACGAGAAATTCAATGGCGACGAGGAGAAGGTAAAGGCCTTCGTCGGCAAGCTGCTGAAGAACGTCGAGAACTTCCCCACTGGCGGCCGTGGCGCCACCGTAGCCTTCGCCCAGAACGGCCAGGGCGACGTGCTGCTGACCTTCGAGTCGGAAGTGATCAACATCGCCAAGGGTGACGAGTTCAAGTCCGCCAACCTGGAAATCGTGGTACCGGAAGTCAGCGTGCTGGCCGAATTCCCGGTCGCTATCGTCGACAAGGTGGCTGACGAGCGCGGTACCCGCGAGCAGGCCAAGGCCTTCCTCGACTTCCAGTACAGCAAGGACATTCAGCAGCTGCTGACCCGCTACAACTACCGCGTACACCACCCGGAAGTGGTCGAGGCGACCAAGGCCCAGTTCGCCCCGGTACGCCTGATCAACCCGACCGAGGTGCTGGGCAGCTGGGACGAGATCACTGCCAAGCACTTCGACAACGGTGGTATTCTTGACCAGCTTCTCGCGACCGGGCGCTGAGCGCGCCGGTCTGGCGTAGCAGGCTGTTGAACAACGTAGGCGAGGCAGGCAAGACAATACCGATGGCGGCCCCGCAAAAACGGCCGAAAAAAGCACTGGGCCCGCACTCGGGTTTACGTGCTGTAAATGAGCATTTTGACTGGACTCGCACGCGAGGCCGTTTTTAACGCAGTATTGCCAACGTAGGTAGTTTTTCAACGGCCTGTTAGGGCGGGTGTAACCCGCCTGCCATGAGTGGCGGGTTGCACCCGCCCTACGCGAGCATCGTAATGGTCCGTTGGCCGCTTTATTGGCGGCCAACTGCATTTGTAGAGCCGAGCTTTTCGTGAGTAAACCGACGCTGTTCTTCCTGCAGACTCCGCTGCTGCCTGGCTTCGGCCTGAGCTTCGGCGTCAGCGTGCTGTACCTGTCGCTGGTGATCCTGCTGCCATTGTCGGCGCTGCTGCTGTACGTCAGTGACATGAGCTGGGCGCAATATTGGTTCGCCATCAGCGATCCGCGCGTGGTGCAGACCTACAAGGTGACCATCTCGGCGGCCTTCTACTCGACCCTGGCGGTACTGGTGATCGGCCTGCTGCTGGCCTGGATCATCACCCGTTACGATTTTCCCGGCCGGCGCATCGTCGATGCGCTGGTCGATCTGCCCTTTGCCCTGCCCACCTCGGTCGCCGGCCTGACCCTCGCCGCGCTGCTCGTGCCCAATGGCTGGATCGGCCAATGGCTGGGCTTCAAGGTGGCCTACGCCTACCCCGGTATCGTGGTGGCGATGGTGTTCACCAGCATTCCTTTCGTGGTGCGCACGGTGCAGCCGGTGCTGCAGGATCTCGGTTCGGAATACGAAGAGGCCGCGCGCACATTGGGCGCCAGCCGCATGCAGACCTTTCGCAAGGTGATCCTGCCGACCCTGACCCCGGCGCTGGTCACCGGCGGCTCGCAGGCCTTCGTGCGCAGCCTCGGTGAGTTCGGCGCGGTGATCATGATCGCCGGCAACATTCCCTACCAGACGGAAGTCAGCTCGTTGATGATCTTCGTCCGTCTGCAGGAGTTCAACTACCCGGCGGCGGCGGCCATCGCTTCGGTGATCCTGCTCGCGTCGCTGACGCTTCTGTTCCTCCTGCAGCTCGTGCAGGGGCGTCTGTTCGCATGGCAACGGCAAGGTCGATGAAAAAACCTCAGGATTGGCGCCAGTGGGCGCTGGTAGTGCTCGGCCTGATGGTCGTCACGTTGATGTTGCTGGTGCCGCTGGCGCTGATCTTCACCAAGGCGCTGGCCGGCGGGCTGGATCTGCTGTGGAGCAACCTCGGCGAGGACTACATGCTCCACGCCATCGGGTTGACCCTGCTGGTGGCCGCAATCACCGTGCCGCTGAACCTGTGCTTCGGCATCTGCCTGGCCTGGTGCGTGACGCACTACGATTTTCGCGGGCGCAAGCTGCTGACCACCCTGATCGACATTCCCTATGCGGTGTCGCCGGTGGTGGCCGGTCTCTGCTACCTGGTGGTCTACGGTCTGGAAAGCTTTATCGGCCGCTGGTTCTACGATCAGGGCCTGCAGCTGATGTTCGCCTGGCCGGGCATTGTCATGGTCACGGTGTTCGTCACCGCGCCCTATGTGGCGCGCATCCTGATTCCGGTGATGCAGGCCCAGGGGCAGGACGAGGAAGCCGCCGCCATGTGTCTGGGGGCCAGCGGCTGGCAGATCTTCCGGCGTATCAGCCTGCCGAAGATCAAGTGGGCGTTGCTATATGGCGTGGTGGTGACCAACGCCCGTGCGGTCGGTGAGTTTGGTGCGGTGTCGGTGGTGTCCGGTACCATCATCAACCAGACCCTGACGTTGCCGCTGCTGGTCGACCAGCTCAACAACGACTACAAGCCGGCAGCGGCCTTTACCGCCGCCGGGTTGCTGGCGTGCATGGCGCTGCTCACGCTGTTCCTCAAGACCTTCATGGAGTGGCGTCAGCGCCAGCTGATGCAGCGCGCCGAGGCGTAAGCCGAGCGCAGCCCCGTGTGAGCGCACTGCACGGGTTCATCTGGTGTCGGTAGCGGGTGCAAATCGGGCAGATAAGGTCGCTAGGGCGGCTTTGCGCAGCTCTCGTCCCTTTACTGGTGCTGCGCCGCGGGCGCCGCTTCTGCGCAGCGCAGCGTCTGACAGGCATCAGGCCGTGGGCTGGTTTTTTCCGGCCTCGTCGGGCGAGCTGATGTCGGCGCATATAGCGCCTACTGGCTGTGGCCGACCGAAATGGTAGCCCTGGCCATAGTTGCACCCCAGCCCGCGCAGGAAGTCGGCCTGCTCGGGTTGCTCGATACCTTCGGCCAGCACCTTGAGGCCCAGGCTCTTGCCCAGCGCGATCACCGCGCGGGCGATGGCGGCGTCCTCGGGATCATCGGGCAGGCCGCGCACGAAACTCTGATCGAGCTTGAGCTTGTCTACCGGCAGGCGTTTCAACCGCGCCAGGGAGCTGTAGCCGGTGCCGAAGTCGTCAATGGCCAGGCGCACGCCCAGGGCGCGCAGGCTGATGAGCAGTTTCTGCGCTGCATCCGGGTCTCCCATGATGGCGCTCTCGGTGACTTCCAGCTCCAGCTGCTCGGGCGGCAGGCCTGTTTCTGCCAGTACCTGCGCCACTTTTATATCGAGTTCACCGCGGCTGAACAGACGGCTGGAGACGTTCACCGCGACGAAACTCAGTCCACAACCTTCGGCGTTCCAGTGCACCATCTGGCGACAGGCCTGCTCCAGCACCCAGGCGTCGATGGCGCCGATCATGCCGTTATCTTCGGCAATCGGGATAAATTCGCCAGGAGCAATCAGCCCACGTTGCGGGTGCTGCC
Organism: Pseudomonas oleovorans subsp. oleovorans; assembly: GCF_002197815.1. Lineage (GTDB taxonomy): Bacteria > Pseudomonadota > Gammaproteobacteria > Pseudomonadales > Pseudomonadaceae > Aquipseudomonas > Aquipseudomonas oleovorans. Next base: position 51,640 of record NZ_NIUB01000023.1, read on the forward strand.
AGCGTACCAGTGCCTCCATGCCCACCTGGCTACCGTCACCCAGGTCATGCAGCGGTTGGTAGTAAACGCGCAGTTCCTCGTTGTCGAGGGCGTGGCGCAGGCTGCTGGCCAGCTCCACGCGCTGGCGGGCGTAATCGGTCAGTTCCTGAATATAGAAGGCGTAGCCTTCGCGGCCGCTGCTCTTGGCCTTGAACAGCGCCGAATCGGCATTGCGCAGGATTTGCTCGACGCTATCCCCATCGTCGGGGAACAGGCTGATGCCGATGCTGGCGCCGATGTAGAGTTCATGACCGTCGAGGCGAAAGGGTGCATCCAGGCTGCGCAGCAGACGCTGCGCCAGTTCGGCAGCCTGGGCGGCTTCCGTGCAGTTTTCGCTGAGCAGGCCGAATTCGTCACCGCCCAGCCGGGCCAGGGTGCAGCCGGCAGGCAGATCGTCCTGCAGGCGCTCGCCAACGCCTTTGAGCAGCAGATCGCCGACGTTGTGACCGAGGCTTTCGTTGATGTGCTTGAAGTGGTCGAGGTCGATCAGCAGCACTGCGCCGCGCAGTTCCTCGATCTTGCTGCGCTCCAGTGCATGGGCGACGCGCTCGGTGAACAGCAGGCGATTGGGCAGGTTGCTCAGCGGATCGTGGTGGGCCAGGTAATCCAGCTCACGCTGCGAACGCTTGAGCGCCGTGATGTCGGAGAACACCGCCACGTAATGGCTGACGCGCCCCTGCGCGTCGTGGATGACGCGGATGCATTGCCACTGTGGGTAGATTTCGCCGCTCTTGCGTCGGTTCCACACCTCGCCACTCCAGGCGCCGCGGTTCTGCAGGGCGTGCCACAGGCTCTGGTAGAAGGCGGTGTCATGACGGCCGGATTTGAGCAGGCCGGGGTGCTGACCGAGGATTTCCTCGCTGCTGTAACCGGTGATGCGGCTGAAGGCCGGGTTGACGTGAACGATGCGTTGTTCGGCATCGGTAACCAGTACCCCTTCCTGGCTGGCATCGAACACCGCTGCGGCCTGGCGCATGCTGTCGTCGATGGCGCGTTGCTGGGTGATGTCGCTGGCGATGCCGATGAAGCGCTGTGGTTGGCCGTTTTCGTCACGCAGCAGGCGACCGCGCGAGTGAATCCAGCGATAGCTGCCATCGGCATGGCGCAGGCGATAGATGTTGTCGTAGTGCTGTTCGTTGAACTCGGTGTTGAGCGTATGCAGCGCGCGCTCCATGTCATCCGGATGCAGGCGCGCGGCCCAGTCTTCGCGGGTATCGCCCAGGGTTTGCGGAGTGAGGCCGAGGAGCCTGGCGTAGCTCTCGGAGAAGAATACCTTGCGTCTGGACACGTCCCAATCCCACAGGCCATCGCGCGTGGCATCCAACGCCAGGCGCAGACGCTCCTCGTTACTGGCCAGTTCCAGGCGTGCGCGGCGGTACTGCAGGGCATAGCGGTGCAGCACCAAGTAGAGCAGCGAACTGGTGAGCGCGACGAACAACAGGCCCTTGAGGGATTGCGCGTGCTCCTGCTGCGTCACGGACAGGCCCAGGGCGGTCAACAGATGGTCGCTGAAAAGAATCCACAGAGCGGCGAGCAGGAGGTAGCCCAGGGTCAGACGCAAGGCGGCGATGTCGATACGCATGGGCAAGCGGCAGTGCTCCCTGTAAATGCTGGCCAGTATATATGCTTCACTGCTGAAACATTCTCATCTAAAAGACCACCTGGTTTTCTGGCATGGGTCAGGGATAATGTGATCAGGTTCGTCCTTGCAGGACAAGCCGCGTTCCCCCCTTTCAAGAGACAACAGCGCCCATGTGGTACAACGGTTTACTCGACCTGTCGGTCTGGCAATTGGTGGCAGTCACTCTGCTGATGACGCATGTCACCATCGTCAGCGTCACCGTCTACCTGCACCGCTACTCCGCGCACCGTGCGCTGGAGCTGCATCCTGCACTCAAGCATTTCTTCCGCTTCTGGCTGTGGTTGACCACCGGCCAGAACACCCGTGAGTGGACGGCCATCCACCGCAAACATCACGCCAAGTGCGAAACCGTCGATGACCCGCACAGCCCGGTCATCAAGGGGTTGGGCACTGTGCTGCGCAAGGGCGCCGAACTCTATCAGGAAGAGGCAAAGAACCAGGAAACCCTGCGTATCTACGGCAAGAACTGCCCGGATGACTGGATCGAGCGCAATGTCTACAGCCGCTACCCGATTGGTGGTGTGACGTTGATGGCGATCATCGATCTGGCCCTGTTCGGTGTGCTCGGTATGACCGTCTGGGCGATCCAGATGATGTGGATTCCGGTATGGGCCGCGGGCGTCATCAACGGTCTTGGCCATGCTGTCGGCTACCGCAACTTCGAATGCCGCGACGCTGCCACCAATCTGGTGCCCTGGGGCATCCTGATCGGCGGTGAAGAACTGCACAACAACCACCACACCTACCCCAACAGCGCCAAGCTGTCGGTGAAGAAGTGGGAGTTCGACATGGGCTGGGCCTGGATCAAGCTGTTCAGCTTCCTCGGCCTGGCTCAGGTGCAGCGTGTAGCGCCCATCGCCCATCGCGTCGAAGGCAAGCGCAATCTGGACATGGACACCGCCATGGCCATCCTCAACAACCGCTTTCAGATCATGGCGCAGTACCGCAAGCTGGTGATCGCGCCGCTGGTCAAGCAGGAAATGGCCAAGGCGGACGAGTCCGTGCGTCACCTGTTCCGTCGCGCCAAGCGCCTGCTCTCGCGTGAGCCGAGCCTGCTGGAAGAGCAGCATCACGCGCACATCGCCGATATGCTGGCGCAAAGTCAGGCTCTCAAGGTGATCTACGAGAAGCGTCTGGCGCTGCAGCAGATCTGGGTCAAGACCAGCAGCAACGGCCACGACATGCTCGAAGCCATAAAGCAGTGGGTACACGAGGCCGAGGCCAGCGGTATCCAGTCGCTGCGTGAGTTTGCCGAGCAGCTCAAGACCTACTCGCTGCGACCGTCCAGCGCGACTGCCTGATCGCCGCTCGTTACAAGCAAAGGCCCGCCGAACTGGCGGGCCTTTGTGTATGTCCAACAGCTCGCACTATGTTCATTTCAATGCGAGGCGAAGGACGGATGGCCGCTGTAATGGACGATCAAGGCAACGCTGTTTCCGAGTTGGAAGAACTGACCTTGGCTCTACTGCACAGTCGGGCCGAAGTGGAGCGCCTGGGCGAGCGTGAGCAACTGTTCAGCAGCCTGCTTGGTAGCGTCAATGCCGTGCTCTGGGCCTTCGACTGGAACGAGCAGCGGATGATCTATGTCAGCCCTGCCTATGAGCGTATCTTCGGTCGTTCCGCCGCGCTGCTTTTGGCCGATTATGGCGAATGGCGCAACAGCATCTATCCGGACGATATCGACTACGCTGCCGAAAGCCTGGCCAAGGTGCTGGAAGCCGGTGCGGTGGAGTCTCGCGAGTACCGCATCATTCGCGCTGATGGCCAATTGCGCTGGCTCAGCGACAAGTGTTTCGTCAGCCCCCGCATGGGAAGCGCCGAGCAGGGCTGCGTGATTGTTGGTATTGCCGAAGACATCACCGAGAAGAAGCGTTTGGAAGGTGAGCTGCATCGCCTGGCCACCACCGATGTGCTGACTCAGAGCAGCAATCGCCGGCATTTCTTCGAATGTGCCCGCAGTGAGTTCGAACAGGCGCGCCAGTTCGGCAGCTCGCTGGCTTTCCTGCTGCTCGATCTCGACGATTTCAAGAAAATCAATGATCAGTACGGCCATCAGGTCGGTGATCAGGTGTTGCAGCGCCTGGCTCAGTGCGGCAGCCATGCACTGCGCCGTGGCGACCTGTTCGGGCGTATTGGCGGTGAGGAGTTTGCGGCGCTGTTTCCTGGCTGTGAGCAGGATGTAGCCCTGCAGATTGCAGAGCGGCTGCAGCGTGAGGTGCAGCGCCTCGGCTTCCAGCATGAAGGTCAGCACTTCGGCATTACAGTCAGTCAGGGGCTGACCGTGATGCGTGCGACGGACGCCAGCCTCGATGGGCTCTATGCGCGCGCCGATGCCGCCATGTACACGGCCAAGCGCCAAGGCAAGAACCAGATCGTCCTGGGCTGAGGTTCTGGCGGTTTTCCGCCTGGGAACAGGTTCTCATAAGCGGAAATTTGCCTATCTTGATTGTCATTACATGGTCACTGTGCTGCAGGAAAAATGTAACCTATTGTTCTAGAGGCCTCGCGGGCTTGCTATAAGGAACTGGCGCGTTATCTGCATAGGCTCCGGCAGATGCCGGCCAGGATGTCGGCGCACAATAACAACGACGAGAGAGCATTCACCATGCACCACTCTGCCCGCTTTATTTCGGCCGCTGCGCTGCGTTCGCCGTTGTTCTGTTCTTCCTGAGTTTTTCATACGCCCATTCGAGCCTGGCTTTGCCGTGCCCTGGCTCGTGGGTGTGTGTGCCCTATTCGTTCCGGCCTGCCTCTTCGTGCCGAAGTCTGCGCCGGACGATGCGTCACCTTAAACACACTGGAGAGAAACATAATGAGAAAGACCTCCCTGGCACTGGCCGTAGCCGCCAGCACCCTGGGCCTGAGCCAAGTAGCCGTAGCCGATTTCATCGGTGACAGCAAAGCCAGCCTGACCATGCGCAACTTCTACTTCGACCAGAACACCGTGAACACCACCAACAACAATGGTGAGGCCAGCGAGTGGGGCCAGGGCTTTATTCTCAACTATCAGTCCGGTTTCACCGAGGGTACCGTTGGCTTCGGCGTTGATGCCGTCGGCATGCTGGGCGTGCGTCTGGATGGTGGTGGTCGAAACGTATCCCCCCAAAAAGCAGGTCAGGATCGTATTCCGGGTGCTCTGTTCCCGCTGGAAAGCGATGGCAGCGCCGTTGATGAGTTCAGCAAAGGCGGCCTGACCGGCAAGGTTCGTTTCTCCAAAACCGAGGCCCGCATCGGTACCCTGATGCCGAAACTGCCGATCCTCACTTCCAACGACGGTCGCCTGCTGCCGCAGATGTTCGAAGGTGGCATGATCACCTCCAACGAAATCGACAACCTGACCCTGACCGCTGGTCAGATCGAGCACGCCGTAGGCCGTGCTTCGAGCAACAGCACCGGTCTGGCCGTGGATGGCGGTAGCCAAGCCTCCAACAAATTCTATTTCGGCGGTGGCGACTGGAAGATCAACAGCGATCTGACTGCCCAGTACTACTACGCCAACCTCGAAGACTATTACAAGCAGCACTTCGCCGGTCTGGGGCATAACCTGGCGCTGGGCGAGGGCAGCCTGAAGACTGATCTGCGTTATTTCCGCACGACTTCCGATGGCAAGAACGGCAATGCTGCCGGTCGCACCGCTGGTTACTCTGCCAATAGAACCTTCGGTGACGGCACTGGTGAGATCGATAACAACACTTGGAGCGCTGCCTTCACCTACACACTGCAAAGCCACGCGATCATGCTGGGTTATCAGCGTGTTTCCGAGAATAGCAACTTCGTCCAGCTGAACCAGGGTGGCATTGAAGGTTCCGCAGGCGCCAGCGTCTATCTGTTGACTGACCGTCTGGCCAACAGCTTCACCCGCGCCGGTGAGCGTACTACCTTCGGTCAATACACCTACGATTTCGCTGGTGTCGGTGTGCCTGGCCTGAAGGCTTCGGTTGCTTATCTGAAAGGTACCAACGTTCAGTGCTCCAGCACTAATACCACCTGTACTGGACAAGCCAAAGAATGGGAGCGTGACGTCGCTCTGGACTACGTATTCCAGGATGGCGCCCTGAAGGGGCTGGGTCTGGGCTGGCGTTACGGCGTGCTGCGTGGCAACGCTGCAACTGACGTCGACCAGAACCGCCTGATCGTCAGCTACACCCTGCCGCTGATGTAAGGCGAGAGGTTTTCGGAAGGCCTGCTAAGGCCTGATGTTCCGATAAGCTGAACGAAAAATGCCCGCTCCCTTTGGATGCGGGCATTTTTTATGGTCAGCTGGTGATGGTTCAGCGTGCGCTCTCAGCTGGCGCTGCCGACGCCGCAAGGATGGCGCTGGCCAGAGCCATATCATCGGCGCCCTGCAACTGCGGGTTGGCGCTACGCAGCTGCTGCATCGCGGCCTCCAGATGTGGGCCGCGAATTTCGCCGTTGCTGGCGACGAAGCTGCTGGCATCCTCTTCGGCTGCGGCGACCAGCTTGCGATCCTTGAAGGTCAGGTAGGTCGAGGCGGTAGTGGCGCCCGAGGACAGAATGTCGCGCAGCAGGCCATCGGCGGCGGCGGTCTGGGCAAACAGGCAGGCACTGAAGGCCAGTGCAGCATGACGCGTTACACGCATGATGGAACTCCTTGTGGGGTGGCTCTGATCCTATGAGTGGTGCAGGCCAGCGATGGTTCCTCGCAGGCGATGGCCGGTTGCCCGTATCGGTGGTCTATCTAGCGGACAGTCCGGCGCTGGTGTCGCCGCCATAGCAATGCCGACAGTATCGCCAGCATGCCAAACAGCATGAGTTGCCAGGCCCAGTGCAACTCGGGAAGCAGGAAAACCACTGCGCCGACAGCGACAGCCATGAGGCCGACCCAGAGCAGGTAGCCGCCGGCACCAAACACTTCGAAAATCAGCAGCAGGGTAGCCAAGGCCAGCCAGTGCCCGAACGACAGGTTATGCAGATAGGTGATCATGAACGTACTGCACGACCCCGGCTGAGCGTGTTATTTGCGCGCCCTTAAACATGCATTGCATGGACTCCTTTGCTTGCAGGCTGTTGAACAACTACCTGCCTTGTCTTGCCTGTTTCGCCTACGTTGTTCAGTGGCGTGCCAGAGCGAACAATCTAAGCATAGTCACATGGCCGTTGCCGCCGACCCCTTCGCAGCGTGGACGCATGCCCGTTGAGCGGTGAGAACCCGTTCATATCGAAATGCTTTGTGCTTGCCGCGCTGGTGAGGCAGCTCAAAGAGGCTCCGTGTCTGCCCGCCTGGCCCCCGCCGCTGGCGGGCTGCGCACGCCTCAGCGTTGCTCGCTTTGTGGCGTGACGCGCAGCACTTCCTCGAGGGTGGTCAGGCCAGCGGCGACCTTTTGTGCGCCGGACAGGCGCAGGCTGCGCATGCCGTCCTTGAAGGCGGCGCGGCGCAGTGCGGTGAGGTCGGTGTCGGCGTTGATCAGCGGTTTGATGGCGTCGTTGATCAGCATGATTTCGTAGACACCGGCACGGCCACGATAGCCGGTTTCGCGGCACTCCAGGCAGCCGACGGCATGATGAGCCTGCGTTGGCAGTGGCGAGCTCCAGGGGCGGGTCAGGCTATTCCAGGCGTCCTCGTCCAGTTGCACCGGCGCCTTGCAGTGCGGGCACAGGGTACGTACCAGGCGCTGGGCCATGACGCCGAGGATGGTGGCCTTGAGCAGGTAGTGCGGCACGCCCAGTTCCAGCAGGCGGGTGATGGCGCTGGGGGCATCGTTGGTGTGCAGCGTGGAGAGCACCAGGTGGCCGGTCAATGCCGCCTGTATCGCCATTTCGGCGGTTTCCAGGTCGCGGATCTCACCGACCATGATGATGTCTGGGTCCTGACGCATCAGTGCACGCACGCCGCTGGCGAAATTCAGGTCGATATTGTGCTGCACCTGCATCTGATTGAAGGCGCCTTCGATCATCTCGATGGGGTCTTCGATGGTGCAGACGTTCACTTCCGGCGTGGCCAGTTGCTTGAGGGTGGTGTAGAGCGTGGTGGTCTTGCCCGAGCCGGTGGGGCCGGTGACCAGGATGATGCCGTTGGGCTGGCTGGTCATGCTGGCCCAGCGGCGCAGGTCGTCAGGAGAGAAGCCAAGCTGATCCGGGCTTTTCAGCAGCACCTCGGGGTCGAAGATACGCATCACCATCTTCTCGCCGAAGGCGGTCGGCAGGGTGGACAGGCGCAACTCCACTTCATTGCCATCCGGGGTCTTGGTCTTGACCCGGCCATCCTGCGGTTTGCGCTTCTCGGCGATGTTCATGCGGCCGAGGTTTTTCAGGCGGCTGACCACCGCCATGGTGACCTGGGCGGGGAACTGGTAGACGGTGTGCAGCACGCCGTCGATGCGAAAGCGTACCGTGCCCTGCTCGCGGCGTGGCTCGATATGGATATCGCTGGCGCGTTGCTGGAAGGCGTACTGGAACAGCCAGTCGACGATGTTGACGATGTGTGCGTCGTTGGCGTCCGGCTCCTGATCCTGGGCGCCGAGGCTGAGCAGTTGTTCGAAGTTGCCGACGCCGCTTATCTTCTGGTCGGTGGCATTGGCGCCGCTGACCGAGCGGGCCAGGCGATAGAACTCAGTGGTGAAGCGCTGGATATCGCTGGGGTTGGCCACCACGCGCTTGATCGGGCGCTTGAGTACGTGGACCAGGTTGGCTTCCCAGCTGTGCACCAGTGGCTGGCTGCTGGCAATGGTCACGCTCTCGCTGTCCACCGCCACGGCGAGGATCTTGTGGCGTTGAGCGAAGGCGTAGGACATCAGCGGGGTGATGGCCGGCACGTCGATTTTCAACGGGTCGATGCGCAGGTAGGGTTGGCCGGCGAAGTCGGCCAGCCAGACGGTAAGGGTTTCCAGGTCGAGCTTCTTGCCCGGGCGTGTCAGGTCGTCGACCTGCTGTGCGGCGAGGAACTCCAGCGGATGTTGGGTGTTGTTCAGTGAGCTGCGGCGAATCGCCAGGCACTGCTCGGCCACCTTCTGCTCGACCCGGCCTTGGGCCACCAGCTCACGCAGCAGGTCGCCAAGATCCAGTACACGGTCAGGGGCGGTAGCGGTGAAGGCGGACATGCGGGCTCCTCGGGTCGGCCTGAACAAGGTTAGCAGGCCGTTTTTCAACGGCCTTGCAGCCTGGCTAGGATGCCCGAAAAGCAGCACAAGGGCGAAGGCCCGTGCGTGATTGAGTCGCCGCTTCAGGCCACCTCCGTGACCAGGCTGTGATCCAGGTGTTGCCAGGTCACCTCCCATACGCAGACCAGGCTGCGCAGTTTCTGCGCCAGCACGCCGGCGCGATGCAGCGACAGGCCAGACAGACGCAGGCTGATATGCAGGTCGTCCTGTAGGCGTTCCATGTGCAAGGCCTCAGGTAATAACTGCAATTGTGCAAACAGCCCCAGCAGGCGGCACATCACGTCGGCTTCGGCGTCGGTGCGCAGCTGGTATTCGATACAGGCATCGCCGCGATCCTGCCAGGGATCGTGGCGGTTATGGGCGGACGGAAACGGGGTGGTATCTGGCATGGCGGAAGCTCGGGCAGGTTTTGCTTAAGTTTCCGCCCTAATTCGGCAAAAGTTCTGCCTGGTTTTCTGGGTTATTCCAGGTTTCATGGATAAACTTGCCTTGTTAATCGGGTATTGGGGGTTTTTTATGTCCATCGTGCTGGATGCTTACGACCAACGCATTCTTGCCCTGCTACAGGAAGATGCTGGTCTCTCCACTGCGGAGATCGCCGAGCGCATCGGTCTGTCGCAGTCGCCGTGCTGGCGCCGTATCCAGCGCCTCAAGGAGGAGGGGGTGATTCGCAAGCAGGTCACCCTGCTCGATCGCAAGCGCATCGGCCTGCACACGCAGGTGTTCGCTCAGGTCAAGCTCAACGCCCATGGGCGTTCCAACCTGACCGAGTTCGCCGAGGCCATGCGCGAGTTTCCCGAGGTGCTGGAGTGCCATGTACTGATGGGCGCGGTGGATTTCATGCTGCGCATCGTCACCCGCGATATCGAGGCGTATGAGCGCTTCTTCTTCGAGAAGCTGTCGCTGGTGCCAGGTATCCAGGAGGTGAACTCGATCGTGGCGCTGTCGGAGATCAAGTCCACTACTAGCTTGCCGCTTGCCTAGGAAACACTGAAAAAGCTGTCATGCCCGCGCAGGCGGGACAGCAGCCCTATCGCTGAACAGCGCTTGCGCTGGCCTGTAGATCTCGAGCCTTCGAATTTCCTGGGCTCCCGCCTGCGCGGGAGTGACGCAGGACATATTCAGGGTTTGATCACTACTGGCGGCGATTGCTCGACGTTGCGCCTGCTGGGTGGCGTGAGCCCCATGGACACATAGATGCTGGTCAGCTGATCCACCCCCATGTCGGCGGCGCGGATCCATTCTTGCGGTACGTAGAGCAGGCCGCCGCCCACCGGAATCGGCGCGGTGGGAATGAGGATGGCGCAGTAGGGGCGGCCTTCCAGTTCGACCGTCTCCGAGCTTGGGCGCAGGGCCAGTACCGCTGCGCCGTCACCGCCGAAGAAACACCAGACCGGCGCCATGGTGGTGATGTCCGGGTTCTTGCTCTTGTCCAGCAAGCCAACGAAGCGGTCGGCCAGGTTATAGAAGTTGCCGATCAGCGGCGTGCGCCGCAGGGTGCGGTCGAGCAGCCAGGACAGGGGCCGGCGTAGGCCCAGTTGCACGGCCAGGCCCAGTGGATAGAGGCTGGCCAGCAGTACCAGGCTGCCCAGCAAGTAGGCCAGGTAGCTGTTGCTGGAAAAGGGCTGGCCGAGGGCAGCGAATACTTGGCCGATCAGGGTCGAAGGTCCGACCAGACGATTGAGCAGGCTGAATATCCAGGCCAGCAGTGCCAGAGTCAGAACCAGTGGCAGCAACGACAACAGGCCTGTAAACCAGGTGGTGACGATGGATTTCAGGCTGCGCTTGATCATGTGACGGTTTCCTTGGCGATATCGAGCGTAACTTTACGTGACCACAGGCGCTTGTGTGCACTGCTGTGGAAATGTGCACGCACTCAAATGGCTACAGTAGTTTTCATCAGATTATTTCGCGCAAAAAAAGCCCGGCACAAAGGCCGGGCAGAGTGGGTACATGGAGTACCAAACAGCGTAGGTTTGAACCCTTACATGCCGAGCATGTTCGGCAAGCCGAGCGACACGGCAGGCACGTAGGTAATGATCACCAGGAAGCTGAGTAGCAGCATCAGCCATGGCATCGCCGCGCGGATCACCGCCGTCAGCGGCATCCCCGTCACCGCCGAGGTGACGAACAGGTTCAGCCCCACCGGTGGCGTGATCAGGCCGATTTCCATGTTCACCACCATGATGATGCCCAGGTGGATCGGGTCGATGCCCAGTTGCATGGCGATCGGGAACAGGATCGGCGCCAGGATCAGGATGATCGCCGACGGCTCCATGAAGGCACCGGCGATCAGCAGCACGATGTTCACCACCAGCAGGAACTGCCACGGCTGCAGACCCAGATCCACCACCCAGGCAGTGATCTGTTGCGGAATCTGCTCGGTGGTCAGCACGTGGGCGAAGAGCATGGCGTTGGCAATGATGAACATCAGCATGATGGTCAGCTTGCCGGACTCCAGCAGCACCTTCGGGCACTCGCGGATGCTCAGGTCCTTGTACACGAACAGGGCAACGAAGCCGGCGTATACCGCGGCCACGGCCGCAGCCTCGGTCGGGGTGAACATGCCGGTGTAGATACCACCGAGGATGATCACCATCAGCAGCAGGCCCCAGAACGCCTCACGGGCGGCGCGCAGCCACTCGCGGAAGCTGGCGCGCGGCAAGGCTGGCAGCTTCTTGATGCGCGCGACGATGTAGATCGCAATCATCAACACCAGGCCGAGCATGATGCCGGGGATCACACCCGCCATGAACAGCTTGCCCACCGACTGCTCGGTGGCGGCGGCGTACACCACCATCACGATCGACGGCGGAATCAGGATGCCCAGGGTACCGGCGTTACAGACGATGCCGGCGCCAAACGCCTGCGGGTAACCGGAACGCACCATACCGGCGATGGCAATCGAGCCCACTGCGGCCACGGTCGCCGGCGAGGAGCCGGACAGCGCGGCGAACAGCATGCACGCCAGTACCGCACCGATGGCCAGACCGCCACGGATGTGGCCGACGCAGGCGTTGGCGAAGTCGATCAGGCGCTTGGCCACGCCGCCGGTGGTCATGAAGGCACCGGACAGCAGGAAGAACGGAATGGCCAGCAGGGTGTAGTGTTCGGAGGTCTCGAACAGCTTGATCGCCAGCGAGCGCACCGAGTCCGGGCTGAACAGCATGATGGTGATCGAACCGGCCAGGCCGAGCGAGGCTGCAATCGGCACGCCGATGAACATCAGCAAAAACAGCAGCAGGAAGAGGAACAGAACGGTCATTGCTTGGGCTCCTCATGCTCATTGATTTTCAGGGCGTCAGCGGCTTCATCCGCCAGACCGAGGCCGGTCTGCTGGTCACGCAGAATACGCACGAGGATTTCCAGGAAGCGGATGAACACCATGGCGTAGCCGAAGGGCACGATCATGCCGATATGCCATTGCTGGATGCCGTAGTGGCCGAGGTCTTCGGCGCCGATGCCGGCGGTGAACAGGGTGTGCACCCAGTCGAAGCTGCCGACGGCGATCAGGCCGGCGTAACCCAGGCAGGCCGAGCAGGCGATCACGCCGATGACGCGCTGCACGCCGCGCGGAGCGAGCTTGACCAGGGCGTCGACGCCGATGTGGCCGGCCGTGCGCACGCCGTAGGCCAGGCCGAAGAAGATCAGCCAGCCGAACAAGGCCTTGGTCAGGGCATTGCTCCAGGTCATCGCCTGGGCCATGTCGAGAATGGCGTCGCCGATACCGAGCAGAAACTCGTTACCGCCGAAATAGTCACCCAGCCAATAGAACAGGGTGTAGAAGTTGTTGAGGATCACGTAGACGAAAGTGATCAGCGTCATGGCCGCCAGGAGGAAAGCGATGAAGCCTTCCTCGAAGCGCTCCCAGACGCGCCGCAAGGCGTTCATGGTCGGTTCTCCCGAATGGAAAGGGCGTAAGGCGAACCGAGGGCCGGCTCACCGGTTGCTGCATGTTTCGATGCCCTTTGCGGGCGTCGTGGTGGAGCAGGGCAATTGCACCCTGCCCACCCGGCTCTCCGGCCTTATTGCTGGTTGGCGGCTTGCGCGGCCTTGATCAGGTCGGCACCGATCTCGCCTTCGAACTTCTGCCATACCGGCTGCATGGCGTCGCGCCATTGGCCGCGCTGCTCAGGCGTCAGGGTCAGGATTTCGGTGGTGCCGGCTTCCAGGATGCGCTGCTTGTCGCCTTCGTTGAGGGCGTCAGCCTGTTTGTTCACCTCGACGGTGACCTCGGCGATGATCTTGTTCAGCTCGTCGCGTACGTCAGCCGGCAGACCGTCCCAGAACTTGGTGTTGGTGATCAGCATGTAGTCCAGCAGGCCATGGTTGGACTCGGTGATGTACTTCTGCACTTCGTGCATCTTCTGGCTGTAGATGTTCGAGTACGGGTTCTCGGCACCGTTGACCACGCCAGTCTGCAGGCCTTGGTAGACCTCGGCGAAGCTCATCTTGCGCGGGTTGGCGCGCACGGCCTTGAACTGCTCTTCCAGTACGGCGGAGGCCTGTACGCGGAACTTCAGGCCACGGGCGTCCTTCGGCTCCAGCAGCGCCTTGTTGGCCGACAGCTGCTTCAGGCCGTTGTGCCAGTAGGCCAGGCCGGTGATGCCCTTGTCGGTCATGGAGGTCAGCAGTTTCTGACCTTCAGGGCTGTTCTGGAAGCGATCAACCGCAGCCATGTCGTCGAACAGGAACGGCAGGTCGAATACCTGCAGCTGCTTGGTGTAATGCTCGAACTTGGCCAGGGACGGGGCGATCATCTGTACGTCACCGAGCAGCAGCGCTTCCATTTCCTTGCCGTCACCGAACAGCGAGGAGTTCGGGTAGACCTCGACCTTGACCTTGTCGCCCAGGCGCTCTTCAGCCAGTTGCTTGAACAGCACGGCACCCTGACCTTTCGGGGTGTGCTCGGCAACCACGTGGGAGAATTTGATGACGATCGGGTCGGCAGCGTGAACCACGCCAGCGATGGACAGGGACAGGGCGCAAGCCAGCGCCTTGGCAGTCAGTTTGAACATGCGGATGCTTCCTCTTGTTGTGTTTATCGCATTGGCGCCAGTGGCGCTGCTAACGAACGGACAAGAGCAAGTCTAGGCGGCTTGGAGAAAAACGCCGGTGGCATCAGCGAGGCCTGGACTTGTGCTTGTGGGTTCGCTTGAGGCTAGCCTAGAGCAACCCTTGTGCCAGTCTGCTGTCGTTGGATTCCACGCATCGGGGAAAAGCCCGTGGTTGAGGGCTTTGATGGCTCTTTGCCGAGGGGCTGGCGGGTTCATGAACCCGCCGCCGGCAAGTCTTTGGTGATGGATTTGGCGGTTTGCCGCCAGTCAGTCGAAGTCCTCTGGCGAGCTTCCGCCAGCGCCGGAGAAGGTCAGGCCATGTTTGCGCAGTTTGTCGTGCAGGGTCTTGCGCGGTACGCCCAGGGCTTCGGCCAGGCTGCGTAGCGAGCCGTGCGGACGGCTCAACTCGGCGGCGATCAGCGCGCGCTCGAAGGCTTCGACCTGCTCGCTGAGCCCGCCATTGACCGGCGGCAGACTGGGCGCGTTGCTGTCGAGTGCCAACTCCAGGCCCAGCGCAAAGCGCTCGGCGGCGTTCTGCAGTTCGCGCACGTTGCCCGGCCATGGATGACGCAGCAGCAGCGCACGCTGCCCAGGTTGCAGTTCACGTGGCGCCAGGGCGTGGCGGGCGGCCGCCCCTTCGGCGAAATGCTGGAACAGCAGCAAGGCGTCCTCGCCGCGCTCGCGCAGCGGCGGGATGGACAGCGGTGCGACGTTGAGGCGGTAGTACAGGTCGGCGCGGAAGCGGCCGGCATCGGCAGCCTGGCGCAGGTCTTCCTTGGTCGCGGCGATCACACGGATGTCCAGCGGGATCAGCTGATTGCCACCCAGGCGTTCGACCACGCGCTCCTGCAGAAGACGCAGCAATTTGACCTGTACGTCCAGGCTCATGCTCTCGATCTCGTCGAGGAACAGGGTGCCGCCGTTGGCGAACTCGAACTTGCCGATACGCCGTTTCTGCGCGCCGGTGAAGGCGCCGGCCTCATGGCCGAACAGCTCGCTTTCCACTACCGACTCGGCCAGTGCACCGGCGTTGATGGCGACGAATGGCCCGTCACGACGACTGGACAGATCGTGCAGGGCGCGTGCGACCACCTCTTTGCCGGCGCCGGTCTCGCCGAGAATCAGTACATCGGTGGCGATGCTGGCCAGTGCATCGATCTGTTCGCGCAGGCGCTGCATGGCCGGCGATTGGCCGACCAGACGACTGGACAGCTGCTGGCGGTCATTGAGCGCCATGCGCAAGCTGCGGTTGTCCAGCACCAGGCGGCGCAGCTCCAGCGCGCGGCGTACGCTGTCGAGCAGGTCATCGTTGGCGAAGGGTTTTTCCAGGAAGTCGTAGGCGCCAGCGCGCATCGCCTGCACGGCCAGCGGCACGTCACCGTGGCCGGTGATCAGCAGCACCGGCAGCTCGGCATCACGCTCGCGCAGCTGCTGCAGCAGTTGCAGACCATCGATGCCGGGCATGCGGATATCGCTGACCACCACGCCCGGCCAGCCTGCCGGAATGCGTGCGGCCAGGCCCTGCGCATCGCCCAGGCTGAGCACCTTGAGCCCGGCCAGGTCGAGCGTCTGGCTGAGCGCCTGGCGCAGGTGGGCGTCGTCGTCGATCAGCAGTACCTGAATGCGGCTGTCGATGGCGCTGTCGCTGGTCATGGCGAAGGATCCTCGGAAGGTTGCAGGTTGACGCCGGGAGCGGCCAGGCGCAGGCGCAGGGTGATCAGTGCGCCACCCTCGGGATGATTGGCCAGCAGTAGCTCGCCGTCCAGTGCGCGGATCAGGCTGTCGCAGATGGCAAGGCCAAGCCCCAGGCCTTGGGCGCTGGTCTTGGTGGTGAAGAAGGGCTCACGTGCGCGTGCCAGGGATTCGGCCGAGAAACCGGGACCGTTGTCGCGCAGCAGCAGGTCGAGGTGCTCGGCCTGATGTTCGAGGCTGATCCAGATACGTCGTGGTGGCGCCTTGGCGACCAGCGCATCGAGTGCGTTGCCAAGCAGATTGCCGAGCACCTGGCGCAGGCGTGTCTCACCGGCCTGAACCCAGAGGGTGGCATCCGGCAGGTCGCGAATCAGTTCTACGTCCATGGCCCGGCGGCGCTTGGCCAGCAGGGCCAGGGCATCGTCCAGCGCCGGTTGCAGGGCGACGCGCTCCGGCGCATGGCGGTCGCGGCGGGCGAATGCGCGCAGATGGGCAATGATCGAGGCCATGCGTTCGGTCAGCTCGCTGATCAGCTTGAGGTTGGCACGGGCATCGTCGTTGCGCTGGTGATCGAGCAGGGTGCTGGCATTTTCGGCGTAACTGCGGATCGCCCCCAGCGGTTGATTGAGTTCGTGGCTGATGCTGGCGCTCATGGTGCCGAGCGCTGAAAGTTTGCCGGCCTGGACCAGCTCGTCCTGAGCGCGCACCAGTTCTTGCTGCGTCTGTTCACGTTCGAGCACTTCCTGCTTGAGGCGGCTGTTGAGCAGCTCCAGATCCTGCGTGCGTTCGGCCACGCGCTGTTCCAGTTCGGCCTTGGCGCGGGCGTCGAGGGCGATGCGTTCGAGGTAATGGCGGCGGCGCAAAATCAGCAGGCCGAGCAGCAACAGCAGCGCCAGCAAGGCTGCCGCGCCCACGGCCACGGCGCTGCGCACGGGGCGGTCGAGGAGGATACGCGGGGCGAGAATGCTCACCGTCCAGCCGGTTTCGTCCAGAACACGACTTTGTGTCAGCCAGGCGTTTGGGTCGATATCCAGGCGAGGTGGCGCCTGGGTCGGATAGGGCTGATTGGCGGCGATGGCCGATTGCTCGACCCGGTCCAGCGGGCGGCTGGCGTGGAAGCGCCAGTCCGGCCGCGAGGTGAGGATGACCACGCCATTGGTATCGGTCACCAGCAACCGTTCAGGCGTGTTGCCCCACAGCGTTTCGGTGTGATCAAGGTCGACCTTGACCACCAGTGCGCCGATATTGTGGTCGTCCTCGTGCACCGGGTAGGCGAAGTAGTAGCCGCGCTTGCCGGATGTGGTGCCCAGGCCGAAGAAGCGTCCCAGGCGCCCGGCCAGCGCTTCACGAAAATACGGGCGAAAGGCGAAGTTGCCGGCGACGAAGCTGTCGGGCTTGTCCCAGTTGGAGGCGGCCAGGGTGACGCCGCGATTATTCATCAGGTAGATCACGTCGGCACCGGTCTGCCGCTTGATGCGCGCCAGCAGGCGATTGGCGGTGTCCAGTGCGGCAGGGTCTTCGGGCGCGTGAAGGGCTGCGCGTACACCTGGAAGATCACCGAGAATCTGCGGCAGCACCTCGTAACGACGCAGCGTACCGAGCAGGTTGGCGACGTACAGGTCAAGGGTTTGCCGGTTCTGCTCGATCAGTACTTCGCGGTAGTAGCGCTCGGCCAGGAAGTGGACCGGCCACAGCAGTGGCGCAAGCAGCAGCGCCAACAGCACGAGGCTGCGCCAGCGCAGGCGACGGGGAGTGGCAGTGTTCGTGCTCATGGCAAACCGTGCAGAAATGATCGGCGCATTATGCACGTTAAGCGCGCGGCCGGTGATGGGCACTGGCCGCGCGGATGAAACGCAGGGACTCAGTTCATGCGTTGCAGACAGGCGTCCAGGGCGGTGTGCCAGTCCGGTAGGCGAACCTGCCAATCCTGCTCCAGGCGGTTACCATCCAGGCGTGAGTTGAGTGGGCGCTGCGCCGGCGTCGGGTACTCGGTGCTAGGGATGGGGCGCAACCTGGCGCAGGGCTTGCCGGCTGCACGCAGGCGTTCGGCGATGGCACTGGCGAAGCCGAACCAGCTGGTTTCGCCCTGGCAGGTCAGGTGGTAGGTGCCCCAGTGATGGCGCCCTTGCTGCCACTTGTTGATCAGCTCGGCGGTAGCGCTGGCGATACTGCCAGCCCAGGTCGGTGCGCCGATCTGGTCGTCGACCACGCTGAGCTCGTCGCGCTCCTGCAGCAGGCGCTGCATGGTCAGCAAGAAGTTGCGTCCGTGCTGCGAGTAGACCCAGCTGGTGCGCAGGATCAGGTGATCGCAGCCGCTGATGCGCAGCGCCTGTTCACCGGCCGCCTTGCTGGCGCCGTAGACGCCCAACGGGTGTGGCGTATCGGCTTCACGGTAAGGCGTGGTCTTGCTGCCATCGAAGACGTAGTCGGTGGAGTAGTGAATCAGCGGAATGTCCAGTTCGAAGCAGGCATCGGCGATGGCACGCGGCGCCTCGGCATTGACGGAGAAGGCCAGCTCGCGCTCCTGTTCGGCCTGGTCGACGGCGGTGTACGCGGCGGCATTGATCACCAGCGCCGGTCGCTCGCGCAGGATGATGTCGCCCAGGGTTTCCGGGCGCGACAGGTCGAATACCTGCCGGCCGAGACTGATCAGTTCATGCTCGCGCAGGGCCAGCTGCAGTTCGCGGGCGACCTGGCCGGTGTGGCCGCTGATCAGAATCTTCATGCGAAGGTCTCTGCATCGGTAAGGCTCAGGCCCTGCTGGTCCTTGGCTGAGAGTTGCGGCGTCAGGCCGTCGAGCGGCCAGTCGATGGCCAGTTGTGGGTCGTCCCAGCGGATGCAGCGCTCGTGAGCCGGGGCGTAGTAGTCGGTGGTCTTGTAGAGGAATTCGGCGTATTCGCTGAGTACCAGGAAACCGTGGGCGAAGCCCTCCGGCACCCACAGCTGGCGCTTGTTCTCGGCGGACAAATGCACGCCGACCCACTTGCCGAAATTCGCCGAATTACGACGTACGTCGACCGCGACGTCATAGACCTCGCCGGCACTGACGCGCACCAGCTTGCCCTGGGCCTGCTGCAGTTGATAGTGCAGGCCGCGCAGCACACCACGCACTGAGCGCGAATGGTTGTCCTGGACGAATTCACGGGTTACGCCGGTGGCTTCGGCAAAGCGCCGTGCGTTGAAGCTCTCGTAGAAGAAGCCGCGTTCGTCACCGAATACCTGAGGTTCGAGAATCAGCACTTCCGGCAATGCAGTGGTAATCACCTTCATGGGAGTTCCTCGGCAAGCTTGTACAGGTACTGGCCGTAGCCGGTCTTGCCCAGCGCCTCGGCGCACGCGAGTAGTTTGTCGCGGTCGATCCAGCCCTGCTGATAGGCGATTTCTTCCAGGCAGGCGACCTTCAGGCCCTGGCGCTTTTCCACGGTCTGCACGTAGTGCGAGGCATCGAGCAGGCTGTCGTGGGTGCCGGTGTCGAGCCAGGCGAAACCGCGGCCGAAGCGCTCCACGCGCAGGTCGCCACGGGCCAGATAGGCGTTGTTCACGTCGGTGATTTCCAGCTCGCCGCGTGGCGAGGGCTTGACCGCCTTGGCGATCTGCACCACATCGTTGTCGTAGAAATACAGGCCGGTCACGGCAAAGCTGGACTTGGGTTGTGCCGGCTTTTCCTCGATCGACAGCGCATTGCCAGCCGCATCGAATTCGACCACGCCAAAACGTTCGGGGTCGCTGACCCAGTAGCCGAAGACCGTGGCGCCACTTTCATGGCTAGCTGCACGCAGCAGTTTCTCGGTGAAATGCTGGCCGTGGAAGATGTTGTCGCCGAGGATCAGGCACACCGAGTCGTCACCAATGAACGACTCGCCGATCAGGAAAGCCTGCGCCAGGCCGTCGGGAGAAGGTTGCTCGGCATACTGCAGTTCGATGCCGAACTGGCTGCCGTCACCGAGCATCTTGCGGAAGTTGGGCAGATCTTCGGGGGTGGAGATGATCAGAATCTCGCGAATGCCGGCCAGCATCAGCACCGACAACGGGTAGTAGATCATCGGCTTGTCATAGATCGGCAGCAGTTGCTTGGACACGCCGAGGGTAATGGGGTGCAGGCGGGTGCCGGAGCCACCGGCGAGGATGATGCCTTTCATTATTCCTGCTCCTTAGAGTGCGCCGAGTCGCTGACCTTGATAACTGCCATCCTGCACGCGGCGGCACCAGTCGAGGTTGTCCAGGTACCACTGCACCGTCTTGCGCAGCCCGGTTTCGAAGGTTTCCTGCGGTATCCAGCCCAGCTCGCGCTCGATCTTGCCGGCGTCGATGGCGTAGCGCAGGTCATGGCCCGGGCGATCCTGCACGTAGGTGATGAGGTCTTCATAGCGCGCGATACCGGCCGGCTTATGCGGCGCCAGCTCCTCCAGCAACGCGCAGATGGCGCGTACCACATCCAGGTTCTTCTGTTCATTATGGCCGCCGATGTTGTAGGTCTCGCCGACCTGACCTTCGCTGACCACCTTGAGCAGGGCGCGCGCGTGGTCTTCCACATACAGCCAGTCGCGCACCTGCTGACCGTTGCCATACACCGGCAGCGGTTTGCCCGCCAGGGCGTTGAGGATCATCAGCGGGATCAGCTTTTCAGGGAAATGATAGGGGCCGTAGTTGTTCGAGCAGTTGCTGATCAGTACCGGTAGACCATAGGTGCGCTGCCAGGCGCGTACCAGATGGTCGGACGCCGCCTTGCTCGCCGAATACGGTGAGCTGGGCGCGTAAGGGGTGGTTTCGGTAAAGAGATCGTCGACGCCATGCAGGTCGCCGTAGACCTCGTCGGTGGATATGTGATGGAAACGAAAGGCCGCCTTGCGCTCAGCGCTCAGGCCAAGCCAGTAGGCGCGGGTGCTTTCCAGCAGGCTATAGGTACCGACGATATTGGTCTGGATAAAGGCCGCTGGGCCATCGATGGAGCGGTCGACGTGGGACTCGGCGGCCAGGTGCATGATGGCGTCGGGCTGGAACTCGGCCAGCGTCTGCGCGACCACAGGGCTGTCGGCGATATCCGCCTGGACGAAGCGGTAGCGCGGGTTGTCATCAACGGGGGCAAGCGATTCCAGGTTGCCGGCGTAGGTCAACTTGTCGAGGTTGAGCACCTGATGCCCGGTGTTTTGGATCAGGTGGCGAATCAGGGCTGAGCCGATGAAGCCGGCACCGCCGGTAACAAGAATACGCATCTGCTCAATAACCTCGCTATGTAACCTTTCGCCATACCCACGAGCCGAGTGCGGTAAGTGCACTGAACAAGCGACGGATGTGGGCAGGAGCAAAAACAAAAAAGGCCTGCATGAAAGCAGGCCTTGATATTAGATGGTGCCGGCACCAGGAGTCGAACCCGGGACCTACTGATTACAAGTCAGTGTCAAAGCTAGGTTTTCCACAGGCCGTATCAGCAAAATTGACAAGCCTTAAAGCTATCTAAGTGCATGAATATAAAGGTATGTATCGATTTTACTGGGCTGCGTAGAAAAATCTAACCGCTGTTTAATCTTTGGTCAAATCCCTACCCCAAACCTACCCCAGGCGCTATAGTCCTACCCCAAACCTACCCCGGTATTAGTCAGGAGCGGGCAGATGAAACAGCGCGGCGCGATGAAGGAACACATCCTCCAGCGGCTCAAGTACGACCCCCAGAAAGGACGTCAGGATTACCTCGATCCGCCCATGCCGGGGCAGGGTACGTTCGGGGTGCGGGTCAACAAAACATGCATAAGTTTCATCTTGCTCTACAGCTTTCATGGCCATCCCCGGCGCCTGACACTGGGCAAATACCCTGAGCTATCGCTTGCTGAGGCGCGTGCCAAGGCCGCGCAGGCCGGTGAGCTGCTGAAGCAGGGTATCGATCCCGGGCAGAAGAAAATCGTCGAGTTGGTCGAGTACCGCACCAGTCCGACGTTCGAAGAGGCGGTTGTCAGCTACCTAGAGTGGGCCGAGAAGAACAAGAAATCGTGGCGTGAAGATGAGCGCATGCTGCGCACTGAGTTTGTTCCGCACCTCGGGCGCACCAAGATCGGTGATGTCACGCGCAAGCAGGTCGTGGCGCTGCTTGATCATAAGGCCAAGACCGCGCCGGTGCAGGCCAACCGTCTGCTGGCCGTGATCCGAAAGATGTTCAACTTCTGCGTCGAGCGCGAGATCCTTGCTGCGACACCCTTGGTGCAGATCAATAGGGTGGCCAAGGAAACGCCACGGGAGCGCAGCCTCAATCGTCACGAATTGGTGTGGTTTCTGCACCAGTTGGCCGGTGCCTCGCTGACGACCAATACGCGGTTTTCCCTGTTGCTGAGTCTGATGCTGGCGCAGCGCTCGGGGCGTATCGTGGCTATGCGATGGGTCGATATCGACTTGGACGAGCAGATCTGGGATCGCAGTGGCAAGTTCGAGAAGAACAACAACCCGATTGCCATTCCGCTTTCGGACGATGTGCTGAGCATTCTGAATTACCTGCGTGAGCGGCAGATTCAGAAAGTGATTTCGAATGACCTTGAACACTGGGCTAATAGTAAAACTCAACCTAAGCCTGGGCAGTATGTGTTTCCAGGGCGTTGGCCTGCTAAACCGCAGACGCAGCCCTCGCTCAACCGCGCCATGCGCCGCTTCTACGATGACTACGTGAAGGATTCAGGTCGGGTCGAAGAGGAGAGTCTGCTGCGCGTTGCCGATGGCTATCCGCGTCCAACCGTGCATGACTTGCGCCGCACGGCAACCACGCACATGTCCAAGCATGGCTTGGGCAAGGACGTGCGCAGTCGCATCCTCAACCATAAGGACCTGTCGGTGGATGCGATCTATGACCGGTACTCATACTTTGAAGAAAAGGCTGAGGCTCTCCAGGGGTGGCATGACTATCTGAAGGGGTTGCTGCAGAAGGAGTTTGGTGACGTGGATTGGGTAGGGTTCTACGGGCGGCGCATGGAGGCCTCTGCACCAGATGATGAGGGGGAATAAAGCTATGTCCTGAGCAGCCTCGCTGCTGCGGGCGATCAGGGGTCGTTGATCAATCATTAGCCCGAGCCGCCTCCCTCCCCTGATTCCAGGCTGGTGGCGTGGGGGAGGGCGGTATTGCCAGCGTAATCTGTCTCACTGGTGCGTAGGATTTTCAGTCCTACTGTCTACACATTTAATTTCTCCAGCTTCATGATCGTAGTCGGTGTGGCCGACCTACAGGCAAGGTCAGCTACGAGCTGAGATCATAAGCTGTGGTAGTCGACTATGGCCGGCATCCAGTCTGATGCGGCAGGCTCAAAGCATCCAGTAGCGGGCATTGGCTCTATCTCCGATGCAACCCGGTGCAGAAAAGGGCGCGGCTAGGAAGTGGCCATTTGCCATGAATCTGGATAGTCTCGTACCCGTACTATGGCTAAGGATAATGTTGTAGTGGCTTGTTGCCATATTGCCCGGTGGTATGGGCTGAGGAGAGGGAATTGAGGATAACGAATCCGCCCCAGGCAAGGGACCTGATGGCGACCGCACGAAGTTTTGGTAACTACGACCTAGCGGCAGCTCTCGCGGACTTAATCGACAATAGCATCAAGGCCAAGGCCTCTCGGGTGGATATCTCGTTCGAGCCCGAGGAGAGTGATGTTGTCGTAAGGATCCGTGACGACGGGACTGGCATGGACTTGGAGACGCTAAAGATCGCCATGCGCCCCGCCAGTGCCAATCCACAGGATGAGCGGGAGCCCGACGATCTTGGAAGATTTGGCTGGGGACTGCTCGGTACTGGCCAAGGTCTTCGCCGCATTTGGTAATCGCCTACTCGAGCAGAACGTCAGGACGTACCTGCAGGCAAAGACCGGTGTCAACAAAGGCATTCTGCGCACCATCGCGGAAGAGCCCGGGATGTTCTTTGCGTACAACAATGGCGTAACGGCTACGGCGTCCTCCGTACAGACGCGAAGGCTCCCCAGCGGTGCATTGGCTATTTCCCACATCAAGGATTTCCAAGTTGTAAACGGAGGGCAAACCACTGCGTCTCTGCTCTATGCTCGCGATGGTTTGGGCAGGAACCTTGATCATGTTTACGTTCAGGTCAAGCTGTCCGTAGTGGAGGAGGATCGGTTAGCCGATGTGGTTCCCCGAATCTCCGAATACGCCAACACACAAAACAAGGTTTCGCTGGCTGATCTTGCCTCTAACAGTCCGGTACAGATCCGAATTGAACGCTTCTCCAAAGAGGTGTCCGTTCCCCAGAAAGCGGGCGAGCTTCACAGCAGCAAATGGTTCTATGAACGTGCTAGAGGCCAGTACAAGAATCTCTTCTCGTACAAGACGCCGTCTGAGCGCAAGAAGCTTGAGTTGATGTATCCCAAGACACGTCTCGTGACAAAGACCGACCTTGCGAAGTACGAGCTTTCCTTCGATGGGCGCCCCCAACATGTCAGTGAGGGCGCCCAGAAATGCTTCAACCGCTACACGACATCGGTGCTCGCGAAGCTCGGAGATGGATCCTCGCTCAGTGAAACCTGGTTCCGTCGGGCCATGGCTAAAGCATTGCTCTTCATTGACCTTGATGAAGCCGTGCAGAACTCGTCGTGGTACCAAGCAGACCGAGGCTATAAAGCTCAAATTGTCACGTACACGATTGCAGCCTGCGCTGACGGGTTCCGAGCAAAGGCCCAGCAGTTGGATCTGGATAGGATATGGCGAGAGCAGAGTGTTCCCTCAGCACTGCTTGGATGGATGCTAGAGCAGGCCCGTCTGGTGGCAGACATTCTGAGATCCCCGCCGGACAATGTCAGGAACATCTCAGAGTTCGCCAAGCGGGATTTCTGCTGGGAGCAGTATGTGAGGGGCAAGGTTGGCGTACCAAGCGAAACCGCCGCCCAGTTTGGTGTTTCGATCGAGGAATACTGTGACGAAGCACGACAGGGAAGCCGCGAAGGAGCCATGAATCTCGAGGTTGACTTCGATGTTGCCCTGTTTGGCTTGGTGCCCCGCGCGAACGACATCATCACCCAGGCGCAGAAGAATGGGATTGCATCACCCAAGAACATTAGTGCCTTGACCAAGATTGCTTCCGGCCGTCTGAACCTGTCCAAAGGAGAAAAGACAGCTTTGAAGTACCTGTTGGAACGATTGGAGATCGAATGCTGAGCAGAGACTGGCTCAGGTCATCGCGAGGTGCTCGCTGGGGCTGGCTGGTCGGAGAGGTTGGGCCAGGCCAGTGAATGGTAAAGCGGCGAAATCTTATGATTTACGCCGCTTGGTCATTTCAGTTCGTCGCTGAGCGCTCTGTCAGGCTCAACACTTTCTTGACGTCGCGAGCTGCGAGATCTGAATCGCCCCTAGTTTCGTAGACACCTCCAAGCCTCATAATGAGGCCCATCAGGAGGTGCCATGAGCAACCAGCGTTACCCCGAAGAATTCAAGATCGAAGCGGTCAAGCACATCACTGAGCGCGGCTTGCGTGTTGCCGATGTGGCAGAGCGTCTAGGTGTGTCCGCGCATAGCCTGTACGCCTGGGTAAAGCGCTACAGCAAGCCCCAAGTACAGCGGCAGCAGGTAGATGATCAGCAAGCCGAACTGCGTCGTTTGCGCGCTGAACTCAAGCGAGTGACCGAAGAGCGAGACATCCTAAAAAAGGCCGCCGCGTACTTTGCCAAGGAGTCCGGCTGAAGTACGCCGTTATCAGCAAGCTGTCGGTGGAGTACCCGGTGCGGCGCCTCTGCCAGACCCTCCAGGTACATCCCAGCGGTTACTACGCCTGGCTGGCCGAGCCGAAATCTGCACGCGCCAAGGAGGATCAGCGTCTGCTCGGATTGATCAAGCATGCCTGGTTGGAAAGCGGCGGGGTCTACGGCTACCGCAAGATCCACGACGACCTGCGTGAGCTGGGCGAGTCTTGTGGTCGGCACCGCGTGGCTCGCCTGATGCGGGGAGAGGGACTGCGCTCGCAGACCGGTTATCGTCGGCGCCTCGGGTACTATGGTGGCAAGCCGACTGTGGCCTCGCCCAACCGTCTGGAGCGGAAGTTCAACGTCAGTGAACCGAACAAGGTCTGGGTCACCGACATCACTTACATCCGCACCTATGAGGGTTGGTTGTACTTGGTGGTGGTACTGGATCTGTTTTCGCGCCAAGTGATTGGCTGGTCGATGAAGCCACCCGCGCCTTCTTCCACTCGGCGTAGACGTAGGGTTGCACCGGCAAGGGGCGCAGCGCCAGACGATCCAGAGCCTCGAAGGCCGAGTGCCGGGAGCCCGGCAGCTTGCGAAACGGGCGGCGATTGAGCCGCTCCAGCAACACGGAGATGGCGCTGTTGAGTTCATCCAAGGAGAAGAACTGACGGTTGCGCAGGGCCGCGAGGATCCAGCGCTCGACCACCTGCACGCCGACTTCGGCCTTGGCCTTGTCGCGCGGCTTACGCGCCCGCGCCGGCACCACCGCCACTCCGTAGTGCTCGGCAAGGTCGCGGTAGCTGGGGTTGATGTCCGGCTCGTAACGATGGGCCTTGCTTACCGCGCTGCGCAGGTTGTCCGGCACCACGATCTCCGGCACGCCGCCGAGGAAGGCGAAGCAACGGGTATGCGAGCCTAGCCAGTCCGGCAGCTGCTGCGACCAGGTGGCTTCGGCGAAGGTGTAGCTGGACGCGCCAAGCACCGCGACGAACACCTGCGCCCGGCGGATCTCGCCGCTGTGGCGGTCGATAACCGGCACCGTCTGCCCGGCGTAGTCGACGAACAACTTCTCGCCGACGCGATGCTCCTGGCGCATCACCACGTCCAGCTTGCCCTGCCAGGCCCGGTAGTGCTCGCAGAACCAGCTGTACTGAAAACCCTGCGGCTGGTTCAGGCGGTACTCCTGCCAGAGCAGCGCCAGGGTCACGCCGGGGCGACGCAGCTCGGCATGCACCCAAGACCAATCAGGCAGCGGTCGTTGTTCGGAGGGTACCGCCGGCGGTGGCGGGAACAGCTGCTGCTCCAGTTCGGAATCGGACAACGAACAGGGCCAGGCTAGACCGCTGGCGGCAAAGCGGTTGAGGTAATCGCCGACGGTGACACGACCGACCTGCACACTGACTGCAATCTGGCGAGCCGATAGCCCGACCTCGAACTTGAGACGAAGTACTTCGCGAATCTTACGCATGGATAAACGCTCCACGACGACCTCTCTGCTTCGAAAAAGAGGTCGATGGTAGTGAAGAAATCCTGCGTTACTGCCTGCCCGGTTGAGTGGCCGGATGGCCGTGGAATCAGTGGCCGGATCACCGTGGAATCGGTGGTCAGATGCTTATGGAATGGGTGGCCAGATGACCGTGGAATCCGCACTATACCTAGTGAGAGGCTATGAACCAGCTGTTCCTTTGGACTTCGATTCTGCGGCCCGACGGAGCGTCCCGAATGAGTTGTCTCAAACCGGGAAGCGAATCTTGCGTTGTTTTCGGTAGCTGCTGCTCAGTTTTGAAGTCAGCGCGACTTCTAGCTCTTTCGCCGCCATATTCCCGGCCGCCTTTCCGCTCTGGTTCTACCCGATCACTCTCCTGCTGACTAGAGTGCTACTCCTAGGTTGGCAAATCGGGCTCGTTTGGATTTTCGGCACGTTGGCCTTTCGTGATGGCTACCTGCGTATCGGGCTATGAACGGTTGGGCCGGTGGGGCACTGGTGGCATTTGGGTTCCAGAAGATCTTCGCGCGCTGAGACGCCTGAGCAGTTCAAGGTCGTCGTGTAATCCTGACGCGTAACCTGCAGGCGACGTTGCGCAATCGAGAGCGAACCCAGTTCGCTCTCGAGATCGCCGCCGAAACGGGGTTAGAGCACCGACCAATCCTTGATGATCGGCGCGTGATAGGCATCTACGGCGTAGCGTCTGCTCGCCAGTGGACGTTACGCCGTGCTCGATGACGGTAAGGGATTCAGCCTAATGCCGTGAACCCCATCATCGAACAACGACTCGGGCAGCAAATTGCAGTGACCCATGCGCCATGGCAGAGTGTTCTGGGAGATTAGTCGGTCGCAAGGCTGAGATGTAGAGTCGAAGCATACTGGTGAAAACCAAGTGAACCTCGTAGCCCTCTAGATTGTCTCGAGTTTGTCCAAGTTATCGCGATGCAGATGGCCGGGCTCGAACATGTTGGCATCTCTCCTTCAGCGATAGGCGATGGCGCTGTAATCCAGGCTGATCCGGGTACCGGATTTGCCCTGGACGATGGCCTCGATATTCTCCAGCGAGCCGATCACCGCCGTGCTGCCAGTGTTGCGGGCGAACTCGCAGGCGGCTTGCACCTTCGGCCCCATGGAACCGGCAGCAAAACCGAGTTTGTCCAGCTCGTCGGGGTGAGCTTCGGCGATGGATTTCTGCGTCGGCTTGCCCCAGTCGATATAGGTGGCGTCGACGTCGGTGGCGATTACCAGCAGGTCTGCGTTGAGCTGTTCGGCGAGCAGTGACGAGCACAGATCCTTGTCGATCACCGCCTCCACGCCATGCAATTTGTTGCCGTCGTACATGGTGGGAATACCGCCGCCACCGGCGCAGATCACCACGCTGCCTTTTTCCAGCAGCCATTTGATTGGGCGAATTTCGAAGATGCGTTGTGGCCGTGGGCTGGCCACGACGCGGCGGAACTTGTCGCCGTCCGGGGCGATGTTCCAGCCTTTCTCAGCGGCCAGGCGTTCGGCTTCTTCCTTGGCGTAGACCGGGCCGATAGGTTTGGTTGGTTTCCTGAACGCCGGATCGGCGCTGTCCACTTCGACCTGGGTGAGGATGGTGGCGAAGGGCACCTCGAACGGCAGCAGGTTGCCCAGCTCCTGCTCGATCATGTAGCCGATCATGCCTTCGGTTTCGGCGCCGAGTACATCTAGCGGGTAAGGGTTGGCAGCGTCGAAGGCATTGCCCTGCAGGGCTAGCAGGCCGACCTGCGGGCCGTTGCCGTGAGCGATCACCAGCTCGTTGCCCGGTGCCACCTTGGCGATTTGTTCGCAGGCGATACGCACGTTTTCACGCTGGTTTTCTGCGGTCATGGCTTCGCCGCGGCGAAGCAGGGCGTTGCCGCCCAGGGCGATGACGAGTCGCATGGTGTGGGTTCCTTTGTCTGTTGTTCGTAGGCAAGCAATCTGCCTGGTTCATGTTCGAACGGCTCCCTCTCCCATTCATGGGAGAGGGCTGGGGAGAGGGTGGTACAGGCGACTCGGAGTCGCCGGACAGACCCTCTCCCCCGGCCCCTCTCCCGCAAGCGGGAGAGGGGAGAAAAACTCATCTGGCTTTGCGTAATTACATGGACTCGCCCACGCCGAGGCGTCAATGCGCCACGGTGGCAGTCTAAGAAGCCAACGGCAGCGAGGGCGAGTCCATGAAAAAGCATACAGCAACTAATCAATCCCAGGCCTTAAACGA
>NZ_NIUB01000024.1 GCF_002197815.1 Pseudomonas oleovorans subsp. oleovorans
AGCCTTCCTCGCTCCAGTCAAACTGAAACGCCTCGCCAAGAGCAAAGGTCAGCGGCACAAAGGCCTGCGACGCCTTGCCCTGTCCCCCTCGCCAGGCACGGATAAACGCGGTGAGCTGGCTGTAGCCGCCGTCATAACCTTCGGCTTTGATTTGCGCCAACAGCGCCTTGGCACTGCGCCGCTGTTGCTTGGGCCGCAGCGAATCGGCTTTTAGCGCCTGCTCCAGCGTGGCGTGAAAAGGGCTGAGTTTGTTAAAGATCGCGCGGCGTTGGTAGACCGGCGGCTTGGCCTCAGGTGCTCTGACCCACTTGCGAATCGTGTTGCGCGCCAACCCGGTGCGCTTGGCTATCTCATGTAGCGACAGCTTGTCGCGGAAATACATCCGCCGAATTTTGCCCATCATTTCCATACTGATCACCCTGTGTTCTCCTGCTCAAAAATTGAGCAGAAGCAGTTGAACACCTGGGTCAGTTTTCAGTCGGCAGAACAGCCTCTACTGGGTCAGTTTTCGGTCAGCGGCAACAATTCATATGGAGATGTACAACATGAAAACACGTAAATCACTGCTCGCTCTGCTTACTACCGCTGCACTGTCCGCTGCTGGCGCCGCCCACGCCGGCCCGCCAGTCACGATTACCTTCAAGCATGTCGGGGCCACCGGTACGCCTGCCGCTGTCTATACGATTATCACGGCCAATGAGACGAGCACTTATGCCAATGCCTCACCGAAACCGGATAGCAGTGTGTCAGCGGGAGGCAGTGACAGCTATCAAGTCCAGAGTTTGATTTCTCCCGATGCGAACTTCGCTAACGTCCGCTACAAGATTGGCAGCAAGGAGTGCGTCTTTACTACTACCTACGTCAACATGCTGGGCAGTGGTGGTGTCAAGATTCCTACGTGGAACAAGACGGCCACTCCCAGCGGGGGGGCAATTTGTACGGCGAATATTACCTCCACCAATATCGCGACCCATGCATGGTCGGTTGAATTCACGATGAGATAAACAGCAAAGCCGCGCGCGTTCCCGGTAATGTTCCGCATCACTGGGAACGTTTGCAGCGGCATCGAGAGCTTTGACAAAACAGGGAAAAGTCATGCCAAACTCCTCCGCCACACCGGACACCTACAATGGCCAGCATTTCGGCAATACTGCCAGGGCTATCGTTGCCGACAGCGTATAGTTACTGACGAGAGACCCGGGCGCCTTTTTTGTTCTATTTGACCTGGCGGCGTCCAACGATACCATGGGTGCATAAGTATTCCTTGCGCTTTGTTTGCAGAGCATGCGGAGGCTAAAGCTTTCCGCTATGCAGCCGTTAATGCTGTGAACTATAAGTTTGTATGAAGCCAAGCCGCAGCTGAGGCGATGGAGAAACAGTCATGGCCGGTATTACTACCTACACATCCCTATCCGGTAGCCGCTTGGCTGGCAGCGCTACTACTGCTACGGGCCAAACCCAGGACGTTTCCACTGCCGGCAAGACCAGTGCCACGATCCCAGCAGGAGGCACCGGCCCCACCATCACCGTTTCCAACCTGGCCCGCCAGTTGGGCGAAGCAGCGGTACGCGCTGAAACCCGCGATGCCAGCCTCAGTCGCAAGGAACTGGGCCAAAAGGCCACGGCACAGCTTGATCAGATAATTGGTGACCAGTACTACATAAACAAAGCTAAACACGACGCTGAGGTACCCAATACGGACGATCCCGAACTGCTGGCTCGCGCCAAGCAAGCTACCAGCTTCGTCAACGGTCAGGGTAAGAACCCCTTTGCCGGCTTATCACCGGATCAATTGACCTTAGTCATTTATGACGACAGCGGTACCTTCACGGTTAACGAGCGGCAGGCCGCATGGCAGGAGTCTTATGACCAACGACAAGCATGGAAGCAGCAAGTCATCGCCAAAGCCAATGATGAGTACAACCGCACCGGCAAGATGTCCAATTTCTTCAAAGAAGTGCTTGCCTACTACAACGAGCTGCCCGCCATCGAGCAGGCGCAGTACCCAGAAAGCTATGCTTCCCGTCTACAAGAGCTGATCGACCTCGACTTCAACTACATGACTCATCAGGTCGGGGGCAAGGGCAGCGCGGCTAGCCTGATCGAACAGCTGCTGGGCGAAGGTCCCTATAGGGACAAGGATTTTGCCGCCAAGGCGGCGGATACGGACTGAGCAGAAGGGCTCGCCATGATCGGCATCACCACCTACACCTCTCTAATCAGTCGCCTGACAGGCAATGCCACTGGTGCTGCGGGCCAAACCCAGGACGTTTCCGCCGACGGCAAGACCAGTACCACGCCCCCCGCAGGCAGCACCAGCACGGTCTCTAACCTGGCTCGCCAATTGGGTGAGGCGGCTGCGCATGCTGAGGCTCGTGATGCCAGCCTCAGCCGTAAGGAGCTGGGCCAGAAGGCTACGGCACAGCTTGATCAGATCACTGGCTACGATTACTACCTGAATCAGGAGCGGCACGATGCTGAGGTGCCCAATACCGACGACCCTGAGCTGCTGGCCCGCGCCAAACAAGCTACCAGCTTCGTCAACGGTTCAGGTAGCAATCCCTTCAAGGTCATGTCCCGCGATCAATTGGCACTGATTGCCTATGATGACAGCGGCAGTTTCACTGTTAACGAGCGGCGGGCCGCATGGTCAGAGGCATACAGCCAAGAGGAAGCATGGCGTCAGAAGGTTGTAGCCCAGGCGATGGACGAGTACAACCGCACCGGCAAGATGACCAATTTCTTCAAAGAAGTGCTTGCCTACTACAATGAGCTGCCCGCCATCGAGCAGGCGCAGTACCCGGACGACTATGCTTCTCGTCTGCAAGAGCTGATCGACCTCGACTTCAACTACATGACTCATCGGGCCGAGGGCAAGGGCAGTAGTCCTGCCAATCTGATCGACCAGTTGTTCGCGTCAGCGCCTCACGCTGGCAAAGAGGAGGTTAGCGCCTCTTCATCCACGGCATCGCAATCCATCTCCGCTGCGCAGTCCGCCAGCGCGGCCAACACCACGGCATCGACAGCCGGCCCCGCCAGTAATGGCTACGATCTCATGGTTTCCCGCCTGTTCGGCGGGAAAGAGCCTGCGGTAGCCAACGGCGCCCAAGGCATGAGTGCCAACAACATCGGTCGCAGCGCTTACGACTTCCTCACCTACGAAGATCGTGCCTTGCTGTCGGACATGTACGCTTATGCGCAGGACGAAGGCGCCGATCTGACCTATGTGGATCGCCTGGCCGAAGAGCTTGGCGACTACCGTCAGCACGACAATGGGCGGTTGCGCTCGAACTTCAATAACGGTCACAACTACGACGCCCAAGGGCACCAACTCACGGTCAGCTTCAACGATAAGGACACTGCCACCGCTTCAAGCATCCTGAATGGATCGGCGATCGGCAGTACTCGTATTGATCAGGGCTTCTTGCGCCATATCCTCGATCCAGGCTATGGCGCGTTGAGCAATACCAGCGACCTGGGTTTCCTCGAACAGATGGTGACGAAGTTTTCCGCCGAAGGCGCGACACACTCTTCGCTCGGTAGCCAATACGCTACCTATACCCCGGTCATCAGCATCAAGGACAACATCGTCCTGAGCGCCTCCGAGGACGTGAAGCTCAAGCCCTTCGAGCCGGACATTACCAATGTCAACGGCGTCTGGGCCGTAACCGAAAAAGGTGCGGCGGCGGGTATCACACTGGACGACGTGATCGGCAAGTCTGGGCGCATGGCTACTGCTTCAACTGGCCAGGAGCAGAATCGCTACATTCTGGATGCCTTCTTCGGTAAAGATGAGCAGAACACATCCCGTCCCAGCTGGCTGACCGACCTGTTTGAGCAGCTGCAACAGCGATAGGCTGAGCTATCTTCTCGCCCGCATCGGTCATCGTCGTATCGGCTTTATCGAAAGGCGATAGTTCAGCCTGCCGCGCCGCCAGCCGTGTACTCAGGATCAAGCGGCGATTCGCTGCGCCAGCCGCTTCTGCAGTTTCTCCAGCCCCGTCTGCCCCGCCGGGGTGCCGTTGAACTGCGCCACCTTCGTTAATTCGCGCAATGCATCATTGTCCACGTCGAGCAAGTTGCAGACTACCAAGCGCTTGTGGGTCAAAGTGTATGGCAGAAGGGTTGCGGAAACAGATCAGCACATCGCCACTCTCGTCGAGTGTGGGGCGGCATAAAAACCGGCAACACGCCAATTCCCTTTGTTTGCTGATGCGGCTTCGCAGAATGGCGATGGTCTCGGCTCGACCTTGCCGAGAGCCGCACCATGCACGCCGCCCTTCCCTACCGCAGTTTCCTGCTGCTGGCCGTCCTGACGGCTGGCTGCGCGACGCCGTCCTCTCCCACTTCCGTTCAGGAAGAAGTGGCGGTTCCAGCATCGGAATACGTCCCGGTCGTCCTACATCGATGGACAACCCGTCAGCGCTTCACCGCTGAACCCGTTGGCTTTCGCCGGTTTTGCCCACTTCACCGCGATGCAGGTCAGACACTCCAGAATCAAGGGGCTGGATCTTCACCTGCAGCGTCTGCGCGATGCCTCTCTGAAACTCTTCAACCGTGCGCCTGCTGAAGCGTTGCTACGGTCATACATTCGCACCGCGGTCGAAGAAGGCACGAGCGACCAGTCACTGACCGTCACCGTCTTTTCACCTCACGGCGAGTTCACGGCCGCCAGCATGGAGGTTGAGCCTGCCGTGTTCGTACGCACAGCCGCACCGTCCGATGGGCCGCAAGGCCCGTTGTGCTTGAGTGTCATCGAGCATGAGAGGCCGCTGGCGGCAATCAAGCATGTCGGTGAAATCGGCAAGACCTATTACTTGCACCAGGCCATACGTGAGGGTTTCGATGATGCGGCCTTCGTCAATCAACGTGGGCACCTGAGTGAGGCCACGATCTGGAACCTGGCGTTCTGGGATGGTGAGACGGTGATCTGGCCTGAGGCCGAGATGCTCAAAGGCACCATGATGGGCATGGTTCAGCGTCAACTTGCCCGCCTCGGCATGCCCCAGCGTTGTGAAGTCATCACGCTCGAGCGGGTGAAAGAGCTCTCTGGGGCGGCCGTGATGAACTCATGGACACCGGGGATTCCGGTCACTGCCATCGCCGCTCATATGCTCGCTGAGGCAAGGCCGTTCATCGAGCTGCTGCACAAGGCCCATGAGGCTGAGCCGGCCGACTTTCCCTGAGATTGGCGCAAGGCGGTCAGTGGAGGGCAATCCAAGCGGTGCGCAGGGTGGATGACACTTTCTTCATCCACCGTTGGATACGGCGTCCGGGTTACTCGCTGAGTCGTGCAATCACATCGTCTGATGACATGACCTCAGCATATTCGGCGCCCAGTATGGCCAACGTCAGCTCGTGCACGGTCGAGGCTTCCCAGCGGGTTCCACCTGGCCC
Organism: Pseudomonas oleovorans subsp. oleovorans; assembly: GCF_002197815.1. GTDB lineage: Bacteria > Pseudomonadota > Gammaproteobacteria > Pseudomonadales > Pseudomonadaceae > Aquipseudomonas > Aquipseudomonas oleovorans. Next base: position 5,398 of record NZ_NIUB01000024.1, read on the forward strand.
TGTTACAGGTACGGCGGTTGTGGCATCTGACGGGAGGATGATGCTGTACCCGAGCGCTTTGCCTGCGCGGACGGTGGCATCCATGCTGTTATGGATCACAACGCCCGTCAGCACGATGCGATTTGCGTTCATTCCCTTCAGCGTGGCATCCAAGTGGGTGCCTATGAACGCGCAGTTTTCATTCTTGATGATGACGGCTTCGCCCTCTATCGGCGCGACTTCCTGTTTGATGCCATTCCAGGGGCCGTGAACGTAATAGCTCGACGTGGGTGTCTTTTCATCGTGTTTTACGTGAAGGACGGGCCAGCCATTCGAGCGCCAGAATTGCAGGAGGCGTTGGATGACGGACAGGTAACCGGGGTGACTTTTGTCATTCCAGACGGGCTGGGCGTGTCCGGCATTTGGTGTCGTCTCCTTACGATGAAGCCTCAGTGTGCTGCAGTGTTTTTCTATCAACAACCATGGCAGCTCGATAGCTCCAACGTTTCGGCAGGCGTAGGGTGGATGACGCTTTTTCCATCCACCATTGCGGTGGTAGCCGGCTCACTTCCCTTCGGCGTGAACCCGCCGCTTCTACGTTGTTGCCGATACCGGTTCCGCTCTTACAGCGGCTCACTTTTGGCAGACGCCCCAAAAGTAAGCAAAAGGTCTGTGCCCCTGCCATCCGGCCCGACTTCGTCGGGTTCCCTCGCTCCATCGTCGTTCCAGGGGCACGCCGCGAAGGGCCATCCCTGGCCCATCGCGGCTCTCGCGGCATCCATGCCGCTCAACCCCTTACACAACGATTCCACTCGGCCTCCTGACGGGGCGTTTGGCGTCGTCTGTGAGATCGGCGATCCAGCACCAAACAGAGCGAGAGCATTGCGGCTTGGCCGCAATGCTCTCGCTTTAAGCTCTGCTTTTGCTTTTTTGCTCTGCCTTCCACAACACGTTCAAACACCGCGGTCCCCGAATCCCGTCAGGAGGCCGAGTGGAGGTGCTGTGGAGAGGGGCGTTTGGCATGGATGCCAAACGAGGAGTGATGGGCCAGGGATGGCCCTTCGCGACGACCCTCGGAACAGCGCCGGAGCGAGGGGAGTTGAGCGCAGCGAAACCCGGATGCCGGGCGCGCTTTCTCTTTGGTTACTTTCTGCGCGAGTAAAGAGAAACGGAGCGAAGCGGAGTAACAGCCGCAGGCTGGCCCGAAGGGCGAGCGAAGCGAGTCAAGTGACTCGCCGTAAGGGCGAAAAGGTGCATGAGTGACGCCGGTAAATCGTGGTCTGTCCCCGATTACCGTCCAGAAAATAAATTTGTCCCCTTTACCTTCCGGGCGCGTCGGTAATTGGACATGGCGGCTCATCCTTGAGCGGTGGCGGTGCCTGAACCATGGTGGACAAGCTTCGCGTTGTCCACCCGGCGGCGGTTATTTCGTCGTAGGGTGGATGACGCTTTTTCATCCACCGTTTGCGGCGGTTGTCCGAGCTACTCGCTTCCAATATCAGAGTTAATTTTCAGCAGAGCTCTCGTACTCGATTACTGCGTAGTCTTCCTTGAGAGTGATAAAGATTTGTCTGATTAACTGTGGCTGAGTTTGTTTGTCATCTGTGTGTTGGAGAGATTGAGCGTATGCGCGATGGAATTGGTCTGTAAATGCATATAGTCCGGAGTTGCTGTCGTGTCTCAGGATTGAGCCGTACTCTGGGTCTACTAATTTGGCTAGGTGAGACTTTAAGATTTGATCTGTGTAAGTCGGTTCATTTTCTTTGATTCTTTTGAGTAAGTTGAACCTGGCAAGGCCTCTTTCTGGTGCCAGTGATAGCGCTTTGATGATAAGTGTGGAGCTATCAAACTTTGTGCTTCTTCTGATTTTCAATGCTTTGTCAAAAGAGTTTTTTAAGGAGTCTGATGCGCTTCTAATGTATTTTTCGACTGCGTTGTCGAAGTTTTCATCATCTATTGCGGTTTGGGTGCTTTGTTTGTATTTTATGTTTGCACTAATGCACATGTTAAGACAGAGTCTGTGGCATATTGATGCTATGCCGCATGCGTACTTAACCACCTTCCGTTTTGCGCTTGGGGTGAATCTTATATTAAGAAGTTGCTCTCCTTTAGTGATGATGGAGAAGAGTTCTTCTTCGGTCATCAGTGGGACAGCAATTTCTGCCACTCTCTCTTTCATTTCCTTGTCGTAGTCAACGACTTGACGTGCAGTGTCCACGGCTCCGAGGCAAACGATTTTTACGGTTGGATACTCGTATGCTAGATCCATGAATACTTTCAGAAGCTGAGAAAGCTTTTCCTTTTCTGCTGCTTCGATTTTGTGGAAGTCTTCTATGACCCAGCATTGCCCCGAGTTTCCGATTAGCCTACCCAGCGCCTGAGGGGTAAGTTGTGGAGGTAGAACTCTCTTTTCTGTAGCGCTGATGGCCTTGGTTTTAGCTGCTTCAAGCGAGGATTTAATGGATGAGTATGAGGCAGCAATATTTGCCTTCACGCTTTCGCTTGTTGAATTTGAGCGATCAGACTCATAAAAGGGTGCTAATTGATCAAATGCCTCTGTAAGGATTTGCTCAAAGGTCATTCCCTTCATGCATCTGGTTGTAATGTGGTGGGAGTAAATCTGTTCTAACTTGTTGGTGAGTAGCGTAGTTTTTCCGCTACCAGTATGCCCATACACAACTACCTGTGTTCCTGGCGTCTCTAGAGCATCGACTAGGTCGTTATTGACAATGTCCCGGTCAATGAACGTAAGCTTGGCTGGTTGGGTTGGGGTAAATACATTGTGGACAGTGTATGGGCCAGTGCCCTGACCAAGAAACTCAATCATCCTGTCTCCAAGCTGCTCCCCCTTCTGAGGAGCAGCTACATCGTGGACGTTTTAATGTGTTGAACCCAACTCAATCCCAGCTCAACGCCCCACCAGTCTGATACTCGATCACGCGGGTCTCGAAGAAGTTCTTCTCCTTCTTCAGGTCCATGATCTCGCTCATCCACGGGAAGGGGTTGGTAGTACCTGGGTACTCTTCCTTCAGGCCGATCTGGGTCAGGCGGCGGTTGGCGATGAATTTGAGGTAGTCCTCCATCATCGCGGCGTTCATGCCCAGTACGCCGCGCGGCATGGTGTCACGTGCGTATTCGATCTCCAGCTGGGTGCCCTGCAGGATCATCTGGGTCGCTTCGTCCTTCATCTGGGCATCCCACAGGTGTGGGTTCTCGATCTTGATCTGGTTGATCACGTCGATGCCGAAGTTCAGGTGCATGGACTCGTCACGCAGGATGTACTGGAACTGCTCGGCGGTGCCGGTCATCTTGTTGCGGCGGCCCATGGAGAGGATCTGGGTGAAGCCGCAATAGAAGAAGATGCCTTCCAGTACGCAGTAGTAGGCGATCAGGTTACGCAGGAACTGGCGGTCGGTTTCCGGGGTGCCGGTCTGGAACTGCGGGTCGGAGATCGAGCGGGTGTACTTCAGGCCCCAGGAGGCCTTCTTCGCGACGCTCGGGATCTCGTGGTACATGTTGAAGATCTCGCCTTCATCCATGCCCAGCGATTCGATGCAGTACTGGTAGGCGTGGGTGTGGATCGCTTCCTCGAAGGCCTGGCGCAGGATGTACTGGCGGCACTCGGGGTTGGTGATCAGGCGGTACACGGCCAGGACCAGGTTATTGGCCACCAGGCTGTCGGCGGTGGAGAAGAAGCCGAGGTTGCGCATGACGATGCGGCGCTCGTCTTCGCTGAGACCGTCTGTGGATTTCCACAGCGCGATGTCGGCGTTCATGTTCACTTCCTGCGGCATCCAGTGGTTGGCGCAACCATCCAGATACTTCTGCCAGGCCCAGTCGTACTTGAAGGGTACGAGTTGGTTGAGGTCGGCGCGGGCGTTGATCATCTGCTTGTCGCCGACCTGTACGCGCGCGGAGGCGCCTTCGAGGTCGTCCAGGCCTTCCTGGATGTCGAGGTCGTTCAGGGCTTTCTTGGCGCGGGCCACGGCGTCGGAGTCGTTGGCGTCGACGGCGCGGGCCTGCTCGACCGAGCCGGCAGCTTCGCTGTCGAGCTTGTCGAAATTGGTGCCGGCGCTCTGTGCGTTGGCGTTGCTTGCGACGGCTGCTTCTGCGCCGTCTTCCTTGTCGAATTCATCCCAGCTCAGCATGGCTTGGCTCCTGCGTGAGGGCCGGTGAATAAACCGGCCTGTATGGATATACAGATAATTTGAATTATGTTCCGTTGCGTGATGCGCGCAAGGGTAAAACGGGTACCACTGGTCAGCAGGCGGTGGATTGCTGGCTGACCGTTGCCCCTCGACCCGGGGGAGGGGCGGGAATTTTGGGGGGAGGGTTGGCGGTTCTGCTCGGGCTTTGGGTCGCGGCTAAAGCCCCTCCCACATATACAAGCCGAACCGCTTGCCCTCTCCCTAACCCTCTCCCGCAAGCGGGAGAGGGGATCGATCGGTGTGTTGCTCTAGCTTTTCATCCAACCTTCGAGCGTGTAGCTGAGCGAGTGAGCGCTAGGCGCCTGGTAGGTCGGAGCCCCTGAGCGTACTTCAGTACGTGATGGGGGCCGGCCTACCTGGCAACGACGCGGGCGCCGCTCAGATCCACGCGAAAGCCTTCACTGACAGGCTTCGCAGTCTGGTTCGTCGATGGCACAGGCCTTTGGTACTGGCGCCGGGGCCGGGGCGGCCTGCTGGGCAGGCGCCTGGGCCTTGGCCGAGAAACCTTCGTCACCACCAGCGGAAACTGCGTTGAGCTTGCCGGTGTTGATGGTGGACTTCTCGGTGCTGGTGGCGGCCAGGGCACGGAGGTAGTAGGTGGTTTTCAGGCCACGGTACCAGGCCATGCGGTAGGTCACGTCCAGCTTCTTGCCCGAGGCGCCGGCGATGTACAGGTTCAGCGACTGAGCCTGGTCGATCCACTTCTGGCGACGGCTGGCGGCGTCGACGATCCACTTGGTTTCCACTTCGAAGGCGGTGGCGTACAGGTCTTTCAGATCCTGCGGGATGCGCTCGATCTGCTGCACGGAACCGTCGTAGTACTTCAGGTCGTTGACCATGACCGGGTCCCACAGGCCGCGATTTTTCAGGTCGCGCACCAGGTAGGGGTTGATCACGGTGAATTCGCCGGAGAGGTTCGATTTCACGTACAGGTTCTGGTAGGTCGGCTCGATGGACTGCGACACGCCAATGATGTTGGAGATGGTCGCGGTCGGCGCGATGGCCATGATGTTCGAGTTACGAATACCTTTCTTCACGCGCTCGCGGATCGGTGCCCAATCCAGCGATTCGGACAGGTCGACGTCGATGTACTTCTGGCCACGGGCTTCGATCAGCAGTTGCTGCGAGTCCAGCGGCAGGATGCCCTTGCTCCACAGCGAGCCTTCGAAGGTGCTGTAGCTGCCGCGCTCTTCGGCCAGGTCACAGGAGGCCTGGATGGCGTAGTAGCTGATGGCTTCCATCGACTTGTCGGCGAACTCGACGGCAGCGTCGGAGCCGTAGGCGATGTGCTGCAGGTACAGGGCGTCCTGGAAGCCCATCAGGCCGAGGCCGACCGGACGGTGCTTGAGGTTGGAGTTCTTCGCCTGCGGCACGCTGTAGTAGTTGATGTCGATGACGTTATCGAGCATGCGCACCGCGGTCTTCACGGTGCGGCTGAGTTTCTCGGTGTCCAGCTTGCCGTCATTGATGTGGTTGACCAGGTTGACCGAACCCAGGTTGCAGACGGCGATCTCGTCCTTGTTGGTGTTCAGGGTGATCTCGGTGCACAGGTTGGAGCTGTGTACCACGCCCACGTGCTGCTGCGGGCTGCGCAGGTTGCACGGGTCCTTGAAGGTCAGCCATGGGTGGCCGGTCTCGAACAGCATCGAGAGCATCTTGCGCCACAGGTCTTTGGCCTGGATGGTCTTGTACAGCTTGATCTTGCCGTACTCGATCAGGGCTTCGTAGTACTCGTAGCGCTCTTCAAAGGCCTTGCCGGTGAGGTCGTGCAGGTCCGGTACTTCGGACGGGCTGAACAGGGTCCACTTGCCGTCTTCGAAGACGCGCTTCATGAACAGATCCGGAATCCAGTTGGCGGTATTCATGTCGTGGGTACGACGACGGTCGTCACCGGTGTTCTTGCGCAGCTCGAGGAATTCCTCGATGTCCATGTGCCAGGTTTCCAGGTAGGCGCAGACCGCGCCCTTGCGCTTGCCGCCCTGGTTGACCGCCACGGCGGTGTCGTTGACCACTTTGAGGAAGGGCACGACGCCCTGGGATTTGCCGTTGGTGCCCTTGATGTAGGAGCCCAGCGCGCGCACCGGCGTCCAGTCGTTACCCAGACCGCCGGCGAATTTCGACAACATGGCGTTGTCGTGGATGGCGCCATAGATGCCCGACAGGTCGTCCGGCACGGTGGTCAGGTAGCACGACGACAGCTGCGGACGCAGGGTGCCGGCGTTGAACAGGGTCGGGGTCGACGCCATGTAGTCGAACGAGGACAGCAGGTTGTAGAACTCGATGGCGCGGTCTTCGCGGTTCTTCGGCTCTTCGATGGCCAGGCCCATGGCCACGCGCATGAAGAACACCTGCGGCAGTTCGAAACGGATGCCGTCCTTGTGGATGAAGTAACGGTCGTACAGGGTCTGCAGGCCCAGGTAGGTGAACTGCTGGTCGCGCTCGTGGTTCAGCGCCTTGCCCAGTTTCTCCAGGTCGTACTCTTTGAGTTTCGGGTCGAGCAGCTCGAACTCGGCGCCTTTTTCCACGTAGGCCGGCAGGGCCTTGGCGTACAGGTCGGCCATCTCGTGGTGAGTGGCGCTGGCAGTGATGTTGAGGAAGCTCAGGGCCTCGGCGCGGATGTTGTCCATCAGCAGGCGGGCGGTGACGTAGCTGTAGTTCGGCTCACGCTCGACCAGGGTACGGGCGGTCATCACCAGAGCGGTGTTGACGTCCTTCTCGGCCACGCCGTCGTACAGGTTCTTCAGGGTTTCGCGCTCGATCAGCGAACCATCGACTTCGGCCAGGCCTTCACAGGCTTCACGGATGATGGTCTGCAGGCGGCCCATGTCCAGCGGCTGCAGTTCACCGCCAGCGGTGGTGATGCGGATGCTCGGGTGCGGCTGGGCGATGTCGCTGCCGGCATTGGCGCTCTTGCGCTTGTTGGCCTGGGCTTCGCGGTAGATCACGTAGTCGCGGGCGACTTTCTGCTCGCCGGCGCGCATCAGGGCCAGTTCGACCTGGTCCTGAATCTCTTCGATGTGGATGGTGCCGCCGGACGGCATGCGGCGCTTGAAGGTGGCGGTGACCTGCTCGGTCAGGCGCGCAACGGTATCGTGGATGCGCGACGAGGCGGCGGCGGTGCCGCCTTCTACTGCGAGGAAGGCCTTGGTGATGGCGACGGTGATCTTGTCATCGGTGTAGGGGACGACAGTGCCGTTGCGCTTGATCACACGCAGTTGGCCGGGGGCGGTGGCAGCCAGATCCTGGGAGGATTCAGCGGCCTGCGGCGCCACGGCCTGCGGGTTCTCGCGAGTAGTGTCGGTATGCATGGAGATCTCCGTGTTCTGTAATTTTTGGTTGGACGTCACGATTAGAAACTGTGCCCTGTCCGCCGTTCATTCCATTAGCAGGCGGTTGAAAAACTACCTGCGTTGGCAATCCTGCGTTAAAAACGACCTCAAAATGCTCATTTACAACACGTAAACTGCGCTTTTTCGGTCGTTTTTGCCTTGTCTTGCCTGCCTCGCCTACGTTTTTCAACGGCCTGTTAACAACTGAGCCGCACGCGGCAGCGGGGCCGGGTACGGGGTGTCGCAAGAGCGGGCAGGGTGGACACGACTTCAAGTGCCGTCCTGGCGCATAAGTCACAGCGGGGCATTACCACGCCCCGCCTACTACATATAGTGGTCGACTTGCGGATAAGACCGCTGTCTGACCGGCTCACACGCAACGTCTGGCGTTGCTGCGCGGCTGTAACCCAGGCCAGTCCTGGGTTAGGGCGAAACGGTTAGCCGGGATATCTGGAAAACCCTGTGAAAAGGGCTTGCGCGATTCGTTCTTTTTGTGTCCCGTTTTCTGCAGTAACCCAACATCTGGTGGGTGCCGTGCAATAGGGATACAAGATAGTGCGCTGTTGGAGGCATTGCAAGGCGCTAGAAAAAGCACAGCCTGTGGATAAGCTGTGAGTGCCTTGTGGGTGTTAACAGCGTAGCCCGCGTGTTCTCTGGCTCTGGCTGCTAATGACCGTTCGTCGCTCCTGGCGGAAGGTTTGCAGCAATGTGGCGAAGCTGTTCGGCGGCGCACAGACTACCACTATATATAGTGTTTTTGGCATGTGCTGTGCTTAACCAGGTGCCAGGTCTGGGCGCTGGTTTGTCGCTCGCGCCGAGACGCGCTCAGCCCCTAGAATGGCGGCGGTGTTTGCGGCACTTGCCGCTATGCGAAGAGGAAAGGGTGTGGAACAAGAAGCGTGGCAGATTCTGATCGTCGAGGATGACCAGCGCCTGGCGCAGTTGACCCGCGAATATCTGGAGGGCAACGGCCTGCGAGTGGCCATCGAAGCCGATGGCGCGCGTGCGGCGGCGCGGATTCTCGCCGAGCAGCCGCACCTGGTGATTCTCGACCTGATGCTGCCGGGTGAAGATGGCTTGAGCATCTGCCGCAAGGTGCGCAGCGGTTACAAGGGGCCGATCCTCATGCTCACCGCGCGTACCGACGATATGGATCAGGTGCTGGGCCTGGAGATGGGCGCCGATGACTACGTGTGCAAGCCGGTGCGCCCGCGTGTGCTGCTGGCGCGCATTCGTGCGCTGCTGCGCCGCCGTGAGGGCGGCGAGAGTGAGCGTGACGAGGGTCAGCCACGGCGTCTGCAGTTCGGCGCGCTGGCCATCGACAGCGCCATGCGCGAAGCCTGGCTGGGCGAGCAGGGCATCGAGCTGACCAGCGCCGAGTTCGATCTGCTCTGGCTGCTGGCGGCCAATGCCGGGCGCATTCTGTCGCGCGAGGAGATCTTCAATTCCCTGCGCGGTATCGAGTACGACGGCCAGGACCGCTCCATCGACGTGCGCATTTCGCGCATTCGCCCGAAGATCGGCGATGACCCGATGCACCCGCGGATGATCAAGACGGTGCGCAGCAAAGGCTACTTGTTCGTCGCCGAGGCCGCCGAGGCGCTGCCGTTCGGTGATGCGTCGCCGATTCTGCGCGATTGATCGGACGGCCATGAACTCGATCTTCCTGCGCATCTATGGCGGCATGCTTGCCGCGCTGGTGCTGGTGGCGCTGCTGGGCGTCGGTACCCTGCACCTGGTCAACGAGGTGCGCGGCGACCAATACCGCGAAGGCCTGGCGCGCGGCACCTTCCGCCTGATGGCGGACAATCTGCTGCCGATGAACGAGGTGGAGCGCAGGCGCGCTCTGGTGGTGTGGTCGCGTCTGCTCGGTATTCCGTTGGAGCTGCAGGCACTGAGCGAGGTGCCGCTGGAAAGCAGCGAGCGCAATCGCCTGCAGCGCGGCCACGTGCTGGTGCAGCAGACCGGCCCGCACTCGGCCAGGGTCTATGGCCTGCTCGATGGCAAGCAGCCGCTGCTGTTGACTGGCGAGATCCAGCAGATCAGCGAGCAGTTGGCGCGGGCCACCAACTATCTGCTGATCGATGAACTGGTGCGCTACCCGGTGCATGAGCAGCCGCAGCGCCTGGCTGAACTGAAGGCGGCCAAGCAGTTCGGCTTCAACCTGCAGTTGGTGCGGCTCGAGGACGCCACCCTCGACCTCGACCAGCGCAGGCGTATCGACGAGGGCGATACGGTGATGGCACTGGGCAAGGGCGGCGACTCCATCTATGTGTTCTCCGGCATCGTCGATACGCCCTGGGTGCTGGAGATCGGCCCGCTGTATCAGATGAACCCTTATCCGCCGCAACTGCTGGTGCTGATCGGTGCGCTGGGGCTGAGCCTGATCGGCCTGATCGTCTATCTGTTGGTGCGCTCGCTGGAGCAGCGCCTGCGTGCGCTGGAAAGTGCGGCCACGCATATCGCCAGCGGCCGCCTGGATGCCCGCGTACCGACGCGTGGCGCGGACTCGGTGGGGCGTCTGGCCAGCAGTTTCAACGCCATGGCCGAGCACCTGCAGACCTCCCTAAGCACCCAGCGCGAGCTGGTGCGTGCGGTGTCCCACGAGCTGCGCACGCCGGTGGCGCGGCTGCGTTTCGGCCTGGAGATGATCGCCGACGCGCCGAACGAAACTGCCCGGCGCAAGTACATGGACGGCATGGACAGCGATATCCAGGACCTCGACAAGCTGGTCGACGAGATGCTGACCTACGCGCGCCTGGAGCAGGGTTCGCCGGCGCTGAACTTCCAGCAGGTGGAGCTCAAGGCACTGATCGATCAGGTGATCGACGAGTTGGCGCCGCTGAGCAACAAGGTGCGTGTGGAGTCGGGGGCGGTGCTCAGCGTGCAGGCCGAGGGCGCCTGCTGGGTCGAGGCCGAGCCGCGCTATCTGCACCGCGCGCTGCAGAATCTGGTGAGCAATGCCATGCGTTACGCCGAAGGCAAGGTGTTGATCAGTTGCCAGGTCGGCTACAAGCGCTGCCGCATCGACGTCGAGGACGACGGCCCGGGCGTGCCGGAAGAAGCCTGGGAGCGCCTGTTCAGTCCCTTCCTGCGTCTCGATGACAGCCGCACGCGGGCCTCTGGCGGGCATGGCCTGGGCCTGTCGATCGTGCGCCGGATCATCTACTGGCACGGCGGCCGTGCGCAGATCGGCCGCAGCGACAGCCTGGGCGGTGCGCGTTTCAGCCTGGTGTGGCCACGGCAGCAGGGGGAGTAGGGCGCGACTGTGTGCTGGACCTGGTGCGCTGTGCGCACCGATTTTTTGCCTGCGCTGTAGCCGGATGCAATCCGGGGCGATTGAGCTCGGCCAAAAGCATCGCGGCTGAAACCGCTCCTACAGACGCCCACAGGTCCCGTGGGAGCGGCTTCAGCCGCGATAGCTCTATCCAGCTCGCATGAAATCCGGTCTGCGCCGTGACCGCCGCCGGCTTTGCAGGGTGCGCCGCGCGCACCGGGTTATCCATCAATGCTGTTGTGTTGCGTGATCACGCCGCCACGGCCACCAGACTCAGCACCTTGTTATCGAACAGCGCGAACTGGCCATCCAGCTCGGCGCCCGTGCGCCAGTCTGGGTGCAGGTCGATCAGCAGGCGCAGGCGTGCGCTGTCGTGGTCCATTTCCAGCAACTCGGCGTCATGGAAATAGAAGCGCGTTAGGGTCAACGGGTAGAGCGCCTTGAACAGGCTCTCCTTGAGCGAGAAGGTCAGGCTGATGCGCGCGGCGCGGGTCTTGTTGTCCAGGTTTTGCAGGCGCTGCAGTTCGGCGGGAGTGAGAATTTCGCCCTGCAGACGCTGGGCGCGCTCTGCGGGCAGCAGGCGCTCGACGTCCAGGCCTAGCGCGCGCCAATGCTCACGCTGGGCGACCAATGCAGCAGCCCAGTTGGCGCCATGGGTGATGGAGCCGACCACGCCGCGTGGCCACTGCGGCGCGCGGTCTTCACCTACGTCTGGCACGCTGGGCTGGCCGGTCACGCGGCGTAGTGCCTCGCGGGCACATAGGCGTCCGGCCAGGTACTCGGCCTGGCGCTTGGCGACGCCGCGCACCGGGGCGATATCGCAGCGAGCGAAGTCATCTTCTGCGAGCAGGGCTGGGTCGAAACGGGTGCTGATCAGCTGCGCGCCGGGCAGTACGCGGGGCAGCGGGTTGTGCGTGTCGAGAGGGCTACAGCAGGCGGGGTGGTGAGCGTTCATGGGCGCGATTGTGCCGCGCGGCGGACCGTGCAGTCATCTGCCGTTTACATTTCTTTGCAGGCAGGTAACAAAGCTAAACGGACGCTGAGGCTGGCTTTTGTCAGACTGCGCTGGCATTCCTCAGGGAGTGCAGGTGAGGTTGTAGTCAGTGCGAGGGCACTGACGTTTTCTCCGAGTTCGAGAACGGTAGCCCGATTGGGCTGCCGTTTTTTTTGCGTTGCGTTCTGTGGCGCGCGCGTTGTAGGAGGCGCTTCAGCGGCGAGCTTTGTGCAGATGCAGTCGCGGCTAAAGCCCCTCCCACAAAGGTAATGCTGTTCACATAAGAAATGGTGGAGCGTGAATAGTCCCCTGGCCCCTTTGGGGGAAGGGCGGGCCGCGTTCGAATAGGGGAAGTCGGCGGTTTTGCTGCTATTTTCAGCCCTCTCCCCCAGCCCCTCTCCCATGAATGGGAGAGGGGGGGCTAAGCGCTCGCGGCCCTAGATGAACAGCATCACCTCCCACGAAGTCGCTTTAGCCAAGGCGCTCGTATTTGCCCTGTGGCTTTCGTGGGGGGATTTGCAGTCAAATGCCTGTGCGGGTAAATCTACCCCCGCGAGGACCATGGACGATGACCCAACAATCGCAGTTCGCCCTGCTCGGCAAGAAGCGCTTTCTGCCGTTTTTCGTGACGCAATTGCTCGGCGCCTTCAACGACAATATCTTCAAGCAGTCGCTGATTCTCGCCATCCTCTTCAAGCTCAACACGGGCGCCGACCGCGATCTGCTGGTCAATCTCTGTGCCTTGCTGTTCATCCTGCCATTCTTTCTGTTCTCCGCCCTCGGCGGCCAGTTTGGCGAGAAGTTCGCCAAGGACGCGCTGATCCGCAAGATCAAGTTCGCCGAGATCCTGATCATGCTCGCCGGTGCCGTCGGGGTGCTGCTGGACAACCTGCCGCTGATGCTTGTCGTGTTGTTCGCCATGGGTACGCAGTCGGCGCTGTTTGGCCCGGTGAAGTATTCGATTCTGCCGCAGCACCTCAGGGAGCAGGAGCTGGTGGGCGGCAACGCCCTGGTGGAGATGGGTACGTTCCTGGCGATTCTGGCTGGCACCATCGGCGCCGGGATCATGATGGCCAGCAGCAATTATGCGCCCATCGTCGCCGGTTCGGTGGTGGCTGTGGCGCTGCTTGGCTACCTAGCCAGCCTGGGTATTCCCAGGGCGTCGGCGGCGATGCCTGAGTTGCCGCTGGACTGGAACATCTTTCGTCAGTCCTGGGCCATCATGAAGCTTGGCCTGGGCCAGCGTCCGGCGGTGTCGCGCTCGCTGGTGGGCAACTCCTGGTTCTGGTTTCTCGGCGCGATCTACCTGACGCAGATTCCGGCTTACGCCAAGGAGTGGCTGTACGGTGACGAGAGCGTAGTGACGCTGATTCTCACCGTGTTCTCGCTGGGTATCGGCCTGGGCTCGATGCTTTGCGAGCGCATGAGCGGGCACAAGGTGGAGATCGGCCTGGTGCCGTTCGGCTCCATTGGCCTGACCCTGTTCGGCATGCTGCTGTGGTGGTTCTCCGGCGGTTTCCCACAGGGCGCCGCGCCGCATGACTGGCTGGCGCTGCTTGGCTACGGCCAGGCCTGGTGGATTCTCGGCTGCATCCTCGGCATCGGTCTGTTTGGCGGCTTCTACATCGTGCCGCTGTACGCGCTGATCCAGTCGCGCACCGCCGAGCACGAGCGGGCGCGGGTGATCGCGGCCAACAATATCCTCAATGCGCTGTTCATGGTGGCGTCGGCCATTGCAGCGATCCTGTTCCTGAGCGTCGCCGGGCTGTCGATTCCGCAGTTGTTCCTGGCCATCTCACTGATGAACATCGCGGTCAACAGCTACATCTTCAAGATCGTCCCCGAATTCAGCATGCGTTTTCTCATCTGGCTGCTGGGGCATTCGCTGTACCGGGTCGAGCACAAGGGGCTGGACGCGATTCCCGACGAGGGCGCGGCGGTTCTGGTGTGCAACCACGTGTCGTTCGTCGATGCACTGTTGATCGGCGGCGCCATTCGCCGGCCGGTGCGCTTCGTCATGTACTACAAGATCTACGACCTGCCGGTGCTCAATTTCATTTTCCGCACCGCCGGCGCCGTGCCGATTGCCGGGCGCAGCGAGGACCTGCTGATCTACGACGCGGCGTTCAGGAAGATCGCCGAATACCTGCGCAATGGCGAGTTGGTGTGCATTTTCCCCGAGGGCAAGCTGACCACGGATGGCGAGATCGACGAGTTCAAGGCAGGGGTCGAACGCATTCTCGAAGAGAACCCGGTGCCGGTGATTCCCATGGCGCTGCAAGGTTTGTGGGGCAGCTTCTTCAGTCGCGACCCGCACAAAGGGCTGTTCAAGCGCCTGTGGTCGCGGGTGTGCCTGGTGGCGGGAACGCCGATTGCGCCGGAGCAGGCCAAGCGCGAGGCGTTGCAGGCGCAGGTGGCGGCCTTGCGTGGGGATTGGCGTTGACTTGAACCATGTGGGAGGGGCTTTCGGCTCGGGCATCCTGCTTCGCTCTACCTCCTGCATCCCTGCAGTTGCAGCCGCGATTCGCCGCTAAAGCGCCTCCCACGAAGCTGGATTCCGGCTTTTTCAGTGGCTCAGCTTGAGACCGATCAGCCCGCAGACGATCAGCGCGACGCTGGCCAGGCGCAGCAGCGCCATGGATTCGCCGAACAGGATGATGCCGGCGATCACCGTGCCCACGGCGCCGACGCCGGTCCAGATGGCGTAGGCGGTACCCAGCGGCAGTTCCTTCATCGCCAGGCCGAGCAGGCCGAGGCTGACCAGCATGGCGCAGACGGTCAGCGCCGTTGGCAAGGGGCGGGTGAAGCCTTCGGTGTATTTCAGGCCGATGGCCCAGCCGACCTCGAACAGGCCGGCGAGAAACAGAATGATCCAGGACATAGTCACCTCCAGTGGCTGAAGGGGCCGTCCCCGGATGAGCCACCCTGGGCTCAGGGTGTGGAGGTCGTCCTCGCGTGCGCCATTATTGTGCACATTGGCGCGTCCGGGGCAAGGCGCCCCGGATTGGTGCGAGATGCTGAGTCAGTCTGCGCTGTGCTTGGCGTTCTGGCCCATGCGGCGGTACAGGGTCGCCAGCAGCGGGCCGGACAGGTTGTGCCAGACGCTGAACAGGGCGCTGGGCACGGCGGCCAGCGGGCTGAAGTGTGCGCTGGCCAACGCGGCACCGAGGCCGGAGTTCTGCATGCCGACTTCGATCGACAGCGTCTTGCGCTGCGCCAGCGACATGCCGAACAGGCGCCCGGCCAGGTAACCCAGGCCCAGGCCGATGCCGTTGTGCAGGATCACCACGGCCATGATCAGCAGGCCGGATTCGGCGATCTTGCCCTGGCTGGCGGCGACGACCGCAGCGACGATGGCGACGATGCTCACCACGGAAATCAGCGGCAGCACCTCCACGGCGGTCTTCACTCGCTCGCCGAGCAGGCGCTGGGCGATCAGACCCAGGGCGATGGGCAGCAGCACCATCTTGAGGATGGAGATGAACATGGCGCTGAACGATACTGGCAGCCATTCCGAGGCCAGCATCCAGATCAGCGCCGGGGTGACCAGCGGGGCGAGCAGGGTGGTGACGGCGGTGATCGACACCGACAGCGCCAGGTCGCCACGGGCGAACCAGGTGATCACGTTGGAGGCAGTGCCGCCCGGGCAGCAGCCGACCAGAATCACGCCCACGGCGATTTCCGGCGGCAGCGCGAATATCTGGCACAGCAGCCAGGCGGTGCTGGGCATGATGATGAACTGGGCCAGTACGCCAAGCAGCACGGCCAGCGGGCGACGGGCGACTTCCTGAAAGTCCGCGCCCTTGAGGGTCAGGCCCATGCCGAACATGATCAGTCCGAGCAGCGGCACGATCCAGGCGGTCAGTGGCAGGAACCAGCTGGGCTGGAAGAATGCCATGACGGCGAACAGCAACACCCAGACGGCGAAGGTGTTGCCGATGAAACGGCTGAGGGCGATCAGTGCTTGCATGGCAGATTTCCTGGCAGGTTCGGAAAAGCCGGCAAGCCTACCAGAAGCGTCCAGCGCAGCAGAACTGTAGGAGCCGGCTTGCCGGCGATGCTTTTCCAAGGAGTGTCGATAGAACCGATCGCCAGCAAGCTGGCTCCTACAAAAGCCCTAGAGCGGCTCTTCGTCCGCCGGGTAGCGGCTGGCGCTGAGGCTTTCCTTGATCTTGCGCAGGTGCGGCTGGAAGTCGACGCCGCGGCGCAGGGTGACGCCGGTGGCGAGCACGTCGAGCACGGTGAGCTGGATGATGCGCGAGGTCATCGGCATGTAGATGTCGGTGTCTTCCGGCAGTGGAATGTCCAGGCTCAGGGTGCTGGCCCTGGCCAGCGGCGAGCCGGCAGCGGTGAGGCCAAGCACCGATGCACCGTTCTCGCGGGCCAGACGCGCCACTTCCACCAGCTCGCGGGTGCGCCCGGTGTAGGAAATGATCACGAACAGATCGCCGGTGTGCGCCACCGAGGCGATCATGCGTTGCATCAGCACGTCGGAATGCGCTGACACCGCCAGGTTGAAGCGAAAGAACTTGTGTTGCGCGTCGAGCGCCACCGAGGCCGAGGCGCCGAGGCCGAAGAAATGGATCTGCCGCGCCTGGATCAGCAGGTCGACGGCGCGGCTGATGTGCTGCGGGTCGAGGCTCTGGCAGGCGCTGTCCAGCGAGGCGATGGTGCTGCCGAAGATCTTGCGCGTGTAGGCCTCGGGGCCGTCGTCGGCCGATACCGCACGGCTGACGTAGGCGGCGCCGCTGGCCAGGCTCTGCGCCAGCTGCATCTTCAGTTCCGGGTAGCCGTTGGCACCGAAGGAGCGGCAGAAACGGTTGACCGTCGGCTCGCTGACACCCGCCGCCTGGGCCAGTGCGGCGATGCTGAAGCGCGTGGCCTGCTGCGGGTCGTGCAGGATCACTTCGGCGACCTTGCGTTCGGCCTTGTTCAGGTCGTCCAGGCGGCTCTGGATCTGTTCCAGCAGGTTGCGCACGCGGTCCATAAGGGCTCCTAACAGGCGGTTGAACGGGCTTGGCGACAGGCGATGGGCGGTAAAACAACCGGCCTATCCTACTGATGCCGCCTCAAGGTCACCACTGACTTATCGGATGCAGTGAATGATGTTGTTGCTATCACAACATTTTTCCTTGATAAAAGCAGTATCACCCGGTATTTCTAGTGCATCTTGATAAAAGAACAAACTCCATGCCCGCGATAAAGCTTGAATCCTGCACCTTTGCCTTGTTCGGAGCGCTGGGCGATCTGGCCTTGCGCAAGTTGTTTCCCGCGCTTTACCAGCTTGATCGCGCTGGTTTGCTACACGATGCCACGCGCATTCTCGCCCTGGCCCGTGAAGCGGGCGAGCCGAGCGACCACCTGCGTGCCATCGAGCAGGCGTTGCGCCTGCATGTGCCAGCCAAGGAGCTGACGGAAACCGACATGGCGCGGTTCCTGGCGCGTCTGAGCTACCTGACCATGGACTTTCTCAAGGCCGAGGACTACTCGGCGCTGCTCGAGCAGGTCAGCCCGCAGGATCAGTTGATCGCCTACTTCGCCACGCCAGCCTCGGTATATGGCGGCATCTGCGCCAACCTGGCCGCGGTGGGCCTGGCCGAGCGCTGCCGGGTGGTGCTGGAAAAGCCCATCGGCCACGACCTGGCCTCTTCGCGTGCGGTGAACGATGCGGTGGCGCAGGTGTTCGCGGAGAACCGCGTCTATCGCATCGACCATTACCTGGGCAAGGAGACGGTGCAGAACCTGATCGCCCTGCGCTTCGCCAACAGCCTGTTTGAAACCCAGTGGAACCAGAACCACATCTCCCACGTGGAAATCACCGTGGCCGAGAAGGTCGGCATCGAGGGGCGTTGGGGCTATTTCGACCAGGCCGGCCAGCTGCGCGACATGATCCAGAACCACCTGCTGCAGTTGCTCTGCCTGATCGCCATGGACCCGCCCAGCGACCTGTCCGCCGACAGCATCCGCGACGAGAAGGTCAAGGTGCTCAAGGCTCTGGAGCCGATCAGCGCCGAACAGCTTGGCCAGCGCGTGGTGCGCGGCCAGTACGTGGCCGGCAGCAGCGACGGTCGGCCGGTGCCCGGCTATCTGGAAGAAGAGAATTCCAACACTCAGAGCGACACCGAAACCTTCGTCGCCCTGCGTGCCGACATCCGCAACTGGCGCTGGGCCGGCGTGGCGTTCTACCTGCGCACCGGCAAGCGCATGCCGCAGAAGCTGTCGCAGATCGTCATCCACTTCAAGGCGCCGCCGCACTACATCTTCGCCCCGGAGCAACGCCAGCTGATCGGCAACAAGCTGATCATCCGCCTGCAGCCGGACGAGGGTATCGCCCTGCAGGTGCTGACCAAGGATCAGGGCCTGGACAAGGGCATGCAGCTACGCAGTGGTCCGCTGCAACTGAGTTTTTCCGATACCTACCGCAGCGCGCGCATCCCCGATGCCTACGAACGTCTGCTGCTGGAAGTGATGCGCGGCAACCAGAACCTGTTCGTGCGCAAGGACGAAATCGAATATGCCTGGCAGTGGTGCGATCAGCTGATCGCCGGCTGGAAGCAGCTCGGCGAGGCGCCGAAACCCTATACCGCCGGTAGTTGGGGCCCGATGGCGTCGGTTGCCTTGATCACCCGTGATGGCAGGAGCTGGTATGGCGATCTCTGAACTGCAACTGCCGCCAGGCGTCCGGGCCTGTACGCATGACGCTGCCGGACCAATGGCTCAGGCGCTGGCCGTGCGCGTGGCTGATGCCTTGCGTGAGGCCATCGCCGTTCGCGGTCAGGCGACCCTGGTGGTGTCCGGCGGGCGCAGTCCGGTGTCGTTCTTCGAGGCGCTGGCGCAGCAGGATCTGCCCTGGGCGCAGGTGCGGGTCAGCCTGGCCGACGAGCGTTGGGTGCCGGTCAATCACGCCAGCAGCAACGAGGCGCTGGTGCGCCGTCATCTGCTGCGTGGCGCGGCCTCCGAGGCGAAGTTCCTCGGCCTGTACCGGGTCGCCGGTAGCCTGGAGCAGGCGGCCGAGTTGGCCGATGCGGCCTTTGCCGAACTGCCGCCGATCGACGTGCTGGTGCTCGGCATGGGCGACGACGGCCACACCGCCTCGTTGTTCCCGGACAGCCCCAATCTCGATCTGGCGCTACGCGCCGACTGCTCGCGCCGGGTATTGCCGATGCAGGCGCCGAGCCAGCCCGCACAGCGCCTGACCCTGACCCTGCCGCTGCTGGCCGGCGCGCGCCTGCCGCTGCTTGCGATCCAGGGCCAGGCCAAGCTGGCCACCCTGGCCGAGGCGCTGGCGCCCGGCGAGGTGGCGCGCATGCCGATCCGCGCCTTCCTGCATTCCCCTCTCGAAATCTATTGGTGCCCCTGACATGACCAGCCTCGACCAAGGCCAGCGCGCGCGCATGGCCGACAAAATCGCCGAGATCGACCGCATCTGCGCCCAGGCACGGATCATGCCGGTGATCACCATCGCCCGTGAGGCGGACATCCTGCCGCTGGCCGATGCGCTGGCTGCCGGTGGCCTGCGTGTGCTGGAGGTGACCCTGCGCTCGGAGCACGGCCTGGAGGCGATTCGTCGTCTGCGCGCCGAGCGCCCCGAGCTGTGCGTCGGCGCTGGCACCGTGCTCGACGAGCAGATGCTGGCCGCCGCCACGGATGCTGGGGCGCAGTTCATCGTCACCCCAGGCAGCACCCGCGAGCTGCTGCTGGCCGCGCTGGACAATCCGCTGCCACTGTTGCCGGGCATCAGTAGTGCGTCGGAGATCATGATCGGCTACGCCCTGGGCTATCGCCGCTTCAAGCTGTTCCCCGCCGAGGTGTGCGGCGGGGTGGCGGCGCTCAAGGCGCTGGCCGGGCCGTTCGCTGGCGTGCGGTTTTGCCCGACCGGCGGTATCACCCTGGATAACCTGCAGCGCTACATGGCGCAGCCCAACGTCATGTGTGTCGGCGGTACCTGGATGTTCCAGCGCGAATGGGTGGAAAACAGCGACTGGGCGCGTATCCAGCAATGCAGCGCCGAGGCACTGCAGCTGTTGGACTGAAACGCGTCGCTGCCGATTGTCGGATCGACTTAAAATCTGTGCCGTGTTGGACGCCTGTGACGTCAGGTAATGTCATTGTGCTGGCGTCAATAAAAACAATTCTCCAGCTAAACCTGAAACATCCGCAGTTGGAGAATTTTTATGAACACCTGGTTCGCTAATCTCAGCGTGACCCGCAAGCTTGCTCTCGGCTTCGGCCTGGTGCTGGCGTTGACCCTGGCGCTGGCCTGGACTGCCTGGAGCGGCCTGGGCAGCGTTATCCAGCGCAGCAGCTGGATGAGCGAAATTACGCAACTGAACGCCACGCTGACCAATCTGCGGATCGCCCGTCTGCAGTTCATGCTGGCCAAGGGCGATGCCCCCAGCACCGAGCGTTTGCTGACCAACCTCGACATCTATCTGCAGCAGCAGAAAAAATTGCTCGGCACCTTCACCAATCCAGTGAACGTCAAGCTGCTGCAGGAGCAGGACCGCTATAACCAGGACTACCAGCGCTCTCTGGCCGGCATGCGCGCCGCCTACGCAGTAGCGGCCAAGGTGCGTGATCAGGTCGCTGTCGAAGACCAGCAATTGAGTGAGCTGCTGGCCACGATGCGGCGCAGTATCGAACAGCTGCCGGAATACGACGCCAATCGCTTCCCGCAACTGCAGGCGCTGACCGCTACGCATGGCGAATTGTTGCGCCTGCGCTATCTGCTTGAACGTTATGACAGCGCCCCGATGCCCAAATCGAACAGGCGCTGTCCGAGCGTATCGCCATGGCCCGTGCCAGCCTGGATACCCTGGAGCAGGTTTTTGGTAGCACCCAGCAAGAAGCCGTACGCCGTATCGAGGCGGCCCTGGCGCAGTTCGAGCAGACCGTGCAGGCGTTCAAGGGCGCCACGGCCGATATCGCCCGCACCCGTCAGGAAATGACCGACCAGCAGACCGAGATCGTCCGCATCAGTGACACCCTGTACAAGTTCCAGATCGAGCGTCTGGCCATCGAGAGCGCCGAGGCGCGCACCTGGCAGATCATCGCCGTGCTGCTGGCGCTGCTGTTCGGTGTGTTGGCAGCCTGGCTGATCACGCGCCAGATCACGCGTCCGCTGCAGGACACCCTAGGCGCCGTGCAGCGTATTGCCGATGGCGACCTGACCGAGTCGGCGCGCATCACGCGTCGTGACGAGCTGGGCATGTTGCAGCAGGGCATCGCGCAGATGGCCGGCACCCTGCGAGAGCTGATCAGCGGCATTCGCGATGGCGTGGCGCAGATCGCCAGCGCTGCCGAGCAGCTTTCCGCCGTGACCGAGCAGACCAGCGCGGGTGCCAATCATCAGCGCCAGGAAACCGATCAGGTGGCCACGGCCATGCATGAAATGTCCGCCACCGTGCAGGAAGTGGCGCGCAATGCCGAGCAGGCCTCCGATGCCGCGACCGCTGCCGATGCCGAAGCGCGTCAGGGTGATCAGGTGGTGGCTCAGGTGGTGTCGCAGATCGAGCGTCTGGCTGCCGAAGTGGGGCGTTCCTCCGAGGCCATGACTGGCCTGCAGCAGGAAAGCGACAAGATCGGCAGCGTGATGGACGTGATCAAGTCGGTGGCCGAGCAGACCAACCTGCTGGCGCTCAACGCTGCCATCGAGGCGGCGCGGGCCGGTGAGGCCGGTCGTGGGTTTGCCGTGGTGGCCGATGAAGTGCGCGGCTTGGCCCAGCGTACGCAGAAGTCCACCGAGGAAATCGAAGCGCTGATCGCCGGCTTGCAGAGTGGTACTCAGCAGGTGGCAGCGGCGATGCGCACCAGCCGCGACATCACCGACAGCAGCGTCGAGCTGACCCGCAAGGCCGGTGTGTCGCTGGCCAGCATCACCCAGGCGGTGTCCAACATCCAGTCGATGAACCAGCAGATCGCGGCGGCCGCCGAAGAGCAGAGCGCCGTGGCCGAGGAGATCAGCCGCAGCGTGATCAGCGTGCGTGACATCTCCGAACAAACTGCCAGCGCCAGCGAAGAAACCGCTGCCTCCAGCGCCGAACTGGCCCGTCTGGGCGGTCAGTTGCAGGCCATGGTCAGCCGCTTCCGCGTCTAGGCCTGCAGTCGTGTCGGTGCGCACAGCGCACCCTACTTCGACCGCGTAGGGTGCGCTGTGCGCACCGTCTGGTCGAGCTTAGCTGGCCAGTGTCAGCGACGGCTGTTGTTCCGAGGGCGCCACGCCGGCGAGGACGTCCTCGCCCCAGCGGCGAATGTCGTTGAAGCAGACGATATCGAACAGCTCGCGCAGGCGCGCCTGGGCCTCGCTCTTGGGCAGGTTCAGCGCCAGGTAGCAGGTCTGTGCCAGGTCGGCCGGGTCGTGCGGGTTGGTCAGCAGCGCGCCCTTGAGTTCGGCTGCCGCGCCGGCGAACTCCGACAGCACCAGCACACCACGCCCGCCGAGCAGGCCTTGCGCTGCGACGAACTCCTTGGCCACCAGGTTCAGCCCGTCGCGCAGCGGGGTGATCCACATCACGTCAGCCATGGCGTACCAGGCGCTGACTTCCTCGAAGGGCAGGCTGCGGAAGAAGAACTGCAGTGGTGTCCAGCCAATGCGGGCGAAGCGGCCGTTGATGCGGCCGACCGCCTGCTCGATCTGGCTTTGCAGCTCGTTGTAGACGGTCATCTCCTTGGCCGCCGGTACGCACACGGTGACCAGGGTGACTTTGCCGATCAGCTCGGGGTTGTCGGCCAACAGGCGTTCGTAGGCGTTGAGTTTTTCCAGGATGCCCTTGGTGTAGTCGAGGCGTTCGACCGAGAGGATCAGCTTCACGCCTTTCATCTCTTCGCGTAGCTGGGCCATCAGCTCCTTGATCTTCGGTGCCTCCAATGCATTGCGCACGCGGTCGATATCCAGCCCCACCGGGTGCGCACCCAGTTTGACCTGGCGCGTGCCGGTGTCCAGTTCGGTGGTCATGCGCTCCAGGCCCACGGCGCAGCCGTAAGTGATGAAGCGCGGCGCGCAGTTCTGCCGCTCCAGGGTTTTCAGCGGGAACACGCCACGGGCGACGTCGACGAAGTTTTCCACCTGGCGTGGAATGTGAAAACCGATGTAGTCGCACTGCAACAGGCTGCCGACGATCTGTCGGCGCCACGGCAACACGTTGAACACGTCGGCCGAGGGGAAGTAGGTGTGGTGGAAGAAGGCGATGCGCAGATCCGGGCGCAGCTCGCGCAGGTAGGCCGGCACCATCCACAGGTTGTAGTCGTGCAGCCAGACGATGGCGCCTTCGGCGGCCTCCAGCGCGGTGCGTTCGGCGAAGGCGCGGTTGACCTTGAGGAATACCTGCCAGTCGTCTTCGTTGAAGACGGCGCGCTCCCAGAAAGTGTGCAGGGTCGGCCAGAAGGCTTCCTTGGAGAAGCGCTTGTAGAAAATGTCGACTTCTTCCTTGCTCAGCTTGACCCGCGCGGCGGTGAGCTTGGGATAGCGCTCGGCGTCCACGGTGGTGTGGCTGTCGAACGGTTCGTCGCCGTCCTCGTGCACGGCCCAGGCAACCCAGGAGCCGGGGCGGCCGTCGCCGAAGAAGCTGAGCAGGGTGGGAATGATGCCGTTGGGTGAGGTCGGGCGACGACGTTGCAGCTTGCCGGCCGCGTTGCGGTATTCCTCATAGGGCAGGCGATGATAGACCATCACCAGCTCGGCCTTACCCGGCTGCGCGGCCTGGCGGCGTTCGGCGGCGATACCGTGCTCGCCAAGGAAGCCGAAATGGGCGAAGGCTTCGAGGATGCCGCCGCAGCCCGGACGGTTGGCGTGCAGGGTGCGCGAATGGCTGCGGGTGGCCTCCAGCAGCGCGCTTTCCGACTGGCCGACGCAGACGCCGTGGAAGCTGGCGCTGAGCATGGACAGGTCATTGAGCGTATCGCCGGCGGCCAGCACCTGGTCGTGATCCAGTTCGAGCCAGTCGGCCAGCGCTTGCAGGCTGCTGCCCTTGTTCACGCCCCTGGGCAGAAAGTCCAGGTACAGCTCGGCGGAGTACAGCAGGTCGCAGCCCAGCTCGTTGGCGATCTCGCGCAGCGCCGGGTTGGCCGCCTGCTCGGGTGTGCAGAAGTAGGAGCAGCGCCGCGCCTGCGGCACGTCCTGGCGCTCCAGGCCGAACGCCTCGATGGCGCTGGCCACCTGGCTTTCGCCGGGCCAGCGGGCATCGACCACACTCTGCAGCGGCTGGATCGGCTGCAGGCTGTCGCCATGCACCAGGGTCGCGCCGACGTCGGCGATGATGAAATCCGGCTGCGGCAGCGTTGGGTCGGCCAGCAGCGGCAGTACGGCTTCCAGGCTGCGCCCGGTGACATAGGCGAGCTTGATCTCGGGGTGGGCGGCGATGGTCTGGTAGAGGCTCAGGCGATCTTCGGGGTCGCCAGCGAGAAAGGTTCCATCCAGGTCGGTAGCTAATAGCATCGTTGTTTCTCCAGAAGTGGCCGCTGCGGCGTTGCTCGGTGGCGAGCGGCCGACGGGCCGGGTTTCTGGCTGCTTGGGGTAGGCTCGGGGCCTTGCCGAAACAGCCGGTTCACATCTTCAGGACGCTGGGTTCAGGTCGTCCTCCATCTGTTCGTGCGGCGGCGCATCGGGCATCAGCTCCAATACCGTGGGGCTGGTGCGCAGCATGGGCGTGAAGTGCGCAGCGTCGCCGCTGACCAGATCGCTGACATGGCGCAGCCGGTAAAAGGTGTAGGCGGCCAGCAGGCCGAGGGTGCAAGCGAAGTACAGCGGCAGCGCGCTGGCGCCCAACTGCTCCATCAGCAGACCGGCCAATAGCGGGCCGCACACCGAGCCGATGCCATTGACCATCAGCAAGCTGGCGGAGCCAGAGAGGATCTCGTCGCTGTGCAACTGGTCGATCAGTTGTGCGACGGCGATGGGGTAGATGGCGAAAGCTAGGCCGCCCCAGATGAAGATGGCGCCGAGCAGCAGTGGGCCGGCCGGCAGCAGGCTCATGATCAGCGCCAGGGCGACTGCCAGTATCACCACCCAGAGCAGTACCTGGCGCCGGTCGTGGCGATCCGAGTAGATACCGATGGGCCATTGCAGCAGGGCGCCACCGAGAATGGTCGCGGTCATCAGCAGGCCGACGCCCGGCGTATCGAAACCGGCCAGGCTGGCATAGACCGGCGCCATGCCCCAGAAGCCGCCCATGGCAAGGCCGGAGAGGCCGGCTGCGACTATCGCTAGCGGCGCAATATTCCACAGTTGGCGCAGGTTGCTCGGCGGTGTCTCGGGCAGGCTCGGCTGTGCCTGGCGGGTCAGGGTGATGGGCATCAGCGCGGCGCTAATGAGGATGGCAGCGATGGCGAAGAGGGTGAATTGCACCGGGTCGGCCAGGTGCAGCAGTTGCTGAGCCAGGGCCAGGGCGCCGAGGTTGACCGCCATGTACAGGGCGAACACTTGGCCGCGCTTCTCGTTGGGCGCTTTGGCGTTGAGCCAGCTCTCGATGACCATGTACAGCGTCACCAGCGCCAGACCGTAGAGCACACGCAGCAGCAGCCAGACCCACGGATCGATCAGCAGCAGATGGAGCAGGGCGGCAATGGCAGCCAGGGCGGCGCAGCAGGCGAACGCGCGGATATGTCCGATGCGTCGAACCAGCGGAGTCGCCAGCCAGGTGCCGAGGAGGAACCCGACGAAGTACCCGGACATGATCAGGCCGAGCATCGTGGTGGAGTAGCCTTCGGCGACGCCACGCAGGGTTAGGAGGGTGTTGAGTAGACCATTGCCGAGCAGGAGCAGAGCCACGCCGCTCAGCAACGAGCTGATGGGGGCAATGAGAGACAACATGCAAACCACCCTAGGGGACTATGCCGCTGATGGCAAGCATGAAGCAGGCCAGTGCCTGCCGGGTTGTTTGTTTAAGTTATTGATTTATAAGATTTATTTTTATCGATAAACGGTAGTTGAGTATTTTCTGAGTCGCTACGCTGCGCGCTGCCGGGGCGCCGGAACCTGTGCGTGCACCGATTCCGGCCCGTTGCGTTGGCTGCATCAAAGGCTGACCTGGGCGATGGCGCTGGCCAATTGGTCGAGCCGTGTGGCGTCCAGTCCGGCGACGTTGGCGCGGCCACTGCCGACCATGTACACGCTGAACTCCTCGCGCAGGCGTTGCACCTGCAGCGGCGACAAGCCGGTGTAGGAGAACATGCCACGCTGTTCGGCGATGTGCGCGAAACGCTCGCTCAGGCCGTGTGGCGCCAGTGCCTCGACCAGGCCACGGCGCAGGCTGGCAACGCGCAGGCGCATACCCTCCAGCTCGTCCTGCCACAGGCGCTTCAGTTCATCGTCACCGAGGATCTGCGCCACCACCGCCGCGCCGTGAGCCGGCGGCGTCGACCACAGGTTGCGGGCGATGGAGGCCAGCTGACTGCGAATGTCGACGAGTTTCTCTGCCTCGCTGGCGCAGACGATCAGGGCACCGGTGCGTTCGCGATAGAGGCCGAAGTTCTTCGAGCAGGAGCTGGTGATCAGCAGCTCCGGCAACTCGGCGGCGAACAGGCGCACTGCCCAGGCATCTTCTTCCAGACCATCGCCAAAGCCCTGGTAGGCGAAGTCGATCAGTGGCAGCAGTTCACGCGCCTTGACCACCTCCAGCACGCGTTTCCAGTCGCGCGGAGCGAGGTCGAAGCCGGTGGGATTGTGGCAGCAGGCATGCAGTAGCACCACGTCGCCCTTGGGCAGATGGGTGAGGGCGGCGATCATGGTCTCCACGTCGAGGCGGTTATCGGCGCCGACATAGGCGTAGTGACCGACCTTGAGGCCGGCCTCGGCGAACAGGGTTTCGTGGATCGGCCAGGTCGGGTCGCTCAGCCAGATACCGCGCCCCGGCAGGCAGTGGCGGATGAAGTCGCCCGCCAGGCGCAGCGCGCCGGTGCCACCGGGTGTTTGTGTTGCGCCGGCGCGCTGCTCGGCGAGCAGTGCCGAGTCAGCGCCCAGCACCAGCTGGCTCAGCAGTGTGCCGAATGCCGCGTCGCCGTGGCCGCCGATGTAGGTCTTGGTTTGTTCGACGTCGATCAGGCGCTGCTCGGCCAGCTTCACCGCACGCGGGATCGGCGTCAGGCCCTGGGCGTCCTTGTAGACGCCGACACCAAGGTCCAGGCGCGCCGGGTTGCTGTCGAGGCGATAGGCTTCCATCAGGCTGAGGATGGGATCACCCGGGACGCGGGCGATCTGGGCGAAATGCTTCACTTGCGGCCCTCGGCGCTAGCGGCCAGCACATCGGTACGTGCGGCCATGATGAAGTCGTTGCGGTGCAGGCCGCGCATTTCGTGGCTCCACCAGGTGACGGTGACCTTGCCCCATTCGGTGAGCAGCGCAGGGTGATGGCCCACTTCCTCGGCGATGGCGCCAACGGCGTTGGTGAATGCCAGGGCATGGCGGAAATTCTTGAACAGGTACACGCGCTCCAGCTCCATATGGTCGCCGCGTACCTCGATGTTCCAGTCGGGGATCTCGCGGATCAGCTCGGCGAGTTCTTCATCGGTCACTTTCGGCGCATCGGCGCGGCAGGCTTCGCATTGGTTTTGGGCAAGGCTCATTGGGGTTCTCCTGGGTAAACAATGTAATGACAGTAGTTGATCATCGAGTGTAGGAGCCGCGCCCTCGCGGCGAATCGCGGGGGCAACGCCGATAAGGGAGTCAGGCCGCAATCGTTTCGCGCCGGGGCGGCGCTCCTACAGGATGTTGGATTGCACCATCGTGTAGGAGCCGCGCCCCCGCGGCGAATTGATAGGGCAACGCCATTTGTTGGTAATGGGCCGTCACGGTCTACGCGGCTTTCGGCGGAAATTTCGGCGCGTGCAGGCCGAGCGCCATGGCTTGATGCACCAGCGCCATAATGTCTTCCTGAGCCAGCTCGAACAGGCGCTTGAGCTCGGGCAGGACGAAGTACACCGGCTGCAGGATGTCGATGCGATACGGCGTGCGCATCGCTTCCAGCGCATCGAAGGGCTGGTGCTCGGGCACGTCGGACAGGGCGTAGAGGGTTTCCTTCGGCGAGGAGAGGATGCCGCCGCCATAGATGCGCCGGCCCTGCGGAGTGTCGAGCAGGCCGAACTCGATGGTCAGCCAGTACAGCCGCGCCAGGTAGATACGCTGCTCTTTCGTGGCCTTGAGACCGAGCTTGCCGTAGGTGTGGGTGAATTCGGCGAACCAGGGGTTGGTCAGCATCGGGCAGTGGCCGAATATCTCGTGGAAGATGTCCGGTTCCTTCAGGTAGTCCAGCTCCTCGGGCGTGCGGATGAAGGTGGCGACAGGAAACTGCTTGCTGGCCAGCAGCTCGAAGAAGGTCTGGAACGGGATCAGTGCCGGCACCCGCGCCACTCGCCAGCCGGTGCTGGCTTCGAGCACGCGGTTGATCTCGCCGAGCTGCGGAATGCGCTCCATGGGCAGGCCGAGTTGCTCGATACCGTCCAGGTATTCCTGGCAGGCGCGATTCTCGATCACTTCCAGTTGGCGGGTGATCAGGGTATTCCACACCCGATGCTCGCTTTCCGGGTAATGGATAAAGCCACTCTCGTCCGGTTCCCGGGCCAGGTACTGCGTACTCTTCATCGCTGCCTCCTTCTGGGGGCTGTTGTTCTTGTCCTGACCCGAGCATGCCGCTGATCGCTCGGGTTGAAACGGTGCTCATAAGCAGGGCAGTCCAGGATTAGCCGGGGAAACTGTAAAATTTTGATTACGATATTGGCGGTATGGCGATTTATCGGCTTGCTGCTGTGTTTGGCTGTCACATATTCTTGACGGAAATTATGCTGCCATCGTCGATTTCAGCGACCTGGCGGCGGCCATAACAATAAGACCAAGACGCTATTCACGGCCTCGCGAGCTAGAGCGCTACAAGGCGAAAACGAGAGAGGAGCGGCCGGGGTCGCGGGCGACTGTACTTTTGTACATGAGCATTCCGACCGGGCTGGCGATCCAGCTTGTTTTTAACGCAGTAGCGCCGACGCGCAGCAGGCCGTGGATGACGTCTAACAAGAGCCTGAGCCATGCGTATCAAGGTCCACTGCCAAAACCGTGTTGGCATCCTGCGTGACATCCTCAACCTGCTGGTCGACTACGGCATCAATGTCGCCCGCGGCGAAGTGGGCGGCGAGCAGGGCAACGCCATCTACCTGCACTGTCCAAATCTGATCAACCTGCAGTTCCAGTCACTGCGGCCGAAGTTCGAGGCCATTGCCGGGGTATTCGGCGTCAAGCGCGTGGGCCTGATGCCCAGCGAGCGCCGTCATCTGGAGCTCAACGCGCTGCTCGGTGCGCTGGATTTCCCGGTGCTGTCGATCGACATGGGCGGCAGCATCGTCGCCGCCAATCGCAGCGCCGCGCAGCTGCTCGGCGTGCGCGTCGACGAGGTGCCGGGCATGGCGCTGTCGCGTTATGCCGAGGACTTCGACCTGCCCGAGTTGGTGCGCGCCAACAAGGCGCGGATCAACGGCCTGCGGGTGAAGATCAAGGGCGATGTGTTTCTCGCCGATATCGCGCCGTTGCAGAACGAGCACGACGACAGCGAGGCGCTGGCCGGCGCGGTGCTGACCCTGCACCGCGCCGACCGCGTCGGCGAGCGCATCTACCACGTGCGCAAGCAGGAGCTGCGCGGCTTCGACTCGATCTTCCAGAGCTCCAAGGTGATGGCCGCGGTAGTCAAGGAAGCGCGCCGTATGGCGCCGCTGGACGCGCCGCTGCTGATCGAGGGCGAAACCGGCACCGGCAAGGAGCTGCTGGCGCGCGCCTGTCACCTGGCCAGCCCGCGCGGGCAATCGCCGTTCATGGCACTTAACTGCGCAGGGTTACCAGAGTCCATGGCCGAGACCGAGCTGTTCGGCTACGGCCCCGGTGCTTTCGAAGGCGCGCGCCCGGAAGGCAAGCTCGGACTGTTGGAGCTGACTGCAGGCGGCACGCTGTTTCTCGATGGCGTCGGCGAGATGAGCCCGCGTCTGCAGGCCAAGCTGCTGCGCTTTCTGCAGGATGGTTGCTTCCGCCGTGTGGGCAGCGACGAGGAGGTGTACCTGGACGTGCGAGTGATCTGCGCCACCCAGGTCGATCTGTCCGAACTCTGCGCCCATGGCGAGTTTCGTCAGGATCTCTACCACCGCCTTAACGTGCTCAGCCTGCATATCCCGCCGCTGCGCGAATGCCTCGATGGCCTGGCACCTTTGGTCGAGCACTTTCTCGATTCCGCCAGCCGGCAGATCGGTTGTGCGCTGCCGAAACTGGCGCCGCAGGCCTTCGAGCGCATGGCCCATTACCATTGGCCGGGCAACGTGCGGCAACTGGAAAACGTGCTGTTCCAGGCGGTGTCGCTGTGCGATGGCGGTACGGTAAAGGCCGAGCATATCCGCCTGCCGGACTACGGCGCGCCACAGCCGCTCGGTGAGTTCTCTGTCGACGGCAACCTCGACGATATCCTCGGCCGCTTCGAGAAGGCGGTGCTGGAGCGGCTGTTCCGCGATCACCCGAGCAGCCGTCAGTTGGGCAAGCGCCTCGGTGTCTCCCATACCACCATCGCCAACAAGCTACGGCAGCACGGGTTGGGCAAGGAGTAGACGCAGGGTGCGCCGCGCGCACCAACGCTCCGCTAGCTCTGGTTGATGTCTGCGATTTTGGGTGCGCACGGCGCCCCCTACGGTTTTCAACGACCGCCGCGCCATGCCGCGAGCACGCGCTCGCGCATGGCTCGTCGGTCTTGCAGGCGCTCGATCAGTTGCTCGGCTAGGTCGAGCCAGTAGGGATCGACCTTGGCCTGAACCACCGCAAGGCCGGAAGCGAGATTGGCCCAGGCCGGAGGCAGGCGGCCGTGACGCAGGGCGAATCCGCCGTCACGGTCACGCGCCAGGTAGCGTACGCGGGTGATGCCGGCCAGCAGGATACGGCCGTAGCACATCAGGCAGGGTTCGAGGCTGACGTACAGGGTCAGACCTCGGCGGTCGACTTGCGCATGTTCGCTTTCGAGCTGGTCGAGCACCTGCATCTCGGCGTGGGCGGCGCTGCTGTAAGTCGAGGTGAACACCTGGTTGCGAGCGCTGCACAGCAATTCACCTGCGCCATCCACCAGCAGTGCGCCGACCGCATAACAACCTTCTTCGAGTGCCAGCAGGGCTTGTTCGCAGCACAGCCTGGCCCAGGTGTCATCGTCGTGAGTGCTGGCTGGCGCCTGCTGCAACAGGGCGAGGTGCTCGGTGTTCATGGCGTCTCCATGGCCGGCGAAATGTTGTCGGAGTATGGCCCGCCATTGGTCACGTGCCCTACGACCTTGGTGCAATAGGCAGGGCAGGCACCGGCGGCGACACTGAGGCCGTCCCGATCATCCTGCGTGATTTGGGTGCAAGCGTTTCCGCATTCCTTTCGAGGAGTGCCTTGAATGGGCGGGCGACCAATTTGGTCGCCCTTTTTTTGCCCGGAATTTCGCCCGGCTCTAGACGCCCTGGTTCAGCCGGTCGATCAGCGCGCGTACGCTGCCCGGCAGCGCATCCAGCTCCCGTACCAGCATGCTGCGCTCGCGTACCGCCCAGGCTTCGTCCAGTTGCAGGATGGCCAGTTGCATGGTGCGGCTGTGCCGGCGTGCGGCCGATTCGGGAATGATGCCGATACCGACGCCGCCTTCGATCATCCGGCAGATCGCCTCGAAGCTCGATACCTGGATACGCAGGGCCAGGTTGCCGCCGAGTTTCTCCACCTGTTCACGCAAAAAACTCAGCAGCGTGCTGCCCTCGTGCAGGCCGATGTGCTGGTAGGCGAGGGTGTCGTTGAAGCTCACCGATTGCCGCCGCGCCAGGGCATGGCCCAGTGGCACCGCCAGCACCAGGCGGTCGGTGCTGAAGTGCAGCACCTGCAGGCCGGGCGTCTGCACCGGGCCGGCGATGATGCCCAGATCCGCAGCGCCGTCGAGTACCCCACGAACTATGTCGCGGCTGAGGCGCTCCTGCAGGTCGACGGTGACGCCCGGGCGTTCGGCGAGAAAACCGGCCATGACCTCGGGGAGGAACTCGGTCACTGCCGTGGTGTTGGCGAAGATGCGGATATGCCCGACGGCGTCGGTGCCGTATTCGGTGAATTCGCTCTTCAGATAATCCACCTGGCGCATGATCAGCCGCGCATGCTGCAGCAGGCGCTGGCCGGCCGGGGTCAGCTCGACGCCACGGCTGTCGCGGTACAGCAGGCGGCTGCCGAGCTGGTTTTCCAGCGCCTTGATCCGCGCGCTGGCGGCGGCCGGCGAGAGAAACGCCTTGCGCGCGCCCTGGGTCAGGCTTGGCGACTCGGCGATATGGATGAACAGGCGCAGGTCGGGCAGATCGAAATGCATGGTGGCCATTTCCTGAGGTCATTCGTAGGAGCCCGCTTGCGGGCGATCACTGGCGATCTGTAAAGCATCGCCCGCAAGCGGGCTCCTACAGGATTGGCGTTAAGCATATCCGAACGCTGGTTTAAATAAATGCGGATTCTCTGAACGCGGGCGGCGTCGCATGCTCCAGCTCACACAAGAACCGAGCTGGAACCTGCCCCATGAGTGATTCTGCTTTTTCCGCCTGGATCGGTCGTAGCGAAGAAGCCCACGACCAACTCAGCCGCAATCTGGTCAAGCGCATCGCCGCCACCTTTGGCGAAGCCACGCCGGCCCATGGCGAGGTGCTGCCGCCGCTGTGGCACTGGGCGTTTTTTCAAGAGCCAATCGCCGAGAACGGTCTGGGCGAGGACGGCCATCCGGCGCGTGGTAGCTTCCTGCCGCCGGCCGACAACCGCAACCGCATGTGGGCCGGCGGCCGAATCGAGTTCATCCAGCCACTGCGGGTGGGTGGCGAAGCCAGCCGGGTATCGACCATCAAGCACATCGAGGAAAAGCACGGCCGCACCGGCGCGCTGCTGTTCGTCACCGTGCAGCACGACTACCTGCAGGACGGCCAACTGGCCATCCGCGAGGAGCAGGACATCGTCTACCGCGAGCCCAGCCCGCCCAAGACCAGCAGTGGCGAGCCGCTTATTGCCGGCGACTGGCGTGAGGCAGTCACACCGTCCAGCACCCTGCTGTTTCGCTACAGCGCGGTTACCTTCAACGGCCACCGCATCCACTACGACTGGCCCTATGTCACCGAAACCGAAGGCTACAGCGGCCTGGTGGTGCACGGCCCGCTGATCGCCACCCTGAACCTGCGCGCCTTCTGCCGCGCCAACCCGCAGGCGCGCCTGCGTCATTTCGCCTATCGCGGCCTGCGCCCGTTGATCGCACCGAACCCCTTCGAGGTGGGCGGGCGTATCAGTGGCGAGGGCCACGCCGAGCTGTGGGCAGGTAACGAGGCCGGCCTGGCGCAGCGCGCCGACGTGCAGTTCGACTGATTTTGTAGGGCGGACCGGGACGCCGGCCGCTCGTAGCGACAGCGAACAGTCCGCCGAACCATGCCAGTACCGGCACCGCACCTAAGGCTCAGCTTTCTAACGGCGTACTGCTTCGCGAGTACGCCCTACATCGTTACCGGGCAGTGCCACGCCCACATGATTTCGAGGAAGACCGATGGACTACAACAATAACGAAGAACTCAACGCCATCCGTGAAGGCGTGCGCGCGCTCTGTGCGGAATTCCCGGCCGAATACTGGCGCAAGATCGATGAAGAGAAGGGCTTCCCCGAGGCCTTCGTCACGGCCATGACCGAAGCCGGCTGGCTGTCGGCGATGATCCCCGAGGAATACGGCGGCTCGGGCCTGGGGCTGGCCGAAGCCTCGGTGATCCTCGAGGAAGTCAACCACTGCGGCGGCAACTCCGGCACCATCCACGGGCAGATGTACAACATGTTCACCTTGCTGCGTAACGGCAGCGAGGAGCAGAAGCGCCACTACCTGCCGAAGCTGGCCAGCGGCGAGCTGCGCCTGCAGTCGATGGGCGTCACCGAGCCGACCACCGGCACCGACACCACCAAGATCAAGACCACCGCCGTGCGCCAGGGCGACAAGTATGTGATCAACGGGCAGAAGGTGTGGATCTCGCGTGTGCAGCATTCCGACCTGATGATCCTGCTGGCGCGCACCACGCCGCTGGCCGAGGTGCAGCGCAAGTCCGAGGGCATGTCGATCTTCCTGGTCGACCTGCGCGAGGCCATCGGCAACGGCCTGACCGTGCAGCCGATCGCCAACATGGTCAACCACGAGACCAACGAGCTGTTCTTCGACAACCTGGAAATCCCCGCCAGCAGCCTGATTGGTGAAGAAGGCAAAGGTTTCCGCTACATCCTCGACGGCCTCAATGCCGAGCGCACGCTGATCGCGGCGGAGTGCATCGGCGATGGTCGCTGGTTTATCGAGAAGTCCGCGCAGTACGCCCGTGATCGTGTGGTGTTCGGCCGGCCCATCGGGCAGAACCAGGGCGTGCAATTCCCCATCGCCGAGGCGCATATCGAGATCGAGGCGGCCGACCTGATGCGCTGGCGCGCCTGCGAGGAATACGACGCGGGGCGCAATGCCGGGGCCGCTGCCAACATGGCCAAGTACCTGGCGGCCAAGGCCAGCTGGGAGGCGGCCAACGCCTGCCTGCAGACCCATGGCGGCTTCGGCTTCGCCAACGAATACGACGTCGAGCGCAAGTTCCGCGAAACCCGCCTGTACCAGGTGGCGCCGATCTCCACCAACCTGATCCTCTCTTATGTAGCCGAGCACCTGCTCGAGCTGCCACGCTCTTTCTGAGGCCGCGACCATGAGCACACATACTCAGCAGCTCGCTGCATTCCTCGCCAATCTCAATTACGAGCAGATTCCCGAGCACGTACTGGACCGCACCGAAGACCTGTTCCTCGACTGGCTCGGCTCGGCTCTGGCTAGCGAGGGCGCCCGCCCCATCCCGCTGTTCGAGGCCTATGCGCAGAAGATGGGCCCGGCCGATGGCCCGGCGCGCATCCTGGTCAATGGTCGTGGCACCTCGGCGTACTTCGCCGCACTGGTCAACGGCGCATCGTCGCACCTGGTAGAGCAGGACGACCTGCACAACAGCTCGGTGTTGCACCCGGCCACCGTGGTCTTCCCGGCGGCCCTGGCGGCGGCGCAGGATCTCGGCAAGTCCGGGCGCGAGCTGCTGCTGGCCTCGGTCGCCGGCTACGAGGCGGGCATTCGCATCGGCGAATTCCTTGGTCGCTCGCACTACCGCATCTTTCACACCACGGCGACTGTGGGCACCCTGGCCGCTGCGGTGGCCGTGGGCAAGCTGCTGGACTTCGACCAGCAGCAGTTCATCCACCTGCTCGGTAATGCCGGTACCCAGGCTGCAGGCTTGTGGGAGTTCCTGCGCGATGCCGCCGACTCCAAGCAGCTGCACACCGCCAAGGCGGCGGCCGATGGTCTGCTTGCCGCGTACTTCACCGAGGAGGGCCTGACCGGCGCGCAGAACATTCTCGAAGGCGAGCAGGGCATGGCTGCGGGCATGTCCAGTGACGCCAATCCAAGCAAGCTGTCGGACCGTCTCGGCCGGCGCTGGGCGCTGGTGGAGACCTCGTTCAAGTTCCACGCCTCCTGCCGCCATACCCATCCGGCGGCTGACGCGCTGCTCGACCTGATGCAGCGCGAAGGTCTGCGCCACGAGCAGATCGAGCGCGTCATCGCCCGTGTGCATCAAGGCGCCATCGATGTGCTCGGCCGCGTGACCGTGCCGCAGACCGTGCACCAGGCCAAGTTCTCCATGGGCACGGTGCTCGGCCTGATCGCCGTGCATGGCAGTGCGCAGCTGACCGAGTTCGCCAATCTGGCGCTGCAGGACCCGGCCGTGGCCGCCTTCCGCGACAAGGTGCAGATGCGCCTGGACCCGGAGGTGGATGTGGCTTACCCGCAGCGCTGGCTGGGCCGCGTCGAGGTGATCACCACCGATGGCCGCACCCTGCGTGGTGCCATCGACGAACCCAAGGGCGACCCCGGCAACACCCTCAGCCGCGCCGAGCTGGAAGACAAGTTCCGCCGTCTGCTGGCCTTCGCCGGCCAGCGCAGCAGCGATGAGGCCGGCGTGCTGATCGAGCGGGTCTGGCGCCTGCGCGAAACCGACGACCTGAGCCAGTTGGTCTGACCGAGGACATGGACATGAACAACGCACAACAACCCCGGCCACTGGATGGCATCACCGTGGTCAGCCTGGAACATGCCATCGCTGCGCCGTTCTGTACCCGCCAGCTCGCCGACCTCGGCGCGCGGGTGATCAAGGTCGAGCGTCCCGGCAGTGGCGACTTCGCCCGTGGCTATGACGAGCGCGTCGACGGCCTGGCCTCGCATTTCGTCTGGACCAACCGCTCCAAGGAAAGCCTGACCCTCGACCTCAAGCAGGACGATGCGATGCAGGTGCTCGATAGCCTGCTGGCCAAGGCCGACGTGCTGGTGCAGAACCTCGCACCGGGCGCCGCCGCGCGCATGGGGTTGTCGTTCGAAGCGCTGCACGAACGCTTTTCCCAGCTGATCGTCTGCGACATCTCCGGCTACGGTGAAGGCGGCCCGTACGAGCAGAAGAAGGCCTACGACCTGCTGATCCAGAGCGAGGGCGGCTTTCTCTCCGTCACCGGCGGCGCTGGCGAGGAGGAGATGGCCAAGGCCGGCTGCTCCATCGCCGATATCGCTGCCGGTATGTACGCCTATACCGGCGTGCTGTCAGCGCTGATGCTGCGCGGCAAGACCGGTGTCGGCAGTCGCGTCGATGTGTCGATGCTGGAAAGCCTGGTGGAGTGGATGGGTTACCCGCTGTACTACGCCTACGACGGCGCCACGCCGCCGCCGCGCGCTGGCGCCGCGCACTCGACCATCTACCCCTATGGCCCGTTCCCGGCTGGCGACGGCGGCACGGTGATGCTCGGCCTGCAGAACGAGCGTGAGTGGCAGGCGTTCTGCGCCAAGGTGCTGGAGCAGCCAGAACTGGCCAGTGACGAGCGCTTTGCCGCCAACTTCAAACGTTCCGAAAACCGCAGCGAACTGCGTGCGCTGATCGTCGAAGCCTTCTCGCGCATGAGTACGGCGCAGGTCATCGAGCGCCTGGAGCTGGCGCAGATCGCCAATGCCCAGGTCAACGACATGGCTGGCGTCTGGGCTCACCCGCAACTCGAAGCGCGCCAGCGTTGGCGCCAGGTCGACAGCCCCAGCGGCAGCCTGCCGGCGCTGTTGCCGCCGGGGCGCAACAGCGCCTTCGAACCGCGCATGGATGCCATCCCGGCGTTGGGCCAGCACACCGATGCGTTGCTCGTCGAGCTGGGTTATGCCGCTGGCGATATCCAGCGCCTGCATGAACAGGGGGCGGTATGAACTCGCCTGTTTGCGGATTCAATCCGGTTGCGTGTCGTTGCGTAGGGTGCGCTGTGCGCACCGATGAATCCAGAAGCTGGTGCGCACGGCGCACCCTACGGGGCAAGGTATGAATTCACAGATCATTCGCAGCGCCCTGTTCGTGCCGGCGAGCCGCCCGGAGCGCATCCCCAAGGCGCTCGCCGTCGGTGCCGACGCGGTCATCGTCGACCTGGAAGACGCCGTGCAGGAGAGCCTCAAGGTCGAGGCCCGCGCCCATCTCGATGGCTTTCTCACCGCCAATCCAGAGGCTCGCTTGCTGGTGCGCATCAACGCGCCAGAGCATGCCGGCCATGGCGCCGATATCGAACTGTGCGGCCGTCATGCCGGTGTCATCGGCGTGCTGCTGCCCAAGGTGGAAAGTGCTGCGCAGGTGGCGCGTGTGGCGGCCTGCGGCAAGCCGGTGTGGCCGATCATCGAGAGTGCAGCGGGGCTGCTGGCGCTGGCGGAGATCGCCCGCAGCGAAGGCGTCGAGCGCCTGTCCTTCGGCGCCCTTGACCTGGGGCTGGACCTGGGCCTGAGCAGCGGCAGCGCCGCGGCCGAACGCATCCTCGACCAGGCCCGTTATGCCTTGCTGCTGCATTCGCGCACGGCCGGCCTGGCCGCACCGCTCGACAGCGTATTTCCCGCCATCGAGGACCGCGACGGCCTTGCCCGCACGACGCGCGATGCCCGCGACATGGGCTTCGACGGTTTGCTCTGCATCCACCCGACTCAGGTGGCGCTCGTCCACGACGCCTTGCGCCCGACCGACCAGGAATTGGCCTGGGCGCGCCGGGTGATGACGGCAGCCAGCCGCGGCGACGGAGTCTTCGTGGTCGACGGCCAGATGGTCGACGCCCCCGTACTCGGTCGCGCTCGTCGTCTGCTGCAACGCGCAGGAGAACCGTAGGAGCCCGCTTGCGGGCGATGCTTATCAGCCGATCGCCGGCAAGCCGGCTCCTACAAAAAACGGCTGGCTGCCAAGGCAGTCAACCACCTTGTAACCACGTACCAACCTACAAAAACAATGAGGTAACGTCATGTTCAAACTCACCGCCAAGGCGCTCGCCTGCGCCGCCATTATGTCCTGTGCAGGCCTGGCTCAGGCTGCCGATGCGCCCATCCTGATCAAGTTCGCCCATGTGGTGGCAGACAACACACCCAAGGGGCAGGGCGCGCTGCTGTTCAAACAACTGGCCGAAGAGCGCCTGCCAGGCCGGGTGAAGGTAGAGGTCTACCCCAACTCGTCGCTGTTCGGCGATGGCAAGGAAATGGAGGCGCTGCTGCTCGGCGACGTGCAGATGCTGGCGCCGTCGCTGGCCAAGTTCGAGCAGTGCGCCAAACCGGTGCAGATCTTCGACCTGCCATTTCTGTTCGACAACATGGAGGCGGTCGACCGCTTCCAGGCCAGCCCGGAGGGTCGTGGGCTGCTGACCTCAATGGAAGACAAGAACATCACCGGCCTGGCTTACTGGCACAACGGCCTGAAGGTGATGTCGGCCAACAAACCGTTGCGTGATCCGGCCGATGCCCGTGGCCTGAAATTCCGTGTGCAGGCGTCGGCGGTGCTCGAGGAGCAGTTCAAGGCGGTGCGCGCCAACCCGCGCAAGATGAGTTTTGCCGAGGTCTATCAGGGCCTGCAGACCGGCGTGGTCAACGGCACCGAGAACACCTGGTCGAACTACTACAGCCAGAAGGTGCACGAGGTGCAGAAGTACATGACCGAGTCCGATCATGGCCTGATCGACTACATGGTGATTACCAACACCAAGTTCTGGAAGGGTCTGCCGGATGACGTGCGCAGTGAGCTGGAAACCATCATGGCCGAGGTTTCCGTCGAGGTGAACAAGCAGGCTGACGAGCTCAACCGCACGGCCAAAGAGGATATCGCCAAGGCAGGCACCACCGAGATCATCGAGCTGACCCCGCAGCAGCGCGCCGAGTGGCGTGAGGCGATGCGCCCGGTATGGCAGAAGTTCGAGAAGGAGATCGGTGCCGAGCTGATCCAGGCGGCGGAGAAGTCCAACCAGGGTTGAGTGTTCCCCTCTGACATGAAAACGCCCGGCTTGTGCCGGGCGTTTTCATGTCGAATGAGGGCATCGCGGCTAAAGCCCCTCCCACATTATTTTGTCAGCCCCTGACCGCAATTGGCTGTTGCAACTCGGCGCAGACCCTAACGCCGCGACGGTGTGACCTCATTACCCGTGTAGGAGCTCCGCCTCGGGGCGAAGCGATTGCAGCCATTGAGTGACTTTAGCGTTGGCCATGGCATTCGTCGCGGGGCGCGACTCCCACGATAAGCATCAACTCCGTGCTTTTGGGCTTAGCCTTCGGGGGCAGGCGATGAAAGTGGTATGCAGACGGACCGACGCTATCTTGTGCGAGGGGCTTTAGCCGCGATTTGGTAGCCGAACCTCAGAGCCCGGCCTCCTGCATCCACTTCGGCTTGGGATAGCGGCGATCGGATTTGCCCGCCTTGAGGATGGCGCCCGGCACCTCGTGGCCGATCAGGTCGGGCAGGGTGGCGGCGGCGTCGAGCAGGGCATCGAGGTTCACGCCGGTGTCCAGGCCCATGCGCTGGAACATGTGCACCAGATCCTCGGTGCAGATATTGCCGCTGGCACCCGGCGCGTAGGGGCAGCCACCGAGGCCGCCGAGCGAGGCGTCGAAGCGGTCGATGCCAGCATTCAGCGCCGCCAGTGCATTGGCCAGGCCCATGCCACGGGTGTTGTGAAAATGCGCGGTAAATACTGCTTCGGGCCAGCGCTGCAGGGCCTCGCGGCAGATGCGCTCGACCTGTGCCGGGTCGGCCATGCCGGTGGTGTCGCACAGGGTCACGCCCTGTACGCCGATCTCCAGCAGACGCTCGGTCAGTTCATATACGCGCGTCTCGGGCACCTCGCCCTCGAAGGGGCAGCCGAAGGTGGTCGACAGCGAGGTGTTGATGAGCACGCCGCTGCCACGCGTCACCTCGATGATCTCGGCGAACTGCGCCAGCGATTGCTCCGGCGTCATGCGCAGGTTGGCCAGGCCATGGGTGTCGCTGGCCGACATCACCAGGTTGATCTCATCCACTTCGCACGACAACGCGCGCTCGCAGCCCCTCACGTTGGGCACCAGCACGGTGTATTCCACGCCAGCCACGCGCTGGATGCCGCGCATCACCTCTTCGGCATCGCGCAGGTTGGGGATGGCTTTGGGCGAGGTGAAGGAGGTGACCTCGATCTTGGCCAGGCCGGTGTGGGACAGGCGGTCGATCAGGGCGATCTTGTCTTCGGTGGGCACGAAGGACGCTTCGATCTGGAAGCCGTCACGGGTGGCGACGTCCTGGATATAAAGGCGTTTGCTCATGGGTAATCCTCAATCTTTGATCGTTCCCACGTCGAACCGTCCGCGTGGGAATGCATCCGGCAGACGCTCTGCGTCGTCTGCTCTAAGGGGTGGACGCGGAGCGTCCTGGGCTGAGTTCCCACGCAGCAGAGCGTGGGAACTATCTGCAGCCATCTGGCTAGATGATCCCGCGTTCGCGCAGCCCAGCGACCTGCTCAGCACTCAGACCAAGCCCGGCGAGGATGTCGTCGTTGTGCTCTCCGAGCTGCGGGCCGCCGGTGCCGATACGGCCTGGCGTGCGGCTGAGCTTCGGTAGTACGCCCGGCACCTTGAGCGGGCCGACGCTGGTCTGCACCTGCTCGATCATCTGCCGCGCCAGGTAGTGCGGGTCGCTGACGATATCGGCGGCGGTGTAAGGGTAGCCGGCCGGCACGCGGGCGCTCTTGAGCGCTTCGATCACCTCATCGCGGCCACGCTGCGTGGTCCATTCGGCGATGGCGCCGTCAATCAGCTCGGCATGCTGGCTGCGTCCGTCGTTCTGCGCCAGGCGCGGGTCGTTGCCCAGGTCGTCACGGCCGATCAGGCTCATCAGGCGCTTGTAGATGCTGTCGCCATTGCCGGCGATCAGCACGTAGCTGCCGTCGTTGCAGGGGTAGGAGTTGGACGGCGTGATACCGGGCAGGGCGCTGCCGGCCGGCTCGCGGACGTAGCCGAAGGCGTCGTATTCGGGGATCAGGCTTTCCATCATGGCGAATACCGACTCGTACAGTGCCACGTCGATTTCCTGGCCTTCGCCGCTGCGCGCACGCTCCTGCAGGGCCAGCAGCACGCCAATCACACCGTACAGCGAGGACAGCGAGTCGCCGATGCTGATGCCCACGCGTACCGGTGCCTGGCCGGGGTAGCCGGAAAGGTGGCGCAGGCCGCCCATGGCTTCGCCGATCACGCCGAAACCTGGCAGGTCGCGGTAGGGGCCGGTCTGCCCATAGCCGGAGATGCGCAGCATGATCAGCCGCGGGTTGATCGCCTTCAGCGCCTCATAGCCCAGGCCCCAGCCTTCCAGCGTGCCGGGGCGGAAGTTCTCCACCAGCACATCGGCCTCGGCCACCAGCTTGCGCACGATGTCCTGGGCTTCGGCCTGCTTCAGGTCGAGGGTCAGCGAGCGCTTGTTGCGCGACTGCACGTGCCACCAGAGCGAGGTGCCGTCCTTGATCTTGCGCCATTTGCGCAGTGGGTCGCCGACGCCCGGCGGCTCGATCTTGATCACGTCGGCGCCGAATTCGCCGAGCAGTTTGCTGGCGAAGGGACCGGCGATAAGCTGGCCCATCTCGATCACCTTGAGCCCCTGCAGGGCCATGTTGCGGGTGTTGTTTTGAGTCATGGCTGCACCTGATTTGCCTGTGCGTTTCTCGTGGTGCGCAGAATGGCGCAGCGGCGCGGTGCCGACAATTGCCCAATGGTCAAGCTAGGCTTCGCGTATCACGAAGTGGCATGCTGTAAATCAGCTTTCTGGTAGCTTCGCTTCGCCAGGCACGAAATGGAGACCCTCATGCGCCGCATCGATTTCGTCACCCTCAAGCTGTTCGTCGCCATCGCCGACGAGCGCAGCCTGACCCGCGCCGCCGAACGCGAGCACCTGGCTCTTGCCGCAGTGAGCAAGCGCGTCAGCGACCTGGAAAACCAGCTGGGCATCGCTTTGCTCTATCGCCAGCCCAAGGGCGTCGAACTGACCCCGGCGGGCCACGCATTGCTGCATCACGCGCGCAACATGATGGACAACCTCGAGCAGCTCAACGCCGATCTCAGCGAGTTCAGCGAAGGGGTGAAAGGCCATGTGCGCATCCACGCCAACACCTCGGCGGTGATCGAGTTTCTGCCCGAGGATCTGGCCAGTTTCAGCCGCCTGCACCCGCAGGTGAAGATCGACCTGGAGGAGCGGGTC
This sequence comes from Pseudomonas oleovorans subsp. oleovorans, assembly GCF_002197815.1. GTDB lineage: Bacteria > Pseudomonadota > Gammaproteobacteria > Pseudomonadales > Pseudomonadaceae > Aquipseudomonas > Aquipseudomonas oleovorans. The sequence goes on from NZ_NIUB01000024.1 coordinate 47,746, forward strand.
AGCAGCGAGACCATCCGCGCCGTACGCGAGGGCCTGACCGATATCGGCATCTTCGCCGGGCATGTGCCGGCCGAGGATCTGCAGGTATTCACCTACCGCCATGACCAACTGGCGCTGGTTACCCCGCGCGAACATCCGCTGGCCGAGCGCGACGGCCTGTTCCTGCGCGAGGCGGTGGGCTACGACTTCATCGGCCTGCAGCAGGACGCGTCCTTGCACAGCCTGCTGCAACATTCGGCGCACAGCCAGGGCGTGGCCCTGCGCCTGCGCATTCAGGTGCGTAGCTTCGAGGCCATTTGCCGGATGATCCACACTGGCATGGGCGTCGGTGTGTTGCCGGACCTGGCGGTGCGTACCTATTTGCCGGCGCTCGATGTGCGAGTGATCCCGCTGCACGATCCCTGGGCTCGGCGCGAACTCAAGGTGGCGGTGCGTAACCAGGACAACCTTTCGCTGACCGCGAAGCAGATGCTCGACCATCTGCGTAACAGCTCATCAACAGAGGATCTTTCAACACTGCCTTCGTGAATGCCGAAGGCTCGGTTGTTCAAATGTGAATTTCAGCGTGGGGGAGGGCGCAGTAGAGTCCGGGCCAATCGAAGGGTTTCTCCCTCGACGCTCAGACAAAAACAACAGGAGCCTTCCATGAAGTTTTATTTCGTCCGTCGTGGCCTGGCCGGTGTGCTTGCCGGTTGCGCACTCTCGGCGCACTCTCGGCACACGCAGCCGAGTCGCAGCCGACCGCCCCGATCTTGATCAAGTTTTCCCATATCACCGCCGACAGCACGCCGAAGGGCCAGGGCGCGCTGCTGTTCAAGAAGCTGGTGGAGGAGCGTCTGGCCGGCAAGGTTAAGGTCGATGTCTACGCCAACTCCTCGCTGTATGGCGATGGCAAGGAAATGGAAGCGCTGCTGCTGAGCTTCCTGATGATCATCACCTACATCCCGGCCGTGTCCATGGCATTGCCGAACTGGCTGGGGATGAGCTGAGCAATTGTGTCTACCTCTGTGCCCGGCCTTGTGCCGGGTTTTTTTGCTTCGTCGCGACATATCCATGACGCTGTCGAATTGGCTCGCCATATGCCAGGCAGGGCTTCAAGACGATGGTCTTAGAGCGGTAAGACCATGGTCGAATGGCCTCACGAAGGGTCGGGGGATACAAAAGGCACCATACAAAAACAACTCCCCGTCGAGGTGATTCCATGAGTGCTGCGTCTCTTTACCCTGTGCGTCCCGAAGTGGCCGCGCGGACCCTCACTGACGAGGCCACGTACAAGGCCATGTACCAACAGTCCGTGGTCAACCCCGAGGGTTTCTGGCGCGAGCAGGGCAAGCGGATCGACTGGATCAAGCCCTACACCAAGGTCAAGCAAACCACCTTCGATGACCACCACGTCGATATCAAGTGGTACGCCGATGGCACCCTGAACGTCTCCTACAACTGCCTCGACCGTCATCTGGAAGAGCGTGGTGACCAGGTCGCGATCATCTGGGAAGGCGACGATCCTTCCGAGCACCGCGAGATCACCTATCGCCAACTGCACGAAGAGGTGAGCAAGTTCGCCAACGCCCTGCGTGGGCAGGACGTGCACCGTGGTGACGTCGTCACCATCTACATGCCGATGATTCCCGAAGCCGTGGTGGCGATGCTCGCCTGCGCGCGCATCGGCGCCATCCATTCCGTGGTTTTTGGCGGCTTCTCCCCGGAAGCGCTGGCTGGCCGCATCATCGACTGCAAGTCCAAGGTGGTGATCACCGCCGACGAGGGCTTGCGTGGTGGCCGCAAGGTGCCGCTGAAAGCCAACGTCGACGATGCGCTGACCAACCCGGAAACCGCCAGCGTGCAGAAGATCATCGTGGTCAAACGCACCGGCTCCGACATCAAGTGGAACCAGCATCGCGACATCTGGTACGAAGACCTGATGAAGGTCGCTGGCAGCGTCTGCGCGCCGAAGGAAATGGGTGCTGAAGAAGCCCTGTTCATCCTCTACACCTCCGGCTCCACCGGTAAGCCCAAGGGCGTGCTGCACACCACCGGCGGTTACCTGACCTACGCTTCGCTGACCCATGAACGCGTGTTCGACTACCGTCCGGGCGAGGTCTTCTGGTGCACCGCCGACATCGGCTGGGTCACCGGCCACACCTACCTCGTCTACGGGCCGCTGTCCAACGGCGCCACTACCCTGATGTTCGAGGGCGTGCCGAACTATCCGGACGTGCGTCGCGTGGCGCAGATCGTCGACAAGCACAAGGTCAACATCCTCTATACCGCGCCGACCGCGATCCGCGCCATGATGGCTGAGGGCAAGGCCGCAGTCGAAGGTGCCGATGGTTCCAGCCTGCGTCTGTTGGGGTCTGTGGGTGAGCCGATCAACCCGGAAGCCTGGCAGTGGTACTACGAGAACGTTGGCCAGAGCCGCTGCCCGATCGTCGATACCTGGTGGCAGACCGAAACCGGTGCCTGCCTGATGACCCCGCTACCAGGTGCTCACGGCCTGAAGCCGGGCTCCGCCGCACGGCCGTTCTTCGGCGTGCAGCCGGCGCTGGTGGACAACCTGGGTAACATCATCGAAGGCCCTGCCGAGGGCAACCTGGTGATCATCGATTCCTGGCCGGGTCAGGCACGTACCCTGTACGGCGACCACGACCGCTTCGTCGACACCTACTTCAAGACCTTCCGCGGCATGTACTTCACTGGTGACGGTGCGCGCCGCGACGAAGATGGCTACTGGTGGATCACCGGTCGCGTCGATGATGTGCTCAACGTCTCCGGCCACCGCATGGGCACAGCCGAAGTGGAAAGCGCCATGGTCGCCCACCCGAAAGTGGCCGAGGCCGCGGTGGTTGGCGTACCGCACGACATCAAGGGTCAGGGCATCTACGTCTACGTCACCCTGAACGCTGGCGAGGAGTCTTCCGAGCAGTTGCGTCAGGAGCTGAAGAACTGGGTGCGTAAGGAGATTGGTCCGATTGCCACGCCGGACGTCATTCAGTGGGCGCCTGGCCTGCCGAAGACTCGCTCGGGCAAGATCATGCGCCGCATCCTGCGCAAGATCGCTACCGCCGAATACGACTCCCTCGGCGACATCTCCACGCTGGCCGATCCTGGCGTGGTGCAGCACCTCATCGACACGCATCGGCAGATGCAAGCCGCCTGCGCCTGATCGGTAACGGCAACCGAAAGCCCCGCCCGGCCAAAAGCCCGGCGGGGCTTTCGTTTTGGGTTATGCCCTCCTTCGCCGTCGGCTTCTGCCGGAGCCGGCGGCGCCGAACAACTGGTCGGCGCCGCGCAGAACATCTCCAGCGCCGCCAGCCAGCTGTCGGTGTCCACTCAGGAGCAGTCCCACGCAGCCACCAGCGTGGTCGGTGTGGTGGATCAGATCTCCCTGGCGCTGCGTGAGCAGACGGTCGCCAGTCAGGACGTGGCGCGCAATGTCGAGCGCATCGCACAGATGTCGATGGAGAACAGTGAGGCGGTGGCCGATACATCGCGTACCGCACAAGGCTTGCAGCAACTGGCGTTGTTGCTGGAAAAACAGGTGGCTTCCTTTCGTTTTTGACTAGGATGACAATGACGGAGTCTCCACGTCTTGTTCTATAAGGAAGCGCCTATGGGTATTGTCAGTCAGAGCATCTTTCCTCAGCCATTTCGGGCTGTGGGCTGCGCCGAGTGTCGCAACCCCGAGGCACTGGGGTTCGACTTCACCATGGCCTTTCAGCTGATTCTGGATGTCGAGGAGCAGCGACCCTTCGCCTACGAGGCGCTGGTGCGTGGTGTCAACGGCGAGTCGGCGGGGGAGATTCTCGGACGGGTCAACGATGGCAACCGCTACCGTTTCGATCAGGCCTGCCGGGTCAAGGCCATCGAGCGGGCTGCGAAGCTCGGGCTGCTCGATATTCCGGATTGTCTGCTCAGCATCAACTTCCTGCCCAATGCGGTGTATCGCGCCGAGACCTGCATTCGCGCCACGCTGGAGGCGGCGCAGCGCTTTGACTTCCCGCGCGAACGGCTGATGTTCGAGGTGACCGAAGGCGAGCAGATCCATGATGCGGAGCACCTCAAGCGGATCTTCGCCGAGTATGGCAAGCAGGGCTTCACCACCGCCATCGACGATTTTGGCGCGGGCTACTCCGGGCTCAATCTGCTGGCCGAATTCCAACCGCACCTGCTCAAGCTGGACATGGCCCTGACCCGCGGCATCGATCAGGACCCGGTGCGCCAGGCCATCGTCGCCGGTATCGTGCTGGTCGCGCAGCGCCTGGGCATTCGCATCATCGCCGAGGGTATCGAAAGTGTTGGTGAGCGTGATGCGCTGATCGAGCTTGGTATCCGCTACATGCAGGGCTTTTTCTTCGCCAGGCCCGCGTTGGACAAGCTTTGTCTGCCCTAAGCGCAAACGCACCGCTGGTGGGGACAGTTAAGTGCTGACGTAGCGAATGTGAGCGGCACCCTGCCGCGAATCAGGGCGGCGTGCTATGGCCAAAAACGGATAACCCGCAGGTCACATCACCCCGTAGGAGCCGCGCCTCGCGGCGAATCGAAAGATCACCGCAAAGCCAAAGGCTTCGCCCCGGGGCGGGGCTCCTACTCAGGCTGCGTCAAGGGCTCTTCTCAGAGCGCGCCGAACACCTTCTTCGCCAGGCTGGTAGCGGCACCGGCCGGGTTCTGGCGGATGCTGGCTTCCTGCTTGGCAATCATCTCGAACAGGCCATCGAGTGCCTGTTCGGTCACGTAGCTTTCCACCGTGCTGCTCTTGGCGTCGACCACGCCAAAGCTGGCGGCCTGGCCGGCGAAGGCGTTGTACTGCTGGGCCAGACCGACCTGGTCGGTGGCCTGCTTGACGATGGGCAGGAACTTGGCGCGGATCTGTTCGCGGCTGCTCTTGTTCAGGTACTGGGTGGCCGAGTCCTGCGGGCCGCTGAGAATTGATTTGGCATCGGCCACGGTCATCTTCTTCACCGCGTCGACCAGCAGCGCCTGGGCCTGTGGCACGGCGGCTTCGGCAGCCTTGTTCATGCTCGCTTCGAGCTGATCGACCTGGGCGCCCATGCCCATCATCTTCATGGTCTTGGCGGCTTTGCCGAGTTTGCCGGGCAGCTCGATGCGCACGTCCGGGTTGTTGCTGAATCCGCCGGGCGTGCCCAGTTGCTTGACGGCCTCCTGGGCGCCCTGGATCAGCGCGTCTTTCAGGCCGCCGCTGGCGTCCTGCTGGCTCAGATCGGAGAGGGACAGCGCGAAGGCGTTGGCCGAGAGCAGCAGGCCAGCGGCAAGAGTAGTGAGGCGCAGCATGATGGTGATCCTTGCATCGGGGGAAATGCTGTGAGCTTAACGGAGTCTGCGTTACTGGCAAGTCGGCCGATAGCCGTGGATGGGCAGCGCGTTTCGCTATGGCTATGATCAGGGCCATGAATTCGCCGCTGCTGCTCCGAAATCCTTGCCCGCCAGGCGCTTGCGACTGCCAGCGTGATGAACTGCTGGACAGGCCGGGTGCCGATACCCGCGTGCTGCTGTTGACCCGGCAGGAGGAGCAGCGCCTGCTCGAACGCCTGGAAAACCTGCAGAGCTTGGAAGACCTTGAGCGCATGCAACAGCGCATGTTCGAGCAGTTGGGCATTCGCCTGCATATCGAGCCGGCCCATGGCGAGGTGCGCAGCATGCGCGGCATCCACATGCATTTTGATACTCATCCAGGGCTGTGTCGCAAAACCCGGCAGAGCATTCCGGCGGCGATCCGCCGGGCCATGGAGAAAAGGCCGGAAATCGCCTGGCGTCTGCTGGACTCCTTCGACCTGTTCGGTGGCTTGTAGGGGGTGCTACCAGGGCAGTGGTTGGCCGTCGTAGGCGTGGAAGCTGCCGCTGTGCTCGGGCCCCAGCGCATAGATCACCCGCAGCATTTCAGCGGCGGCCAGTTCGGCCGGACGCGCAGCGCTGGCGCCGCGAAAGGGCTGTGACAGCGGCGAAATCACTGTGCCGGGATGCAGGCTGAGCAGTCGAGCTTTGGGCTTGCTGCGTGCCAATTCGATGGCGGCGGTCTTGATCAGCATGTTCAGCGCCGCCTTGGATGCACGGTAGGCGTACCAACCACCGAGGCGGTTGTCGCCGATGCTGCCGACCTTGGCCGAGAGCATGGCCATGGCACCCTGATTGTCCAGCAGAGGCAGAAAGTGGCGCAGCACCAGCGCCGGTCCCAGTGCGTTGACCTGAAATACCGCCTGCAGCGCATCGGCCTCGATGGCAGCCAGGCTTTTCTCTGGTGCGATACCGTCGCGGTGCAGCAGACCGGCCGTGTGCAGGATCAACTGATACGGTGCTTCGCCGGCCAGTGCGGCTGCAGCTTCGGCGATGCTGGTGGGAGTTTCGAGATCGAGCGCAGGTGAGCTGCTGCGGCTCAGCTCACGCACGCTGGCGCAGTTTGGGTCGGCGCGCAGTAACCGGCAGAAGGCCTGGCCAATGCTGCCGCTGGCGCCAATCACCAGCGCCTTGTAGCCGTTGCCCAGGCTGTGCAGGGTCATGGTGTGGCAGTGCCTCGACGGAAGAACAGCGTGACCTGGCCCAGCTCGATGCCGAACTTGCTCATGGCTGAGCGGTTGATCAGGGTTTCGTCATCCATCAGGTACATCCAGTCGTCGAAGTAAACGACATAGGTTGTATCGTCCACCGGCAGGTTGAGGTGATAACGCCAGCGCAGGGCGTTGCCGGCCACTTCACCGATGGCTTCGCCGATCACATCGTCAGCGGTGCCGATCCAGCGTCCTTCGCCGTCCGGGGTCAGGGTCCAGACCCGGCGCTGACGGGTGCCGTCGCTGTACAGAAAGCGCTCGTCGAGGATCAGCTTGTCGCCCTCGCGGCGGCTCTGGATATCGACGTGGAAGCGCTTGATCACCTCACCGGAGCGATCCTGGAACATGCCCCAGGCCTGCACCGGCCCGGAGAAGTAGGTGGGCAGATCCAGCACGGGTTTCTCGTTGGCGTAACGCTCGACCGGGACCTGGCCGCAGCTGATCAGCAGCAGGCTGCTCAGCACGATCAATAGGGCTTTCATGTAGTACCTCATGGGTTAAGGCCAAGCAGGGCGGCACGCAGTTTCGGGCTGCGGGTCTGCGGGTCGAGCCAGATGGAGAAGAAGGCGCGGGCGAACTCCGGGTCGTCGATCACGTGCTGCAACTCACCGTCGACGTAGAAGCGGCAGCCCTCGCCGGCCAGGAATACGCCGGTGATGCGCGTGCCATCCTTCACGTCGACGAACGCCTGGCTCATCTGTTTCGTCCAGACGCTTTGCTGTTCGCTGTCGAGGGGCTCGCCGTTGATCCGGCGAATTTCGTCGAGGCTGGTATCGACCAGGGTTTCCCGGCTGATGCTGCGCCGGTAGGTCAGTTCCAGGGCGAAGGGCTGAGAGAAATCCACGCGCTGCACTGGGCTCCACAACTTGGCGTTGTAGACCGAGAAGCCGAACCAGCTGAAGTCGCCGCTACCCACCAGACTGGCCTGCGGTAGTTGTTCACGCCAGCCGTCCTGGGTGGTGGCCTGCACTGGCTGGCCGAGCAGCAGCAAAAACAGCAATACGGCAGGGGGCAGAGGTCGAATCAGGGTGGCCATGGTCGTTGCCTCTGAGGCGGCTGACGGGGGCCGCGTCCAGCCGTTGATTCGGAGCCCGGCGGCGACGGGCGTTGAGTAAAAAAATCCGGCAACCAAAAAAGGGGAGAGAGTGTTGCCGGATTGCGCAGCTTGTTTGGGCTGACGTCGGTCGTGGCAAGCAGGCCTGGAGCAAGGTGTGCAAGCGTTGTACGAGCCCTGTTTGAATCCAATATATGTACAAAAATAAAGTTGTACAGTTTTTGTATAGATGCGGGGCGCGAAGGTGGGCCTTACCGTTCATATGAGCGGCGCGTCTGGCGCGGCGTTAGGTGGGGCAATAGCAGCGCACGGGGGCGCTGTAGGCGGTGGGAGGGGTATCACCATGGCGGAGTCCGATGGACTTGATGGCCGAACGCTTGGCCAGTGAGGCGTACTGGCTGCATTAAAAACATCTGGGAAACTTGCATTCGGCCAGGCAGCTTCAAGAATGAAGTGATCGGATCAGGATTTCACCATGCCATCACTCTCGAGCTTCGGCAGGCGCGTTCGCAAACTCTGGCATGGTGCAGACCTGGCTCTGGTCGGTCAGCGCCGTGAGCGCCGCATGCGCATGCTGTCGAGTCTGGTGATGATCGTGATGGGCCTGCTCTGGGGGCTGTTCTTTTCCTCTCGCGGCTATTGGGCCATCGTCATCATGGATGTGACCATCATCCTCAGCGGTGTGGCGGTCTTCGCCCTGACGCTGCGCAACCAGGCCCGCAGCGCCAACCTGATTCTGTTCGGTGCGCTGATCCTTATCGTCGTCGCTTCGACCCTGCTGCTCGACCCGCCGACCCTCATGGCGCCGCGTGCGACACATCTCTATCTGCTACCGGTGGCTGTCGGCGTGTTGATGGCCTTCCGCGATGAGCCCCTGTGGCTGCGTTACGGCATGTGCCTGCTCTGTCTGCTGCTGTTCGTTGCACTGGCCGCGTCCAACTGGCGGCCCACCGATCTCTATGCGTTGCCGGACGACGTGCGTATCGTCGGCTCCTGGGTGCAGGGCGTTTCCGCCATGGCGCTGTTTTTCCTGCTCCTGCACATCCTGCAAAGCGATACCGCCGAGCGCTCGGAGCTGGATCGTGACCTGCGCGCGGCCGTGCGTGAGCGGCAGTTCGTGCTGTATTACCAACCGCAGCTCAATGACGCCAACCGGGTGATCGGTGCCGAATTGCTGATTCGCTGGCAGCACCCACAGCGTGGTTTGCTGGCGCCGGGTGAGTTCATCGATCACGCCGAGAACACCGGGTTGATCATCCCCATTGGCCTGTGGGTGCTGGAGCAAACGGCCGCGCGCTTGCGGCAATGGAAAGATGACCCGCTCTTCGGCGACCTGGGCCTGGCGGTGAACATCAGCCAGAAGCAGTTCTCGCAAAGCAGTTTCGTCGCCGAAATTCTCGGTCTGATCGAGCACCACGGTATCGATGCCCGGCGCCTGGAACTGGAGTTGACCGAAACGCTGATCGTGCATGACATGGAAGACCTCACGCGCAAGATGACGGCGCTGGTCGAACATGGCGTGCGCTTCTCGCTGGATGACTTCGGTACCGGCTTTTCTTCCCTCAGCCACCTCAAGCGCCTGCCGCTGAGCAAACTGAAAATAGACCGGTCGTTCATCTGCGACGTGCTCACCGATGCCAACAGCGAAACCATCGTGCGCACGGTGATCGCTCTGGGGCAGAGCATGGGCATGACGGTGATCGCCGAGGGCGTGGAAGCTGAGGCGCAGCATAGGTTTCTGGCGGACAACGGTTGCACTCAGTTCCAGGGATATCTGCTTGGCCGGCCGATGCCGTTGGTGGATTTCTCTACCTTCGTCCAGCGCCACAACGGCTGACGCCACCTTCCGTCCATCTACCATCTCCTGCCTGGAGTGAACTCCAGGCAAGCGGCCAATGTCTGTCTGCTGTCGGCCCATACCGGCAGAAATAGATGGCTATTGGCCGCTAGCGTGGCGTCTACGTCGCGGATTCTGCCTGAATCATGCTCGAGCGTTTTGTTCAGCGCGTGGCCGGCAACGTCCATCCCGTTCGCCGGGTTCGTCTGACTGCCACGTGAAGATCGCCCCATGTTTTTATCTCGTCATACTCCATTTCAACCTCGCATTCTCGGTGCCTGCCTGCTGCTCGGTGGCCTGCTCGGCGGCGCACAACCGTCTCTGGCCGAAGAGACGTCTGGCAACCAGCGCTGGGTCAGCGACAGCCTCAATACCTACGTGCGCAGTGGCCCTACCGATGGCTACCGTATCGTCGGCACCCTGGTTTCCGGGGAGAAAGTGGAGCTGTTGCGCACCCAGGGCGACTACAGCCAGGTGCGTAGCGCCAGCGGCAGCAGCGTCTGGATTCCCAGCCGCGACCTGCAGTCGGTGCCAGGCCAGGCCGAGCGTCTGCCGCAACTGGAACAGAAAGTCGCTGACCTCAGCGCTGAGCTCAAAGGCATCGACGAGGCCTGGAAGGCGCGTGTGCAAGGCATGCAGGAAACCCTGGACTCGCGCAAGAAGCTCATCGACGAGCTGCAGGCCGCCCGTGGCGCGCTGGACGCCGAGCTGACCACTACCCGTTCGCAGCTACGCGATGCCCAGGCGCAACTGGGTGAAGAACAGCAGCAGGTGCTGATGCGCTACATGGCCTATGGCGGCAGCATCGCTGGTGCCGGGCTGCTGCTCGGGCTGATTCTGCCGACCATGCTGCGGGTCAAGCGCAAGCGTAATGATCAGTGGGTGTGATTGATCAGGCGCGAGCGGTCAGATGACGGGCGATGCCCTTCTTCAGCGGTAGCAGGCCCTGTGCCACGCGCAGGCCAGCGCCGCGCAGCAGGCGGGCGGGCAGCTGATCATTGGTGTACAGCTCCACCAGCAGGTTGGTGGCCTGGTACAGCGGCCAGGTGGCCAGGCGTAGCTGGCGCTCGTAGCGCGCCAATGGCGCAGGCGCACCGATGTCCTGGCGTTTGCCATGAGCGGCCAGCAGTGCGTCGCTGAGCAGTTGCACGCCGATCAGGCCGAAGTTGAAGCCGTGTGCGGTGACCGGATGCATGCCCACGGCGGCATCGCCGAGCAGGGCGCAGCGGTTGCCGACCATGCGTCGTGCGTAGGCGCCCACCAGCGGATAGGTGTGTCGGCTGCTGACCAGTTGCATGGTACCCAGGCGGCGGTCGAAGCGCTTTTCCATCTCGCGGGTGAAGATCGCTTCGTCCAGTTTCTGCAGGCGTTCTATTTCGTGCGGTGGCAGGGTCAGCACCACCGACGACTGCCGGCCGTTTAGCGGTAGCAGGGCGAGGGTCTGGCCATAGCCGAACCATTCCCAGGCTATCTGTTGGTGATCCTGTTCGTGCTGCATGCGGCACACCAGCATGGTCTTGCCGAAGTCCTTGAGCTGCGCACCGATGCCGAGCTGGCGGCGGGTTTCCGAGAAGCGGCTGTCGGCAGCGACCAGCAGGCGCGGTTGCAGCACCTGGCCATCCTGCAGCACCAGCTTCATCTCGTTCTGGCTTTGCTCGATGGCGCGCACGCTGGTTCCGCACAGCAATTGCACATCGGCGCATGCGCTTAGCGCCTGATAGGCGGCGCGGCGAATGGCCTGGTTGGCCACCAGATGGCCGAGGCGCTCGGCGCCGGCTTGTTCGGCGCGGATCTTCAACGCGAACAGCGAGGGGCCGTTGAACACCTGGGCGTCGCGCAGCACGGCAACCTCTTCGCTGGGCAGGCGCGCCCACAGGCCGAGGCGTTCGAGCAGCGCCTGCGAGCCATGGGTGAGGGCGATCTCGCGGCCATCGAAGGCCGGTTCGGCCAGTGCCTGCTCGGCCTGGCGCTCCAGCACCACGATGGACAGGCCATGCCCGGACAGGGCGCGTGCCAGACACAGGCCGGCCGGGCCGGCGCCGACGATGACGATATCGGGTGACATGCTGCAGCTCTCCGTGCGGGTGACCAGTAGGGCGGGTGAAACCCGCCATGCGCTGGTGCGAGTCTAGGTCGCAGCGACGCCGCCGATATTGTCCGGGATCATGCCGAGGGCTGAATCTGTTGTGCGGGTCGAGGGTTTTGAGTTGGCATTGAATATTGTTGTTATTACAACTTTAGCTGGCTTGATAGGCGTAATTTTCGGGTTTACTGTGGTGTGCGTTGTCTGAACTACAAAAATAATTCGGGTTTGGAGTCGATGCTATGCATCCTCACTTTTCTGCAGTTGCCGATCAGCGAACGGCCTTCGCTCAGGAGACGTTCTCGTGAAACTGGCTCTGGTCGGCGATATCGGTGGTACCAACGCACGCTTTGCCCTGTGGCGTGACGAGCAACTGGAGGCGGTGCAGGTTCTGCCGACCGCCGATTTCGCAGGGCCGGAACAGGCCATCGTCGCCTATCTGCACGCCCTGGGCCTTCAGCCGGGTTCCATCGGCTCGGTGTGCCTGGCTTGCGCCGGGCCGGTCAGCGGCAACCTGTTCCGTTTCACCAACAATCACTGGCGTATCGACCGTACGGCGTTCTGCGAGGCATTGCAGATCGACCGCTTGCTGATGATCAACGACTTCTCCGCCATGGCCCTGGGCATGACCCGCATCGCCGAGCATGAGCGCGTGCAGGTATGCCCAGGCGAGCCGCAGGCAGACCGTCCGGCCTTGGTGATCGGCGCCGGCACTGGTCTGGGCGTCGGTACGCTGCTCGCGCAAGCAGATGGCAGCTGGCTGGTGCTGCCGGGCGAGGGCGGCCACGTTGATCTACCCATCGGCAGCCCGCGTGAGGCCGAGCTCTGGCAAATTCTTTATCGGCAACTGGGCCATGTGCGCGCCGAAGACGTGCTCAGTGGCAATGGTCTGCTGGTGCTGTATCGGGCCATCTGTGAGCTGGACGGTCAGCCTTTGCAGCACGCGACGCCAGCGGCCATCACTAGCGCAGGCATGGCCGGCGAGCCCGTCGCCGCCGAGGTGCTGGAACAGTTCAGTTGCTGGCTCGGCCGCGCTGCTGGCAACAACGTTCTGACCCTGGGCGCGCGCGGTGGGGTGTATATCGTTGGAGGGGTGGTGCCGCGTTTTGCCGAGCGTTTTCTTGCCAGCGGTTTTGCCAAGAGTTTCCGCGACAAGGGTTGCATGAGCCATTACCTTGACGGCATTCCGGTGTGGCTGGTGACGGCCGAGTACCCCGGCCTGACCGGCGCCGGCGTGGCCTTGCAACAGGCGGCGGAGCGTAGCCCGGATGCAATCCGGGAGAACCCTTGATAGCACCCCGGATTTCATCCGGGCTACACAGCCATAACAACAAAGGTGGCGGACCATGAGCCAGCCCGGCAAATCGATTCTGTTGGTCGATGACGACCAGGAAATTCGCGAACTGCTCGAGACCTACCTGAGCCGCGTCGGCTTTCAGGTGCGCGCCGTGGCCGACGGTGCCGCCTTCCGCCAGAGCCTGTGTGCGGAGTCGGCCGACTTGGTCATCCTCGACGTGATGCTGCCCGACGAGGACGGCTTCAGCCTGTGCCGCTGGGTGCGTGAACACCAGCGCTTCGCCCAGGTGCCGGTGATCATGCTCACCGCCAGCTCCGACGAAGCCGACCGCGTGATCGGCCTGGAACTGGGCGCCGATGACTATCTTGGCAAGCCGTTCAGCCCGCGCGAGCTGCTGGCGCGAATCAAGGCCTTGCTGCGTCGTGCGCAATTCACCCAGGAACGCAGTGGCGAGGTGCTGGCCTTCGATGACTGGCGCCTGGACATGGTCAGCCACCGCCTGTTCCACCGCGACGGCGAGGAGGTGATTCTGTCCGGCGCCGACTTCGCCCTGCTCAAGCTGTTTCTCGACCACCCGCAGCAGATTCTCGACCGCGACACCATCGGCAATGCCACCCGTGGCCGTGAGGTGATGCCGCTCGAGCGCATCGTCGACATGGCTGTCAGTCGTCTGCGTCAGCGCCTGCGTGACACCGACAAGCCGCCGCGGCTGATCCGCACCGTACGCGGCAGTGGCTACCAACTGGCGGCCACGGTCAGCCTGCAGGCCGGCGATGGGCGTTAACCCGCGGCGCTGGCTGCCGCGCTCGCTGCTCGGGCGCATGCTGCTGCTCACTCTGCTGGCGATCCTCGCGGCGCAGACCCTCTCCAGCGTGATCTGGCTGTCGCAACTGCGCGCCACCCAGCTCGAAGGCCTGGTCACCACGGCGCGCAGCCTGGCGCATTCGATGTCGGCCAGCGTGCGTTACTTCCGTTCGCTGCCAGTGAACTATCGGCCGCTGGTGCTCGACCAGTTGCGCAGCATGGGCGGTACGCGTTTCGTGGTCAGCCTCAATGACCGACCGCTACAGATGAAGTTGCTGCCGACCACGCCGCGCAAGCAGGCGGTGACCGAATCGGTGACCGAAGTGCTGCGCCAGGCGCTGGGCAATGCCGCCGACATTTCGGTGACCTTCGTCAGCCCGGATGATCTGCGCATCTTCAACGGCGGCCTGAAGCTCGACGAACTGCCGCGCTCCTGGGCGCATTACGCGCTGACTCTGGAGCCGGTCAATCCTCCGGTGCTGGTGACGCAGATCCAGCTGGCACCAGGGGAGTGGCTGTACATCGCCTCGTTGCTGCCTGAGCCCTACACCAGCCTGGAGGAACCCATACTGCCGACCCAGCAGCTGTGGTTCATCCTCCTGACCACGGCCTTCCTGCTGCTGTTCATCGGCTTGCTGGTGCACCTGCAGAGTCGTCCGCTCAAGCGCCTGGCACGTACCGCTCGGCATATGTCGCTGGGCGCCGAGGTGGAGCCGGTGGCCGAGGGCGGCGGTCGCGAGGTGGTAGAGGTGGCCCGCGCGTTCAACGCCATGCGCGAACGCATCAGCCGCTACCTGACCGAGCGCAGCCAGTTGTTCAGCGCCATTTCCCATGACCTGCGCACACCCATCACGCGCTTGCGCCTGCGTGTCGAACTGCTCGACGACGAAAGCCTGCAAAGCAAGTTCGGCCGCGACCTGGACGATCTGGAGCTGCTGGTCAAAGGCGCGCTGCAATGCGTGAAGGACACCGACATCCACGAGAACATCGAGCCGGTGGACCTCAACCACCTGCTGCATGGGTTGACTGAACCCTACCTCGGCTCGGGCCGGGTGACCCTCGATGGCGCAGCGCGTGATCTGTATCCCGGCAAGCCGCTGGCGCTGCGCCGCTGCATTGGCAACCTGCTGGACAACGCCCTGAAGTACGGCGAGCGCGCGCACCTGCACATCGAAGACGACGCCGAGGCGTTCGTCCTGCATGTCGATGACGAGGGGCCGGGCGTGCCCGAGCAGAAGCTCGAGCAAGTGTTCGAGCCGCATTTCCGTCTGGCCAGCCAGCAGCAGGGCTACGGCATGGGCCTCGGTATCGCGCGCAACCTGGCGCACAGCCATGGCGGCGAACTGAGCCTGCGTAACCTGCGCGATGGAGGGCTGCGCGTCACCCTCTGGTTGCCGCGCCAGAGCCGTTGAGCGCAGCCGTGAGCCGCGCCGCACAACTGCAGCGCGCGCGCCGCTGCGCTGCATGTCACCGGCTCGCGGCGCTTTGTAACGACCTGGTGACTATCCAATACCCTTTGTTACCCCCAGGGCTCTGGGGGCTGGGTAGACTCGTTCGCAATGCAAGCACCACGACTTGCTCGCGAATAACAACAACAAGGTGTCTTATCCCATGAAAGCGATCTCTCGCCTGTCCTGTGCCATCTCCCTCGCTGTTCTGCTGCCCCTGTCCGCCACTGCCGGTGAAGTCGAAGTGCTGCACTGGTGGATCTCCGGTGGTGAAAAGCGCGCTGCCGATACCCTGCAGAAACTGGTCGAAGCCCAGGGCCACAAATGGAAGGATTTCGCCGTGGCCGGCGGCGGTGGTGAAGCGGCCATGACCGTGCTGAAGACCCGCGCCGTGTCCGGCAACCCGCCCGCCGCGGCGCAGATCAAGGGCCCGGATATCCAGGAGTGGGGCGAACTGGGCCTGCTTGCCGACCTCAACGACGTCGCTGCCGAGCAGAAGTGGGACGAGCTGCTGCCACCCCAGGTGATCGAGGTCATGAAGTATCAGGGCGACTACGTGGCGGTGCCGGTCAACGTGCATCGGGTCAACTGGTTGTGGATCAACCCGCAAGTGTTCGAAAAGGCTGGCGCCACGCCGCCGACCACTCTCGACGAATTCTTCGCTGCCGCCGACAAGCTCAAGGCGGCTGGCTTCATCGCCATCGCCCACGGCGGCCAGCCTTGGCAGGACGGCACCGTGTTCGAAGATCTGGCCTTCAGCATTCTTGGCCCCGAGGGCTTTCGCAAGGCCTTCGTCGAGCAGGATCGCGCGACTCTGACCGGCGACAAGATGGTCGAGGTATTCGCCGCCCTGCAGAAACTGCGTGGCTATATCGATGCCGACGCCGCTGGGCGCGACTGGAACAGCGCCACCGGACTGGTGATCGACGGCAAGGCCGGCATGCAGATCATGGGTGACTGGGCCAAGAGCGAGTGGACCGCCGCCGGCAAGGTCGCCGGCAAGGACTACGAATGTCTGGCCTTCCCTGGCACCCAGGGCAGCTTCGCCTTCAATATCGACTCGCTGGCGATGTTCAAACTGAACAACGCCGACAACCGCAAGGCCCAGGAAGACCTGGCACGGACGGTGATGGGCAACGAGTTCCAGGAATTCTTCAACCAGAACAAGGGCTCGATCCCGGTGCGCATGGATCAGGACATGAGCAGCTTCGACGCCTGCGCGCAGAAGTCCATGACCGACTTCAAGGAGGCCGCTGCCGATGGTGGTCTGCAGCCGAGCCTGGCCCACGGCATGGCCGCTTCCAGCTACGTGCAGGGCGCGGTGTTCGACGTGGTGACCAACTTCTTCAACGACCCCAAGGCCGACCCCAAGCGCGCCGCCCAGCAACTGGCGGCGGCGATCCAGGCGGTGCAGTGAGTGACGGGGCCGCGTAGCCGGGCCTTGCCGTAGGGCGGGTGCAACCCGCCTGTTTCAAGCCTTCTATCCCTGGCGCATGCCCACAGGCACGCGTCACGGGATCGGCCGCGCCGAGATTCAGGTGTCGGGGCAGGGCAACTGGCAGTCGGTAGGGCGGACTCAGGAGCGCAGCGAACAGTCCGCCGGCTATGCGCGCTGGCTGTAATCGCCGACGTACTGCTTCGCGAGTACGCCCTACGGGTCCGCTACGGATGTTTTACGCATCAACGCAGCACGCAACGGAGTCAACCATGAGTTCAAACGCAGTCATCACCAAAGCCTCACCGCTGGACGTCCTGCAGCGCTGGCTGCCCAAGCTGGTGCTGGCGCCGAGCATGGTCATCGTGCTGGTGGGGTTCTACGGCTATATCGGCTGGACCTTCCTGCTGTCGTTCACCAACTCGCGTTTCATGCCCAGCTACAACTTCGTCGGGCTGCAACAGTACGCGCGGCTGTGGGACAACGATCGCTGGTGGGTGGCGAGCCAGAACCTGCTGGTTTTCGGTGGCCTGTTCATCGCCATCAGCCTGGCCATCGGCGTGCTGCTGGCGGTGCTGCTGGATCAGCGCATCCGCCGCGAAGGCTTTATCCGCACCATCTTTCTCTACCCCATGGCGCTGTCGATGATCGTCACCGGCACCGCCTGGAAGTGGCTGCTCAACCCCGGCCTGGGCCTGGACAAGCTGCTGCGTGACTGGGGCTGGGAGGGCTTTCGCTTCGACTGGCTGGTGGACCCGGAGCGCGTGGTCTACTGCCTGGTGATGGCCGCGGTGTGGCAGTCCTCGGGGTTCGTCATGGCGCTGTTTCTCGCCGGCTTGCGCAGCGTTGATCAATCGATCATCCGCGCCGCCCAGGTCGACGGCGCCAGCCTGCCGAGCATCTACCTGCGCATCGTCCTGCCGAGCCTGGGCCCGGTGTTCTTCAGCGCGCTGATGATCCTCGCCCATATCGCCATCAAGAGCTTCGACCTGGTCGCCTCGATGACCGCCGGCGGGCCCGGTTACGCCTCCGACCTGCCGGCGATGTTCATGTACGCCCACACCTTCACCCGCGGCCAGATGGGCCTCGGCGCCGCCAGCGCAATGCTGATGCTCGGCGCGGTGCTGGCGATCCTGGTGCCCTACCTGTATTCCGAACTGCGAGGCAAACGCCATGACTAGTGCGAGCGTCGCGCAGCGACGATCTTCCGATGCCCTTCTCCCCCCGGGAGAAGGTGGCGCGAAGCGCCGGATGAGGGCAGTTAGCCTCAGCCGCCTGGCCATCCACACCACCCTGATCCTGGCCTGCGCCGTGTACCTGGTGCCGCTGCTGGTGATGCTGCTGACCAGCTTCAAGACCCCCGACGACATCCGCAGCGGCAACCTGCTGTCGATCCCGGACGTGTTCACCCTGATCGGCTGGGTCAAGGCCTGGGACGGCGTCGGCGGCTACTTCTGGAACTCGGTGAAGATCACCATCCCGGCGGTGCTGATCTCCACCCTGCTCGGCGCGCTGAACGGCTACGTGCTGGCCATGTGGCGCTTTCGCGGCTCGCAGCTGTTCTTCGGCCTGCTGCTGTTCGGCTGCTTCCTGCCGTTCCAGGTGATCCTCCTGCCGGCCTCCTTCACCCTCGGCCAGCTCGGCCTGGCCAACACCACCGAAGGCCTGGTGCTGGTGCACGTGGTCTACGGCCTGGCCTTCACCACGCTGTTCTTCCGCAACTTCTACGTGAGCATTCCCGAGGCGCTGGTACGCGCCGCGCGCCTCGATGGCGCGGGGTTCTTCACCATCTTCGGACGCATCCTGCTGCCGATGTCGGTGCCGATCATCATGGTCTGCCTGATCTGGCAGTTCACCCAGATCTGGAACGACTTCCTCTTCGGCGTGGTGTTCGCCAGCGGCGACACTCAGCCGATCACCGTGGCGCTGAACAACCTGGTCAACACCAGCACCGGGGCCAAGGAATACAACGTTGACATGGCCGCGGCGATGATCGCCGGGCTGCCCACCCTGCTGGTCTACATCCTGGCCGGTAAATACTTCCTGCGCGGCCTGACGGCCGGCGCCGTTAAAGGCTGAAAGCTACTGCGCTCGGTCATGCTGCGTTGGATTCAGGCTCGGAATGCTCATTTAGCGGCCTAAACTCCGCTTCCTCGCCTGACTCCGCCTTGCCTGACCTTCGCTCGCGACGCTTTCAAAGTGGAGAAATGACATGGCTACCCTCGAACTGCGCAACGTCAACAAATCCTACGGCAGCGGCCTGGCGGACACCCTGAAGAACATCGAACTGGCCATCGACTCCGGCGAGTTCCTGATTCTGGTCGGCCCCTCCGGCTGCGGCAAATCCACCCTGATGAACTGCATCGCCGGCCTGGAAAGCATCAGCGGCGGGGCGATTTTGGTCGACGGCGCCGACATCAGCGGCATGAGCCCGAAGGATCGCGATATCGCCATGGTGTTCCAGTCCTACGCGCTGTACCCGACCATGACGGTGAAGGACAACATCGCCTTCGGCCTGAAGATGCGCAAGTTGCCGCCGGCCGAGATCGAGGCCGAGGTGGCGCGGGTGGCCAAGCTGCTGCAGATCGAGCATCTGCTGACGCGCAAGCCCGGGCAGCTCTCCGGCGGCCAGCAGCAGCGCGTGGCCATGGGCCGGGCGCTGGCGCGGCGGCCGAAGATCTACCTGTTCGACGAACCGCTATCGAACCTCGACGCCAAACTGCGCGTGGAGATGCGTACCGAAATCAAGCTGATGCACCAGCGTCTGAAGACCACCACGGTGTACGTCACCCACGACCAGATCGAGGCCATGACCCTGGGTGACAAGGTGGCGGTGATGAAGGACGGCATCATCCAGCAGTTCGGCACCCCACAAGAGATCTACAACGACCCGGCCAACCAGTTCGTCGCCAGCTTCATCGGTTCGCCGCCGATGAATTTCATCCCACTGCGTCTGCAGGTACGCGACGGCCAGTGCTTTGGGCTGCTCGATTCCGGGCAGGCGCGCTGCGAGCTGCCGCTTGGCGCCGCGGCCGAGATGGAAGGGCGCGAGCTGATTCTCGGCGTGCGTCCCGAGCAGATCCAGCTGGCAGGCGCCGGCTCGACGCTGCCGAGCCTGCGCGCCGAGGTCGAGGTGGTCGAGCCGACCGGGCCGGACACCCTGGTGTTCGTCAGCCTCAACCAGACCAAGGTGTGCTGCCGCCTGGCGCCGGACGCCGCGCCGCAAGCCGGGGCCAGCCTCGATCTGCAGTTCGATCCGGCGCGCGTGCTGTTGTTCGACGCCGCCAGCGGCGAGCGCCTGCGTCCGGGAAAGCGTGAGGCCACTGACAACAAGGTGGCCCAGTTCAAGCTCGGTTAGCCGTGTAGCCCGGATTAAATCGGGGGCTGCCAATAAACCCCGGATTGCATCCGGGCTACGGGGTGCATCAAGGCAACGTAAAAACCGTCGCTGCGGCGGTAATCCGCAGCATCGCTCAATAAAAACAATCAGGAGCAACGATGAAGACCACACAGCAAACCCTCACCTGTTCTGTCGGCGTTCCCTGCCTGCTGGCACTGGCTTTGGCCACGCCGCAGGTACAGGCCCTCGAGTTCAGCGGTTATGTGCGCAGCGGTATCGGCGGGGCGGATACCGGCGGCACACAGCAGTGCTTCCAGTTACCGGGCGCGCAGTCCAAGTACCGTCTGGGCAACGAGTGCGAGCAGTACATCGAACTGGACCTGCGCCAGGACCTGTTTCGCCTGGATGACGGCTCGGTGATCAGCGTCGAGGGCATGGCCCAGCTCTACAATCAGTACGGTCATACGCCGAAATTCACCGGCGATTACGGCTTCGCGCGGATGAACCAGATGTACGCCGAGTGGAGCAACATGCCGGCACTCAATGGCGGTTCGCTGTGGGCCGGTCGCCGCTTCTACAAGCGTAACGACATCCACATCACCGACTTCTACTACTGGAACCAGAGCGCCACTGGTTTTGGTATCGACGAGATGAAGATCGGCGACCTCAAGTACAGCTACGTGTTCTCGCGCAAGGACAACTACGACCAGGAGCCCTACATCAACCGCCACGATTTCAACGTCGGTGGCTTCCAGGTCAACCCCGGCGGCGAGCTGGAAGTGGGCGTCAGCTACATCGACAAGCCGGACAGCACCGACGCCAACAGCGGCTGGGCGGTGAGCGCACAACACAAGCAGCAGGATTTCCTCGGCGGGGTCAACACCGTTGCCCTGCAATACGGGCGCGGGCCGGGTACCGGTCTGGGTTATACCGGCGACCCGACGCTCGACAGCAGTAACCGCAGCTGGCGCCTGGTGGAATTCTTCGACTTCCAGATGACCCCGCGCCTCGGCGGTCAGGTGCAACTGGTCTACCAGAAGGACAAGCGCCCGGACGGTGCGGATCAGAACTGGCTGTCCATCGGTGGCCGCACCAGCTACGCCTTTACCGAGCAGTTCAAGCTGGTCGGCGAGATCGGCCGCGACCAGGTCGAGGCGCCCGGTGGTACGCGTAAGCTGACCAAGTTCACCATCGCCCCGACCTGGTCACCATCGGGACCCGGTTTCTGGGAACGTCCGGAAATTCGCCTGTACTACACCTACGCCAGCTGGAACCGCGCTGCGCAGCAGGCCGCCAACCTGTTGGCCGACGGCTCGGCGTTGTCCGAGAACGGCGCCTTCGGCAGCGCGCGCAACGGCTCCAACTTCGGCGTGCAGGTGGAGTACTGGTGGAAGTAGCCAGTCGGTAGGGTGGATCGCGCTTTACCTGCGCGGCCCGACCGATCCACCGTGGGTGCCTGGGTGGTGGATGAAAACAGCGTCATCCACCCTACGCAGAGCACTGTGTAGACCGTAGCCCGGATGAAATCCGGGGCAGATGCAGGAATCGCCCCGGATTACATCCGGGCTACAACAGCCTGTAGGGTGCGCCATGCGTACCAGGCGTCAGAGCAATCCCGCCACCAGGCGCCCGAGTACCTCCATGGCCTGTTCGCTGCGCGGGTTCCAGGGGTGGCCGTAGTTCAGCCGCGCGCAGTGACGAAAGCCTTGGCTGGCGGAGAAGATCGGCCCCGGCGCCAGGCTTATGCCCTGGGCCAGGGCCAGGCGCAGCAGTTGTAGCGAATCCAGGCGTTCGGGGAATTCGAACCAGAGGAAGTAGCCACCCGAAGGTCGCGTGACCCGCGTGCTGGCGGGAAAGTGTCGGGCGGCGGAGGCGAGCATCGCGCTCTGCTGCATTTCCAGGGCGTGGCGCAGCTTGCGCAGGTGACGGTCGTAGCCACCGTGCTGCAGGTAGTCGGCCAGCGCCGCCTGTGCCGGCACTGACGGCGAGATAGTGGTCATCAGCTTGAGCCGGGCGATCTGCTCGGCATAGCGCCCGCCGGCCACCCAGCCAATGCGATAACCCGGCGCCAGACTCTTGGAGAAGGAGCTGCAATGCATCACCAGCCCTTCGCGGTCAAAGCTCTTCACCGGTTTGGGCGGGTGGCTGCCGAAGTACAGCTCGGCGTACACGTCGTCCTCGATCAGCGGTACCTGATGCTCGACCAGCAGCTCATACAGCGCCTGCTTCTTGGTCTCGCTCATGCTGGCGCCGAGCGGGTTCTGCAGGCTGCTCATGAACCAGCAGGCCTTGATCGGCAGTTGCTTGAGGCTCTCTGACAGGGCACCCAGGTCGATGCCCTCGCGCGGGTGCACGGGGATTTCCACGGCCTTGAGCTGCAGTCGCTCCAGCACCTGCAGGCAGGCGTAGAAGGTGGGGGACTCGATGGCCACCAGGTCGCCCGGTTGGGTCACGCACTGCAGGCAGAGGTTGAGCGCCTCCAGGGCGCCGTTGCTGATCACCAGCTCCTCCATCGGCAGCATCACGCCGCTGACCATGTAGCGCAGGGCGATCTGCCGGCGCAGGTCGGCGTTGCCGGCGGTCATGTCGGCGATGATCTCGTGCGGCGAGAGCATGCGCAGCGCGTGCGCCATGCTCTTGGCCAGACGCGGCAGCGGAAACAGATCCGGGCTGGGGAAGGCCGAGCCGAAGGGTACGGTATGCGGGTCCTTGAGCGAGGCGAGCACGGAGAACACCAGTTCGCTGACATCGACTTCGGTGGTTTGCGCGGCGTGGGCGGTCAGTTCCGGTTCGTGCAGCGGGCGTTTGGCGTGTTCGCGGACGAAGTAACCGGAACGGGCGCGCGCCTGGATCAGGCCGCGATCTTCCAGCAGGTAGTAGGCCTGGAACACGGTGGACGGGCTGACGCCGTAGGTGCGGCTGGCATGGCGCACCGAGGGCACCTTCTCGCCAGGGCCGAGCACGCCGGTACGAATCAGCTCGGCAATCTCGTCGGCGAATTTTTCGTAGCGTTTCATCCTGTCCTGGTTCACCGGCGCAAAGGGTAAGGACGAACACTTTACGGGGTGAGCGGCAGACATGGCAGTGCCTCGTGAGTGGGAGGGCATACATCGGATGTAGGAGCGGATTTATCCGCGATGAATGCGGCGCAGCGGTTTCGCGGCTGAAGCCGCTCCCACAGGTTCGGGCTACGCTACATGCCCATTCGCCGCGGGGCGCGGCTCCTACACGGATTTGAGAGCACCTGTAGGAGCCCCGCCTCGGGGCGAGGCTTTAGCGCAGCGGCGCGAGGAAGGTGCTCTTGGTGCTCACATGGCTCTGCGAATCGGCCTTGTCGCGCACTTCGAAACGCAGGGTCTGCGGCCCGGCAGCGTTGTGCGAGGCCGTCAGCGCGACGCTTACCGGCAGGTCGCGAATCTCCCCCGGCGCCAGCTTCAGTGTGCTCGGGCCATGCAGTTCGAAGTCGCCGGGTTCGACCAGCGCGATGGTGTAGCTGCGCGCTTGCTGGGTCTTGTTGATGATCTTCAGGCTGTAGATGTTTTCGATCTGGCCCAGAGCGTTCTCGCGGAACAGGCCACGGTCACGGGTCACGTCCAGCGAGATCAGCGGGCGTTCGGCCAGGGCCCAGGTGAAGGCGCCGATCATCACCGCCAACATCGCCGCGTAGCCGATCAGGCGCGGGCGCAACCAGTGGGTCTTGCCGCCGGCCAGCTCGTTCTCGGAGCTGTAGCGCACCAGGCCGCGGGCATAGCCGAGCTTGTCCATCACGCTGTCGCAGGCATCGACGCAGGCGCCGCAGCCGATGCATTCCAGTTGCAGGCCGTCGCGGATGTCGATGCCGGTGGGGCAGACCTGTACGCACATCGTGCAGTCGATGCAGTCGCCCAGACCTTCGGCCTTGTAGTCGGCGTCCTTGCGGCGCGGGCCACGGGTTTCGCCACGGGCGGCGTCGTAGGAGATGACCAGTGTATCGCTGTCGAACATCACGCTCTGGAAGCGCGAGTAGGGGCACATGTCGCGGCACACCTTCTCGCGCAGCCAGCCGGCATTGATATAGGTGGCGGCAGTGAAGAACAGCACCCAGAAGGCCGTGGTGGCACCGACTTGGAAGGTCGCCAGGTCCACCGTCAACTGACGCACTGGGGTGAAGTAGCCGACGAAGGCCAGTGCCGTGACCAGGCTGACCGCGAGCCACAGGCCGTGCTTGGCGCTGCGCCGGGCCAGTTTTTGCAGCGACCAGGGCGCAGCGTCGAGCTTGATGCGCTGGCCGCGGTCGCCCTCGGTGATCTGCTCCACGCGCATGAACACCCAGGTCCATACGCTCTGCGGGCAGGCGTAGCCGCACCAGACGCGGCCAGCGAGTACGGTGATGAAGAACAGGCCGAAGGCGGCGATGATCAGGATCGCCGAAAGCAGGATGAAATCCTGCGGCCAGAAGGTCGCGCCGAAGATATGGAACTGGCGGTTATCCAAGTCCCAGAGCACCGCCTGGCGGCCATTCCAGTCGATCCAGGCGGTGCCGAAGAACAGCAGGAACAGCAAGCCGGCACCGAGCAGGCGCAGGTTGCGAAAGCGTCCGGTGAAGCTGCGCGTGTGGATCGGGCCGCCGGCCTGGGCCGGCGTCAGGCGAGTGGGTTTGGCGGGGTCGATGCTCTCGACGGCCCGCACGGGGATCAGCTCGGTCATGTCGTTGCCCTCATCAGGCGTTTATTCAGGCTGGCGCCATGATCCGAGTGGGGCTGTTTACAAAACAGACTCAGGTTTTTGATAAAAAAGCGGATCAGATGATTGCGTCGAGCGCAGGGAAAAGTGCCACGCAGGCCGCCAGGCCTCGCCATTGCTGAGGCCAGGAGCCTTAAGGTCGAGCGGTGCAGATACCGCCCTGCGACATCGCGCCGCGCCAATCGGTGCCCTGTGCAGGTCACTGTCGTACCCATCTGATCTGGTTTTTTAAGGCTTTTCTGGCGCTGTTCTCGGTACACGCCCGGCAGGCATAGTTGACACCCCGTGATCAGGAGGCCTGCCTGTATGTACCAATACGATGATTATGACCGCGCGCTGGTGCGCGAGCGCGTCGCCCAGTTCCGCGACCAGGTACAGCGGCGCCTGGCCGATGAACTGAGCGAGGAGGAGTTTCTGCCGCTGCGCCTGCAGAACGGCCTGTACCTGCAAAAGCATGCCTACATGCTGCGCGTAGCCATTCCCTACGGCACCCTCTCGGCCAAGCAGATGCGTGCGCTGGCGCATATCGCCCGCGAGTACGATCGTGGTTACGGCCACTTCACCACGCGGCAGAACATCCAGTTCAACTGGGTCGAGCTCGAGCGTGTGCCGGACATCCTCGACTGGCTGGCCGATCACGACATGCATGCCATCCAGACTTCCGGCAACTGCGTACGCAACGTCACTACCGAGGCTTTCGCCGGCGTCGCTGCCGACGAGTACCTCGACCCACGCCCACTGGCCGAGATCCTCCGTCAGTGGTCGACGGTCAATCCGGAATTCCTCTTCTTGCCGCGCAAGTTCAAGATCGCCCTGTGCGCCGCCGAACAGGATCGCGCAGCGGTGCAGGTGCATGACATCGGCCTGCAGCTGTACCGTGACGCCGCTGACGAACTGCGCCTGCGCGTGTTGGTCGGCGGCGGCCTGGGGCGCACGCCGATCATCGCCCAGACCCTGCGCGAGGGCCTGCACTGGCAGGACTGCCTGTCCTACGTCGAGGCCATCCTGCGCGTGTACAACCGCCATGGTCGGCGCGACAACAAGTACAAGGCGCGCATCAAGATTCTGGTCAAGGCGCTGGGCATCGAGGCCTTCGCTAATGAGGTGGAGCGCGAGTGGCAGCCGATCAAGGACGGCCCGGCGCAACTGACCGAGGAAGAGTACCAGCGCGTCGCGGCCTCCTTCCACAAACCGGCCTACGTGCCGCAGGACACCCTCGACCTCGACTTCGGTACCCACCTGGCGCGCGACGAGGCCTTCGCCCGTTGGGTTTCGCGCAATGTCATGGCACACCAGGTGCCCGGTTACCTCAGCGTGGTGCTGTCGACCAAGCCCGGCATCAGCGCTCCGCCCGGCGACGTCACGGCCGAGCAGATGGAGGCCGTGGCCGACTGGAGCGAGCGCTACGGTTTCGGCGAGATTCGCGTCGCCCACGAACAGAATCTGGTGCTGCCCGATGTACGCAAGGCCGACCTCTACGCGCTATGGCGGGAGGCCGAAGCGGCCGGGCTGGGCACGGCCAACGCCGGGTTGCTCACCGACATCATCGCCTGCCCCGGTGGTGATTTCTGCTCGCTGGCCAACGCCAAGTCGATCCCCATTGCCCAGGCCATCCAGCAGCGTTTCGACGATCTCGACTACCTGCATGATCTGGGCGAGCTGAGCCTGAACATCTCCGGCTGTATGAACGCCTGCGGCCATCACCATATCGGTAACATCGGTATCCTCGGCGTCGACAAGAACGGCAGCGAGTGGTACCAGCTGACCCTCGGTGGTAGCCAGGGCCAGCAGGCGGCGCTGGGCAAGGTGATCGGCCCGTCGTTCGCTGCCGAGCAGGTGCCCGAAGTGATCGAGCGTATCGTACGCACCTACGTCGATCAGCGGCAGGTCAACGAAGGCTTTCTCGACACCTTCCAGCGCATCGGCCTGGAGCCATTCAAGGCGAGCGTTTACAGCCGCGAGGAGGTGGTATGAACAACCTGATTCGCCTGGTCGAGGGCCAGGCCTGCATCGTCGACAACGATCCCTGGGAGCTCGATGTGGAGGCTGACGCGCCGTTGATCCTGCCGCTTGCGGCCTGGCGTGAGCGGCAGTCTGTGGAGGTGCTGGAGGGTAGGACGATGAGCGCCGATGGCCTGCTGCTGCAGGTGGATGACGATCCAGAGGCGCTGCAGCCGTTTCTCAGCAGTCTGCCGTTGATCGCCATCGACTTCCCCAGTTTTCGCGATGGCCGTGGCTACAGCCAGGCCTACCTGCTACGTACCCGCCTGGGCTGGCGCGGCGAGTTGCGCGCGGTGGGCGATGTGCTGCGCGACCAGTTGGCGCACATGCGCCAGTGCGGCTTCGATGCCTTCGCCGTGCGCGCCGACAAATCACTGGAAGATGCACTCAAGGGCCTGCAAGGGCTCAGTGTGTTGTATGGTCGCTCGGTTATCGAGCCGCGTCCGCTGTTTCGTCGGGGGCGCCATAAGGAGGAGTCGGGATCATGATGGTGCGTGGCCTGTTCTGGCTGGTATTGCTGCAATTGTTCGGCGTGGCGCTCAATCACTGGCTATTGCCGATGCTGCCAGCCTCGATCATCGGCCTGCTGCTGCTCTCGGTCTGGCTGATGTGGCGCGGCGCCGTGCCTGAGCCGCTGCAGCAGGCCGCCGGTGGTTTACTGCCTTACCTGCCGCTGCTGCTGGCCGTACCAGCCTCGGGGATTATGACCAGCAGCGATCTGCTGCT
This sequence comes from Pseudomonas oleovorans subsp. oleovorans, assembly GCF_002197815.1. Classification (GTDB taxonomy): domain Bacteria; phylum Pseudomonadota; class Gammaproteobacteria; order Pseudomonadales; family Pseudomonadaceae; genus Aquipseudomonas; species Aquipseudomonas oleovorans. The sequence continues at coordinate 75,053 of NZ_NIUB01000024.1, forward strand.
CGGTGAGCTGCCGGTGATTGTCACCGCGCTGGTGCTGTCGCTGCTGGTGACCGTGCCGTTCTGTGGCTGGTTGCTGCAGACGCTGATCCGCCGTCAGGAGCGCAAGGGATGACATTGCTGACTCATCATCCGCTGTTCGCCATCGCCCTGACGCTGGCCGCCTTTCTGATCGCCGCCTGGCTCTATCGCCGCAGCGGCTGGCTGCTGCTGCAGCCGGTTCTGGTGTCGGTCACGCTGATTGTCACCACTTTGCTGTTGTGCGGGGTGGACTATGCCACCTATCGCGCCGGCGCCGAGCCCGTTGCCTGGCTGCTGGGGCCGGCCACCGTGGCCCTGGCGGTGCCGCTGCAACATAACATCAAGCGCATTCGCCAGTTGTTCTGGCCGGTGCTGATCACTCTTACGGCCGGCGGCGTGCTGTCGGTGGCGTTGACCCTGGCCATCGGCTGGGCGCTGGGCGCCGACTGGAGCGTGGTGATGAGCCTGGCGCCGAAGTTCGTGACCATGCCGATTGCCATGCCGGTGGCCGAGCAGATCGGCGGCGTCGCTTCGCTGGCTGCGGTGATGGTCATGCTCACTGGCGTGATCGGTACGGCCATGGGGCCGCTACTGCTGCGCTGGGCTGGCGTCGATCACCCCGCGGCCCGTGGCCTGAGCTACGGCATCAATGCCCATGCCATTGGCACCGCCCATGCCTTGCAGGAAGGGGAGGAGTGCGGCGCCTTCGCCGCCCTGGCGATGAGCCTGCTGGGCATCGGCACCGCCTTGCTGTTGCCACTGCTGCTGGCCTGATTCGGGCGGGATTCCGCCATTTCCAGGGGGCTCCCCCCGTGAATCTGGCGAGTTCCCGCCAGCCCCGTGCCGGCTGTGTGGCAGAAAGCCGCACAGGGACTGCTGAATCCTTTCAGCGGCACGCATATTGCTCCAGCATGCGGCGCGATCGGAATACGCCCGCCAAGAGGCCTGGAAACACCCTTCCTCCCGCCGCGCCGCAGATCTGCGGCTATCGCCCATGTGCGGCCCAAACGGCCGCTGCCCGAAACCTTGCCTGCACGGCTGTTGTCGTCGTGCGATGAACTGGACTGTCCCATGAAGAAAATCCTGCTGACGCTGCTTTGTCTCAGCGTGATCGGTTGCTCCAAGCCCCGCGAGCCCGAGAAAACCGTCGACGTGCTGCTGATCGGCGCTGGCGTGATGAGCGCCACCCTCGGCACCTACCTCCACGAGCTGCAGCCGGACTGGAGCATTGAAATCTATGAGCGTCTCGACCAGGTAGCCGCCGAAAGCTCCAACGGCTGGAACAATGCCGGCACCGGCCACTCAGCCTTTTGCGAGCTGAACTACACCCCGGAAACCGCCGACGGTGGCATCGATATCAGCAAGGCGATCGCGATCAACGAGTCGTTCGAGATCTCCAAGCAGTTCTGGGCCACCCAGGTCGAGCGCGAGGTGCTGAGCAAGCCCAAGAGCTTCATCAACATCACCCCGCACATGAGCTTCGTCTGGGGCGACGACAACGTCGAATACCTGCGCAAGCGCCATGCTGCGCTGCAGCACAGCAACCTGTTCCGTGGCATGGAGTTCACCGAAGACCACGCGCAGATTGCCCAGTGGGTGCCGCTGGTCATGCAAGGTCGCGATCCGCAGCAGAAGGTCGCCGCCACCCGTATGGCCATCGGCACCGACGTCAACTTCGGCGAGATCACCCGTCAGCTGATCGACTCGCTGATCGGCAAGGAGCAGGCCAGCCTGCACCTGGAGCACGAAGTCCGCGACCTCAAGCGCAACGATGACGGCACCTGGCGTGTGACCGTCGCCGACCTGGCCAAGGGCGGCGCCGAGCAGAGCATCAACGCGCGCTTTGTGTTCATCGGCGCTGGTGGTGGCGCGCTCAAGCTGCTGCAGAAATCCGGTATCGAAGAAGCCAAGGGCTACGCCGGTTTCCCGGTCGGTGGCCAGTTCCTGATGACGCGTAATCAGGACGTGGTTGCCCAGCACCTGGCCAAGGTCTACGGCAAGGCTTCGGTCGGCTCGCCGCCCATGTCCGTGCCGCACCTGGACACTCGCGTGATCGACGGCGAGAACGTGCTGCTGTTCGGCCCGTTCGCCACCTTCTCCACCAAGTACCTGAAGAACGGCTCGCTGCTCGACATGTTCAGCAGCATGACCACCGACAACTTCATGCCGATGGTCAACGCCGGCATTGACAACTGGTCGCTGAGCACCTACCTGATGGGTCAGCTGATGCTCAGCCAGGAAGACCGCATGGCCTCGCTGCGCGAGTACTTCCCGCAGGCGCAGGACGCCGACTGGGAGCTGATCAATGCCGGCCAACGCGTGCAGATCATCAAGAAGGATACCGAGAAGGGCGGCGTGCTGCAGTTCGGCACCGAAGTGGTGACCTCGGCCGATGGCAGCATCAGCGCACTGCTGGGCGCCTCGCCGGGTGCTTCCACCGCCGCGCCGATCATGCTGCACCTGATCGAGAAGGCCTTCGCCGACAAGGTCGCCACCCCTGAGTGGCAGGAGCGCCTGAAGGAGATCATCCCGTCCTACGGGCAGAAGCTGAACGACGACCTGGCACTGACCAACCGCATCCGCCAGTGGAGCAGCGAGCGTCTCGAGCTGCAGCACATCGAAGTGGCGCCGGACGTGGAAATGGCCGCCGAGCCCGAGCCGGCTGCTGTGACTCTGTGAGGCTTTAACCGCTGTAAAGAAACCCGCCCTGCGTGATGCGCACGGCGGGTTTTTTCTTGTGCGCCCAGCATGGGCGCACTCCTGCGGGTGCAAGTCCCGCCGTAAGTTGATCACAGCGAACGAAGTGAAGCGCAACTGCGTGAGGGTGACCGAGCGTGGGGAGGAAGCGTGGAGCGTAATCTG
>NZ_NIUB01000025.1 GCF_002197815.1 Pseudomonas oleovorans subsp. oleovorans
CGCTTGGACTGGTGTCAATACTGGATACGATCACTCGGCTTAGCCGTATGGCCTGAACCGCCGTATACGGAACCGTACGTACGGTGGTGTGAGAGGACGGCGGGGGCGACCCCGCCTCCTACTCGATTACGCCAGCCCTGGCGGCAATCCAGGGCGGCGCAGATCAAGGGGGGCGCAGTATGCCCGCGCCGGCATCTCGTAGGAGCCCGCTTGCGGGCGATCCACTTGCCGAAGTCCTGATAGCCCGCAAGCGGGCTCCTACAAGTAACGCATCCAGCTGCTCAGCAGTGCCGGTAGCTCGGCCAGGCTGGCGATCTGCGCATCCGGGGTGGTTTCACCCTCCCAGGCCCGCCCTTGCGGGTTGAACCAGATCGCACGCATCCCGGCTGCCTGGGCGCCGGCAATGTCGTCACTGGGATGATCGCCGATGTGCACGGCGCGCTCGGCCGCCACGCCGCCTGCGCGGCTGAGTGCTTCACGGAAAGGTTTCGGGTCGGGTTTGCCGATGCCCAGTTCTTCGGCGCACAGGGCGAACTGGAAGTAGTCCGATAGACCCAGGCGCCGCACGTCGGCATTGCCATTGGTGATTACCCCGAGCATGAAGCGCTCGGCCAAGGCCTCCAGCGTCGGATGTACCTCGGTGAACAGTTCGACCTGATGGCGGGCGCTGAGAAAGACCTGGAATCCTGCTTCGGCCAGCGTCTGCGCCTCGCTGTGCGGGTAGCCGGCGTCTTCCAGGGCGTGAAACAGAATGCGCCGGCGCAGCTCGCTGAGGCGATGCTTGAGCATCGGCTCGGCGTCGAGCAGACGGCTGCGGACCGCCCACAGATGCTCGACCGGCACCGCGCCCAGGCGCGGCGCATGCAGGGCCAGCCAATTGCGCAGGGCGGCTTCGGCATCCTGCATCACCGGAGTGACGTCCCACAGGGTGTCGTCGAGGTCGAAGGTGATCAGTTTAATGCTCATTCGGAGCCGCCTTTGCGCTTGGCACGTGGATGGGTCTGGTCGTAGACACTGGCCAGGTGTTGGAAGTCCAGGTGGGTGTAGATCTGCGTGGTGGCGATATCGGCATGACCGAGCAGCTCCTGTACCGCGCGCAGATCCTGTGAGGATTCCAGCATATGACTGGCGAAGCTGTGGCGCAGCATGTGTGGATGCAGGTGCTGGCCCAGTTCGCGCACGCCGGCCTGGCGCACGCGCAGTTGCACAGCGCGTGGCCCCAGGCGTCGGCCCTGCTGGCTGATGAACACGGCACCATCGTTGGGGTTGGCCAGCTTGCGCAGTGGCAGCCAGTGTTCCAGTGCCTGTCGCGCCATGCTGCCGACCGGCAGTTCGCGCACCTTGTTGCCTTTGCCGCGCACGCGTACCAGACCGGCGGGCAGGTCCAGGCCGTCGAGATCGAGTCCGACCAGTTCGGACAGGCGCAGGCCCGAGGAATAGAACAGCTCGAGCATGGCCTGATCGCGGCGGGCGATGAAGTCGTCCTCGACTGCGCCGTCGAGCAGTTGCGCGCTGCGGTCGGCGTCCAAGGTGCGGGGAAGGCGGCGCTCGCGTTTTGGCGGGCTCAGGCCGGTCGCCGGATCGTGACGGCACAGGCCTTCACGCAACAGATATTGATAGAGGCCGCGGGTGGCCGAGAGCAGGCGCGCCAGGCTGCGGCTTGCCAGGCCCTGCTGATGCAGGCGGGCGACCAGCCGGCGCAGGTTGCGTGTGTCCAGCCCGGCCCAGTCGCTCAGGCCTTCGGCTTCGCAGAATGCCCGCACCTTGCCGAGATCACGCCGATAGCCGTCGAGGGTATGCGTCGACACCTGGCGCTCGCGGCGCAGGTGTTCGATGTACGCGTCGAGGTGGGCTTCAAGTGTCACGTGCGGGGTTCCGAGCGGGCCGAAGGTGGATGAGCTTCATCATCCACCCTACACGACCTAGCGTACCGAACGCAGCGGTGTGGAGAAACCGGGCACGACACGTGCCAGTACTTCGGCGATATAGCTGAGGAACAAGGTGCCGAGCGAACTCTTGTAGTGCTGCGGGTCGGCGCTGCCGATGGCGAGAATGCCATGCAGGCCCTGATGGTTGAGGCTGACCACGGCGGCGGAGCCGACTTGCGCCGCGTCTTCCTTGCCGAAGAGAAACTCCAGCTCGTGCGGGCGCAATACGCCGCAGATGGTCTTGCCGCCGCTGAGCAGGCCGCCGACCTGTTGATGCGCCTCGGCCGAGCTGACCGAGCGACCGACCGGCAGCTTGTTGTCGCTGAACAGGATCAGGCCAACGAAGGGCACCTGGAATTCATGGCGCAGGCTGTCTTCAACCACACCGACCACTTCCTCGAGGCTGCCGGCATCGAGCAGGTCGAGCACCAGGCGGCGGGTCTTGTCGAACAGGCGGTCGTTGTCGCGCGCCACGTCCATCAATTGGCCAAGGCGGTGGCGCATCTCGATGTTGCGCTCGCGCAGCAGCTTGACCTGGCGTTCTACCAGCGACACGGCGTTGCCGGACTGGTGCGGAATACGCAGCTCGGGGATCAGTTCTTCATGGTCGATGAAGAACTCCGGGTGCAGGCGCAGATAGGCCGCGACCGTTTCCGAATCGAGCGGTTTGGGCGAATCCTGCTGGTCGGTCATAGGCGAATCTGTCCTTCGTATACGCGGGCAGCGGGCCCGGTCATCATAACCGGCTGACCCTCGCCTGCCCATTCGATGGACAGTTTGCCGCCTGGCAGTTCCAGTTGCACGGGCGAATCCATCCAGCCCTGGCGAATAGCCGCAACGGCCGCCGCGCAGGCGCCGGTGCCACAGGCCTGGGTTTCCCCGGCGCCACGCTCCCATACACGCAGGCGCGCATGCTTGCGGTCAAGCACCTGGAGGAAGCCGACATTGACCCGCTGCGGGAAGCGCGGATGGTGTTCCAGCTTCGGCCCGAGCGTATGCACCGGTGCGTCATCGACGTTGTCGACGCGCAGCACCGCATGCGGATTGCCCATCGACAGCGCGGCCAGCTCGACGCTCTGGCCCTCGACGTCGACGCGATAGGTCAGCGCGGCCTGCTCGGCCTGGAACGGCACCTGTTCCGGCTGCAGGCGCGGTGCGCCCATGTTGACGCAGACCTGGCCATCGTTCTGCACGCGCAGCTCGATGATGCCGCTCTTGGTCTCGACGCGAATGACCTTCTTGGTGGTCAGGCGCTTGTCCAGTACGAAGCGGGCGAAGCAGCGCGCGCCGTTGCCGCACTGCTCAACTTCCGAGCCGTCGGCGTTGAAGATGCGGTAACGGAAGTCGACGTCCGGGTGACTCGGTGGCTCGACGATCAGCAACTGGTCGAAGCCAACGCCGGTGTGGCGGTCGCCCCATTGCTTGGCATGTTTCGGCTGCACGTGGGCATGCTGACTGATCAGGTCGAGGACCATGAAGTCATTGCCCAGGCCGTGCATCTTGGTAAAGCGCAATAGCATGACGTCGCCCTCAGGCCGGCAGCAGGCTTTCGCCGGCGTAGAGCTCTTGGACGGTCTCGCGGCGACGCACTTCATAAGCCTGTTCGCCATCCACCAGCACTTCGGCGGCGCGGCCGCGGGTGTTGTAGTTGGAGCTCATGACGAAGCCATAGGCGCCTGCCGAGCGCACGGCCAGCAGGTCACCCTCGGCCAGCACCAACTGACGATCCTTGGCCAGGAAGTCGCCGGTCTCGCAGATCGGTCCGACCAGGTCGTAGTTGCGTGCTTCACCTTCACGCGGCTGCACCGGTGACACGTCCATCCAGGCCTGGTATAGGGCCGGGCGGATCAGGTCGTTCATCGCCGCGTCGACGATGGCGAAGTCCTTGTGCTCGGTGTGCTTGAGGTATTCCACCTGGGTCAGCAACACGCCAGCGTTGGCGACGATGAAGCGGCCGGGCTCGAACACCAGCGACAGGTCGCGGCCGGCCAGGCGCTTGCGCACGGCGGCGATGTAGTCGCCGGCCAGCGGCGGCTGCTCGTCGCGGTACTGCACGCCAAGGCCACCACCGAGATCCAGATGCTTGATGGTGATGCCGCGCGCGGCCAGTTTGTCGACCAGCAACAACAGGCGATCCAGGGCGTCGAGGAAGGGCTCGAGGGTGGTCAGCTGCGAGCCGATATGGCAGTCGACGCCGATCACGTCCAGGTTCGGCAGCTCGGCGGCGCGGGCATAGACCGCCTCAGCCTGCTCGATGTCGATGCCGAACTTGTTTTCCTTGAGGCCGGTGGAAATGTACGGGTGGGTGCCGGCGTCCACGTCCGGGTTGACTCGCAGCGAGACGGGCGCCTTGACGCCCAGTTCGGCAGCGACCTTCTGCAGGCGCTCCAGTTCGACGCTGGATTCGACGTTGAAGCAGTGCACACCAACTTCCAGCGCGCGGCGCATGTCGTCGCGGCTTTTGCCGACGCCGGAGAACACGATGCGGCTCGGTTCGCCACCGGCGGCCAGTACGCGCTCCAGCTCACCGCTGGAGACGATGTCGAAGCCGGCGCCCAGGCGCGCCAGCACGTTCAATACGCCGATGTTGGAGTTGGCCTTGACCGCGAAGCAGACCAGGTGTGGCATGCCGGCCAGAGCATCGGCATAGGCACGGTACTGCCCCTCGATGTGGGCGCGCGAGTAGACGTAGGTGGGCGTGCCGAAGCGCTGGGCCAGCGCGGACAAGGCGACGCCTTCCGCGAACAGCTCACCGTCGCGGTAGTTGAAGGCTTCCATGGGGCAGCTCCTGTCAGAGTTCGAAACGGTCTCGGCTGTTGCCGGCGTTGTCGTCGCCCGGCAGGTACAGCGGGCCTTTCTGACCGCAGCCAGCCAGCAGGCATACGGCGGCGAGGAGCGCGAGGGTCAGTCGCTTCATGGGACAGTCCTTGAAAATAAGCGTGAATTGCGCCGGAGTATACCGACCCCCTGCCACCTTGCCTATGCGCCCGGCGCCCGCCTGGCGGGGCGCCGGCTCGATTGGTATGCGTATCTGGCGTGCACGTCTGAGGTATTCGCGCCTGCCTGGGTTAGCATGCGGCGAGTGACAAGGAGCCTCAATGGACAATCCCGCGATTCTGGCCGGCTCGGTCTCGGTGGCCTATCTGCAGGGACTGGTCGAATACCTGCAGCGCCAGGGGGTAGCCCCCGAGGTACTGCTCGCCCATGCCCAGCTCAGCCCTGAAGTGCTTAGCCAGCGCGATCAGCGCATCGCAGCCAGTGCCTACCTGACGCTGCTGGGCGAAGGCGAGCGCCTGAGCGGTGACCCGGATCTGGGCCTGCATCTGGGGGAATCGGTACGCCCGGGTTATTACGGCGTGCTCGGTTACCTGATCATGAGCTGCGCAACCCTGGCCGACGCGCTGCATCGCCAGGCGCGCTATGCCTCGCTGGTTGGCAACCTGGGCCTGGTAGTGCTCGAAGACGAGCCCGCCCGGCCTGGTTGCGAACCGTTGGTTGCCCATAGCTGGCAGCCCTTGCTGGCGCAGCAGCAGCGTCAGCTGAGCGAGGAGACCCTGGCCGGCTGGGTGAGCTTCGGGCGCTGGATAAGTGGCCTGGACATCGCGCCGACCGAGGTACGTTTCCAGCATCCGGCGCCGGCCGATACGTCTGAGCACGCGCGCATCTTTCGTTGCCCGGTGCTGTTCGACCAGCCAGACAATGCCCTGATCTTTCCCAGGCGTTTGCTCGCGGCGCCGCTGAACCAGGCCGATGCTCAGGTGCGTGGCATGCTCGATGCCTACGCCGATCGCCTGCTGGCCGGACTCAATCAGGGCTACAGCGTGCTCGATCGCGCGCGTCTGGAGCTGGCGCGCCAGTTGCCGGAGCAAGGGCCTGATCTGGAGACCATCGCCGCTGCTCTGGCGCTAAGCCCAAGGACCTTGCAGCGGCGCTTGCGTGAGGGCGGGCTGTCGTTCAGCCAATTGGTCGACGAGACACGTCAGCAACTGGTGCTGCACTACCTGCGCGACCCCACACTGGAACTGGCGGAAATCGCCTTTCTGGTCGGTTTCAGCGAGCCGGGTTCGCTGGCGCGCGCATTTCGTCGCTGGACGGGAACGAGTCCGGGCGAGTACCGTCGCCACCTTTGCGCCTAGGCCGCTAGCCTGGTCTTGCGTTTTCGCCTAATTTTTCTGCAGTCGCTGCATCTAGTGAGGACACCCCGATGAGCCTGAGCGAAGCCCGCTTTCACGACTTGGTCGATGCCACCCAGCAGGCGGTGGAGGACATCTTCGACGACAGCGGCCTGGACGTCGATCTGGAAAACAGCGCCGGTGTGCTGACGGTGCGCTTCGATAACGGCAGCCAGCTGATCTTCAGCCGTCAGGAGCCGATTCGTCAGCTGTGGCTGGCGGCGCGCTCCGGTGGTTTCCATTTCGACTATGACGAGGCCGAGGGGCGCTGGATCTGTGACACCAGCGACGAGCAGTTGGGCGAGATGCTGGTGCGCATCACCCTTGAGCAATGCGGCACCGAGCTGGAGTTCGATGAGCTCTGAGTCCAACGTGGCGTCGCCGTGCCGACGTCAGTGTTGCCTTGATGAGTATGAACAGTGCCTCGGTTGCGGTCGTACCCTGCAGGAAATTCTCGACTGGGGCACGGCCGACAACGCGCGGCGACGCTTGATCTGCCAGGCCGCCGAGCAGCGCTTGCGCGAGCGCCGGCAGGGCCGTTGACCCGGCAGTCTTGTTTATTTGTCCGGCTGTGTTAGGGTTCGACAGAACATTCAGCTTAACCCCGCCTTCGGGCGGGGTTTTGCTTTTTTACGGTTTACGCAAGGAGTCCGCCCGGCATCATGAACAGCTCACCGACCATCACCATTACTCGCCTCGATCTGCAGCGTCTGGAGCGCCTGCTCGACAGCCTGGACGAGTTTGGCCCTGGCGCAGAAGCGCTACAGGCCGAGCTGGATCGTGCCGAAGTGGTGGGGCACGACGAGGTGCCGGCCGGTGTGGTGACCATGAACTCGCGCGTGCACTGCCGCGAGGAGAGCAGCGGCAAGGACTACCACCTGACCCTGGTCTACCCGGAGGATGCCGGTGGCGAAGGCAAGGTCAGCATCCTCGCGCCAGTCGGTTGCGCCCTGCTTGGCCTGTCCGTCGGCCAACACATCGACTGGCCGGCGCCGGGTGGCAAGCAGCTCAAGCTGACATTGCTAGAAGTCGAATACCAGCCGGAAGCAGCGGGCGAGTACGACCGCTGACCGGCGTTTAAGCAGGAAGCCCACATCCGGGCGAGTGCAACCCTCAGGGCTTCACTGTCGGCGGCGGATTATCGATAGCGCTGTGTCAGGCCTGCTGCAGTGCCGCATTCAGAGCATTCTCCAGCTCGCTCTTGTAGCGCAGGTAGTGCACGGTCTGCGCCCGCTGTCCGGCCAGTACGGCAGACAGGTCGAGGTCGGTGATGTAGCAGGGGTAGCGTTCGCCACCGGCACGCTGAACGATGATGTGCTGCGCCACGGCGCGGTACAGTTCGCGACCGTATTCCAGTTCGGAAAACTCGCGGTGGTTGCAGTACAGCGTGACATGGCGTTGACGGCCGTCGCCCGGCTCGACGATGGCCTGCACGTCGTAGAACGGGTGGCTGACCTGCGACTCGGGCGCGGGTCTGCGCTCGAGGCGCTGAGCGCGTAATGGCGTCGCCGGCAGCAGTTGGTAGTAGAGAATTTCCAGCGGCGGCTGGCTGTCGGCGCCCTCGAGCGGCAGCATGGCATTGCGCCGATACAGCAGTGACTGCAGGAAGCGATGGATCGGTGTCAGCAGGCTTTGCTCGTCGCGAAATGGCAGGCGTCTGCGCCACAGGGCGTTGTGCTCGTCGAGCAGGGTCAGCTCGGCCTCACCGCTGCTCTCGTGGACGCGGTAGAACACCTGCAGGCACTGTGGGCGGCCCATGGGCAGGATCAGCGCCAGGTCGTCGCCCTCGAGTGCATGGCGATCCAGGCGCAGCGGGCTGTAGTGCTCCTGTTCGGCGCCCAGATGGTCGAGCAGGGCCGGCACGTCACCCAGAGCGGTGTGGCTGACCTGGCCGGGGGCCAGTTGCAGAACGTGATAATGCTGGCGCACCTGCACCAGGTAGCGTGACGGGTACCCTTCGGCGTAGCTGTCGAGCAGGTCGTGCAGCAGTTCTTCGACCCGTTCGGCGATGGGTTGTGCGCGGTTGCGGCAGTAGCAGCGTACCTGCACCCTGGGGAGCGTGCTGCCGGGCGGCAGGCTGTTGAGCAGGTCGCGCAGGCAGTCGAGCAGGGCGTCGGCACCGTCGTAACGGCTGACCTGAAGTTCGCTCCAACTGTTGAGCACCACCTGGTCGAGGGTCAGCACCAGGTTCTCGCGTACCCCGGAATAGCCCAGCGCGTCGGTGCGGTCGGTGGTCATGTGCACGTTCATCTGGCTGTGCTGCTTGAGCGGGTCGACGCCGACATTAACCAGCAACAGCACCTGGCTGGGAACGCTGGCACGCAGCAGGGCGGCTTCTTCCACGGGCTGCAGGGGTAGCGGGAAGCTCTGTTGCAGGCTGCCGATCAGGTTGGACAGCTCGTATTCGGTAAGGTCGCTGGCGCCGGGGTGCAGCGACAGACGGGTGCTGCTGTCGATCACGCCGTTGCGATGGCACCAGGCGAGCAGTTCGATCAGTTCGCGCGAGCGCTTCAGCGGCGCGAAGTCGGCCCATTCCTGCGCGCCCAGGCTGCCGTTGAACAGCGCCCAGAGGCGTTCGTTCGGCGCTTCGGGGCTGCTGTACTGAACCAGGGTCAGGGTGTCTTCGGCCAGATCCGGGGCGATGCCGGGGTTGATGAATTCGACCTTGCCGGCCTTGCGCTCGAAGGCTGCATACAGGCGCCTGCCCAGCACGTTGAGGTCGCGGTTGTTGAGCGAGCTGCCAGCCTCGGCGCTGCGGGCGAATTGCGAGAGAAAGCGGTAGCTGTACGTTAGCTCGTTGACCAGTACGCGGCGCTCGGCCGCTACCTGGCGCACCTTCCACTGGCTGCGACTGTCGAGCACGGATAGCTGGCGGCCCTGCCAGCCCCATTCCGCAGTCAGGCGCTCCAGCAGCAGGCGCTGCCAGCTTTTGGCGCGGCCGCGTGTTGGCGGGCGACTGACCTTCTTGTTGACCTTCAGGTACAGGCAGCGGCGAATCAGCTCCAGCCTTTCCTGATCGCCACGCGCGCTCAGATATTCCTCCAGGCGACGGTAGACGACGATATAGGGATCGAGCTCGTCGAGGTCCAGGCGGCCTTCGAACACTGCCCGCTTGAAGCGCAGTGCCAGGCATTCGACCTTGGGATGCTCGCTGGCGTAGACCTCGGTGAGCAACAGCTTGAGCACCGACTTGTAGGGCGACTCGATGCCCTTGTACAGCTGCCACATACCTGCGCCGATGAACTCTTCCGGTGGAATGCGTGCCAGATGACCAAGGTCGAGAACATCTTCGGCGCGCACGAAGCGCTTGCTCAGCAGGATGCGGCAGTAGTCGTGGTAGCGGTTTTCCTCGTAGACCGGCACCAGCCACCAGATCGGCGTGCGCCCGCCGAGCCAGATGGCGGTGCGGTAGAACTCGTCGAGCAGCAGATAGTGCTGGGTGGTGCCGCAATCGTCGGAGGTCAGTTGCGCCTCGCGCGCGCCCTGGGTGAAGCGCTGCGGGTCGACCAAAAAGACGTGCACCTCGGCGCCCTGGGTGGCGGCCCAGCTTTCCAGTTGGTCGCACTTCTTGCGCAGGTCCTGCAGTTCCTGCGCGCTGAGGCTGGGCGAGTGACACAACCACAGGTCCATATCGCTCTGTTCGGCCTGCGCCACGGTGCCCAGGCTGCCCATCAGGAACAGCCCATGCAGGGGCGCGGCGCCCTGGCCACGGCGTGGCTTGTAGACGAACGAGCGGGTCAGGCGCTGGACTTCGGCGAGGCTGTCGTCGTCCGGTTCGAAGCCACTGAGGCCCGCCGGTGTGCTGGCCGAGACGTAGCCGGGTAGCAGCGGATGATTGACGTGCAGCAGCAGCGGCAACAGCTTGAGCACCAGTTGCTGGCGCGTCGACAACGCCTCCATGGCGCGCTGCAGGCGACCCTGGTTGATCCGCAGAAAGCGCGCACGCAGCTGTGCCAGCACCTTGCGGTCGATGCCGTCATCGATATCGGGGCGTATTTCCTGCGTGCGCGTCATGCTCGAACTCTACTGCAGATGCGGCAAGCCTATCAGCGGCAGGCTCGCCAGTGCAGTGCCTTTGACGCTATATCGCCCGCCGCGCCTTTCCCTTAAGGGCGGCCGGCGGGCAACCGAGATTAAGCGGAGGTGGTCTGACGGGTCGAGAGAATGGTCAACAGGGCTTGTGCATGCTCGGCGGCATCGATGCCCAGGCTGGTCAGATAGCCGCCGTCGGCTTGGCTCACCAGGCCTTTTTCGTGAAGACGGGTGATGGCGCCTTGCGCCTTGAATGAGGCGTTGTTGTGCACCTTTAGCCCCTCCTGATGATTGTCCAGGTTGTACAGGGCGAGGATTTCCAGCTCGTCGATCAGGTCAGCGGTGAATGACTTCATGGTGACTCCGTCTTGTTGTTATGGCGCTCTTGCAGTGTAGAGCCATGTGCCGAGCTCTGCCCATCGCTGAGCTGCCAGTTGGCGAGAATTCGTTGATAGGTACCATCCTGCCTGATCTGTCGCATGCCTGCGTCGAAGTCGCGCAGCAAGGCAGCAGCCCGCGGGTGGCGGCGGGAGAAGGTCAAGTAGAGTCGCGGGCGATGCACCCTGGTCAGCGCCTTGAATTGGCCGACCAGTTCGGGGTTGTCGCGCAGCAGTGCGTCGGTGGTGCCGCGAAAGGCGATGACGTAGTCCACGCGCCCGCGCTGCAGCATGCGAAAGCCATTGATATCGCGCCGTACCGCAATGCGCTGGATATCTGCATAGCTGTCGAAGTACTCGCCGTAGGTATAGCCGATGGTGACTGCCACGCGTTTGCCACGGATGGCGTCCAGGTCATCTATTGCCGCGTCCCCTGCATGGCCCCAGAGCAAAATATCGTCGCTGAACAGCACCTCCTGCGGTAACAGGAACTCCGCGCGGATGTGCGCGTCAGGTGTGGTGTTGAAGCAGCCTGCCAGGCTGCCTGAGCGCGCCAGCTCCATGCAGCGCGAATAGGGGTAGGGCGCCAGTTCGACGGACGTGTCGCTGGCACTGAAAGCGGCGCGGACTATGTCTGCCGACATGCCCTCGATCCTGTCATTGCGCAGAGCGGTGTAAGGGTGCCAGTCATCCTCAGCACCAATACGCGGCGTTTCGGCTCGAGCAGTCCACGCTCCGCTCAAGCAGAGCGTGAAGACAAGCAGAGCGAGAGTTCGAGTCGACTGACAGGCCATCGAAGACGGTGCCTTCCTGGTCGGGTTTGGCAGTGACAGTAGCAATCTGCTTGCCAGTCCGGCCAGTGGCCTGGATCAATCCTTGCTCAGTTTTCTTCCGGCAGCTCCGGCAGGGCGCGCAGGGCCTGCTCATACCAAGTGCCATCGAAGGGGCGATCCTCGCGCAGCATGGCGTCGACTTCATGGGCCAGAACCAGCGCCATCAGCTCGAGGATCTCCTCGCGCTCGTAACCGACCAGCGTCAGCTTGTTGTAAACCGCCTTGGCTGCAGCGGGCTCACCGCTTTCCAGTTGGTTTTCGATGGCCTGAATCAGGGTGGCTTCGGCGAAGTCTTCGTCTTCTTGCTCGTTGTTTTGGCTCATGGTTCCTCTCGTGCTATGGCTCTGGCTCAGTCGCAGGGGACGCCGACGCCCTTCAGGCTGACTTTGAAGAATTGCAGACGAAAGCCGGAGTTCGCGGCTCGACTGCAAAGACTCGTATTGAGGGTGCGGTATTCGGCGATGAAGATCGGTTTGCCCTGGCTGCGCATGTGACTGTAACCGTCGCATTCGTTGTAGCGATAGCAGCTCTCGTTGATGGCAAAGTCGAAGTAGTCGCCAAGCTCAGGCAGCAGTTCTACGGCATTCTTCAGGCCGATGCTCAGGTCGCGGCTGTGCGCCTCGCTGGCCAGCCAGCGGTTGAAGTCTATTTGCTCGGCTTCCGTCAGGCTCAGGCCATTGTCATTGCTGTAGCCGTCCACGTTGTCCGGATCGACAGCGTCGCAGCCCTTGTCGACGGCCAGGTCCAGGCGTTTGGCGAGCAGTTGGCGTACATCGTCACGGCGATAGTCGAGCCAACGCTCGCCAGGCCAATCAGGCAATGCTTTGCCCTGCGCTGCCGTGGGGTAGGCCTGAGCGTCGCTGCGCCAGTCTTCCCAGGTGCCCGCGCTGAAATAGCAGATGACGATACGGCCACCCGCCTTGAGATTGGTGATGGTTTGCTTGGGCGTGTCGTACAGGTCGATGTCATAGACCAGGCGATTGGGTGTTTGCAGTTTGCCATCGAGCTGCATATGCCAGGATGCATTGACGGGAATGGTGACCGGTGTCGCCGCTGTCAGTGCCGGGGCGATAACGCTGAGCAGTGCAAGGAGTGTGCGCATGATGGTCTGGAGCAGGTGGAGGTGTAATTACCTTAGGCCAGAGGTGTTGCCCTGGCCAGACGCTGGCTTGCTCAGCCTGCGGCGAAGTCCAGCAAGGCCTGGCCGGTGAGGCGATAGGTCGTCCATTCGCTCTGCGGACGGGCGCCGAAGGATTCGTAGAAGTCGATCGCCGGGGTGTTCCAGTCCAGCACCGACCACTCGAAGCGACCGCAGCCCCTCGCCACGGCCAGTTGTGCCAGATGGCGCAGCAGCGCCTTGCCGGCGCCCAGTCCGCGAGCCTCGGGGCTGACGTAGAGGTCTTCGAGGTACAGGCCGTGCTTGCCCAGCCAGGTGGAGTAGTTGAAGAAGTACACCGCATAGCCGATGGGCTGGCCGTCGTTCTCGCAGATCAGACCGTGGGCAGTGCTGGCTTCGGCGAACAGGCTATCGCGGATACCGGCCGCGTCGGTCTTCACCTCATGCTCGGCCTTTTCGTAGATGGCCAGGTCGGTGATGAAACGCAGGATCAGCTCGGCGTCGTCAGGGGTGGCAGGGCGGATGTGCAAAGGCATTGATTTCTCCTAGCAGGCTGTTGAAAAACTACCTACGTTGCCATTGCTGCGTTAAAAACAGGCTCAAAATGCTCATTTACAACTCGTAAACTGCGCTTTTTCGCCTGTTTTTGCCTTGCACTGGCTGCCTCGCCTACGTTTTTCAACGGCCTGCTAGCGCTCAGCGGTGCGGTATCAGTCGTTATGGCGCGGTCAAAGGCGCAGGCCGAGGTTGACCATCAGCGCGGCGTTGCCCAGCAGTACCAGCTCCGCTGCCATGCCATGGCTCTGCACGCCCAACGAAGGAATGATCGCGGGTGCTACACCCAGATGATTGAGGGGGATCTTGTCGCGATACTCACCGCGATAACCATGTAACAGGCCGCCGGTCAGCTTGGCGTAGAACGGGTGGCGGTCACTGTCGAAGCGTCGGCCTACATAGGCGTACTGCGAACTCTGGTCGAACGAGTTGCGAAAGACCGCGCCACCCCAGAGGTTGCCGGACGCATAACCACGTTCCAGGCCAATCAGGCGCTGGTGATTGTTGTGATCGGGCTCGGGGTTGTAGTGTCGCGTGTAGACGCTCGTCTGTACTTGCCAGTAGTCGTGTTCGGTCGCGACTGCTGATGTTGTCAGCAGGCTCAGTAGCAGGGTCGTTGGGAGTGTGTAACGCATGGCGACCTCCTGGTCGAATGGCCTGTCTTGGCAGGGGCGGCGGGCGCCGCCCCTTTGCGACCTCAGCGAGTTGCGAGAAGTTCGCGGCCACGCACCACGGCGGCACGCACCTGGTTCGGCGCCGTGCCACCGATATGGTTGCGGGCGTTCACCGAGCCTTCCAGGGTCAGCACGGCGAACACGTCATCATCGATCTGATCGCTGAACTGGCGCAGCTCGTCCAGGCTCATCTCGGCCAGGTCCTTGCCGGTCTGCACGCCGTACTTCACCGCATGGCCGACGATCTCGTGGCAGTCGCGGAAGGGCAGGCCCTTGCGTACCAGGTAATCGGCCAGGTCGGTGGCGGTGGAGAAGCCGCGCAGCGCCGCCTCGCGCATGATCTCGCGCTTGGGTTTGATCGCCGGCACCATGTCGGCAAAGGCGCGCAGGCTGTCGCGCAGGGTGTCGGCGGCGTCGAACAGCGGTTCCTTGTCTTCCTGGTTGTCCTTGTTGTAGGCCAGCGGCTGGCCTTTCATCAGGGTCAACAGGCCGGTCAGGGCGCCGAACACGCGGCCGGTCTTGCCGCGCACCAGCTCTGGCACGTCCGGGTTTTTCTTCTGCGGCATGATCGAGGAGCCAGTGCAGAAGCGATCCGGCAGGTCGATGAACTGGAACTGGGCGGATGTCCACAGCACCAGCTCTTCGGAGAAGCGCGACAGGTGCATCATCGCCAGCGAGGCGGCAGCGCAGAATTCGATGGCGAAGTCGCGGTCCGATACACCGTCCAGCGAGTTGCCGCCAACGGCGTCGAAACCCAGCAATTGTGCAGTGATTTCACGCTGGATCGGATAGGTGGTGCCGGCCAGCGCCGCCGAGCCCAGCGGCATGCGATTGGTGCGCTTGCGGCAGTCGACCAGACGTTCGTAATCGCGCGACAGCATCTCGAACCAGGCCAGCAGATGATGACCGAAGGTCACCGGCTGGGCGGTCTGCAGGTGGGTGAACCCCGGCATGATGGTGTCCGCTTCGGCTTCGGCCAATCCCAGCAGGCCCTGCTGCAGGCGAGTGATCTCGGCGAGGATGATGTCGATTTCGTCGCGCAGCCACAGGCGGATATCGGTGGCCACTTGATCGTTGCGCGAACGACCGGTGTGCAGCTTCTTGCCAGTAACACCGATGCGGTCGGTCAGACGCGCTTCGATGTTCATGTGCACGTCTTCCAGATCGACGCGCCAGTCGAACTGGCCGGCTTCGATCTCGCCCTGGATCTGCTTGAGCCCATCAATGATGGCGTCACGCTCGGCATCGGTGAGGACGCCGACCTTGGCCAGCATGCTGGCGTGGGCGATGGAGCCCATGATGTCGTGGCGATACAGGCGCTTGTCGAATTCGACCGAGGCGGTGAAGCGGGCGACGAAGGCGTCGACAGGTTCGCTGAAGCGGCCGCCCCAGGATTGGTTGGTTTTTTCGCTGCTCATGGCACTTGCTCTGGTTCGGGCTCTGGATCGGGCGGCCGCGTCGGCGGCCGGCATGGCGGACAAAGTGCGTCGATAATAACAGGGTCGGCAGGCGTTTCGCCGGGGCGCGTTCGCCGTTGGGCGTTCGATGGCGTTGTCGGCTGCTTCACAATTTTGCCCTGAAGGCAGCATTTCGGTGCTTTATTTTGTCCGGCTGGAGCCGTCTGGCTTGCCGGCTCGCAGGGCGACAAGGAAACTGCGTCGATGCACAGACAATCCTCTACCAAGAACAAATACAACGCCGCTATCGACGACTTCTTCGTCCCGGAACTGTGTCAGCCCGAAGCGCTGCTGAGCATGGTGCTGTTGGCCGAGTTGCTGGTATTGGTATTGGTGCTCGCCGAACCGATGACGCCGGGGTTCGACTGGGTACGCCTGGCCCTGACTTCACTGTTCGTGCAGTGGATCGTGCTGCTGTCGGCTGCTGTGCTCTGCCGCTTGCGGCCGCTGCTGGCGCGTCTGCGCCCCGCATTGGCTGGGGTGCTGTGCTGCGCGCTGGTGGTGCTGCTGACCCTGGGTTGTACGGCCGTGGCCGACTATTACGAACTGGGCGGGCCGCTGCCGCGCAGTGGTGAAGTGAATCTTTATCTGCGTCATGCGTTGATCAGCCTGATCATGTCCGCACTGCTGCTACGCTATTTCTATCTGCAGAGCCAATGGCGTCGGCAGGAACAGGCCGAGCTGCGCGCGCGGATCGAATCGTTGCAGGCGCGGATTCGCCCGCACTTTCTGTTCAACAGCCTCAACAGCATCGCCAGCCTGGTCACGCTCGATCCGTACAAGGCCGAGCAGGCGGTGCTGGATCTGTCCGATCTGTTTCGCGCCAGCCTGGCCAAACCTGGCACGCTGGTGCCGTGGAAGGAGGAACTGGAACTGGCGAAACGATATTTATCGATCGAGCACTATCGGCTCGGCGAGCGACTACAGTTGCAGTGGGAGGTCGAAGGTGTGCCGGAGGATCTGCCGATTCCCCAGCTGACTCTGCAACCTCTGTTGGAGAATGCGCTGATCTATGGCATCGCGCCGCGTATCGAAGGCGGCCTGGTGCGGGTCGAGGCGGATTACCAGGATGGTGTGTTCAGCTTGTGTGTCAGCAATCCGTATGAAGAGCGGGGCGAGCAGCACCCGTCGCGGGGAACGCAGCAAGCGCTGAGTGATATCGATGCGCGCCTGGCGGCACTTTTTGGGCCGAGGGCGAGTCTCAGCGTGGAGCGCCGTGACGGCCGTCACTACAGCTGTCTACGCTATCCTTGTGCGAGACTCACGCAGGAAGCCAGAGCAATATGAATGTCCTGATCGTCGATGACGAACCCCTTGCCCGCGAGCGCCTGAGCCGCATGGTCGGTGAGCTCGAGGGGTACCGGGTCCTGGAGCCCGCCGCCAGCAACGGCGAGGAAGCCCTGACCCTGATTGATAGCCTCAAGCCGGATGTGGTCCTGCTGGATATCCGCATGCCCGGCCTCGACGGCCTGCAGGTGGCTGCCAAATTGTGCGAGCGCGAAGCGCCGCCAGCGGTGATCTTTTGCACGGCGCATGATGAGTTCGCTCTGGAAGCCTTCCAGGTCAGTGCAGTGGGCTATCTGGTCAAACCGGTGCGGCCTGAGAGCCTGAGCGAAGCGCTGAAAAAGGCCGAGCGGCCCAATCGTGTGCAGTTGGCCGCCCTGACTCGTCCGGCAGCGGAGACTGGCGGTGGCCCGCGTACCCATATCAGTGCGCGTACCCGCAAGGGCATCGAGCTGATTCCGCTGGATCACGTGGTCTACTTCATCGCCGACCACAAATACGTCACCCTGCGTCACGAGGGTGGTGAAGTCCTGCTGGATGAGCCGTTGAAGGCGCTGGAAGACGAGTTCGGTGATTGCTTCGTACGCATCCACCGCAATGCGCTGGTGGCGCGCGAGCGCATCGAGCGCCTGCAGCGCACCCCGCTCGGCCACTTTCAACTGTTCCTCAAAGGTCTGGACGGCGACTCGCTGGTGGTCAGCCGCCGTCATGTGGCCGGTGTACGCAAACTGATGCAGTCTCTATAAGGGGGCGCCGGCTGCGGCCTATGGCCGCCTCCTTCCGCCGGCGTCGGGCGAGCCTGTTATGATTCGCGGCAATCGGTTTTCTGGAATTGCCTCATGTCCCGCGAAATTCGCATCGCCACCCGTAAGAGCGCCCTGGCCCTGTGGCAGGCCGAACATGTCAAAGCCCGCCTGGAACAGGCCCATCCCGGTCTGAAGGTCAGTCTGGTGCCCATGGTCAGTCGCGGCGACAAGCTGCTCGACGCGCCGCTGGCGAAGATCGGCGGCAAGGGCCTGTTCGTCAAGGAGCTGGAAACCGCACTGCTGGAAAACGAGGCCGACATTGCCGTGCACTCGATGAAGGACGTGCCGATGGACTTTCCCGAAGGGCTGGGCCTGTACTGCATTTGCGAGCGTGAAGACCCGCGCGACGCCTTCGTCTCCAACACCTATGCCAGCCTCGATGCGCTGCCGCCTGGCAGCGTGGTCGGTACTTCCAGTCTGCGCCGTCAGGCTCAATTGTTGGCGCGCCGGCCTGACCTGAAAATCCAGTTCCTGCGCGGCAACGTCAATACCCGCCTGGCCAAGCTCGATGCCGGCGAATACGACGCCATCATCCTTGCCGCCGCTGGCCTGATTCGCCTGGGTTTCGAAGACCGCATCCGCAGCTCGATCAGCGCTGAGGACAGCCTGCCGGCCGGCGGCCAGGGCGCCGTGGGCATCGAGTGCCGCAGTGCCGACAGCGACGTGCATGCCTTGCTGGCGCCGCTGCATCACCGTGACACCGCGCTACGAGTCACCGCCGAGCGCGCGCTGAACAAGCACCTCAATGGCGGCTGCCAGGTCCCTATCGCCTGCTATGCCCTGCTCGAAGATGACCAGCTGTGGCTGCGCGGCCTGGTCGGCCAACCTGACGGCGGCCTGTTGCTGCGCGCCGAAGATCGCGCCGCCAGTAGCGATGCCGAGGCTCTGGGTGTGCGTGTCGCCGAGGCGTTGCTGGCGCAAGGGGCTGACGCCATTCTCCAGGCCGTTTATGGTGAGGCCGGTCACCCTTGAGCGCTTGGCGCCTGTTGCTGACGCGTCCTGCCGAGGATTGTGCGGCGCTGGCGCAGACCCTGGCTGCGCAGGGTGTCGTCAGCCACTGCATGCCGCTGCTGGCCATCGAGGCACTGGACGAGACACCCGAGCAGCGCAGCGCCTTTGCCGATTTGCAGCGTTACTGCGCGGTGATCGTGGTCAGCAAGCCGGCAGCCCGAATTGGCCTGCAGCTCTTGGCGCAGCATGGGGCGCCGACGCCTGATCTGCCCTGGTTCAGTGTCGGCGCGGCTACCGCTGCGGTACTCGCCGAGCAAGGCTTGGGCGTACATTTTCCCGACTTGGGCGATGACAGCGAAGCGTTGCTCGCTCTGCCTGCACTGCAGCAGGCCATCGCGGCACCTGCACCGCGCGTGCTGATCCTGCGCGGCGAAGGTGGCCGAGAATTCCTCGCCGAGCGCTTGCGCAGCCAAGGTGTGAGCGTCGACTATCTGCCACTGTATCGCCGCGTGCTGCCGCAGTATGCGCCGGGCGAACTGAGCCGACAGGTGCGAGCGGAACGCCTGAACGGCCTGGTTGTCAGCAGTGGGCAGGGTTTCGAACATCTGCTGCAGCTAGCCGGCGATGACTGGCCGGCGTTGGCTCGGCTACCCTTGTTCGTACCCAGCCCGCGCGTCGCCGAACAGGCCCGCGCTGCGGGTGCCCAGATCGTTGTGGACTGTCGCGGCGCCAGTGCCGCGGCCTTGCAGGCAGCTTTGGAGCAGTTTCCGGCTGCCGCCCTCTAAAAGGACGGATACGTGAGCGAAGCATCCACCCCGAACACGCCAGAAGAAAAACCGGCCAGCGAAGCCGTGAAACCCACACCTGCACCGCCACCGGTGAAGGCATCACGCAGTGGCGGTGGTAGCGGCCTTGCCGCATTTGCCCTGCTGATTGGCCTGGCTGGCGCCGGTGCTGGTGGCTGGAGCCTGTGGCAACTGCATGCAATGCAGAGCAGGGACCTGCAGCAGGCCGAAGACCTGCAGCGCACCCGTGACGACAGTGCGAAGAAAGTGTCTGACTTGTCCCGGCAACTGGATAAGCGTCTCTCCGAGTTACCCAGTGCCAGCGAGCTGGACGAGCGCCGTCGCCTGCTGGCCAATCTGCAGAGCGATCAGCAGCGCCTGAGTCAGCGCCTGGAAAGCGTGCTCGATGGTAGCCGCCAGGATTGGCGCCTGGACGAGGCCGAACACCTGCTGCGCTTGGCCACCTTGAGATTGTCTGCGCTGCAGGACGTCGCCAGTGCCGAGGCATTGGTGGCGGCTGCCGATGACATTCTTCGCGAACAGGACGACCCTGCCGCATTCGCCGCCCGTGAGCAGCTCAGCCGTAGTCTCGAAGCCCTGCGCACCACCGAACGCCCGGACCGCGTCGGCCTGTTCCTGCAGCTGGGCGCCTTGCGTGAGCAGGCCGCTACCCTCAATCCACTGGCGCCGACCTTCGAAGGGCAGGGTGACGTGCTCTCCGACCTGGCAGCCGAAGGCGACGGCAGTGCCTGGTGGAGCGAGTGGGCGAAGAAGCTGTCGGAGTACTTCCGTATCGAGTTCGACGCCGATCGCAACGTGCGTCCGCTGCTGTCCGGGCAAAGCCTGTCGCAGGTGCGCCTGAGCCTGTCGCTGGCTCTGGAACAGGCGCAGTGGGCCGCACTGCATGGTCAGACCGGTGTGTACAAGCAGTCGCTGAAACAGGCCGAGGAAATCCTCGACGCGCACTTCAACCTGGATAATCCGGATAGTCGCGCGCTGCGCCAGCGCCTCGGCGAGCTGGCTGATGCCAGCATCGAGGTCAAGGTGCCGGACCTGAGCGACTCGCTCGATGCGCTGCAGGCCTACCTGCAACGCAAACAGGCGCAACGCCGGCAGGGGGCCGCGGCGGCCGAGGAGGCGCAATGAAACGCCTGATCTGGCTCCTGTTATTGCTGGCCATTGCCGCCGGGCTGTATCTGCTCAGTCTGGCCATCGAGGCTGATCGCGGTTATGTGCTGTTCGCCTACCAGGGCTTTCGCTACCAGTCCGGCCTGTGGGCATTCCTTGGCCTGCTGGTGGTCGTGGTGGTGCTGTACTACCTGATCAAGTGGACACTGCGTTTGTTGCTCAGCTCGACACGGCTGGCCAACCCCTGGTCGCGTCTGCATCGTAACCGCCGTGTGCGCCTGGCTTCCGAGCAGGGCATGCTCGACCTGGCCGAAGGTCGCTGGGCGCGTGCCCAGCGTCAACTGACCCGTGCCGCCGAAGCCGACAGTCAACCATTGATGTATTACCTCGGCGCTGCTCGTGCCGCCAGCAAGCTTGGCGATCACGAGCAGAGCGACGCATTGCTCGAACGCGCACTGAACAAGCAACCCCAGGCCGAGCTGGCGATTGCCCTAACCCACGCCGAACTGCAGCGTAACCGCGGCGACAGCGATGCGGCACTGGAAACCCTGCAGGCCATGCGTGAGCGCCACCCAGGCCATCACCTGGTGCTGCGACAATTGCAGCGTCTGTATCTGCAGCGCCAGGACTGGTCGGCACTACTTGGCTTGCTGCCCGAGTTGCGCAAGGAAAAGGCGCTGCCCGCCGCAGAACTCGACGAACTGGAGCGCGAAACCTGGCGTGGTCGCCTGGCCGATGCCGGCCTGGCTGGCCAGGGCCATGGCGAAACTGCACTTCAGCCGCTGACGCAAGCCTGGCAGCAGCTGTCCGCGTCACTGCGTCAGGAGCCTGAGCTGATCGCCACCTATGTCGAGCAACTGCGTCGTCTGGGCGCCCAGCAAGAGGCCGAAGAGGTGCTGCGCAGCGCGCTCAAGCGCGGCTATGACAGCCGTCTGGCGCGCTTCTATGGCGTGCTGCGGGGCGCAGATCCGGCGCGTCAGCTGCAAACAGCCGAACACTGGCTGAAACAGCATCCGCAGGATCCGGCGCTGTTGCTGACGCTGGGTCGCCTGTCGCTGCAGAATCAACTGTGGGGCAAGGCGCGTGATTACTTCGAAAGCAGCCTCAAGCTTGAGCGTCACCCGGAAACCTGCGCCGAGCTGGCGCGCCTGCTGGCGCAACTGGGTGAGCTGGAGCGCAGCAACCAGCTGTTGCTGGAGAGCCTCGGCCTGCTGCACCAGGGCTTGCCTTCTCTGCCGCAACCCAGGGGCGTCGGTGTCTGAATGGCTGCGCCTGGTTGGTGCTACGAGTTCACCGTGCGGACGGAGGGACGTTCGGGCATGATGAACAGCCTGTCATGATGCCCCGGGCGCCTTGAAAGGCGCCCTTGCTTTCCTCTACCGTACTGCCCACGTTTTCCCACCCGGAGCCACCATGCATCTGGCAAATCCGCGTCCCCTGTTTTTCCTCGCATTCATCGGCTGTGTACTGCTGATGATGGCTGCGCTGTACCTGGAGCATGTCGTGGGGCTGGAGCCCTGCCCGATGTGCGTGCTGCAGCGTATGTGCGTGATCCTGTTCGGCGTGGTCTGCCTGGTCGCTGCCGTTCATGGCCCCGGCACGCTCGGGCGGCGCATCTACGCCGTACTGGCGCTGTTGTTCGCCGCTGCTGGCGCTGCCACTGCCGGTCGGCAGATCTGGTTGCAGAGCGTACCGGCCGATCAGCTCGAAGCCTGCCTGCCGGGCCTTGAGTACATGATCGAGGCTTTTCCCCTGCAAGAGATCGTCAGTAAAGTCTTCCGTGGCACGGCTGATTGCGCTGAAGTTAACTGGACGCTCTTCGGCATGAGCATCCCCGAGTGGAGCCTGCTCGGCTTCATCGGCATGATCGCCTTCAGCCTGCTCCAGTTGCTACGTCGCAACTGAGAATACGAATTGTACGAAGCCGCGCCATTCGTGGCTTCGAGATTAAACGCTCGTATGAAACTTTCTCACGGCGATGCCTTGATGGTGGGTGTCCACGAGCATAATCTGGCTCGCACGCACCGCCGGAAAAATGCCAATTTGCGGTTGCCTTCCCAAGGTCAAGCACCGATTGACAGAAAAACGTCTCGGGAGCGGACGTATAACAGGCATTATCGATAAGGGAAGCGAGGTTCATCATGCTTGAGAGTTGTCGCAACGCACAGGAACGCTGGGGTGGGGTTCATCAACTGATCGACCGTTGGCTGGGTGAACGTCGCGAACTGGTGCTGGCCTACTCGGCCCTGGCCAAGGCGCCGCAGGCGCCAGCCATCAACTGTGAGTCTCTGCAGGGTTTCTGCGAGTTGCTGGTGGACTACGTGTCTGCCGGTCACTTCGAGGTCTACGAGCAGCTGACCAACGAGGCCAAGGCCTTCAACGACCAACGTGGTCTGGAACTGGCCAAGCAGATCTACCCGCGTATCGAAGCCATTACGGCGGTCGCGCTGGCGTTCAACGACCACTGCGACAATGGCGACTGCCGCGACAGTACATCACTGGTGGCGGAGCTCAATCATCTGGGGCAGTTACTGCACGAGCGCTTCGAACTGGAAGACTGCCTGATCGAAGTACTGCACAACTCTCATCAGGAACAGGCCGCCGAAGCGCTCTGAGCCCGTGCTGGCAATGGTCCGGAGCACTCCGGGCCGTCAGGCTGACGCCAGTCAGTCAAGCGTCGCCGCATCAAATTTGTAGGAGCGGCGCCTCGCCGCGAATCCGGACGGTGCGCACTTGAACGCACTTGAAAAGCTTCGCCCCGGGGCGGGGCTCCTACGCAAGGCCGCGTCAGCAACCTGATCGGATCGGCATCAGGCCGGCAGGCTGGCCTTCAGTCGGCCACGTCGAGCAGGCGTAGATCGAACACCAGTGGCGCATAGGGCGGTATCAGGTCGCCCGCACCTTCCTCCCCGTAAGCCTGATCCGATGGAATCACCAGGCGCCAGTGAGCGCCTTTCGGCATTTGCAGCAGTGCGCTGCGCCAGCCGCCGATCAGGCTATCCAGGCGAAACCACTGCGGTGTGCTGCTCTCGTCGAAGACGCTGCCGTCCGCCAGTTCGCCGCGGTAGCTCACCTGTACTCGGCTGCGAGCGGTGGGCGTCGGGCCGCTGCCAGGGCTGAGCTCCGTCACCAGCACGCCATTGGCCAGCGTCCGCACGTTCGGGCGGCGCCCTTGCTCGGCGAGAAAGCGCTGCTCGGTTTCGATGGCTTTGGTGTGGCGCTGTGGCGAGGCTTCGATACGCGCTTCGTGTTCATCCAGCAGCTGCTCGATTCGACCTGCGTCGAGTCGCAAGGGCTTGCCCTCGTAGGCCTGGCGCAAGCCTTCGAGCAGCTCGCTCAGTGGCAGGTCAGGCACCTCTTCGTGCAGGCGCTCGCCAAGGCGTACGCCCAAGCTGTAGGCCAGATCCTGCTGGTGCTGGTCAGCCTGTACGCCCAGGCTGCTGCAGATAGCGAGGACGGCTAGTACGGCGCGGCTCATTACGGTGTCTCCCGATCGAGATGCTTAGGGGCTGTTGAGGTTACGCGGCGCCGCAGCGTGCGCTGAAACGGCAAAAGGCCTCGGCGATTATGCCAGCGCGGTTCGGCATCTGCTCGGCTCGCCAAAAGGCCTATGGCGAGCCCTCGCGGCTGCGTCTAGTATGGGCGCGTTCACATCCGCCAGGAGGCGCGCCATGTCGGCCAAGAAGAAGTCCATCACTACCCCGTTGCACCTGCTGCACCAACTGTCTGCCAGCCTGCTCGAACACCTGGAAAATGCCTGCTCGCAAGCGCTGATTGACGCCGAGAAACTGCTCGCCAAGCTGGAGAAGCAGCGCGGCAAGGCGCAGGAAAAACTGCACAAGGCTCGCAGCAAGCTGCAGGACGCTGCTGTTGCCGGCAAGGCCAAGGCGCAAGCCAAAGCCAAGGACGCAGTCGCCGAGTTGGAGGAGCTGCTCGACTCGCTCAAGGCGAGCCAGAGCGAAACCCGCACCTACATCGCCCAGCTCAAGCGTGATGCCCAGGAAAGCCTGAAGCTGGCCCAGGGCGTAGGCAAAGTGAAGGAAGCCGCTGGTAAGGCGCTGGATGTACGCGAGGCCAACGCCGCTGCTCCGGCCGCCAAACCGGCTACTGCCAAACCGGCGAGCAAACCCGTCGCCAAGCCAGTAGCGAAACCGGCGGCAGCCAGCAAACCTGCGGCTAAGCCAGCTGCCAGCAAGGCTGTTGCGGCAAAACCCGCTGCGCCGAAAGCTGCCGCCAAACCGGCAGCCAAGCCTGCTGCAGTAAAAGCACCGGCCAAGCCCGCAGCAGCCAGTAAACCGGTCGCCAAAGCTGCTGCTAAGCCGGCTGCCAAGGCCACGCCTGCAAAACCCGCGAGCAAAGCGGTCAGCAAGCCGGCTGCGGTGAAGAAACCAGCCGCTGCCAAGTCTCCGGCGAAGAAGGCTCCGGCCAAGCCAGCAGTTGCCAAGCCAGTCGCCGCAGCGGTTGCTCCGGCCGCCCCTGCTGCTCCTGCGACCACCAATGGGGCCACCGCCCCGGATAGTCCGAGCGCGTCCTAAGGGCGATCAACGGCGCCGCGTAGCACCTGCAGCGCGGCGCTGTTCCCTCCGGCCAGGCGAATCAGCCAATCGTCTCCGCCTGCCTCGTTTGGCCAGTTCTCGGCCAGTGCCTGCAAACGATCGAGCAATACCCGCTCGGCCTGCAGTTCCAGTTTCTTGACCTGCTCACGTAAGGCTGCCAGTTCCGCATCCTGGCTTGCATTCGCGCGCCAGTCTTGGCGTACCTGACGCAAGGGTGCGATCACCTCGCGTTGCCAAGGGGCAGCCGCTTGCTGCAGTGCCTGCAGGCGCTCATCTAGGCAGCGCACACCGCGCCGCTGCAACCAGGCACCGGTCAGCAGCAGGCAAACGTCACTACCTGTTTCCTGCAACTCCAGACAGGCCTGTTCCACGCCTGCTCTGGCGTAGAGTTCGAGGGCGAAATTCCACAGATCCTGCACGCGGCCTCCGGGGCGATTTGGTAGACTCCGCCGCCATTATGATCCGACTCCAGAACCTCACTCTACAGCGTGGCCCGCAGCGTCTTCTCGAAGGCGCCGAGCTGACCCTGCACGCCGGTCACAAGGCCGGCCTGATCGGTGCCAATGGCGCCGGTAAATCCAGCCTGTTCGCCCTATTGCGTGGCGAGCTGACGCCTGATGCCGGCGATTGCCTGCTGCCCGGTGATTGGCGCATCGCCCATATGCGTCAGGAGGTCGACAACCTCGATCGGCTGGCGGTGGATTACGTGCTCGACGGCGATCACAACCTGCGCCGCGTGCAGGCCGAACTGGCTGCCGCCGAGCAGGCGCATGATGGTGCGGCCATCGCTCGCCTGCACAGCGAGCTGGACAGCGCCGACGGCTATACCGCTGATGCCCGTGCGCGCAAGCTGCTGGCCGGCCTGGGGTTCGAGAACGCGCAGATGGATCGTCGCGTCGGCGACTTCTCCGGTGGCTGGCGCATGCGCCTGAACCTGGCCCAGGCGCTGATGTGCCCGTCCGACCTGCTGCTGCTCGACGAGCCGACCAACCACCTGGATCTGGACGCGATTCTCTGGCTGGAAGGCTGGCTGCAAAGCTACCCCGGCACCTTGCTGCTGATCTCCCACGACCGCGATTTTCTCGATGCCGTGGTCGACCACGTCGCCCATGTCGAGCAGCGCAAGCTGAATTTGTATCGCGGTGGCTACACGGCCTTCGAGCGCACCCGCGCCGAGCGTCTGGCCCAGCAGCAACAGGCGTACGAAAAGCAGCAGGCGCAGCGCGCGCACATGGAAAAGTACATCGCCCGCTTCAAGGCCCAGGCCACCAAGGCCCGTCAGGCACAGAGCCGGATCAAGGCGCTGGAGCGCATGGAAGAGCTGAGCGCGGCGCATGTCGACTCGCCCTTCGACTTCGTCTTCCGCGAGGCCGACAAGATTTCCACACCACTGCTCAGCCTCAGCGAAGGTCGCCTCGGTTATGGCGACAAGACCGTGCTGCAGCAGGTCAAGCTGAGCCTGGTGCCCGGCGCGCGCATCGGCCTTCTCGGCCCCAATGGTACGGGCAAATCGACGCTGATCAAGAACCTGTCGGCCGAACTGCAGCCACTCGGTGGCAGCCTGACCCGAGGCGAGAACCTGGTGATCGGCTATTTCGCCCAGCACCAGCTCGATGCCCTGGATGACCAGGCCAGCCCGTTGCTGCACCTGCAACGTCTGGCACCGGCCGAGCGCGAGCAGACCCTGCGTGATTTTCTCGGCGGCTTCGACTTCCGCGGCGCGCGTTGCGACGAGCCGGTGGTGAACTTCTCCGGTGGCGAGAAGGCGCGCCTGGCCCTGGCGCTGATCGCCTGGGGCAAGCCCAACCTGCTGCTGCTCGATGAGCCGACCAACCACCTCGACCTGGAAATGCGCCTGGCACTGACCATGGCTTTGCAGGAGTTCGCCGGTGCCGTGGTGGTGGTCTCCCACGACCGTCACCTGCTCAAGAGCACCACCGACGAGTTTTTGCTGGTCGCCGATGGCCGCGTGGTGCCGTTCGACGGTGATCTGGACGACTACGCGCGTTGGTTGATCGACTACCGCCAGCGCCAGGCACCGCCCGGCGCAGTGCCTGACAGCGCGGCGGAGAAAACCGACAAGCGTGCCCAGCGCCAGGCTGCGGCGGCGCTGCGCCAGCAACTGGCGCCGCACAAGAAACAGGCCGAGAAGCTCGAACAGGAGCTGGGCAAGGTGCAGGAAAAGCTCGC
Source organism: Pseudomonas oleovorans subsp. oleovorans (assembly GCF_002197815.1). Taxonomy (GTDB): domain Bacteria; phylum Pseudomonadota; class Gammaproteobacteria; order Pseudomonadales; family Pseudomonadaceae; genus Aquipseudomonas; species Aquipseudomonas oleovorans. The sequence goes on from NZ_NIUB01000025.1 coordinate 26,846, forward strand.
CGTGGTTGAAACCCAGCTGGGCGACAGCGGTCTGTACGAGGCCGCGCGCAAGGACGAACTGCGCCAGCGTCTGGCCGAACAGGCGCAGTTCAAGGCGCGTGAGGCTGAACTGGAAGAAACCTGGCTGCAGGCACTGGAAACCCTGGAGGCGTTGCAGCAGCAACTGGAGGATGCCGAGTGATGGAGCAGCTTGAACTGTTGACGGCCTGGCGCGATCCGCTGATTCGCACCGGCCAGGTGTTGTTGATCATCTTTTTGGCATGGTTTGCCCAGCGCATCCTCACCCGTGCCATCAGCCGCCTTGGCGACCGCTACAGCCTGCTGCCACCTGAAGTGTTGCAGCCGCTGCGCGGCCTGGTGCGCTGGCTGATCATGGGCAGCGCGCTGCTCATGGTGCTTGAGCGCCTGGGTGTTTCCGCGACCGTGCTGTGGACGGCGCTGACCGGCTTCACCGCTGTGGCGGCGGTGGCGTTCTTCGCCATCTGGAGCGTGCTGTCGAACATGTTCTGCGCGCTGCTGATCTTCACCATGGGGCCGTTTCGTATCGGCGATACGGTCGAGGTGATCGAAAGTGCTGACAAGCCCGGGGTGAAAGGGCGGGTCATCGCCATCAACCTGTTCTACACCACCCTGCAGGATCTCAGTGAAGAGGCCGTTGGCGCCGTGCTGCAGGTGCCCAACAGTCTGTTCTTCCAGAAGTCGGTGCGCCGCTGGCGCTGAGCATGGCGCCAGGAGTAGGCTGTAGCGCTATTTTCCTGATTTCAGCTACCCGAGGTACGCATCATGGCATTGGAAACCTGGCTCGCTTTCTTCGTCGCCTGCTGGGTGATCAGCCTGTCGCCGGGCGCCGGTGCCGTGGCCTCGATGTCTGCCGGTATGCAGTACGGCTTCTGGCGCGGTTACTGGAACGCGCTCGGTTTGCAGCTCGGTCTGGCGCTGCAGATCGCCATCGTCGCCGCCGGTGTGGGCGCCATCCTCGCGACTTCGGCACTGGCCTTCAGCCTGATCAAGTGGTTCGGCGTGGCCTATCTGATGTTTCTCGCCTACAAACAGTGGGTCGCGCTGCCCAGCGATCTGGATGCCGGCGCGGCTGAGCGTCCTATCGGCCGGCCACTGAGCCTGGTGCTGCGTGGGTTTCTGGTCAACTTCAGCAATCCCAAGGCCATCGTCTTCATGCTTGCGGTACTGCCGCAGTTCATCGATCCGCACGCGCCGCTGGTGGCGCAGTATCTGGTCATGGGCGTGACCATGATCAGCGTCGATCTGATCGTCATGGCCGGCTATACCGGTCTTGCCTCGCGTGTACTGCGCCTGCTGCGCACGCCGCGCCAGCAGCGGGTGATGAATCGCAGTTTCGCCGCCTTGTTCGCAGCTGCGGCCGGCCTGTTGGCGACGGTCAAGCGCGCGGCAGTCTGAGTTTCGGTCGCTATCGTTCAACGCTGGCCGATGGCGTTTGCCAGGGATGTTCTGAAAAAGCCATTCATCGTCACTCCCGCGAAGGCTGGAGCCCAGGTGATTCGCAAGTTCTGCATGCCCGCCTGTGCGGGCCAGGCGGTCCTTCAGGTTCCGCTCGGCAGTTTGTTACTGAATATTTCATATCCTTCTTGTGCTCAATCGTTAAGCCAGTAACAATTTAATGCCACCCATTCTCGTTTGGGATGCATTAATGACCCGCTTTCGCTTCTCTCTTTCCTGGCTGATGCTGCCTTTGCTGGCCAGCCTGAGCTTTCTCGCCATTGGCGAGCCCCTCGACGGTGCCGCACAGGCGTTGCACCTGATCGGTTACATCGGCGCTGATTACCCGGCCACCGTTGCGGGCGGTCAGGTTATCGATGCCGGTGAATATCAGGAGCAACTGGAGTTTCTCGATGTACTGCAGGGCCTGATCGTCGCCTTGCCCGCTCAGGCCGGCCGCGCCGAGCTGGAGCAGGGCGTCAGCAATCTGCGTCAGGCAATTGCTCAGCGCCTGCCGGGCGAGGAGGTTGCTGGCGCCGCCCGCAAACTGGGCGCACGTCTGGCCGAGGTCTATCAGGTGGTGCAGAGCCCAGTGCTGACGCCGGACCCGGAGCGCGGCGCGCCGCTCTACGCTCAGCACTGCTCGGTGTGCCACGGCGACACCGGCCTGGGCGATGGACCTGCCGGTATCGGTCTGGAGCCAGCACCGGCCAATCTGCGTGATGCCGCGCGTCTGGATCGGCTGAGCCTTTACGATCTCTACAACACCCTCGGTCTGGGCATCGAAGGCACCGATATGCCGGCCTTCGCCGATCAGCTCGACGAGCGTCAACGCTGGGATCTGGCTGCCTACATCGCCGGTTTCACAACAGCACCGGCGCAGAGCCAGACACACTTTGCCATGAGCGAGCTGGCAGGGCGCACGCCTGCCGAGATCGCCGCCACCGGCGGCGATGTCGCCGCGTTCCGCGCCCTGCGCGCGCATCCGGTAGTGGAGCAGCGTGGTCCCCAGCAGCTCATCGGTTACACCCGCACGACCCTGGAGCGCAGCCTGCAGGCTTATCGCGAGGGTGATCGCGAGCAGGCTTATGATCTCTCCGTCGGCGCCTACCTGGAAGGCTTCGAACTGGTCGAAAGCGCTCTCGACAACCTCGATGCAGTGCAGCGCAAGACCACTGAGCGCGCCTTGATGGCCTATCGACAGGCGCTGCAGGATGGCGCTGGCGTCGCACAGGCGGCACAGGCGCTGGAACAGGCCAAGGTCGAGCTGGACAAGTCTGCGGTGCTGCTGGCCGATGGTGCCATGGATGACAGCCTGAGCTTCTTCGCCAGCCTGTTGATTCTGCTACGCGAGGGGCTCGAGGCGATTCTGGTGCTGGCGGCGATCCTCGCCTTTCTGCGCAATACCGGGCAGCAGCAGGCGGTACGCAGTATGCACATCGGCTGGGGTCTGGCATTGCTGGCCGGTGTCGCGACCTGGGCGGTGGCGGCCTACCTGATCGACATCAGCGGCGCCCAGCGCGAGCTGCTGGAGGGCGCCACGGCGCTGTTCGCCAGCGTGGTGCTGCTGTGGGTTGGCGTGTGGATGCATGATCGTCGCCACGCAGCGGCCTGGCAGGATTACATCAAGAGCAGCCTGGTCGGCGGTGGTGGCCGTTTCGGCTTCGCCATGCTGGCGTTCTTCTCGGTGTATCGCGAGCTGTTCGAAGTGATTCTGTTCTACGAAACCCTATGGCTGCAGGCCGGCCCTGCCGGGCACGGTGCGGTGCTGGCCGGCGCCGGTGCGGCGTTGGTGCTGCTGATCGGCCTGGCCTGGGTGATCCTGCGTGGTTCGCGCAAACTGCCGCTGGCGACCTTCTTCGGCGTCAACGCGGTGCTGCTGTGCGTGCTGTCCGTGGTCTTCGCCGGCCATGGTGTGGCCGCGTTGCAGGAGGCCGGTGTGCTCGGCACGCGTCCGGTAGCCTTCTTCGAGTTCGACTGGTTGGGCATTCATGCCGATGCCTGGAGCCTGTCGGCGCAGGGCCTGGCGCTGGCCGATATCGCGCTGCTGTACGGGCGCAGCCTGCTAGGGGAGCGTCGACGCATGGTCGAGCAGGCCTAGACAGTCTACTCAGGTTGGAACGAGGGCGAGCTTTGCCCGCCCTCGTTGTGTCATAGCGTGAACCGCCGCTACGACACCTGGTCTCAGTGCACCTAGGCTGCTTCCAATTCCTCTGCCGAGTGCGCGCATGTCTTCCTCGATCCATTCCACTCACTACGCCGACAGCCCCGATCTGGCGTTGGCTGTATTGCGTCACCCCACCCTGGAGCAGGCACTCTCAGCGGCCTGTACCCAACTTGCCATACGTGAGGCCTTTCTCGCTGCGTTGCGTGATCCAGCCATCGGTCTGCAGCCGCGGCTGCTGTTGGCAATTTCCGGCGCCGACATGAGTGGCCAGCGTCGCCTGGCTGCGCTGGTAGCGGAGCTGCTGCCGGACGAGGTGGAGCTGGATCTGATCGAACTGGCCGAGGACAACCTGTCGCGCGCCGTGCGTGAGCGCTGCGAACCGTTCTACCAGGCCTGAGCCTCGCGCCTGCTGGCATACTGGGCGCTGGTTTCTCTGCGGAAGTAGCTGCATGCGTGTATGGATCGACGCCGACGCCTGCCCTCGGGCGGCGCGGGATCAAGTGGTCAAGTTTGCCCTCAAGCGGGGTTTCGAAGTGGTGCTGGTGGCCGGGCAGGCCGTGGCGCGGCCGAACTTCGCCTGCGTGAAACTGATTGTGGTGCCCAGCGGGCCGGATGCGGCCGATGATCATCTGGTGGAGCACGCGGTGCCTGGCGAGCTGGTGATCTGCAGCGATGTGCCGCTGGCCGACCGCCTGGTGAAGAAGGGCGTCGCCGCACTCGACCCGCGTGGTCGCGAGTTCGACGAGCGCAACATGGGCGAGCGTCTGGCGGTACGTAATCTGTTCACCGACCTGCGCGAGCAGGGGCAGGTGGGTGGTGGCCAGGCGCCGTATTCGGAAAAGGACCGGCAGGCCTTCGCCAATGCGCTGGATCGAATTCTCACACGGCTGAGTCGCTAGCTGCCTCGGCTACCGAGGCAATGACCGTAGGAGCGAGCTCTGCTCGCGAATTTCCTGGGGCAGGGCGCTTCGCGAGCAGAGCTCGCTCCTACAAAGGCATCCGTTCAGACGCACAGTTGTAGCCTGGGCGGACTCCGTCAGCCACACAGATAGGTGCCGGTGCCAACCGCCACCAGCACGCCCTCGTCGTTATGCAGCTCCATACGAATCACCGCCACCTTGTTGCCGGCGCGCAGTGGCGTGGCCGTGGCAGTGAAACGCTGACCGCGACCGGGGCGCAGGTAGTCGATGCGCAGATCGATGGTGCCGAGCTTGGACAGTTTGCTCATGCGTTCGGCTGGCGGCAGGTGCTGGTGGTTGGCGAAGGCGCCGATCAGCGCCATGGCGCCGCCGCAGACGTCGAGCAGCGAGGAAATCACCCCGCCGTGCAGGATGCCGTGGACGAAGTTGCCGATCAGTTCGGGCTTCATCGGCAGGTGCATGGTCACCCGCTCGGAGCTCAGCTCATCGAGCTCGATGCCGAGCACCTGATTGAAGGGAATGCGCTGGAAGAAACTGGCCACCGCCTGTTGCAGGTCGGGGCTGAGGACGAAGGGCTGGGACATGGCAGGGGCTCCGGGAAATCCTGTCGCCACGCTGCCGCAGCCCAAGCGGTTTGACCAGCGGCGCGGCCAGACTGCCCTGGCCAATGACCGAAGCGCCCTGTAGTGGTGCTGGTTGGTAGGGTGGGGCGGGCGGCGTTGCGCTTTATCCCACATTGATCGCCATTGGTGGGCTAAAGCCCACCCTACAGACAGGAACCCTGAACTTTGTAGGGTGGGGCGGGCGGCGTTGCGCTTCAGCCCACGCGGATCGATACTGAAGCTTAAGCGGAACGCTTCCCGCCCACCCTACAAAGCCCCTACATAGCGTAAGTCAGTGGTGCGCCAGCTCCAGTACACGGTCGACCAGTTTGTTGATGCCCGACGCTGCCTCGGCGATGGACTGGGCGAGCATGTAGGCCGGCGTGGTCACCAGCTTGCGCTGGCTGTCTTCGATGATGTCGCTGACCTCGCACTCATGGTGCTCGGCGCCCATCTGGGTCAGGGCGGCGGCGGTGTCATGATCGCTGCCGATGGTGCAGACCACGCCGGCACCGAAGATCTTCGCCGCAAGTACCGGGGCGATGCACATCAGGCCGACCGGCTTGCCGGCATCGACGAAGGCCTTGCACGCGGCCAGTACGTCCGGCTGCACGGTGCAGCCGGCGCCACTGGTGGCGAAGTCGGAGAGGTTCTTCGCTACGCCGAAGCCGCCGGGCAGGATCAGTGCGTCGAACTCGGCCACATGCAGCTCTTTTACGTCCTTGATCTTGCCGCGGGCAATGCGCGCCGATTCCACCAGGACGTTGCGCGTCTCGTCCATCTCGTCGCCGCTGTAGTGATCGACCACGTGCAACTGCGGCACGTTGGGAGCGAAGCACTGCACCTCGGCGCCACGCTGGTCGAGGCGCAGCAGGGTGATCACGCTTTCATGGATCTCGGCGCCATCGTAGACGCCACAGCCGGACAGAATCACTGCCACTTTCTTGCTCATGCTCGACTCCTGGTGAGGAAAGACGCGACCGTGAAGCGGGCGCGGGTACTACCAATTCTTGGATTGTCGCCAAATGCCACTCGGACTGTCATTTGCCGCCGCGAAGCCTGGCGAAGCTGCGCATAGGATCAATAACAGCTCATTCCCGACACAAGTACAACGATACGGCGCAGTCATGAATTATGTTCTCTACGCAGTGCCCTTCTTCTTCCTGCTGATCGGCCTGGAATTGCTCGCTGACCGCTGGCGCGGCATGCGCACCTATCGCCTGGCCGATGCCCTTAACAGCCTCAGTGCCGGCGTACTGTCCCAGGCCACCGGGATTCTCACCAAGGTGGTCGGCCTGCTGACCTACGCCTTCGCCTGGGAGCAGCTGGCGCTGTTCGAGTTGTCCGAAAGCAGTCTCTGGGTATGGCTCTTCGCCTTCGTCTTCTACGATTTCTGCTACTACTGGAACCACCGTCTGGGCCATGAGCGCAACGTGCTCTGGGCCGCGCATGCGGTGCACCATCAGAGCGAGGATTACAACCTCTCCACCGCGTTACGGCAAACCAGCACCGGTTTCATCTTTGGTTGGATCTTCTATCTGCCGATGGCGCTGGTCGGCGTGCCGCCGCTGGTCTTCCTCAGCGTTGCCGCCCTGAACCTGCTGTATCAGTTCTGGGTGCATACCCGGCATATCCCCAAACTGGGCTGGTTCGAGTGGCTGTTCATCACCCCGTCCAACCACCGCGTGCACCATGCACAGAATCCTATCTACATGGATCGCAATTACGGCGGTGTGTTCATTGTCTGGGATCGAATTTTTGGCACCTTCCAGGAGGAGCTCGACGAAGAGCCGGTGATCTTCGGCGTAACCGTGCCGCTGGCCAGCTGGAACCCGTTGTGGGCCAACCTGCAGGTTTACGCCGGGCTGTGGCGCGACGCCAGACGCGCCGGCGCCTGGTGGGACCGCCTGCGCATCTGGTTCATGCCCACCGGCTGGCGTCCGGCCGACGTGGCGGCGCGTTACCCGCAGGCCAAGGCGGACTTGAGTCAGTTCCGCAAGTTCGAGGTGCCATTGGCGCGTGCTGCACAGCTCTACGCGCTGCTGCAGTTCATCTGTTACCTGCTGGCCGGTGTCTGGCTGCTGGCGCAGGGCGACGCGCTCTCGACGGGCGCTGTGCTATTGGCCTGCCTGTGGATAGCGCTGGGGCTATGCAGCATCGGTATATGGCTGGAGAACTGCAGGCATGCCTGGCAGCTGGAGTGTCTGCGCCTGGCGAGCAACCTGCCGGCATTCTGGCTGGCTGGCGAGCTGGGCATCTTGACCCTGAATGTGACTGCCTGGATGTGGTTGATCGCCTACAGCCTGGTCAGCCTGTTGGGCATATGGTGGGCTCGCGGTTCAGCTGCGCCGGCGCTGACGCCACCGATTTAGCCAGGCCAGGCAGAGCAGCAGGACCACGGCCGCGAGCAGGATGACCTGGTAGTTGCGCAGTTCTTCCAGCAAGCCGCCCATGGCATTGCCCAGGCTGTAGGCCAGCAGGCTGATGCCGCCGGCCCAGACACCGGCACCGATGGCATCGAGCAGCAGGTAACGGCGCCAGGAATAGCCGGACAGGCCGATGGTCAGCGGCATCACCGTGCGCAGGCCGTAGAGAAAGCGGAAGCACAGCACCCACAGGTCAGGATGGCGCTGGATCAGTGCGCTGGCGCGTTCGCCCAGCGGCTGCCAGCGCGGTTTGCGCGCCAGCAGTGCGCGGCCGTGACGACGGCCAAGGTAGTACCACAGCTGATCGCTGGCGAAGGTGCCGAGGAAGGCGCACAGCGCCACCCATTCGATCTCCAGCACGTTGCGCACGGCCATGTAGGCTGCCAGCAGCAGGGATACCTCACCCTCGAGGAAGGTGCCCAGTACCAATGCCGGATAGCCGAACTGGCGGATCAGATCTTGGAGCATGCAGTGCGCTCGATGTGGGGGTGCTGAAGACTACTCTGACCGCGAGGAACCCGGAAGGTGGCGCTTCATGCCACAATGGCCAGGTTTCGTGGCATTGCCGCCGCCCTGGCTGCGACCCGCAGTCGCATTGCGTCATGCGGCTGTCATCATTTGGTCATAATGCCCGCTTATAACCGTCACACTGGCCCGCCCGTGCGGGCTCTGGAGTCTGCCGTGAGCGTTACCCCCGCCAATCGTCTGTTCCCTGCCACCCGTCTGCGTCGCAATCGCCGCGATGATTTCTCTCGCCGCCTGGTGCGTGAGAATCGCCTGAGCGTCGATGATCTGATTCTGCCGGTGTTCGTCCTCGACGGCGAAAACCGCCGTGAAACCGTGCCGTCGATGCCGGGCGTCGAGCGCCTGTCCATCGACCTGCTACTCAAGGAAGCCGAGCACTGGGTCGAACTGGGCATTCCGGCGCTGGCGCTGTTCCCGGTGACGCCGCTGGAGAAGAAATCCCTCGACGGCGCCGAGGCCTGGAACCCGGACGGTATCGCCCAGCGCGCGATCCGCGCGCTACGTGAGAAATTCCCCGAACTAGGGGTGATCAGTGACGTGGCGCTCGACCCCTTCACCACCCACGGTCAGGACGGCATCCTCGACGAATCCGGCTACGTGCAGAACGACATCACCGTCGATGCGCTGGTCAAGCAGGCGCTGTCGCATGCCGAGGCCGGTGCCCAGGTGGTGGCGCCGTCGGACATGATGGATGGCCGTGTGCAGGCGATCCGCGAGGCGCTGGAGCTGGCCGACCACGTCAACGTGCGCATCATGGCCTACTCGGCCAAGTACGCCAGCGCCTACTACGGCCCGTTCCGCGATGCGGTGGGTTCGGCGGCCAACCTCGGCAAGGGCAACAAGCTCGGCTACCAGATGGACCCGGCCAACGGCAACGAGGCGCTGCATGAAGTGGCGGCCGACCTGGCCGAAGGCGCCGACATGGTCATGGTCAAGCCCGGCATGCCCTATCTGGACATCCTCTGGCGGGTCAAGGATGCCTACAAGGTGCCGACCTTCGTCTATCAGGTCAGTGGCGAGTACGCCATGCACATGGCGGCGATCCAGAACGGCTGGCTGAGTGAGGCGGTCATACTGGAGTCACTCACCGCCTTCAAACGTGCCGGTGCCGATGGCATCCTCACCTATTTCGCCGTACGGGCGGCAGAACTGCTAAAACAAGAGCGATGACGCTCTCAGGAACCCAGCGATGAACAGCGAAGGACTCAACAGCGAAGTGCTCGACAATAACCCGCCTCAGGCTGAGGTGGTCGCCGAGACGCCAGTGGTGGAAACTCCGCCGCCGGCCCCGATCCCCAGCCTGGATGACAGCAGCCTGTACATCCACCGTGAACTGTCGCAGCTGCAGTTCAATATCCGGGTGCTGGAGCAGGCGCTGGATGAGTCCTATCCGCTGCTCGAACGTCTGAAGTTCCTGCTGATCTTCTCCAGCAACCTCGACGAATTCTTCGAGATCCGCGTCGCCGGCCTGAAGAAACAGATCAATTTCGCCCGTGAACAGGCCGGTGCCGACGGCCTGCAGCCGCACCAGGCGCTGGCGCGCATCAGCGAACTGGTGCACGAGCAGGTCGAGCGACAGTACGCCATTCTCAACGACACGCTATTCCCGGCGCTGGCCAAGCACAACATCAACTTCATCCGCCGGCGGTTCTGGACCACCAAGCTCAAGGCCTGGGTACGCCGCTACTTCCGCGACGAGATCGCGCCGATCATCACCCCCATCGGCCTCGACCCGACGCACCCCTTCCCGCTGCTGGTGAACAAGAGCCTGAACTTCATCGTCGAACTTGAGGGCGTCGATGCCTTCGGTCGCGACTCCGGTCTGGCCATCATCCCGGCGCCACGCCTGCTGCCGCGTATCATCAAGGTGCCGGAAGACGTCGGCGGCCCCGGCGACAACTACGTGTTCCTGTCGTCGATGATCCACGCCCACGCCGATGACCTGTTCCAGGGCATGAAGGTCAAGGGCTGCTACCAGTTCCGCCTGACCCGTAACGCCGACCTGTCGGTGGATACCGAGGACGTCGAAGACCTGGCCCGCGCCCTGCGCGGCGAGCTGTTCAGCCGTCGCTATGGCGATGCGGTGCGTCTGGAGGTGGTCGACACCTGCCCGAAACACCTGCGCGACCACCTGCTCAAGCAGTTTGGCCTGACCGAGGGCGAGCTGTATCAGGTCAACGGCCCGGTCAACCTGACCCGCCTGTTCAGCATCACCGGCCTGGATAACCGCCCGGAGCTGCAGTACGCGCCGTTTACCCCGGTGATCCCCAAGCTGCTGCAGAACGCAGAGAACATCTTCAGCGTGGTGAGCAAGCAGGACATCCTCCTGCTGCACCCCTTCGAGTCCTTCACCCCGGTGGTGGACCTGTTGCGCCAGGCGGCGAAAGACCCGCACGTGCTGGCGATCAAGCAGACGCTGTACCGCTCCGGGGCCAACTCGGAAATCGTCGATGCTCTGGTGGAGGCGGCGCGTAACGGCAAGGAGGTCACCGCGGTGATCGAGCTGCGTGCGCGCTTCGATGAAGAGTCCAACTTGGCCCTGGCCAGCCGTCTGCAGGCTGCCGGGGCGGTAGTCATCTATGGTGTGGTGGGCTTCAAGACCCACGCCAAGATGATGCTGATCCTGCGTCGCGAGAACGGCGAGATCGTCCGCTATGCACACTTGGGCACCGGCAACTACCACGCCGGCAACGCCAAGCTGTACACCGACTACAGCCTGCTCACCGCCGACGTGGCTCTGGGCGAGGACGTGTCGAAGCTGTTCAGCCAGCTGATTGGCATGGGCAAGACCCTGCGCATGAAGAAGCTGCTGCACGCGCCCTTCACCTTGAAGAAAACCCTGCTCGACCTGATCGCCAAGGAAACCGCCGCAGCGGCCGAAGGTAAGCCGGCGCACATCATCGCCAAGTTCAACTCGCTGACCGACCCCAAGGTGATCCGCGCGCTGTACAAGGCCAGCCAGACCGGGGTGAAGATTGACCTGGTGGTGCGCGGCATGTGCTGCCTGCGCCCGGGCATCGCCGGAGTGTCGCAGAACATCCAGGTGCGCTCGATCATCGGTCGCTTCCTCGAGCATACGCGGGTGTTCTACTTCCTCAATGGCGGTGACGAGAAGATCTACCTGTCCAGCGCCGACTGGATGGAGCGCAACCTCGACAAGCGTGTCGAGACCTGCTTCCCGGTGGAGGGCAAGAAACTCATCATGCGCGTAAAGAAGGAGTTGGAAAGCTACCTGACCGACAACACCCAGGCCTGGGTGTTGCAACCCGACGGCCGCTATGTACGGTTGCAGCCAACCGGTAACCAGAACCCGCGTAGCGCGCAGTCAGGCTTGCTGGAGAAACTGACCGCACCAGTGATCGTGACGCGTTAAAAAGGCCGCTTGCGGCCATCTGATGACCCTCTCCCATTTATGGGAGAGGGTGCCCGAAGGGCGGGAGAGGGCTTAGATGGCCGCGTGCCGTAGTTTTTTGAAGCACTTCCTACGCCGATGAGCGCCTGATCGCTGGCGATCAGGCCGTGGCGCGGAGCGGGGTGCCCGAAGTGCGGGAGAGGGGCTTTGTGGTCCTGGCGGGTTTCACCCGCCCTACAGGCCGAGCCGCGCCCCTAGGGTCTGTTGCCGTTTCGCGCACGGCTCGCGTCGAAACGGCAACAGACCCTAGGGTGCGCCATGTGTTCAGCCGGGGTATCAGCGCACGCTCAACGTTAGATTGATACGCTTGAGCCATTCGGCTTCGGCTTCGAAGTCCGCCAGGGTCAGCGGGTTGGCGGCCAGCCAGCCTTCGGGAAAGACGATTTCCAGGCTGTTCTCACCGACCTTGAACTGCACTTCGGGCATGCTCTGCGTGCCGCGGATATGGTGGAAGAGGATGGCGAAGCGCAGCAGTACGCACAGGCGCATCAGCTTCACGCCTTCCTCGCCGAAGTCGGCGAACTTGTCCTTGGGAATGTTGCGCCGGTGGCCGCGCACCAGCAGCGCTAGCATCTGCTGATCCTGGCGCGAGAAACCGGCCAGGTCGGAGTGCTCGATCAGATAGGCGCCGTGCTTGTGGTACTGGTAGTGGGCGATATCCAGACCCACCTCGTGCACCTTGGCGCCCCAGCTGAGCAGTTCACGATGCCAGTCGTCGGTCAGCCCCCAATCATTGGCAACCTTGTCCAGCGCTGAAAGCGCCTTTGCCTCGACCCGAGCGGCTTGGTCGACATCGACGTGGTAGCGCTCCATGAACGCCGCCAGCGTGCGTTCGCGGACGTCCTCGTGCTGGTGGCGGCCAAGCAGGTCGTAGAGCACGCCTTCACGCAGAGCACCTTCGGAGTGGCTCATGCGCTGGATGTCGCAGGCATCGAAGATGGCTTCGAGAATCGCCAGGCCGGCGGGGAAGATGCCGCGGCGATCCGGCTTGATGCCGTCGAGGTCGAGCTTGTCCACCTCGCCCAGCTTGAACACCTTGCGCTTGAGCCAGGCCAGGCCTTCGGCGTTGACCTCGCCATTGCCCAGGCCGGCAGCCTTGGTCGTCAGGCCGATGGCCTTGATGGTGCCAGAGGCGCCGACGGCGTCCTCCCAGCCAAGGCGGCGCAGGCCGTGCTCGATGCCCATCAGTTCCAGGCGCGCAGCGGTGTAGGCCTGCGCATAGCGTGCCGGAGTGATCTTGCCGTCCTTGAAATAGCGCTGGGTGAAGCTGACGCAGCCCATCTGCAGGCTCTCGCGCAGCAGCGGCTCGAAGCGTTGGCCGATGATGAATTCGGTACTGCCGCCGCCAATGTCGGCGACCAGGCGTTTGCCGGGCGTGTCGGCGATGCTGTGGGACACGCCCAGGTAGATCAGGCGGGCTTCCTCTCGGCCGGAAATCACTTCCACTTGGTGGCCGAGGATTTCTTCGGCGCGGCGGATGAACACCGCGCGGTTGCGCGCCTCACGCAGGGCGTTGGTGCCGACGATGCGCACGGCGCCTTCCGGCAGGGTGCTGGTCAGTTGGGCGAAGCGGCGCAGGCAATCCAGGCCGCGTTGCATCGCTTCTTCACTGAGCTGGCGCTCGTCATCCAGGCCTGCCGCCAGTTGCACCTTGTCGCCGAGGCGCTCGAGGATGCGGATTTCATGATTGTCGGCCTTGGCCAAAACCATATGAAAACTGTTCGAGCCCAGGTCGATGGCGGCGATCAGGGGAAAACTCTCGGCAGGGGCTTGGGGCATGATTGCGGCATCTCGTTCGATTTCCGCGCCATCGTGCCACGACTGAGCGCATGAGCCAACGCATTCGGATGTCGTACGAAACTGGTCTAGAACTGTGGTTATCGCAGGTTCAGCACGCTCAGCGGCTGTTTCAGAAGCTGTTCGTCGCAGTTGTGACCCTCGCCGCCGCGGTCCACCACCAGGAAGCGTCCAGGGTGTTGCAGACAGAGTAACGGGTGGTGCCAGGTGCCGCGGGCGTAGTTCACGCCCTGGTCTGGCGCGCTGATGAAGGCGCGGATCTGCGACTCGTCCAGGTCGCCGGGTGGGGCGACGACGATCAGCATGCGCCCACCGTCCACTGGATAAAAGGCCTGGCTGCCCAGCGGGTGGCGTTCGAGCATGCCGATGGCGATGGGCGCGTGCCAGGCCCTGCCCTCGAACAGGTTGACCAGGGTGCGCGGCGCCTCGCCGGCCAGCTCCACTTTGGCCAGGTCGTGGTAGCGCGTGGTGGTCCCGGCGTTGATCGGGAAGGCCGTGGCACCGGCCGTCTCGATCACCTCGCCGAAGGGCGCGAAGGCCGCGCGGGTCAGCGGCTCGATGCGCAGCGGTAGGGGCGCCGGCGCGTTCACAGGTTCACCGAGCCGATGAAATTGCTCAGCTCTTCGGTCTGCGGGGCGGCGAACAGCGCTTTCGGATCGCCGATCTCATGCACCTTGCCATGGTGCATGAACACCAGCTTGTTACCCACTTCGCGGGCGAAGCGCATCTCGTGGGTGACCATGATCAGGGTCATGCCCTCGCTGGCCAGTTGCTTGACCACTGCCAGTACCTCGTTGACCAACTCCGGATCGAGCGCCGAGGTGATCTCGTCGCACAGCAGCACCTTGGGCGACATGGCCAGGGCGCGGGCGATGGCCACGCGAAAGCGCTGGGCTGGTCAGCGTGCAAGCCGGCAAGGGTGTGTTCGTTCAGGAACCGACCAGGGCGGAGGTGGCCGGCGCTTTCGCCTGGCCCTTCGCCGCGCAGGTGTCGGCGGCCGATACCTTTCAGTTGCGCTTCGCCCTGGAGGGCTTTGCCTGTGGTCTGGCGGCCGGGGTGATGACCGCCGAGGTGCTGGACATTCTCGAAGACAACGTCGAGCAGATGCGCCGCGAGCTGCGTGCAGGCGATTTCGAGCAGGCCAACCGGCTGGATTTCGAGTTTCACCAGCGTATTCTCGCCGCCAGCGGCAACCAGGCGATGTTCGCCCTGGTCACCTCCAGCGCCGAGATCTTCCTGGAAAGTCAGAAGCTGCCGTTCATCCGCCCGGAGCGTGCGCAGGAAACCTGGCAGGAGCATCGAAAGATCCTCAAGGCCCTGGCCCGGCATGCCGCCGGCCCGGCACAGAAAGCCATGCAGCAGCACATCCGCGCGGCAGCGCTGCGTACTGGAATAGCCTTCATCACGCTTGGTGATTGAAACTATTGAGTGGCTCAATCGCCAGTGCCTTTCGGTGTCAGGCAAGCCGGGCTATGATGTCGCCACTTTTTGGTTGCCTGCTATCTTTGGCGGCAACCTTTCGGGCCGTCGCAAGCGACGTCAAAAATTCCTCCCGGCAATTTTTTGCTTCCGAATATACGGAGACTCCTCATGAGCGAATTCATCACCAACGTCAGCGACGCCAGCTTCGACCAGGACGTCATCCAGGCTGAAGGTCCGGTTCTGGTCGACTATTGGGCTGAGTGGTGCGGCCCGTGCAAGATGATTGCACCGGTACTCGACGAGATCGCCAAGGAATACCAAGGCAAGCTGAAGATCTGCAAACTGAACATCGACGAGAACCAGGAAACCCCGCCGAAGTACGGCGTACGTGGTATCCCGACCCTGATGCTGTTCAAGAACGGCAACGTCGAAGCGACCAAGGTTGGCGCGCTGTCCAAGTCGCAGCTGGCAGCCTTCCTCGACAGCAACATCTAAAGAGTAGGGTGGGCTTTAGCCCACCGAGCTGTTCGCAGGTGGCGTGCTGGTGGGCTGAAGCCCACCCTACACCTCTGAGGCAAGTCGCTCTGGAAGACCCTGCTTTTTGCGGGGTTTTTCGTTTTTAGGGCTAGACGCTGTTTTTTCACGGTGTTAAATTCGATCCCGCTGTATCCTCCATGCAGCTCTCTGCACGCCGTCGCCGATTCATTCCTATACGAATTCGTTCGCGATCCTGTCGCCTTCTCTGCGGCGCGGCCTCTCAAGCTAACAGCTTTCTTCTCCTCTCGATGATCACGTCATTCCTATGAATCTGACCGAACTCAAGCAAAAGCCGATTGCCGAACTGCTGGACATGGCCGAACAAATGGGCCTGGAAAACATGGCTCGTTCGCGCAAGCAGGACATCATCTTCGCCCTGCTGAAAAAGCATGCCAAAAGCGGCGAGGAAATTTCCGGTGACGGCGTGCTGGAGATCCTCCAGGACGGTTTCGGCTTCCTGCGCAGTGCCGACTCTTCCTACCTGGCCGGCCCGGACGATATCTACGTCTCGCCCAGCCAGATCCGCCGTTTCAACCTGCGTACCGGTGACACGATCGTCGGCAAGATCCGCCCGCCGAAGGAAGGCGAGCGCTATTTCGCCCTGCTCAAGGTCGACAGCATCAACTTCGACCGCCCGGAAAACGCCAAGAACAAGATCCTGTTCGAGAACCTGACGCCGCTGTTCCCGAATCAGCGCCTGACCATGGAAGCCGGCAACGGCTCCACCGAGGACATCACCGGTCGTGTGATCGACCTCTGCGCGCCGATTGGCAAGGGCCAGCGCGGCCTGATCGTCGCTCCGCCGAAAGCGGGCAAGACCATCATGCTGCAGAACATCGCCTCGAACATCACCCGCAACAACCCCGAGTGCCACCTGATCGTTCTGCTGATCGACGAGCGCCCGGAAGAAGTGACCGAGATGCAGCGCACCGTGCGCGGCGAAGTGGTCGCCTCGACCTTCGACGAGCCGCCGACCCGCCACGTGCAGGTCGCCGAAATGGTGATCGAGAAGGCCAAGCGCCTGGTCGAGCACAAGAAGGATGTGGTCATCCTGCTCGACTCCATCACCCGTCTGGCGCGTGCCTACAACACCGTGATCCCGAGCTCCGGCAAGGTACTCACCGGTGGTGTCGATGCCCACGCCCTGGAGAAGCCGAAACGCTTCTTCGGCGCAGCGCGTAACATCGAAGAAGGCGGCTCGCTGACCATCATCGCCACCGCGCTGGTGGAAACCGGCTCGAAGATGGACGAAGTAATCTACGAGGAATTCAAAGGCACCGGCAACATGGAGCTGATCCTCGATCGCCGTGTTTCCGAGAAGCGCGTGTTCCCGGCCATCAACATCAACAAGTCGGGCACTCGTCGTGAAGAACTGCTGACCGGCGAGGAAGAGCTGTCGCGCATGTGGATTCTGCGCAAGCTGCTGCACCCGATGGATGAGATCGCGGCGATCGAGTTCCTGATCGACAAGCTCAAGGCCACCAAGACCAACGATGAGTTCTTCCTGTCGATGAAGCGTAAATAAGCGCTTCATGTCTTGCCACAAGGCCGGGGAAACCCGGCCTTGTCGTATCTGGAGGCGTTCAAGCCTTCTGAAAGCCCGACTTCGGCGCTAAACTTTGCGGCCGACTCTTGCCTGTCCGACACGAGGCTCCTGCATGCAGTATCGCGACCTGCGCGACTTCATCCGTGAACTGGAAAAGCGCGGTGAACTCAAGCGCATCCAGACCCCGGTATCGCCCGTTCTGGAGATGACCGAAATCTGCGACCGCACCCTGCGCAAGGGCGGCCCGGCGCTGCTGTTCGAAAAGCCCACAGGCTTCGATGTGCCGGTGCTCGGCAACCTGTTCGGTACGCCCAAGCGCGTGGCGCTGGGCATGGGCGCCGAGGATGTCTCCGAGCTGCGCGAAATCGGCAAGCTGCTGGCCTTTCTCAAGGAGCCGGAGCCGCCGAAGGGGCTGAAGGATGCCTGGAGCAAGCTGCCGATCTTCAAGAAGGTTATTTCCATGGCACCCAAGGTGGTCAAGGATGCGCCGTGCCATGAGGTGATCGAGGAGGGCGATGACGTCGACCTCGGCAAACTGCCGATCCAGCACTGCTGGCCGGGTGACGTGGCGCCGCTGATCACCTGGGGCCTGACCATCACCAAGGGCCCGAACAAGGAACGGCAGAACCTCGGCATCTACCGCCAGCAGGTGATCGGCCGCAACAAGGTGATCATGCGCTGGCTCAGCCACCGTGGTGGCGCGCTGGATTACCGCGAGTGGTGCCAGAAGCATCCGGACAAGCCTTATCCGGTGTGCGTCGCCTTGGGCGCCGACCCGGCGACCATTCTCGGCGCCGTGACGCCAGTGCCCGATACCCTCTCCGAATACGCTTTCGCCGGCCTCTTGCGCGGCCATCGCACCGAGCTGATCAAGGCGGTTGGCAGCGAGCTGCAGGTGCCGGCCAGTGCCGAGATCGTGCTGGAGGGTGTGATCCATCCGGGCGAGACCGCACCGGAAGGCCCCTACGGCGATCACACCGGCTACTACAACGAGGTCGACACCTTCCCGGTGTTCACCGTCGAGCGTATTACCCGTCGCCGCGAGCCGATCTATCACAGCACCTACACCGGCCGGCCGCCGGATGAGCCGGCGATCCTCGGCGTGGCGCTGAACGAAGTGTTCGTGCCGATCCTGCAGAAGCAGTTCCCCGAGATCACCGATTTCTACCTGCCGCCGGAAGGCTGTTCCTACCGCATGGCGGTGGTGACCATGAAGAAGCAGTATCCGGGCCACGCCAAGCGGGTAATGCTCGGTGTGTGGTCGTTCCTGCGCCAGTTCATGTACACCAAGTTCGTTATCGTCACCGACGACGATATCAACGCACGGGACTGGAATGACGTGATCTGGGCGATTACCACGCGCATGGACCCCAAGCGCGACACGGTGATGATCGACAACACACCGATCGACTACCTCGACTTCGCCTCGCCGATCTCCGGCCTCGGTTCGAAGATGGGCCTGGACGCCACCCACAAGTGGCCGGGCGAGACCACCCGCGAATGGGGCCGCGCCATCGAGAAGGATCCCGCCGTGGTGGCGCGTGTCGACGCGCTGTGGAGCGAGCTGGGAATCGATTGATGAATGTCACCCTGCAACCTTCCGGCGTCACTCTCGCGCTGCAGCCAGGCGAACGCATTCTCGATGGCGCCCGGCGCCTGGGCTACGACTGCCCGCAGAGCTGCCGCAACGGCAACTGCCATATCTGCGCCGCGCTGCTGGTCGAGGGCCGAGTGCGCCAAGCCGGCGCCGAGCTGGATCACGGCGAGCTGTTCACCTGCCTGGCCGAGCCGCTGGAAGACTGCGTGCTGCACTGGGATGGCGTGCTGGCTCCGGGTGAGTTGCCGGTGCGCGAGCTGAGCTGCCAGGTGACCGAATGCCAGGCCGTGGGCGGCGACGTGTTCCGCGTGAGCCTGCGCACCCCAGCCGGCAAGGCGCCGCGTTATCACGCCGGGCAGTACCTGCTGCTGCAGCGCCCGGATGGCGAGATGGCGGCCTTCTCCCTGGCTTCGGCGCCGCACGCCGGGCGTGAGTTGGAGCTGCACATCCTCGCCCGCGAAGACAGCAGCATTGCCCTGCTGGAGCATCTGCGCCGCACCGGCATGGCTCGCGTGCAGATGCCCTACGGTGACACCCACCTCGCCGACCTGCCCGATGGGCCGCTGGTGCTGATCGCTGCCGGCACTGGCATGGGCCAGATGCACAGCCTGATCGAGCACTGCCGCGCGGCGGGTTTTGCCCATCCGGTGCATCTGTACTGGGGCGCGCGTCGGCCCGAGGATTTCTACGAACTGCCACATTGGGCCGAGTGGCAACAGCTGGATAATCTGCACCTGCATCAGGTGGTCAGCGACCAGTGTGGCTGGCCGGGTCGTTGCGGCCTGCTGCACGAAGCGGTGCGCGAGGATTTCCCCAACCTCAAGGCGCTGCACGTCTACGCCAGCGGTTCACCAGCCATGGTCTACGCCACGCTCGATGCGCTGGTCGAAGCCGGGATGGATGCCCACCAGATGCGCGCCGATGTGTTCGCCTACGCGCCGCGAAGTTGAATTAACAAGCTAATGTCTGTCAGTTAAGCGTCGACGCTGCCAATGGGTAGGAGCGGCGCCCCGCCGCGAACCAGGGCGATACGCGATTGAAAAGCTTCGCCCCGGGGCGGGGCTCCTACGAAAGACCGCTTTGGCAAGCTTATCTGATCGGCATTAGCTGCACCGTCAGCGAACGGTTACTACCACCTTGCCCACTGCCTTGCGCTGGCCGAGGGTAGCGATGGCCTCGCCACCACGCTCCAGCGGGAAAGTTTGCGAGACCAGCGGCTTGAGCTTGCCTTCGGCATGCCAGGCGAACAGCTGCTGGAAGTTCGCGGCGTTGTCCTGCGGCTGGCGCTGGGCGAAGGAGCCCCAGAATACGCCGACCAGGGAGGCGCCCTTGAGCAGCGGCAGGTTGGCCGGCAGCGCCGGGATACCGCCGCCGGCAGCGAAGCCCACCACCAGGAAACGGCCGTTCCAGGCGATGCTGCGGAAGGCTTCCTCGAACAGCGTGCCGCCTACCGGGTCGTAGATCACGTCCACGCCCTGGCCGCCGGTGAGTTTCTTCACCTCGTCCTTGAGGCTTTGTTCGCTGTAGTTGATCAGGTCGTCGGCGCCGGCCTTGCGCGCCACTTCCAGTTTCTCGGCGCTGCTCGCCGCAGCGATGACCTTGGCGCCCATGGCCTTGCCGATCTCCACCGCGGCCAGGCCGACGCCACCGGAGGCGCCGAGCACAAGC
This sequence comes from Pseudomonas oleovorans subsp. oleovorans, assembly GCF_002197815.1. GTDB lineage: Bacteria > Pseudomonadota > Gammaproteobacteria > Pseudomonadales > Pseudomonadaceae > Aquipseudomonas > Aquipseudomonas oleovorans. Next base: position 46,920 of record NZ_NIUB01000025.1, read on the forward strand.
AGGGTTTCGCCCGGTTGCAGGTTGGCGCGCTGCTTGAGAGCGTGCATCGAGGTGCCGTAGGTCATGCCGAAGGCTGCCGCGGTGGTCAGATCCATGCTCTTGGGCACTGGCAGCACGTTGTAGGCCGGCACGGCGACTTCTTCGGCGAAGCCGCCCCAGCCAGTCAGCGCCATCACCCGGTCACCGGCGCGCAGATGGCTGACTTTCTCGCCCACGGTCTTGACCACGCCGGCTACCTCGCCGCCCGGGGCGAAGGGGAAGGGCGGCTTGAACTGGTATTTGCCTTCGATGATCAGTGTGTCGGGGAAGTTGACCCCGGCGGCCTGCACCTCGATCAGCACCTCGTTCTTCTTCGGTTCGGGGCTTGGCAGGTCTTCCAGTACCAGGGTGTCGGCAGGGCCGAAGGCTTTGCACAGCAGGGCTTTCATGAAGGTCATTCCTCTTGCAGGGTGCCATGCAGTGTAGAAAGCGCCCGCCGAGGGTCAACGAGCATGCCGATGCCTGATAGGTCGGCATAAGCGTCGGGCTTGGGTGCTGGCGTGGGGATGGCTATGCTAGGCACATCCCCGATGGAGTGCCGAACGTGAAACTGTTGACCGCCCTGCTGTTGAGCCTGTCGATCTGCCTGCCTGCCCTGGCGTCTTCGGAAAAGAAGGAGGAGGATCCAGCGACGATTTATCACAACCTGACGCCAGCCTTGGTCGGCAACCTGGCGGATCAGGGCAATCGTCTGAAGTTCTTCAAGGCCGATGTGTCTCTGCGGGTGAGCGGCACCGAGGCCGAGGAGAAGCTCAAGCGGCATGAACCGCTGATCCGCCATCAGATGGTGATGCTGTTCTCGGCCCAGACCAGCGAGATCATCAACGCTCCCGATGGCCGTGAGAACCTGCGCCTGGAAGCGTTGAAGAAGGTGCAGGACGCGATCAATGGCGAAGAGGGCAAGCCTATCGTCGAAGATCTGCTGTTCAACAACCTGATCATTCAGTAAAAGAGGGCGCAGTCAGTTAAGCGTCGACGCTGCGAATGCGTAGGAGCGGCGCTCCGCCGCGAACCAGGGCGAGGCGCAATTGAAAAGCTTCGCCCCGGGGCGGGGCCCCTACGAAAAGCCGCTTTTCGCGGCTTAAGCGGTTCCGCTTCTGTCAGGCCATCTGCGCCAGGGTCTTGCGAAAACGCGTCAGCGCGGCGATGAAGAACAGCGTGCCGATGCCGGCAATGGCCAGCATGTAGGGCCAGACGATATTCAGCCCGGCGCCGCGATAGAGAATGGCCTGGGCCAGCGCGACGAAGTGGGTGGTCGGCGCCGCCAGCATGATCTGCTGTACCAGCTCCGGCATGCTTTCGCGCGGCGTGGTGCCGCCGGAGAGGATCTGCAGCGGCAACAGCACCAGGATGATCAGCAGGCCCAATTGCGGCATCGAGCGCGCCACCGTGCCGAAGAAGATGCCCATCGAGGTAGTGGCGAACAGGTGCAGTGCCGCGCCGACCAGAAACAGCGCAATCGAACCCTCGATCGGCACCTGCAGCCAGCCCTGCACTACCAGCAGCAGTGACAGCGCCGCAGCTGAGAGCACCACCAGCCCCATCGACCAGACCTTGGCCAGCATGATTTCCAGTGGCGTCACCGGCATCACCAGCAGGTGTTCGACGGTGCCGTGCTCGCGTTCGCGAATCAGCGCCGCGCCGGTGAGGATGATCGACAGCATGGTGATCTGGTTGATCACCTCCATCACCGAGCCGAACCAGGCGCGCGTCAGGTTGGGGTTGAACTCTATGCGTGCCACCAGTTCGGCCGGCTGCTGCAGCTCGCCCCGGTAGCGGCGGACGAACTCGGCCACCTCGCTGGCGCCGATATTCTGGATGTAGCCGGCACCGGTGAAGGCCATGCTGACCTGGGTGGCATCGACGTTGAGCTGGATTGCCGGGCTGCGACCAGCGAGCACGTCGCGCTGGAAGTTCGGTGGAATGTTCAGGGTGAAGGTGTAGCGCCCGGCATCCATGCCGCGATCCATCTCGTTCAGGTCGATACGTTGCGGGGTACGGAAGTAGGGCGCCTGGAAGGCCTGGATCAGCCGTTCGGAGAGTTGCGACTGGTCTTCGTCGACCACGGCGATGGCGGCGTTGTGCAGGCTCTCCGGCATGCTGGTGGCGGCCGAGTAGATGCCCATGCTGAAGGCCCAGATGATCAGCAGTACCAGCGCCAGGTCATGCTGCAGGCTGCGCAGCTCCTTGATGCCGAGGTGGAGGATATTGGCCAGGCGTTCCATCACACCTCCTGTTTGCGCAGCAGGCTAGCGCTGAGCAGCGTCAGCAGCGGGATGGTCAGGGCCAGAGCGGTGAAGTAGCCGGTCAGGTCCTGCAGCTCCAGCGCCTTGGAGAAGATGCCGCGGCTGATCACCAGAAACTGCGAGGTCGGGTAGAGCTGGCCGATCAGCGCGCCCGCGCCTTCCAGCGAGGCCACCGGGTAGATCAGCCCGGAAAACTGGATGGCCGGCAGCAGGGTGACGATGGCGGTGCCGAACACGGCGGCGATCTGACTGTTGGTGAAGGTCGACATGAGCAGGCCGAGTCCGGTGGCGCAGGCCAGATAGAGCAGGGCGCCGGCCAGCAGAGTCAGCGGGTTGCCCTTGAGCGGGACGTCGAACACCGTGACTGCCAGCAGCATCAGCAGGATGAAGTTGAACAAACCCAGGGCGATGTAGGGCAGCTGTTTACCGAGCAGGAATTCCAGGCGGGTGACCGGGGTAACGTAGAGATTGATGATCGAGCCCAGCTCCTTCTCGCGCACCACACCGAGGGCCGTGAGCATCGCCGGGATCAGCATCAGCAGCAGCGGGATCACCGCCGGCACCATGGCCTTGAGGCTTTCCACGTCCGGGTTGTAGCGGTAGCGCACCTCCAGCGCGGCGGCGTTGGCTGCTTGCGGCTGTGGCGAACGCCGCGCCAGTTCGCTCAGGTAGTGCTGATGCAGGCCGGTGACGTAGCCCTTGATGGTTTCGGCGCGGGTCGGCATGGCGCCGTCGATCCACATGCCGATCTGCGGATTGTCGCCGCGCTTGAGATCGCGACCGAAGTGCGGCGGAATCTCCACGGCGAGGCTGATATCGCCATTGCGCAGGCGCCGTTCCAGCTCGTCGTAGTCGGAGAGCGGCGCCTTCTCCAGGAAGTAGCGCGAGCCGGACAGGTTGAGGTGGTATTCCTGGCTGGTGGTGGTCTGGTCGCGATCGAGCACGGCGAAGGTCAGGTCTTCGACGTCGAGGCTGATGCCATAGCCGATGATGAACAGCAGCAGCACGGTGCCGAGCAGCGCCATGCCGCCACGGATCGGGTCGCGGCGCAGCTCCAGCGCTTCGCGGCGGGCATAGCTGAGCAGGCGGCGCAGGCTGAAGCGTTGACGCTGTTGTGGCGGCGCCTGTTCCAGCGGCGGCGCCTCGCTGACCGCTTGCTCGCCAGCCGCCTCCTGCAGGTAAGCGATGAAGGTGGCTTCCAGGTTGTCCAGGCCGCGTTTGTCCATCAGGCCCTGCGGCGTGTCGCTGTCGAGCACGCGGCCGGCGTGCATCAGCGAGATGCGGTCGCAGCGCTGCGCCTCGTTCATGAAGTGGGTGGAGATGAAGATGGTCACGCCGTCCTGGCGCGACAGGTCGAGCATCAGTTGCCAGAAGCCGTCGCGTGCGACCGGATCGACCCCCGAGGTGGGTTCGTCGAGGATCAGGATCTCCGGCTTGTGAATCACCGCCACGGCCAGCGACAGGCGCTGGCGGATGCCCAATGGCAGGCGCTCGGGGAGCATGTCCATGACTTCGCCGAGGTCGAAGCGTGCGGCCATCTGCGCCACGCGTGGCTCGATCTCCTCGGCGGGTACGTGAAAGAGTTGCGCGTGCAGCACCAGGTTCTGCCGCACCGTCAGTTCGCCATACAGGGAGAACGCCTGGGACATGTAGCCGACCCGCTTGCGCGTGGCCATGTCGCGCGGGTCAACTGCCTGGCCGAACAGCAGCGCCTCGCCCTCGCTGGCCGGTAGCAGGCCGGTGAGCATCTTCATGGTGGTGCTCTTGCCGCAACCGTTGGAGCCGAGAAAACCAAAGATTTCGCCCCGGCGGATGCGAAACGACACCGAGTCGACGGCGACGAAATCACCGAAGCGCATGGTCAGGCCCTTGGCTTCGATGGCGATCTCTTGGCTGTCTTGCAGGGGGGGAATGAGCACCTGCTGATGGCCGCGGCGGCGCTCCTCGGGCAGCAAGGCGATAAAGGCCTGTTCCAGGCTGGCGCTGTTGGTGCGTACGCGCAGTTCCGCCGGGCTGCCTTCGGCCAGCACGCGTCCGGCATCCATCGCCACCAGGTGGTCGAAGCGCTCGGCTTCCTCCATATAGGCCGTGGCCACCAGCACGCTCATCTGCGGACGCTGTGCGCGAATGCGCGCGATCAGTTCCCAGAACTGGTTGCGCGACAGCGGGTCGACGCCGGTGGTTGGCTCGTCGAGGATCAGCAGGTCGGGGTCGTGGATCAGCGCGCAGCACAGCCCCAGCTTCTGCTTCATGCCGCCCGACAGCTTACCCGCCGGACGCTCGCGGAAGGCCGACATACCGGTGCTGCGCAGCAGGTCTTCGATGCGTCGCTCGCGTTCGGCAGCGTCCTGACCGAACAGGCGACCGAAGAAATCCAGGTTCTCGAACACCGACAGCGTCGGGTAGAGGTTCTTGCCCAGGCCCTGCGGCATGTAGGCGATATGCGGGCAGACATTGCGCCGATGACGGGCATCGGCCATGTCGCCGTCGAGCACCTCGACGAGGCCGTCCTGAATCTTGCGTGCCCCGGCGATCAGCGCCAGCAAGCTGGACTTGCCGACACCGTCGGGGCCGATCAGGCCGACCATGCAGCGGGCCGGCAGTGCCAGCTCGATCTGTTGCAGCGCGTGGGTCTGGCCGTAGCGCAGGCCGACGCCGCTCAGGCGTGCGACCGCCGCGTTCATTGCGGAACCTTGATCGCCAGATGCGCGGGCCACTCGGCGTCAGGGTCGAGGCGCAGGTAGGCCATGCCCGGTACACCGGTCTTGACCTGCTGCAGGTGCCTGCTCAGCAACTCGGGATCGAGGCGCGCCTTGACCCGGAACATCAGTTTCTCGCGCTCGTTGGCGGTTTCCACGCTCTTCGGGGTGAACTGGGCGACGCTGGCGACATAGCTGACCCTGGCCGGAATCACGTACTGCGGTACGGCATCGATCACCAGGCGTACCTCGCTGCCGAGGGCGACGCGACCGGCCTGACGTTCGGGCAGGAAGAAGGTCATGTAGACGTCGGTGAGGTCCACCAGGTTGAGCAGCTTGCCGCCGGCACCCAGCACTTCACCGGGTTGGCTCACGCGGTATTGCACGCGACCGGCGCGAGGCGCCTTGAGCAGGCTGTCATCGATGTCCACCTGCAGGCGCTCGACGCTGGCTCGGGCCGCCTCGGTCGCCGATTGCGCTTCGATGGCCTGCGATTGCGCGGCGGCGATACCGGCCTCGGCCGAGCTTACCTGGGCGCGCGCGGCGGCCAGCGCGGCTTCGGCGCTTTGCAGGCGGGCCAGATCGTCATCCAGCGTCTGCTGAGGCAGGGCGTTGCGCTTGACCAGGGTGGCGCTGCGCGCGTGACGTTTGCGCGCGGCATCCAGTTCGGCCTGGCGCTGGCGCACCACGGCTTCGGCGGCCAGCTTCTCGCTTTGGCGCAGGCTGATCTGGCTGGCGGCGGTGGTCTGGCCATTCTCGGCCTGGCGCAATTGGGCGCGGGCCTGCGCCTGTTGGGCTTCGAGCACCTGGGTGTCCATGCGCGCGAGAACCTGGCCTGGCTCGACGAAGTCACCTTCGTCCACCTCGATGCTGGCAACGCGCCCGGCGAGCTTGGTGGCCACATCCACTTCGGTGGCCTCGATGCGTCCGTTGCCGCTGGCGAAGCCCTCGCCCAGGCCGTTCGGGCGCAGCTGCCACCAGGCTGTGGCAGCCAGTACGGCGACGGCGGCAGCGAGCAGAACGGCCTGGTGATCATTTCGGCTTCCCTGTTGAACCCCGGTTGCGGGGTTTTCACGACCTGTCGATTGTCTGTCGAATGCGCATTAGGTGGCTTGATGCAGGTCAAGCACGGGCGGCTGCCACAGGCAGGTGCGGTTACGCCCTTCATGTTTGGCACGGTACAGCGCCTGATCGCCCTGGGCGAGCAATTCGCCTGGCTGTTCGTCAATCACTGGATCCACTACGGTGATGCCGATACTCAGGGTCAAACGCCCCAGCGGGCTGGTTGGGTGCTTGATATCCAGGCTGGCTATCGCTGCATGAATGCGTGCGGCGACCTGCTCGGCGCCCTCCTGATGGGTGTTGGCGAGGATGATGGCGAACTCCTCGCCGCCGTAACGGCAGGCGGTGTCGCCTTCGCGCTGCAGGCTTTCGCGCAGGGCTGCGCTGACTTTGCGCAGGACATCGTCACCGGCGAGGTGGCCGAGGGCATCGTTGTAGGGTTTGAAGTAGTCGATATCCAGCATCAGCAGTGCCAGTGGTGCTGCGAGGCGGCGCAGGCGGCGCCATTCAGCCAGCAGTTGCTGGTCGAAGTAGCGACGGTTGTACAGGCCGGTCAGGCCGTCGAGTTGTGACAGACGCTGCAATTGCGCTTCCAGTTGCAGGCGCTCGCTGTTGTCGCGGGAAACGGCGATCAGGTATTCGTGATCATGCAGTTGCACCAGCTGGGTGTTGATCTCGGCCGGTTGCCGGCTGCCGTCGCGGCGAATCAGTTCGCGCTGGAAGATCCGCGACAGGTTGTCGCGCTGCGCCTGGCGCGCCTGCTCCAGCCAGCGATGAAAACCCGGCATGAGCTTGTCCGGGGCATCGCGCAGCAATTCGGCGAACTGTTCAGGGCGGTAGTCGAGCGTGGCGTAGGTGGCCTGGTTCATGTGCAGCAGCTCGCGGCTGTCGCTGTCGAAGATGAACAGTCCGTCATGGCTGGAGTCGGTCAGGTCGAGCACCAACTGCAGCCGCTCACGGTTCTCGCGCAGACGCTGTTCGGTTTCTTCGCGGCGTTCGGCTTCCAGTTTGAAGCGACGATTGGCCTGCTGCAGGGCATGGGCTCGGCGGCTGTTCTCCAGCGCCAGAGCCAGGGCGGCAACCAACAGCAGGCTGATCGCCAGGCTGGCACCGAGCACGACGTCGGGCAGCGGCGAGTCCAGCTGATCGAGCAGTTGTTCAGTGGGGCTCAGGCGCAGGCTGAAGTCCTGGTTGTTGAGCAGACTCAGGCCCAGTTGCAGGCCGTGTCGCATATCGGTGTCCGCTGCGCCATGACGAAACAGGCTGTGACTGTTCTCCAGCAGCTCGAGGTTGAAGGCTTCGCGATTGATCTGGGTGAGCAACTGCAGCATCAGCGGCTCGACCCGAAATACGCCCTGCAGGAAACCGTCGAACACCTTGCTGCCATTCAGCTCGCGGTACAGCGGTGTATAGAGAACAAAACCGCGTCCGCCCTGGACCAGATCGAAGCTGTTGGAGAAGCGCTGTTCACCGCTCTCGCGAGCTTCCATCGCCAATGGGTAATTGGGGTGCTCCGGGTGCAGACGAAAATTCAGCGCCGCTTCGTTGCCGGCTACCGGCAGCAGCCAGCGCATATGCAGGTCGGGGCCAATCCATTGGATCGACTGGTAGGCAGGAAAGCCTCGCAGTACGCGCTCCACCTCCTCGCCCCAGCTGGCCTGCGGCAGGCGGCCCAGGCTGTTCCACAAGCGGGCGATACGCTCGAGGCTGGCCACCTCCAGGTGCAGCGTGCTCTCCAGCTGACGCGCCAGGCTGCGTGCCTGGTAGCCGATACGCTCATCGACACGCTGTTGCTGTACGGCCTCGATCTGACGCCAAAGCAGAACGCTGGCGCCGCTCAGTACCAGTAACAGGAACGCCAGCGCAAGTCGCGCCGGCCAGGGGGAGAATGCCGGCATGGAAAAACTCCTAGGCTCTGTGTGGTGATAGCACAGTGCCGCATGCGACTCAACGCATGGCGAGAATTGCCGTCCATTCGGCATCGCTCACCGGCATCACAGACAGGCGACTACCACGTTGTACCAACGCCAGTTCGGCCAGTAGCGGATTGTTCTTCAGGTGCTGCAGCGCCAACACCTCGTCGAAGGCTTCGACGAATTCGACGTCCAGGGCGCTCCAGGGGTTCTTCTCGATACTGGCCTTGGGGTCGTGATAATGGCTGTCTGGGTCGAGCGCGGTTGGGTCCGGGTAGATCTCGCCGGCAATGCGTGCAATGCCGGCGATGCCCGGCTGCGGGCAACTGGAGTGATAGAAGAACAGGTCGCCTGCCCGCATCGCGCGCATGAAGTTGCGCGCCTGGTAATTACGTACGCCATCCCAGCGCGTTTTGCCCAGGCGTTGCAGATCGAGAATCGACAGTTCGTCGGGTTCGGATTTCATTAGCCAATGGGGCATGAACTTTGCTCCTGCAGGTCTGTCCGTAAGCGGACGCTTGTTTGAGTGAAAGTCTCCGACGGTCGGTTGACGCCGGAAATTGCACTGCGTTCGGGACTGGCGGAAAATGCTCGGCTAAACACCTGGCGCCGCCTTATTGCACACAACAATAGCGCGCGACTAACGTGCGCATTGCCTTGAAGGGGGAGGCAATAGATGAAACGCAAGCCAGATCTTTTGTGGGTTCTCGTCGTACTGTTCAGCCTGGGCGTGGTTACCACGGGTTACACCCAGAGTCTCTGGGAACGCCAGGGCGACGCTCCAGCCAATATCACGCAGCAGCCCTGACGCTCCGTTTGCCCGCGTGAGCACCGCAGGGAGTGCGGTGCCGCAGGGTTCACCTCAATACCACGCCTTGTCCGTCACCGTTGCCTGCAAGGGCACGTCCCAGCTGGCCATCGCCAGTTCGTCCACGCGCTGACATTCATGCGCCAGGCCCAGCAGCGTCGGCATGTGCCAATTCTTGCGCCTGTGCAGATAGGCCAGGCTGCGGTCGTAGAAGCCGCCCCCCATGCCCAGGCGCCCGCCACGATCATCGAAGCCCACCAGCGGCAGCAGCACCAGATCCAGGGCCCAGACCTTGCGTTGGCGCTTTGGCTGCGGGCGTGGTTCGAGGATGCGAAAACGATTACCTGCCAGTTTCTCGTGCCGGCTGACGCGCTGGAAGACCATCTTGGTGCGCGGCCAGGCGCTGAGCACCGGCAGGTAGATGTGCTTGCCGCGTTTCTGCGCAGCGGCGAGCAGTGGCCGCGGATCGATTTCGCCATCGTTGGGCAGGTACAGGGCGATGTGCCGGGCGCGACGAAACTGCGGGCTTTGTGCCAGTTGCCGATACAGGTTGCGTGCAGCAACACGTTGCTGGCTGCGGCTGAGCGCACGCCGGCGCAGGCGCAGTACGCGGCGCAGTTGCGGGCGACTGGGAGTGCTGGACGTGGTCATGAGGTGAGGTTGTGCTGAGGCAGATAGCAGTGCTGAAACGCGCTGCAGGAAATGATGACTTCCCGGCGTGCCGCTGTCGGTTTAGCCCTTGAACCCGAAAGTTCAAGGTGGAGGTTGCAGGAGGCGTTAAGGCTTTCCGTCAGGCGGACATGCACACCGGCCCCAACTTGCAACCCCCGTGGTTGTGCGTATCGGCTCAGGGACATCACCGACTGGCGCACACCCCAGGAAGTTGGGCTTAGTATACCCGAACAGAGGGTGTGCGGGGCGGCCTGCGACGAAATGGCAGGCATGAAGGTGCTCAGGGCGTCGGGTCGTCGGCCAGCGCATGGTCGACACGATCGAGCAGATCGCGCACCTGCTGGCGGGTGGAGCTGGCGTCCTGATCCAGGCGCTGCTGCCTGTGCAGCAGGTCATGGGTGATGTTCAGCGCGGCCATCACCGCCACGCGGTCGGCGCCAATCACCTTGCCGCTGGTGCGGATCTCACGCATCTTGCCGTCCAGGTAGCGGGCAGCGCTTTCCAGGTTGGCGCGTTCATCCTGCGGGCAGGCGATGCAATATTCTTTGTCCAGAATGTGGACGGTCACGGTGTTCGACTGGGTCATGAGTCCTGCTCCAGGGCTTTGAGGCGCGAAATCATCGATTCGACCTTGTGCCGGGCCAATTCGTTCTTTTCGATCAGATGAGCGCGTTCCTCGCGCCAGGCCTGTTCATTCGCCAGCAGGAGTCGGTTGTGAGCCTTTAGCTGCTCGACACGCTGGATCAGCAGCTCCAGCTTGGCGGTCAATGCGTGCAAATCGGCGTCTTCCATGGGCTCTCGCTATGGGAGGGAATGGCTGGACTATATAGGCCTGTCCCGTTCAGGGCACCTCTAAAAACTACCTGCGTTGTCATCACTGCGTTAAAAACAAGCTCAAAATGTTAATTGCAACTCGTAAAGTCGAGCGCGACTCCGATCGTTTCTCGCTTGTTTTTGCCTTGTGCTGACTGCCTCGCCTACGTTCTTAGATGCGCCCGTCATGGGTCAAACCATGCTTGGCAGTGGTGTGATGCAGATGACGGCATCACCCCGGCGGCCTCGGATGGTCTTGCCGCGTCTGCCGGTGCTAGGATACGAGGCCTCCATTCTAGAGATTGCGCCGCCTGGCGCCTAGCTATCTATGTCGATTCCAAGCTCTCCCTACGCTGCCTTCGCCGCTCTGTTGAACAGTGCCGGGCATTCCGTTTCTCCTGCCGAACTGCATGGCCTGCTGCTCGGTCGCAGCTGCGCGGGTGCCGGCTTCGAGGCTGATGCCTGGCTGCTCGACGCTGCCGATCTGCTTGGCAGCGAGCCGCAGGATAACGTGCGCCAGGCGCTGATCGGCCTGCAGGAGATGGTCAAGGGTGAGCTGTGCAGCGAAGACGTCACCGTGGTGCTGTTGTTGCCGGATGACGAAACCCCGCTGGCGCAGCGCGCAACAGCTCTGGGCCAGTGGTGCCAGGGCTTTCTCGGTGGTTTTGGCCTGACCGTTCGCGACGGTGCGCTGAGCGCCGAAGCCATGGAAGTGTTGCAGGATCTCTCCGCCATCGCCCAGGTGCAGAGCGCCCTGGAAGAATCCGAAGATGGTGAGAGCGACTACATGGAGGTGATGGAATACCTGCGTGTGGCGCCGCTGTTGCTGTTCACCGAGTGCGCCAAGCCTGCGGCACCTGCTGCCAAACCGTCCCTGCACTGATTTTCGTCGGAGCCTGCCTTGATCAGCATCCCCAAGTCCGAATATGCCCGTCGGCGCAAGGCGCTGATGGCGCAGATGGAACCCAACAGCATCGCCATTCTGCCGGCAGCGCCGGTGTATATCCGCAATCGTGACGTCGAGCATGTCTACCGCCAGGACAGCGACTTCCAGTACCTCACCGGTTTCCCCGAGCCGGAGGCGGTGATGGCCCTGATTCCCGGGCGCGAGCATGGCGAATATGTGCTGTTCTGCCGCGAGCGTGACCCGGAGCGCGAATTGTGGGACGGCCTGCGCGCCGGCCAGGACGGTGCGATCAGTACATTCGGCGCCGATGACGCTTTCCCCATCGGCGATATCGACGACATCCTGCCGGGGCTGATCGAAGGCCGCGAGCGCGTCTACTACGCCATCGGTTGCAACCAGGAGTTCGATCATCGGCTGATGGAGTGGATCAACCACATCCGCGCCAAGGCCCGTCAGGGCGCCACGCCGCCGAGCGAGTTCGTCGCCCTCGATCACCTGTTGCACGACATGCGTCTGTACAAGTCGGCTGCCGAGGTGAAGGTGATGAAGGAGGCCGCCGAGATCAGTGCGCGTGCGCACGTGCGCGCGATGCAGGCCAGCCGCGCCGGTCTGTTCGAATACCACCTGGAAGCCGAGCTGGAGTACGAATTTCGCAAGGGCGGGGCGAAGATGCCGGCCTACGGCAGCATCGTCGCCGCGGGCAAAAATGCCTGCATCCTGCACTACCGTGAGAACAATGCACCGCTCAAGGACGGCGACCTGGTACTGATCGACGCTGGCTGCGAGATCGACTGCTACGCCAGCGACATCACACGCACCTTCCCGGTCAGCGGTAAGTTCTCGCCCGAGCAGAAGGCCATCTACGAACTGGTGCTCAAGGCCAACGAGGAGGCATTCAAGTTCATTGCTCCAGGCCGGCACTGGAACGAGGCCCATGAGGCCACCGTGCGGGTGATCACTGCCGGCCTGGTTGATCTGGGTCTGCTCGAGGGTGATGTTGACGAGCTGATCGCCAGCGAAGCCTACAAGCCTTTCTATATGCACCGCGCCGGCCACTGGCTGGGCATGGATGTGCATGACGTCGGCGATTACAAGGTCGGCGGGCAGTGGCGCGTGCTGGAGATCGGCATGGCGATGACCGTCGAGCCAGGCATCTATATCGCCCCTGACAACGACAAGGTTGCCAAGAAATGGCGCGGCATCGGTGTGCGCATCGAGGACGACGTGGTCGTGACCAAGAAGGGCTGCGAGATTCTCACCAACGGTGTGCCCAAGACCGTTGCCGAGATCGAGGCGCTGATGGCGGCCGCGCGTAGCGAGGCGGCCTGAGCCCATGTCACGCGTACAGTTGGCGATCATCGGTGGCGGTCTGGTCGGCGCGAGCCTGGCGCTGGCGCTGCAGGACACCGCGCGTCAGCGTGGCTGGCGCATCGCCCTGATCGAACCCTTTGCCCCGGGCAGCGAATACCAGCCCAGCTATGACGCGCGCTCTACCGCGCTGTCCTATGGCAGCCGGTTGATCTACGAGCGCCTGGGCCTGTGGCAGAGCATTGCCCAGCGGGCTGAGCCGATTCAACAGATTCATGTTTCCGACCGCGGCCGCTTCGGCGCCACGCGCCTGCAGGCCATCGAGGAAGGCGTGCCGGCGCTCGGTTATGTAGCTGAGAACGCCTGGCTCGGCCATTGTCTGTGGCAGGCGCTGGATCAGGATGTGATCGAGTGGCGTTGCCCGGCCGAAGTGCTCGGCATGCAGCGGCTCGACGACGGCTATCGCCTGACCCTGAACGACGAAACCTGCCTCGACTGCGAACTGGCGATTCTCGCCGATGGTGGGCGTTCCGGCCTGCGTGAGCAGCTTGGTATCGGCGTCAGCAGCAAGCCTTATGGGCAGAGTGCGCTGATTGCCAACGTCAGCCCGCTGGAGGCGCATCGCGGACAGGCCTTCGAGCGCTTCACCGATGACGGCCCGATGGCGCTGCTGCCCTTGAGCGATAACCGCTGTGCACTGGTCTGGACACGCGCCGCGGCTGACGCCGAGCGCCTGTTGCGCGTCAGCGAGACCAGCTTTCTCAGCGAGTTGCAGCAGGCCTTCGGTTATCGCCTGGGCGCCTTGCGCCAGGTGGGTGCGCGGCATCTCTATCCGCTGAGCCTGGTCGAGGCGCAGGAGCAGGTGCGTCCGCATCTGGTGGTGCTGGGCAACGCCGCGCACAGCCTGCACCCCATCGCCGGCCAGGGCTACAACCTGTCGCTGCGCGATACCCTGGCGCTGGCCGAGGTGCTTATCGATAGCGAGGCAACACTGGGCGATTTCGCCACCCTGCAGCGTTACCAGCAAAGGCAACAGCTCGATCAGCAAATGACCGTCGGCTTCTCCGATCAGGTGACGCGTCTGTTCAGTAACGCGCAGCCGCTGCTGACTGCCGGGCGCAACCTGGGTTTGCTCGGCCTCGACCTGCTGCCGCCAGCCAAGCGCTGGTTCGCCCGCCAGGCCATGGGCATGGGAACCCGCAATCTATGATCAGCTCCATAGGGTGCGCTGTGCGCACCAATAGGGAGTCATGATGCGCACAGCGCAACCTGAGGTTAAGGAGTGATATGCGAGCGGATCTGATCATCGTCGGTGCCGGTATGGTTGGCAGTACCCTGGCCTTGGCGCTGGAGCACAGCGGTCTGGACATCCTGGTCGTCGACGGCAGCCCGCTGAGCGTGGCGCCGTTCGATGCCCAGGCGCCGTTCGAGCCGCGTGTCAGCGCGCTGTCGATGGCCAGCCAACGCATTCTCGAACGCTTGGGCGCCTGGCAGGGCATCGCCTCTCGGCGTGCCTGCCCCTACGGCGAGATGCGCGTGTGGGATGGCTCCGGCACCGGCAGCATTCACTTCGCTGCGGCCAGCGTGCATGCCGAGACGCTTGGCCATATCGTCGAGAATCGCGTGGTGCAGGATGCCCTGCTCGAAAGGCTGCACGACAGCCAGATCGGCCTGCTGCCTGGCGCGCGCCTGGAGCAGCTGCGCCGCTCCGGCGACGACTGGTTGCTGACGTTTACCGATGGTCGCCAACTGCGCGCACCACTGCTGGTCGCGGCCGACGGCGCCAACTCCGCGGTACGCCGCCTGGCCGGCTGCGCTACGCGCGAATGGGATTATCTGCACCATGCCATCGTCACCAGCGTGCGTTGCGAGAAGCCGCACCAGGCCACTGCCTGGCAACGCTTTACCGACGATGGTCCACTGGCCTTCCTGCCGCTGGCAGGGCCGGCTGACGAGCGCTGGTGCTCGATCGTCTGGTCGACCGTACCGGCTGAGGCCGAGCGCCTGATGGCGCTGGATGATGCCGCCTTCTGTGTCGAGTTGGGCAAGGCCTTCGAGCATCGCCTGGGCCAGGTGCTACATGCCGACCGCCGTCTGTGCATTCCACTGCGTCAGCGCCATGCCAAGCGCTATGTCGAGCCGGGGCTGGCGCTGACCGGCGATGCCGCGCACAGCATCCATCCGCTGGCCGGGCAGGGGGTCAATCTGGGCTTCCTCGATGCGGCGGTGCTGGCCGAGGTGCTGCTGCATGCCGCCGAGCGCGGCGAGCGCCTCAGTGATGAGCGGGTGCTGAGCCGCTACGAGCGCCGGCGCATGCCGCATAACCTGGCGATGATGGCGGCGATGGAGGGCTTCCAGCGTCTGTTCCAGGCCGACCCGCTGCCGCTGCGCCTGCTACGCAATGTCGGCCTCGACCTGGTCGATGGCCAGGCCGAGGCTAAGGCGCTGTTCGTGCGTCAGGCGCTGGGGGTGTCGGGCGATCTGCCAGAGTTGGCGCGAGTCTGAGGCGACGCAACTTGTAATAACTGCTGCGTTTCTTCTCGCTGTTTACGTTGAGAAAGTAAATAACATTCACTACTATTCAGCCACTTTGCTCATCCAAAAGAGGCTGGTCCCATGAAGGCTCGCAACGCCCTTCTCGCTGCATTCACCCTCAGCACCCTGGCAACTGCCGTTCAGGCTGCCGATGAGGTGGTGGTTTACTCTGCCCGTATCGACGAGTTGATCAAGCCGGTGTTCGATGCCTACACCGAGAAAACCGGGGTCAAGGTGAAGTTCATCACCGACAAGGAAGCCCCGCTGATCGCCCGCCTCAAGGCCGAAGGTGCCAACACCCCGGCTGACCTGCTGATCACCGTCGACGCCGGTAACCTCTGGCAGGCCGAGCAGGAAGGCGTGCTGCAGCCGACCAAGTCCGACATCATCGACGCCAATATTCCCGCCCAGTACCGCTCCAGCACCGATAGCTGGACCGGCCTGTCGCTGCGCGCACGGACGATTTTCTACTCCACCGAGCGCGTCAAGCCGGAGGAGCTGTCCACCTACGAAGCCCTGGCTGACAAGAACTGGGAAGGCCGCCTGTGCCTGCGCACCAGCAAGAAGGTCTACAACCAGTCGCTGACCGCTACCCTGATCGAAGCCCACGGCGCCGAGAAGACCGAAGAAATCGTCAAGGGTTGGGTCAACAACCTGGCCACCGACGTATTCCCGGATGACACCGCGCTGCTGCAGGCCATCGACGCCGGCCAGTGCGACGTGGGCATCACCAACACCTACTACTATGGTCGTCTGCACAAGCAGCAGCCGGATCTGAAGGTCAAGCCGTTCTGGCCGAACCAGAATGATCGTGGCGTACACGTCAACCTGGCCGGTGCCGGCGTGACCAAGCATGCGCCGCATGCCGAGCAGGCCAGGAAGCTGCTGGAGTGGATGACCACCCCGGAAGCGCAGAGCATCTTCGCCGGCGTCAATCAGGAATTCCCGGCCAACCCGGCCGTGGCACCGTCCAAGGAAGTGGCGGCCTGGGGTGCCTTCAAGGCTGACTCGGTTGCTACCGAAGTGGCGGGCAAGCGTCAGGCTGAAGCGACCATGCTGATGGATCGCGCCGGCTGGCAGTAACGGGGATCGTGCCCACGCTCCGGCGTGGGTGCGTCGCCCGTGACGCGCCGCGTCACGCCTGTTGGCTCTGACGCTGGGGCGTCGAGCGCTGCATTCCCGCGCGGAGCGTGGGAGCGATCATCGTACCTTCGGTGATCCGCGCCGCTGCCGTTATACTGCGACGCCCCGCCTGGTCGGGGCGTCGTCATTTGTGTAGTCGAGGAATCCGCGTGCCGCATCCTGTCCAGCGTCGCTGGTACCCCATCGTCCTGGCCGTCGCCGTTCTGGTGCTGATGCCGTTGTCGGTATTGCTGCTGAGCTGGCATGAGGTGGATCAGCAGATCTGGTCGCACCTGTGGCAAACGCAGATGACGCGGCTGATCGGCAACACGCTGACCCTGGTGATAGGCGTTGGTGTGGGTGTGACGCTGTTGGGCGTCAGCCTGGCCTGGCTCACCAGCCTCTGCGAATTTCCCGGTCGGCGTTGGCTGGATTGGGCGCTGATGCTGCCCTTCGCCATTCCTGCCTACGTGTTGGCCTTCGTGTTCGTCGGCTTGCTGGATTTCGCCGGCCCGGTGCAGACGCTGCTGCGCGAATGGTTCGGCAGCGGCTTTCGCCTACCGCGTGTGCGTTCCACTGGCGGCGTGATCATCGTTCTGGTGCTGGTGTTCTACCCCTACGTCTACCTGCTCGCCCGTGGCGCGTTTCTGGCCCAGGGCAAGGGCTTGATGGAGGCCGCGCGGGTGCTCGGGCAGAGCCCCTGGCAGGCCTTCTGGCGGGTGGCGCTGCCAATGGCGCGGCCAGCCATCGGTGCCGGTCTGGCCCTGGCGATCATGGAAACCCTGGCCGATTTCGGTGCGGTGGCGGTGTTCAATTTCGACACCTTCACCACGGCGATCTACAAGACCTGGTACAGCTTCTACAGCCTGACCAGCGCCACGCAACTGGCCAGCCTGCTGCTGCTGGCCGTCGCCCTAGTGCTTTATGGCGAGCGTCGTGCGCGTGGTGCGGCGCGGCCGGCCAGCGAGCGGCCCCGTGGCCAGGCGCTGTATCACCTGCACGGCTGGAAGGCCTTCGCGGCCAGCGCCTGGTGTGGCCTGGTATTCGCCTGTGCCTTCGTCATCCCGCTGCTGCAACTGCTGGCCTGGTTCTGGCAACGCGGTCGCTTCGACCTTGATGAGCGCTACGCCGGGCTGATTCTGCATACCCTTTATCTGGGCGGCATGGCGGCGCTGATCACCGTCAGTGTGGCCATGCTGCTGGCTTTCGCCCGGCGTCAGGCGCCGAATCGCGGCGTGCGTTTCGGTGTGGCGTTGGGCAACCTCGGTTATGCCCTGCCGGGGGCGGTGCTGGCGGTGGCGATCATGCTGGCCTTCAGTTTCCTTGATCGTGAACTGGTGATTCCGCTATCCACGGCACTGGGTGGAGCCGGCAAGCCGCTGCTGATGGGTAGCCTCACGGCGCTGTTGGTGGCCTATCTGATCCGCTTCATGGCCGTGGCATTCGGGCCGCTGGAAACCAGCCTGGCGCGGATTCGTCCGTCGCTGCCGGAAGCCTCGCGCAGCCTCGGGGTTGGCAGCTTCGGGCTGTTCTTCAAGGTCTATCTGCCGCTGCTGCTGCCAGGCACCCTGTCGGCCGCGCTGCTGGTATTCGTCGACGTGCTCAAGGAAATGCCGGCGACCCTGCTGATGCGCCCGTTCGGCTGGGACACGCTGTCGGTACGGGTATTTGAAATGACCAGCGAAGGCGAATGGGCACGCGCCTCGCTGCCGGCGCTGACCCTGGTGCTGGTCGGCCTGTTGCCGGTGATCCTGCTGATCCGCCGTTCGGCTCGCGGTTTCGGTTGATCAAGACAACGATGTAGGGCGGGTGCAACCCGCCAGTGTCGGGGCATGGCGGGTTGCACCCGCCCTACGACCTGAAGCCAGGATGACCCCCCGGACGCATGCGGCTACAATGCGCGCCATTCGCGAGCCGGGGTAACCCGGCGGACGTGCCGAGAAGCGTAGGCGACGACTGCATGGATGCAGGAGGTAGAGCGAAGCAGGATGCTCGAGCCGAGGCCGCCAGTGCAAGGCGCAGGCAGGTGAAAAACGGCCGGGGTCGCGCCCGACTGTGCTCATACACATGAGCATTTTGAGCCTGGCTGCAACGCAGCAATGGCAACGCAGCTAGCTTCTCGGGGGTCTGAATCGCTTCGCCAAGCCCGGAAGGAGATTTACCCATGGGACAGCGCACCCCCCTCTATGACCTGCACCTGGCACTGGGGGCCAAGATGGTGGATTTCGGCGGCTGGGACATGCCGCTGCACTACGGTTCGCAAGTGGAGGAGCATCATCAGGTGCGCCGCGACTGCGGCGTGTTCGATGTCTCGCACATGTGCGTGGTGGATGTGAGCGGCAGTCAGGCGAAGGCCTTCCTGCAGCGCCTGCTGGCCAATGACGTGGCCCGCCTGGAGAACCCCGGCAAGGCGCTGTACAGCGCCATGCTCAATGAGCAGGGCGGCGTGATCGATGACCTGATCGTCTACCTCACCGAAGGCGGCTACCGTCTGGTGCTCAACGCTGGTACCCGTGACAAGGACCTGGCATGGATGCATGCGCAAGCGGGTGACTTCGACGTGCAACTGCGCGAGCGTCGCGATCTGGCCATGCTCGCCATTCAGGGGTCGAAGGCGCGCGCACGGGTTTGCGAGCTGCTGAGCCAGGCCCGTGCCGCACTGATTCACGAGCTCAAGCCGTTCCAGGGTCTGCCCGAGGGTGATTGGTTCATCGCCCGAACCGGTTATACCGGTGAGGATGGTCTGGAAATCGTGCTGCCGGCGGCAGAGGTGGTGTCTTTCTTCAACGATCTGGTCGGTGCCGGTATTTCGCCGATTGGCCTGGGCGCGCGTGACACCCTGCGCCTGGAGGCGGGCATGAACCTGTATGGCCAGGACATGGATGAGCAGGTCAGCCCGCTGGCTGCCAATATGGCCTGGACCATCGCCTGGGAGCCGGCTGCGCGCGACTTCATCGGGCGCGCGGCGCTGGAGGCACAGCGTGCTGTCGGCTGTCCGAGCAAGCTCGTTGGCCTGGTGCTGGAGGAGCGTGGCGTGCTGCGCGCGCACCAGGTGGTGCGCGTCGAAGGTATCGGTGACGGTGAGATCACCAGCGGCAGCTTCTCGCCTACGCTGAACAAATCCATCGCGCTGGCACGGGTGCCGGCCGCCACCGGGGATCGTGCCGAGGTGGAAATACGCGGCAAGTGGTACCCGGTGCGTGTGGTCAGGCCAGGCTTCGTACGCAACGGCAAAACCCTTATCTGAATCATCAGGTCGCGGTGCTGGCTTCCCCTGGCGCTGCGGCCTGCTAAATTGTCCTGACGGCCCACTTGCCGTCATCGCTTACGAGGAAAGACACATGAGCAATATCCCCGCCGATCTGCGTTATGCCGCCAGCCACGAGTGGGCGCGCCTGGAGGCTGACGGCAGCGTGACCGTGGGCATCTCCGATCATGCCCAGGAAGCCCTTGGTGACGTGGTGTTCATCGAGCTGCCGGAAGTCGGCAAGCAGCTGAACGCTGGCCAGGAAGCTGGCGTGGTGGAGTCGGTCAAGGCTGCCTCCGACATCTACGCACCGGTTGGCGGCGAAGTGATCGCCATCAACGAAGCACTGGCCGACAGCCCGGAAAGCGTCAACAGCGACCCATACGGCAGCTGGTTCTTCAAGCTCAAGCCGAGCGATGCCGGCGAGTTGGACAAGCTGCTGGACGCTGCAGCCTATCAGGCTGCGGCTGACGCCGACGCCTGATTCATCAGGCCTCGATCCAGAAACCCGCTGCGGCGGGTTTCTGCGTTTCTGGGCTCTGCTAATGAATTCGCGTCCAGGGCGTCAGTGATAGCCCGTATGTAACCCTGGGAGTAATACCCCCTGTAGGAGGCGCTTTAGCGGCGAGTTCTTTTCGCGGCTAAAGCCCCTCCCACGATTTGTGCTGTGCATGCATCGGTTGATGCAGGTAGGCGCGTTCTTGTAAGGCCCGTTCAACTCCCTCTTTAACCGCTGGTCGGTTGGGCTAACATTTGTTCGAAATACAATATATATAAATACATATTGTATTAAGTGAAGGTGTTCCGTGACTGAGCCCATCGATATCCAGCAGCTGCGCGCCAATGCCGACGCCGCCGGGCAACTGCTCAAGGCGTTGGCCAATCCTGATCGCCTGTTGCTGCTCTGCCAGCTGTCGCAAGGCGAGCGCAATGTCAGTGAGCTGGAGGCATTGCTCGGCATTCAACAGCCGACGTTGTCGCAACAGCTCGCCGTGCTGCGTCGCGAGGGGCTGGTGGATACTCGCCGTGACGGCAAGCAGATCTTCTACCGCATCAGCAGCCCGGCCGCGTTGGCGGTGATCGAGACGCTGTATCGGCTGTTTTGTGAGGATCGGCAATGACCATCGACTGGGTTGGATTCACGCCCTGGAGCGCCCTGGCTGGCGGCGCCCTGATCGGTCTGGCGGCCTCGCTGTTCGCGCTGCTCAATGGCCGCGTGGCTGGCATCAGCGGCCTGCTTGGCAGCCTGCTGCAGCGTCAGGGCGAAGGGCGCGGCGAAAAAGCAGCGTTCCTTGTTGGCCTGCTCCTGGCGCCCCTGCTCTGGGGATTGTTCGCGGCATTACCGTCGATTCATTTCGAGACGGGCAGTCTCGGCTTGATCGTCGCCGGCTTGCTGGTCGGTATCGGCACCCGTTATGGCTCGGGCTGCACAAGCGGCCATGGCGTTTGCGGCATCTCGCGCCTGTCGCCGCGCTCCATGCTGGCAACCCTGTGCTTCATGGCCACGGGTTTCGTCACGGTCTTTGTCCTGCGTCATCTGCTGGGAGCTTGAAGATGGTCAGACTCAGTGCATTCGCCTGCGGCCTGCTGTTTGGTCTGGGCCTGCTGCTAGCGGGCATGGCCAACCCGACCAAAGTGCTGGCCTTTCTCGACCTGGCCGGTGCCTGGGATCCGTCCCTGGCTCTGGTGATGGCCGGTGCCATCGCGGTCGCGGCGCTGCCGTTGCACCTGGCGGGCAAACGTTCCCGGGCGTTGCTGGGCGGTTCCATGCAGTTACCCTCGCGGCGCGATCTGGACGCCCGGCTGATTGGCGGTAGCCTGCTGTTCGGGGTCGGTTGGGGTATCGCCGGCATCTGTCCGGGACCGGCCGTTGCCATCCTGCTGACCGGGCACTGGCAGGCCCTGCTGTTCGTCGCGGCGATGCTCGCCGGGATGCTGATCTTTACTGCGCTGGAAGGCCGGCGCGGACGTTGACCTGGAGAACCTCGATCAAAGCCAATGTTGGAACGCTCGACCGCAGTCTGCGCATCGCCGCAGGTCTGATTCTTATCGCGCTGAGTCTTGCCGGTGTCATCGGCCTGTGGGGCTGGATCGGTGTGGTGCCGCTGGCGACCGGCATCTTCCGTTTCTGCCCGGCGTATCCACTGCTGGGTATCAACACCTGCAAAATGAAATGAAACATATCCGCTGAGGCGAGATGCGCATGCGACTTGATGCAGATCAAGTCGCCCCGGGTGTGCGCTGGGCATGGTCGAGACATAACCAGAACAGCCAATACCTGAGGAGATACACACATGCGCACTCTGACCCTGCTGGCCGGGTTGTGCCTGGGCGCCAGCGCCTGGGCCAATCTACCGGCCAACGAACCCGTCGAGCCGATCGCACCGGCCGAGATCACTGATCCGGCCAAGGTGGAGCTGGGCAAGCAGCTGTTCTTCGACCCGCGCCTGTCGCGCTCGGGGTTCATTTCCTGCAACTCCTGCCACAACCTGTCGATGGGCGGCAGCGACAACCTGCCGAGCTCCATCGGCCATAACTGGCAGCAAGGGCCGATCAATTCGCCGACCGTGCTCAATTCCAGTCTCAACCTCGCGCAGTTCTGGGACGGCCGCGCTGCCGATCTCAAAGAGCAAGCTGCCGGCCCCATCGCCAACCCGATGGAAATGGCCTTTACCCACATTCTCGCCGTCGACGTGCTGCGCTCGATCCCGCAATACCGCGAGTTGTTCAAGGCCGTCTACAAAACCGACGAGATCACCCTGGACGAAGTGACCGATGCTATCGCCGAGTTCGAGAAGACCCTGGTCACGCCCAACTCGCGCTTCGACCTGTGGCTCAAAGGGGATGCTGAGGCCATCACCAAGACCGAGCTGGAAGGTTACGAGCTGTTCAAGTCCATCGGCTGTGTCGCCTGTCACAACGGCCCGGCGCTGGGCGGCAACTCGTTCCAGAAGATGGGGCTGGTCGAACCCTATGAAACCAGCAATCCGGCCGAGGGGGTGGCCGGCCTGACCGGCAAGGATGCCGACCGCTTCAAGTTCAAGGTGCCGACCCTGCGCAACGTCGAACTGACCTATCCCTACTTCCACGACGGTGCCTACTGGAAGCTGGAAGAGTCGGTAGACATCATGGCTCGCTTGCAGTTGGGTCGTAAGCTGAGCGAGGAGGAGATCGGCAAGATCACCGCCTTTCTAAAGACCCTGACCGGCGAGCAGCCGAGCTTCGCCCTGCCGATCCTTCCGCCGTCGCACAACGATACGCCGCGGCCGCAGCCGTTCGAGTGAGTTGGCGCTAACGAAAACGCCCGGCATGTGCCGGGCGTTCATGGATCTAGGGTGGGTAAAACCCGCCAGCAGCGGTGCGGGCTGCACACGCCCTACATGGTTCAGCGCCCTTGCGGCGCCGGCTGCTGCTGGGTGATGCAGTGGATATTGCCGCCACCGAGCAGAATCTCGCGGCCCGGCACCATCACCACGCGATGCTCGGGGAAGATGCGCTGGAGAATGGCGCGGGCCTCTTCGTCCTTCGGGTCATCGAAGCTCGGCGCGACGATGCCGCCGTTGACGATCAGGAAGTTGACGTAGGAGCCGGCCAGGCGAACCTCCGGACTACGCTCCTGGCTGCCGTCGACGATGTCGACGCCCGCGCATTCTTCGGCGCTGGCATGGATCGGGCCGGGGATCGGCATCTTGTGCACGGTCAGCTGACGGCCCTTGGCGTCGCGCGCGTTTTCCAGCACGCGCATGGCGGCCTGGCAGCGCGGATAGTTGGGGTCGTTCGCATCGTCGGTCCAGGCCAGCAGCACCTCACCTGGGCGCACGTAGCAGCAGAAGTTGTCGACGTGGCCGTCGGTCTCATCGTTGTACAGGCCGTCGGGTAGCCAGATCACCGTGTCGATGGAGAGGTGGTCGCGCAGCACATTCTCGATCTCTTCGCGCGACAGGTGCGGGTTGCGGTTCTTGTTCAGCAGGCACTCTTCGGTGGTGATCAGGGTGCCTTCGCCGTCGACATGGATCGAGCCGCCTTCGAGCACGAACCCTTCGGTGCGGTAGCGCTTGCAGCCTTCGATCTCAAGGATCTTGCGCGCTACCTGATCATCACGCAGCCAGGGCCAGTACAGGCCGCCGTCGAAGCCGCCCCAGGCGTTGAAGGCCCAGTCCACGCCGCGCACGTCGCCGCTGTCGTTAATCACGAAGGTCGGCCCGGTGTCGCGTACCCAGGCATCGTCGGTGGTGATTTCCACCAGGCGGATGTTGACGTCGTCCAGGCGGGCGCGGGCGTTTTCATACTGCGCGGCGCTGACGCAGACGGTCACCGGCTCGAACTGGGCGATGGCCTTGGCCACGGCGGTGAAGGCCGCCTGCGCCGGCTTGCCGCCGTTGCGCCAGTTGTCCGGGCGCTCGGGCCAGACCATCCAGGTCTGGCTGTGGGTTTCCCATTCCGCCGGCATGCGGAAGCCATCGGCGCGTGGCGTGGTGTTCAGCGTGGTCATATTTCACCTGTAGCCCAATGAGATGGACTCCTCCCTCCTACGGCGTCATTGCGCCAGACTGAAGGTTACGAAACAAACAATCCCGGAGGGGGAGCCCGCATGAAACTTAAACGCATAGGCGTGGATTTGGCAAAGCAGGTTTTTCAAGTTCATGGTGTCGACAGCCATGAGCAGGTCAAATGCCGCAAGCAACTCAAACGGCAT
>NZ_NIUB01000026.1 GCF_002197815.1 Pseudomonas oleovorans subsp. oleovorans
GCTTTTGTGGGAGGCCCGCCCTCGGGGCGATGCTTTTGGCTTTTTGGGCAGGCTTTGCCTGCCTTTCGCGGCGGGGGCGCCGCTCCCACAAGGGTCTGCTGCTTCCACAAGGGTCTGCTGCTCCCACAAGGGCCTGCTGCTCCCACAAGGGCCTGCTGCTTCCACATGGGTTGTGCTGCTACCTCATGGGTTGTGCTGCTGCCACAGGGTTTGGGCTGCTATCACAGGGTTTGGGTTGTACCACCGGGGCCGGGGCAGGCTTTGGCTTTGGCTTTGGCTTTTGTGGGAGGCCCGCCCTCGGGGCGATGCTTTTGGCTTTTTGGGCAGGCTTTGCCTGCCTTTCGCGGCGGGGGCGCCGCTCCCACAAGGGTCTGCTGCTTCCACAAGGGCCTGCTGCTCCCACAAGGGCCTGCTGCTTCCACATGGGCCTGCTGCTTCCACATGGGTTGTGCTGCTGCCACAGGGTTTGGGTTGCTATCACAGGGTTTGGGCTGTACCACCGGGGTCGGGGCAGGCTTTGGCTTTTGCTTTGCTTTTGTGGGAGGCCCGCCCTCGGGGCGATGCTTTTGGCTTTTTGGGCAGGCTTTGCCTGCCTTTCGCGGCGGGGGCGCCGCTCCCACAAGGGTCTGCTGCTTCCACAAGGGTCTGCTGCTCCCACGAGGGTCTGCTACTCCCACAAGGGCCTGCTGCTTCCACATGGGTTGTGCTGCAACCTCATGGGTTGTGCTGCTGCCACAGGGTTTGGGTTGCTATCACAGGGTTTGGGTTGCTATCACAGGGTTTGGGTTGTACCATCGGGGCCGGGGCAGGCTTTGGCTTTTGCTTTGGCTTTTGTGGGAGGCCCGCCCTCGGGGCGATGCTTGGGGCTTTTTGGGCAGGCTTTGCCTGCCTTTCGCGGCGGGGGCGCCGCTCCCACAAGGGCCTGCTGCTCCCACAAGGGTCTGCTGCTCCCACAAGGGCCTGCTGCTTCCACAAGGGCCTGCTGCTTCCACAAGGGTCTGCTGCTTCCACAAGGGTCTGCTACTCCCACTAGGGTCTGCTACTCCCACTAGGGTCTGCTGCTTCCACAAGGGGGGCTGTTCCCAGAAGGGTGCTTCTTCCACAGGGGTGCCTCATCCACAGGCGCCCACGCCCACAAGGGATATTGTGTGATTCTCGGTTTATTTGATGCATGCAGGCGGCTGGCGTTTTTGCGCGTGCCGTTGTTTGTGTTGTGTGTGCTGGTGTTCTGCTATGGGGTGTTTCGTCCCGAGCCGCCGCCTGAGCTGTTCCAGGATTCGGACAAGCTTTGGCATGTACTGGCCTTTTTCGGCTTGAGTCTGTGTGCGCGTCTGGCTTTTCCGCGCCTTGCTGGCGGCTGGTTGTGGCCGTTGCTGCTGGTGCTGGCGCCGCTGGTGGAGTGGTTGCAGCACTGGTTGCAGGCTTCGCGCCATTTCAGCCTGGGTGATATTCAGGCCAATGTGCTGGGGGTGCTGCTGGCGTTGTTGTTGTCCGGCCTCTGGCAGTTACTGGCCCGGCGCCTGCCTGCAAGCACTTAGCCTTGCGCGACAAGGCCGCTTTGCCCGCGCCGCCTGTGCTGTTTGGCTTTGTCTCAGGACCGTTTCGAGGCTCTGACATGCTGGTTGGCCAGCACGGCAATGGCGCAGACCACCACGAAGGTGGCGGCGTTGGCCGGTATCTGCAGGTTGAAGTCGGTGCTGGAGTGCACGCCGATGGCGACGATGCCCATGGCTGCACCAAAGCCGACTCCGCTGCGGTACAGCGATTCGCGCCGCCACATGGCCTGCAAGGCCCGCCACAGCGCGAGCAGGACGAAGCCCAGCAATGGCAGCACGCCGAGCAGGCCGTACTCGATGGCAAATTGCAGGTAGTCGTTGTGGGCGTGGTCGAAGTGCAGGCGGATGTCATCGCCGGGGTATTTGGGAAATACCGATTCGAAGCTGCCGGCACCCTGCCCGGTCAGCGGTTTGTCCTTGAGTAGCGGCAGGGCATAAACGAACACGTCGTCGCGCAGCTCGTTGGCCTGCTGGACCACTTCGCCATCCACCACTACATCGTGAATCCGGGTGCTGAGCACGCGGTCCTTGAGCTTTTCCAGGCCGAAGTACTGGCTGATCACCAGAATGTCGATAACCACGATGCTGGCCAGGATCAGGCTGTTGCGCAGGCGGTGTTCGCGGTCCAGCAGGACGAATATTCCGCCAACCAGTAACAGTGCAGCGAAGAAGGCGGTATTGCCCATCCGCGAGTGGGTCATGACCAGGGCGATCACCATCACCACCAGGGCCAGGCGCAGCCGGGCTTTGGGCCCCATCAGCAGCTCCAGCACGTTGACCCAGCGGAACGGCCGGCCATCGCGCAGGGCCAGCAGCAGGCCAATGCCGCAGGCCAGGGTCAGTTCCAGGTAGCCGGCCAGGTGGTTACGGTTGACGAAGGTGCCGGTGGCGTCACCGATGTAGCTGGTTTTCGGGATCACCAGCAGCCACTCCACGCCCGATAGTGTCATGGCCGCGCCCCAGAAGGCCTGGAAAGTGCCGCTGAGTACCAGGGTCGCCAGCAGCCAGGTCAGGCGCTTGCGTGTATTGAACAGGCTGCACAGCAGCAGAAATAAAAGGCAGTAGGCCAGGCCCAGCAGCAGGTTCTCGAAGGTCGCGCCCACATCGGCTGTCAGCCCCAGCAACCACTGCGCCGCCACCCAGAGTTGCGCCAGCACCAGTAAGGCCAGCATGGGCAACGCCGCCCTGAGCGCCCTGCCCTGCATGGCTTGCGGATTGCGCAGGACACCGATGCTCCATGCCAGGGCAGTGGCCGCCACCCAGAAGATGAAGACGCCAACCGCCCAGTCGATGTTGCTGCCCAGCGGCAATGGCAGCCAGAACAGCAAAAGCAGAATCGAGACGATCAGCGTGCGTTCCAGACGGCGGGAGGTGTGCTGCATGGGAAACCGGACCTTTGGACGGAGCAGCGGAGTCTAACAACCCACCCCAAGGTTGTAAGCACCTGAGCGCGGGTGATTTTGGCAGGCCGTTTATCGACTAAATACAGGCTGAACAGGGGCTTAAGCATTGAAGGGGGAGTGACTAAACGCTATCCTCTGCGGTGTCCTGGCCGCCATGAAAGGTTCGTGCCAGGCAGTGCCAAGCCATAAAAGCTGACCGCGCGTCAGACTCAGCCGCACATGCAACATGCATCCCGCTACACCAAAGGAGTGGGAGAAGAAACCCTGCTGCATTTATCGAGGACGCCAGATATGCGCAAAACTCTTTTCGCACTCACCATGGCCGCAGCCCTGACTTCGGGCCAGGCTTTCGCTGACCAGGCCACTCTGGAATCCCTGCAGGCTGCCGGCATTGTGCTGAGCGACGAGCAGGCTGCCATCATCGCCGCCGCTGAAGGCCAGGCGCTGGTCGATGCCATCGCTGCGCTGGTCACGGCCAACCCGCAACAGGCAGCCACCATTGTCGGCGCTGCTGTGAAGGCCGCTCCGGGTCTGGCCGTAGCCATTACCGAGGCCGCCGTAAAAGCCGCTCCGGAGCAGAAAGCCGCCATCGCCGACGCCGCTATGAAAGCCGCACCGCAGCAGGCTGCCAACATCCAGGCCGCTGCCGATAAAGCGGCCGCTGCCAGCACCAGCGTCAACGCGACCGGCTCCGGCACCCAGGTCAACAACTCCAACATTCCGGGCAGCACCGGTGGCAGCGGCGGCGGCGACCCGGTTGCCAGCCCGAACACCGTCACCCCGTAACAATCCCGGCATTCACGCTGAGATACCGACACGTCAGTCCGTAAGGGCTGGCGTGCTGTGATTGGCGGCCTGCAATCAAGAAAAGGACATCCCTTTCCATGAGCAAAAAAATGCATCTGCAGACACTGGCCACCGCTGTCGCTGTCGCTGCCTCTGCCAATGCCTGGGCCGTTGAGCCACAAGCGATCGATATTGGCGGGTTCCGCTTCATCCCCACGCTGAACATCAGCGAAAACCACGACGACAACATCTTTGCCAAAGAGAACAACGAGCAGTCGTCCTGGGTAACCAGTATTACTCCGACCTTCGTGCTGAGCGCTGAAACCGCCAAGAGCGGTTATCAGATCAAGTACTCGCTGGATCGCGACATTTTCCATTCTGCGCATGCGGCCGATAACACCGACCACCATCTCACTGGTGAGGCGGCGTTCGCCTTCGATGCGCGCAACCGCCTGAAGCTGCAGGCCGGTTACCACAAGACCGAAGATACCGTTGATACCGCAGTGGACGGCGAACTCGACAAGTTCACCACCAAAAACGTCGGCGGCGTTTACAGCTATGGCGCCGAAACCGCGCGTGCCCAGGTGGACTTCGGCGCCAACCACATGCGCAAGCGCACCGACAACAGCGGCAACATCAACGCCGAGAAAGAGTACGACGCCACCACGCTCAACTCGATCTTCTACTACCGTGTAGCGCCCAAGACCAAGGCTCTGGCCGAAGTCCGCCACACCAAGTACGACTACGTGCAGCGCACCAGCACGCTGGACGCCACCAACATGGCCTATCTGGTCGGTGCAACCTGGGAAGCAACCGCGCGTACCACCGGTACCGTGAAGTTCGGTTACGAAGAGAAGGACTTTGACAGCAGCCTGCGCAAGGACCGCGAGAGCCCCATGTGGGAAGTGGGCGTGAGCTGGGCTCCGCGCACCTACTCGGTGTTCAATCTGAACGCCCGCCGCGCCTTCGACGAGGGTGATGATGGCGCGTCGGTAATCAAGTCGCAGGGCTTCGATGCCAGCTGGAAGCACTACTGGCTGGAGCGCCTGTATTCGGAAGTCAGCTACAGCATGACCGAGAAGAAGTACCAGGACATCACCCGTACCGATGATCTGCAGACCTTTGGTCTGGGTCTGACCTACGAAGCACGTCGCTGGCTGGATATCGGTGTAGGCTACAAATACTCCGAAAACGACTCCAGCCTGCGTGGCGAAAGCTACGAGCGCAACATCGTTGGCGTGAGCGTGACAGGCAGCCTCTGATGCTGCTGGCTTGAGCCCGCAGTACCCGGCACCCGGACTGGCAACAGCCCGGGTGCTTTCATGAAAGTTTGCAGAGAATTCGTTCCATGGCCATTCGTTATCTGATCAGCGCAATCATCGGCCTCGTTCTGATGAGCAGCAGCGCCGTAATGGCAGGCAGCGACGCGCAATACCGCCTCGGCTCCGGGGACACCATCCGTATCAATGTGTTTGGCGAGACTGATCTGAGTTTTGAAGAGATCCGCCTGACCGACGCCGGTACCTTTTCCTATCCGTTCATCGGTGAGGTTCGGGCAAACGGCAAGACTGCCGTTGAGATCGAAAAGCTGATTGCCGACGGTCTGCGTGGCGAGTACCTGATCGACCCCCGCGTGTCCGTCAGCGTGCTGCAGTACCGTGAGTTTTTCATCAGCGGCGAGGTGAAGGCGCCAGGCGGCTATCCCTTCCAGCCGGGGCTGACCCTGCGCCGTGCAGTAGCGCTCGCCGGTGGCCTGACCGAGCGCGCCTCAACCAAGCGCATCACCATTATTCGCGACGCCGATGGCGGTCGCACCTCGCAGGCTGCCACGCTGGATACCATCCTGATGCCGGGCGACACCATTACGATCGAGCAGGGCTTCTTCTAGTCATTGCGGCCCGTAACTGGCACCCACCCTGCCCTGCACGCCCCGGCCGCTGCCGCCGGGACGCCAGGCAGGCGGATCATGATGCCGGTTGTTGTACCGATCGAATCCTTTTGACCATTTCCGAGTTTCAGCACGCATGGCCTCTCACATGGAAAGCACAGCCCAGACCAACGACCGCAATCTGCCTGTTCTGCGGCAGGATGACAACGATGATGAAATCGATCTGCTGAAACTCTGGAACAGTCTGTGGCGGCGCAAGTGGAGCATTCTTTCGCTGGTGCTGGCGGTGATGATGGTGGCCGCGCTGGCCGTGCTGGTGGTGACGCCGATCTACCGCGCCGCGGCAACCCTGCTGATCGAGCAGAAGGCCGCCAAGGTGGTTTCCATCGAGCAGGTCTATGGCCTGGACGGCATGGGCAATGAGTACCTGCAGACCCAGTTCGAGCTGCTCAAGTCGCGCGCGCTTGCTGAGCGCGTGGTGCGCCAGCTGAACCTGACCACCCACCCGGAGTTTGACCCGCGTCAGCAGCCGGAGCCGCTGATCGATCTGAGCTGGCTGCGTTCGGCGCTGAACTTCCACAAGGTCGTGCCGGTGACCCTGCCAGGTGATCTGGAGGATGAAGAGGCTCTGAGCGAAGCCGAGATCTTCGATGCAGTGGTCAAGCAGTTCATGGAGGTGATCTCGGTATCCCAGCAGGGCAAGAGCCAGCTGGTGACCATCTCGGTGGAAATGGCCGATCCGCGCACCGCCGCGCTGGCCGCCAACGCTCTGGCCAACGGCTTCATCGAGAGCCAGCTGGAGGCGACCATGGAGATGTCGGCCACCGCTACCAACTGGATGAACAGCCGCCTCGGCGAGCTGCGTGCCAAGCTCAAGGAAGCCGAGGATCGCCTGCAGAGCTTCCGCGAGGCGGAGAACCTGGTGGATATCGATGGTGTGTCCACCATTGTTGCCGGCGAGCTGTCGCTGACGGCCGACCGCATGATCGATGCCCGCCGCCAGCGCGCCGAAGCCGAGAGCCAGTACCGTCAGGTGCAGGCCATGCGCGGCGGCGGTTGGGAGCGTCTGGCGACCATCCCTGCAGTTCTCGGCCATCCGCTGATCCAGCAGTTCAAGGCCGACGAGGCCAAGGCCAAAGCCAAGGTCGAAGAGCTGTCGCGCCGTTACGGTGCACGCCACCCGGCCATGGAAGGGGCACGCTCTGAGCTGAATGCGGCTTCCGCCAGCCTGCGCGGACAGGTCGAGCAGATCGTCGCGGGTATCGAGCGTAACTATCAGCTGGCGGTGGCCAACGAGAATTCGCTGCGTTCCTCGTTCAATGCCAACAAGGCGCAGATCCAGCAGATTTCCGCCAAGGAGTTCCGCCTGCGCGAGCTGCAACGTGAAGTGGAAGCCAACCGCGCCCTGTACGACACCTTCATGACCCGCTTGAAGGAAACCTCGGCAACCGCCGATCTGGATACCGCCAACGCCCGTATCGTTGATCCGGCCGTGGTGCCGAGCGAGCCGGTCAAGCCGAAGAAAACCCTGATCGTGCTGATCGCCGGTCTGCTGGCGCTGTTCGCCGGGGTCGGCCTGACCCTGCTGCTCGATGCGCTGAACAACACCTTCAAGAGCACCGAGGAGATCGAGGGCAAGCTCAACATTCCGGTGCTGGGCATCCTGCCGCTGCTCAAGAATAAAGAGCGCAGCGAGATCGCGCACATGTTCCAGGAGGGCCAGAACAAGCCCTTCTGCGAGGCTATCCGCACCATCCGTACCGGCGTGGTGTTGTCGGCCATGGACAACGCGCACAAGGTCATCGTCATTACCTCGTCGATTCCCGGCGAGGGCAAGAGCACCGTTTCCGCCAACCTCGCCTTTGCCCTGGGCCAGGTGGAGAAGGTGCTGCTGATCGATGCCGACCTGCGCCGCCCAACCCTGGCCAAGAACTTCGACTTCCCGGTCGGCACTCCGGGCCTGGCTAACCTGATCGCCAACACGGCCAAGCTGGAAGACTGCCTCAGGGAAGTGAACGGCATCAGCATGCTCTGCGCCGGCACCGTGCCGCCGAACCCGCTGGAGCTGCTGTCGTCGCAGCGCTTTGCCAAGGCCATGGAGTATCTCAAGAGCAAGTACGACCGCATCATCATCGACTCTCCGCCAACCCAGGCAGTCAGCGATGCGATGGTGCTTTCGACCTTTGCCGATGCGCTGATCTACGTGATCAAGTCGGACTCCACCGCGATTCCGCTGGTGGAGAAAGGCGTTGGCCAGTTGCTGCAGAACAATGCCCCGGTAACCGGCATCGTGCTCAACCAGGTTGATGTCAAGAAGGCGCAGAAGTACGGCTACAGCTATGGTGGCTACTACGACTACTACGGTTACAGCGGCAAGAGCGCCTGAGTTCTGAGCGATGATTGATCTGCACTGCCATCTGCTGCCCGGCATCGATGACGGCGCTCCCGACCTGGAGACCGCTTTGGAGCTGGCACGCATGGCAGTGGCAGAGGGCATTACCCATGTCGTGTGTACGCCACATATCCATCCGGGCCGCTACGACAACACGCCGCAGACCATTGCCGATGCCCTCGCCGTATTTACTGCGGGGCTGCGCAATGCCGGAATCCATCTGCAGGTGGCGGCCGCTGCGGAAGTGCGCTTCGACATGGAGATCATGCTGGGCGTAGCCAATGGCAGCGTGCCCTTTCTCGGCGAGTGGCAGGGGCGCAAGGTGCTACTGCTGGAGTTCCCGCATGGCGAGCTGCCTTTTGGTGCAGAACGCCTGACCAAGTGGCTGTTGCAGCACAATATCCTGCCGATGATCGCCCACCCGGAGCGCAACAAGGCCGTGATGCGTCAGCCGTCGCGGCTCAAGCCCTTTATCGAGCAGGGCTGCCTGCTGCAGGTAACGGCATCTTCGGTGGCCGGCCATTTCGGCGATGCCGCGCAGGAAGTCGCGCATGCCCTGCTGGCCGAAAAGCAGGTCACCATCCTGGCCAGCGACGCACACAACATCAAACACCGCCCCCCTGCCCTGCGTGAAGGCATGCAACATGCTGCGCGAATCGTGGGTGATCTGGCCGCACAGAAGCTGGTTGTGGATACCCCCTGGCAAATCGCCCAGACACACTTCAGCGGTTCTGTATGAAACGTCGCCGCCGTTCATCGCAAGCGGACATCAGCCCTGCCCTGTCCGTACATCACTATCGGCTGCTGGCCGGCGCTGTGCTGTTGCTGGCACTGGCGCTGGCCGTCTGCGCGGCGCGCATGGTGCCGGCGGGCATTGCCAGCTATCAGGCGCTGTCTTTCATGGCGCACTGGCGCAAGGCCGGCGAGGAGCCTTCTGCACGAGCCTACGAGATCGCCCGCACAGCGGCGCAGCGCAGTGTTACACTCTACCCGGTAGCAAATGGCCAGTATCTGCAGCAACTGGGTCTGGTGGAGCAATGGCAGGCCTTTCGCCAGCCCTTTGCCGCGCCACAGGCTGGGGCCAGCCGGCAGGCTTCGCTGCAGGCGCTGCGTCAGGCCGTGGCCGCCAGGCCGACCTGGCCTGCCGCCTGGGTCGATCTGGCATGGGCCAAACTGTATCTGCAGGAATTCGACAGCGAATTCGCCCAGGCACTGCAGCAGGCTGCCGGTCTCGGCCCGTGGCGTATCGGCATCAACCGGGGGTTGAGCCAAATAGGTTTTTACAGCTGGCCGCGGCTTGACGCGGAGCAGCGTGAACTGGTGCTCGAGTCGGCCCGGCGTACCGTAAGCCACAGCAGGCGCGAAGCACTCGCCCTGTTTGATATCGCCAAGGCCACCGGCCTGGCAGAAGATCTCTGTAGTGCACTACCAGGGAAGATTGCCGAGGAGCGCGGAATCTGCGCTGGCACAATTGAATGAATGGATCTTCAAATGTTTGGTAATGCCCATAAACCCGCCAATAACGATCTGCGCCTGTTCTTCGGCCTGCAATGGCTGACGGGCATGATCCCGCTGATCGCCCTGCTGGAAATCCTCACCCTGGACAAGACCGGTACGGTGGGCGAGCAGTACCAGTTGCTGGCGGTCTATACCTTCCTCGCTTCGTTGCCGGCCTTCTTCCTGGCCGGCGCCTACCACCGCAACCACGGCTACCTGACCGGTCTGGCACGCCTGCTGGCTGGATGGATGCTCCTGCTCGCCGGTTTCACCATGATCAGCTTCCTGACCAAGACCAGCGAACGCTTCTCCCGCGAGGTGATTCTGGTCTGGTCGGTTTCCGGCTACGCGGTGCTCGCGCTGTGCTACCTGGTCCTGCAGAGCCTGTACCGCCGGCACGCCCAGCATCTGCATAAGCAGGCCCGCTCGCTGATCATCGGCACCGGCGATCATGCGCTGGATCTGGCCGACAAGCTGGTGCGCATCCGTCGTGAACCTCTGCAGGGGCTGGTCAGCACCGACAGCGGCGAGGAACTGGACTACAACGGTATCCATACCCTGCGCGGCAGTCTGGCCCATCTGCGCCCATTGATCGCCGAGCACGACATCCGCCGCTTGTACATCGCCCTGCCGCTGAGCGAAGCGGAGAAGGTTTCCGATCTGTACATTTCCCTGCTCGATGCCAGCGTCGATATCGTCTGGGTGCCGGATTTCGGCGGCCTGACCCTGCTCAACCACTCCATGGCGGACCTCGAAGGCCTGCCCATGATCAAGTTGAACGAAAGCCCGCTGACCAGCTATCCGGCCTCGGCCATGACCAAGGCCATTCTGGATCGCACGGCCGCCGGGCTGGCCATCCTGTTGCTGAGCCCGCTGCTGATCGCCACGGCGATTGCAGTCAAGCTCTCCTCGCCCGGCCCGGTGCTGTTCAAGCAGAAGCGCCACGGCTGGAATGGCTCGGTGATCCTGGTGTGGAAATTCCGCTCCATGCGCATGCACGATGATACCCAGGTGAAGCAGGCGACCCGCTCCGATCCGCGCATCACCCGCGTTGGCGCCTTTATCCGGCGCACATCCATCGATGAACTGCCGCAGCTGTTCAATGTGTTGCAGGGCAGCATGTCGCTGGTCGGCCCGCGCCCCCATGCGATCGAGCACAACGACTACTACACCGACAAGATCAATGCCTATATGGCCCGCCACAGGATCAAGCCGGGGATCACCGGCCTGGCGCAGATCAGCGGTAGCCGTGGCGAAACCGAAACTCTGGAAAAGATGCAGCGCCGCGTGGAGCTGGATCTGGCCTATATCAACAACTGGTCGCTGTGGCTGGATATCAAGATCCTGCTGAAGACACCGCTGACCCTATTCGACAAGAACATCTATTGAGCTTCGGGGCTTGCAGGCCATGAGTCTCACCACGGATACCGCAACGGCTGAGCCGCTCAACCGCAAGCGCTGGTACCTGCTGCAGTCCAGGCCAAACCAGGCAGCCCGCGCGCTCGAACATCTGCAGCGCCAGGCTTATCCCTGCTTCCTCCCGTTGTGGCAGGTTGAGCGCGTGGTCCGGGGCCGCCGCCAGCAGACCGAAGAGCCACTGTTCCCCAATTATCTGTTCATCCAACTCGACGATGTGCATGACAACTGGATGCCGATCCGTTCCACCCGTGGCGTCAGCCGCCTGGTCAGCTTCGGCGGCCAGCCCCTGCCGGTGCCCGATGCGGTGATCGAACAACTGCGCCAGCGCATGATGCCGCCAGACAACCTGCTGCAGCCGGGCGACCGGGTACGCATCAACAACGGCAGCTTCGCCGAAATCGAGGCAATCTTCCTCGCCCACGACAAGGATGAGCGCGTACTGCTGCTGATCAACCTGCTGCAGCGTGAAAACACCCTGTCCTTCCACCTCAAAGACATCAGCAAAGTCTGAGCCAGCCCGTACACGGAAGCCTCCCAGGCTCTTGTAGAAGCGGTTCTTTGTGGGAGCGGCTCTTGTGGGAGCGGCGCCCCCGCCGCGAATGGTCAGATGCTCATGGAATGGGTGGCCAGATGACCGTGGAATCCGCAGCCAGATGCTTGGCCGAACAGCCGGACCAACGCAGCAGCGCCACCTGCCGGGCCGCATCGATCTGCGCCTGATCGCCACCACCGGCCTGCACCAACCACTGCGCCAGGCGCGCGGTACGCCGCGACTGGTCGATAGGCTGGCCCATGCTCAGGTCCCCCACCATGACCAGGGCCAGCATGGCGTCTTCGAGCGCGACGGCGTCATTCACCTACATGGGCAGCTCTCCTGTTTTTTGCCGGCCTCGGATAGACGACCGATACCGGGACACCGGCGCATTATCGACACTGAACTCCCCCAAGCACAGCGGCTACCGCGCCGAGTTCGAGCCAGATTGCAGCCGACAAGAATAGCTTTCTGTACCTGACGCCGCAGGGCATGGCCACCGACTTCGCGCAGGATCTGCCAGCCGAGCAAACGGCGATCATGACGGCCACCCAGGATCCGATCCGCGCGGCGGCCTTCGATGAGCGCACCAGCGTCGCGGCCTGAACACAGAAGCCGTCCTGGTACCTCGTCGCCAGTGACGACCGCATGATCGTGCCGGAGATGCAGCGTGACTTTGCCAAGAAGATCGGCGCACAGACCACCGAGATCGCAGCCAGCCACGTGCCGCAGCAGTCGCGCCCGGGCGATGTGGCAAAGATGATCATCCAGGCGGTGGAGAAGACGCAGGCAGCGCGTTGAACGAGGGAATGAGCACAGGGCGAGCGGTTGCTCACCCTGCCGCTCGTCTTACAGGATCGACAGCGGGTAGTTGATGATCAGACGGTTCTCGTGCAGATCCTGGCCTACATCACGGCGCACATCGGAGTTACGCCAGCGGATGCTCAGGTTCTTCAGCGTACCTTCCTGGATGGTGTAGGCCAGCTCGGATTCGCGGCCCCATTCCTCGGCGTTTTCGCGGGTTTTCACGCCATTGGTGTAGACGTCGATGTTGCTACCGCTGACGTAACGGTTCATCAGGGTCAGGCCGGGAATGCCGAGGCCGGCGAAGTTGTAGTCGTGGCGAATCTGCCAGGAGCGTTCTTCCGGGTTGTCATAGCTGTTGGTGAAGCCGTCGTTGACCAGAGTGCCGCCGCTGGCGCCGTCGATACGCATGAACTTGGTATCACCGCTGAGCTTCTGGTAAGCGACCATGAAGCTGTTGTTGCCGGTCTTGGCAGTGAGTGCGCCCTGATAGACCTTGTTGTCCAGATTGCCGGCCTTGGCCGCGCCTTCTTCCTTGCCGGTGACATAGCCGAGGTTGGCACCCAGTACCCAGTCACCGACCGCTTGGCTGTGGGTCAGCTGCACGTAGCTCTGCTGGTATACGTCTTCCAGGCGCGCGTGCCAGACGCCGACCATGGTGTTGTTGCCGTTGAAGCGGTACTCACCACCACCGAAGTTGAAGTCATCACCCTTGACGAGACCGGCAGGGGTGCCCGAGTTGAACGCCATTTCTTCGCGGCTGGCATCGTGACGCTGGCTGTTTTTCCAGAACTGGCCGCCGTACAGGGTCAGGCCGTCGATTTCGTTGGAAGTGACCTGGGCGCCCTGGAAAGTTTGCGGCAGCGAGCGACCGTCGTCTGCACGCAGGATCGGCAGTACGGCGAACCACTCACCGACCTTCAGTTCGGTCTTGGAAATCTTGGCTTTCGCCGCCACGGCGGTACGGCCGAACTGGTCAGCAGCCTGGCCGTCGTCGTGAATCGGCATCAGGTTGGTGTTGGCAGCGCCGCGGTTGCCGTCCAGCTTGATGCTGTAAAGGCCGAGCACATCCAGGCCGAAACCGACGGAGCCTTCGGTGAAGCCGGAACGGGCATCGAGAATGAAGCTCTGAGTCCAGCCTTCGGCCTGGCCCTGGAGTTCGTCCTGAATTCGCGGATCGGTGTTGTTGAGGTAATTGCGGTTGAAGTAGTAGTTGCGCAGGCCGAGGGTGACCTTGGCATCTTCGACGAAGCCTGCGGCGTGGACGCTGCCAAAAGGCAGAGCGGCGATGGCGCTGACCATGCTACAGGCGGCAAACAGTGGGGTACGGCAGAAAGTAGGTGTCATATCTTGTTGTTGTCTTCGACAGGTTAAAAAAAGCGGTGCCAAAGCACCGCGAGGGATAACGCTGCGCCGGGATGGGCGCAGCATCGTGGGGTCGGGCTGAAAGACTCAGCTCAGGGCATCACGGGTGTGCACACCGTCAACCAGACGCTGGATACCCAGCGGGTTGGCGTTCTGCAGCGCCTCGGGCAGCACTTCGTCCGGGTAGTTCTGGTAGCACACCGGACGCAGAAAGCGGTGGATCGCCAGGGTGCCGACCGAAGTGCCGC
The DNA here is from genome assembly GCF_002197815.1 of Pseudomonas oleovorans subsp. oleovorans. GTDB lineage: Bacteria > Pseudomonadota > Gammaproteobacteria > Pseudomonadales > Pseudomonadaceae > Aquipseudomonas > Aquipseudomonas oleovorans. The sequence continues at coordinate 13,891 of NZ_NIUB01000026.1, forward strand.
GAGCGTCGGAAGTCGCCGGGTACGGGCCGCCATGGACCATGGAGTCGCAGACTTCCACACCAGTCGGGTAGCCATTAAGCAGCACACGGCCCACTTTGACTTCCAGCAGCGGCAGCAGGTCGCGGAAGGCGCTCAGGTCTTCACGCTCGGCGATCAGGGTCGCGGTCAGCTGGCCGTGCATGCTCTGCAGCGCGCGGGTCAGCTCGTCACGATCGGCCACTTCGACGACGATGGTGGTCGGGCCGAAGACTTCCTCCTGCAGCAGGTGGTCGCCTTCGAGCAGCATGCTCACGTCAGCCTTGAATAGCTGCGGCTGCGCCTGGTTGCCGGCCTGCTCGTTGCCTGCCAGGTGGCTGACTTTTGCATGGCCTTTGAGCTGCGCCACACCGTTGGCGTAGCTGCGCAGGGTGCCGGCGTTGAGCATGGTCTGCGCCGGTTGCGCGCCGATGGCATCGGCCAGACCGGCGACGAACTCGCTGAACTCGGCGCTGCGAATGCCGATGATCAGGCCAGGATTGGTACAGAACTGGCCGCAGCCCAGCACTACGGAACCCGCCAGCTCCTTGGCCACGGTGACGCCACGCGCTTGCAGGGCGCCCGGCAGGACGATCACCGGGTTGACGCTGGACATCTCGGCGAATACCGGGATCGGCTGCGGACGGGCAGCGGCCATGTCGCACAGGGCGCGACCGCCTTTCAGCGAACCGGTGAAGCCGACAGCCTGGATGGCCGGGTGCTTGACCAGAATCTCGCCGACGCCACCGCCGAAGATCATGTTGAACACGCCCTTGGGCATGCCGGTTTTCTCGGCGGCGCGAATCACTGCGTCAGCCACGCACTCGGCAGTGGCCATGTGGCCGCTGTGCGCCTTGAACACCACCGGGCAACCGGCAGCCAGAGCCGAGGCGGTATCGCCACCCGCGGTGGAGAAGGCCAGCGGGAAGTTGCTGGCACCGAACACGGCGACCGGACCGACGCCGATCTGGTACTGACGCAGATCCGGGCGCGGCAGCGGCTGGCGATCCGGCAGGGCGCGGTCGATCCGTGCACCGTAGAAGTCACCACGACGCAGCACCTTGGCGAACAGACGCATCTGGCCACTTGTACGACTACGCTCGCCCTGGATACGGGCAGCCGGCAGTGCGGTTTCGCGGCAGACCAGGGCGACGAAGTCATCACCGAGGGCGTCGATTTCGTCGGCGATGGCCTCGAGGAACTCGGCACGACGCACAACCGACAGATTGCGGTAGGTCGGGTAAGCGGCGGCAGCAGCCTGGGCGGCCGCGTCGACTTCTTCCGGCGTGGCCTGGATGAAAGTGTACGGCAGCGCTTCACCGCTGCTGGCGTCGAGGCTTTTGTGCTCCACGGTGCCGGCAGCGCGGCGCTCACCGCCGATGTAATTGTGGCCAGTCAGACTCAGCATGGCGTTCTCCTGTCAGTAAATGGCGGGCAAGGCGCCATCGGGACAATGAATGAGGCCCGGCGGCAAAGCCGGGATGCACAACCACCTGCGCAGTTGTAGGACGTATGATAAGTGACAACATATCTATTTGTCCTCGGATACGCACGCTTGAAGCAAAGTAAGTTGCAATGCCTTGCAGACTGAACCAGGAAATCGGCCAAGCGACATGGTGCGGATTGGGCAAAAGCCCACGGACGCTATGGGAAAATTCCATGTGTGTTTGATGCGCGCGGTATGGTGCAAAAAACCGGTAGCCGGACGCTGGCCTGAACGATCACGACGCGGTGTGCGCCCCGGTATTGATGCAGTGGCTGTGGTTGCGCGGCCATGCGCTCTGCTGGCGCGGAGGCTCTCAGGCACATGCCCTCGGGCTATCGATCAGCAGCCGAGACGGGTCAACGATTGCTCAGGCCTGGACATCTGCGGCTTCGTCCAGACCCGGGCGAGCAGGCGCTCTGGCCACCTCCAGGCGGTCACGACCGCGTTGCTTGGCCTGGTAGAGCAGCTTGTCGACGGCGCTGAGGAAGTCCTGCGAACGGTCGTGGGCGCCCGGCACGATGGTGCCCACGCCGAGGCTGATGGTGAGCAGCGACGACACGGCGGAGCGCGCGTGCGCGATGCGCTGCTGACGCACCTGCTGGCGGCAGCGTTCGGCAATGTGCCGGGCGGCGGCCTCATCGGTCTCCGGCAGCACCAGCACGAACTCCTCGCCACCGAAGCGGCCGACGAAATCCCGCGGCCTTTTGACCGCGCGGCTCAGCGCCTGACCGACGCTCTTCAGGCAATCATCGCCCTGAACGTGGCCGTAATGGTCGTTGTACTGCTTGAAATGGTCGATATCCAGCAGGATCAGTGATAACGGCTGCTGACTACGCTGGGCGTTGGCCCATTCGGTGGCCAGCACCATGTCGAACATGCGCCGGTTGGCCACACCGGTGAGGCCGTCCTTGTAGGAGTACTCCTCCAGCTGCTTCTGCAGGGTCAGCAGCTGTTCCTCGGTCTTCTTGCGCTCGCTGATGTCGAACATGAAGCCGATCAGCGCGTCTACCTCGCCGTTATCGTCGCGCACCACATGCACCACGTCGCGAATCCACACGTAGTCGCCAGCGGCGGTCAGCGCACGGTAGTCGGCCTCATGATCGACACCGTTCTGCGACTGCGCGATGCAGAATTGCACCACTTTCTCGCGGTCGTCCGGGTGCATGCGCGTCGCCCAGTCTTCAGCACTGACCCAACTGGCCTGCGACCAGCCCAGCAGCGTTTCGATCTGCGGGCCGATATAGGCGAAGGTCATGGTCTTCCAGTCGATCTTCCAGGGGATCGCCCGGGTCGACTCCAGAAGAGTCTTGTACACCGCCTGATCAGTTGCTGCGCTCATGTCCACCACCTCTGCCCGCCTTGCGCTTCGTTATAGCGCAAAGGCGGGTGGAGGGTGGTGCAATCCTTACTCGTCCGCTTGCAAACCCGCATACAGACGCGTCAGCTCGTTGAGCTGGCGAAACAGCGAATCGGCGCTCACGGTGGGCACGGAGGACTGGGTGTTGTGCAGGTCGATGCCCTTGAGGGTAAAGCCCCAGTGGGCGCGGGCGCGACGCTGGGTGTTGGCGATTTCCTCGTTCGGCGTGCCGCGGGCCTCCAGCTCCTTGAGGATGGTCTCGAAATCGCTCACGGCTTTGTCCAGCTTGGCGTCCAGGTCCGGCGCAGGCACACGCCAGGACTTGGCCATGTAGAGCATTCCGGCTTGGCTTCGACCTGCTGGCGATGAACAGCCCAGGTGGCGTCGACCTTGGCCAGCGCAGCCTTGATCTCGGCAGTGGGTGCGTAACCGGCCAGGGCCTTCTGGCTGGCATCGAAGTGCTCGACGGTTTCCTGCAACTGACGCTGAGCGGCATCGACACGCACATCCGCCCCCAGCATCAGGTAATTCTTGACCATGCGCTGGCTCAGCGAACGCTGCAGGCCGGCCATGTTCATGGCTTAGGAATCGCTCAACTGCGCCAGGCCAGGCTGGGCATGCTTACCAGCGTGCTACAGGCGAGCAGAAAAATAGACAGATACTTCTTCAAAACGTCGATACTCCAAAATTCGAGGACGAGGCAATACACCATAGACCGGCGCCTACAGTGACGGGTAAACCCTTGAATGCGGGATTTTTATTGGAATGCGGAGGGGCAGTTTCGGCAGGGATGAATACCCGGCTACTGTGCAAGGGGCGCAACAATAGCTGCTAAAAAGCCATCATTCTGTGCGGACAGTCATGCTCGTCGCATACCGTATTGCTGTGTCAGGGCGGTGCACGACCCTATCAGGCCCAACCTTCAAGGCGCATGGTGGCGCGCACCAGGCGCTGCTCTTCCTGCTCGATCTCCTGCAGATTGTCGCGAATGCTGTTGATATGGTCGCGAGCGGCGCGCTGCGCCTGTTCCGGCAGGCGTTCGATTACCGCGTGATACAGCCGTGAATGCTGGCGGTCGATCTGCCGCTTCTGCGCCGGGCGGTGGTAGAGGTTGTTCACCGAGGCGAATACGGTGCTGAGCATCAGGTCGGTCAGCGATTGCAGGGTATGCACCAGCACCGGATTGTGCGAGGCCTCGCAGATGGCCAGGTGGAAGGCATGATCGAGGCGTGCGTGTTCGCGCGGGTCGACCGGGCTGTCCTGGGCATGGGCGGCGAGCATTTCCTCGTAACGTCGGGTCAGCAGGACGAAATCCGCCTCGGTGCCACGCAGCGCCGCCAGGCGCGCCGATTCGCCTTCGAGCAGGCCGCGTACTTCCAGCAGGTCATACAGGGTGCGCGGCTGCGAGTTGAACAGATGCATCAGCGGGCTGGCGTCGCGCTCGCCACTGAGCTTGGCCACCCGTGAGTCGCGACCCTGGGCGGTGTCGATGATGCCGCGACCGCGCAACACCTTGAGGCCTTCGCGCAGCGCAGAACGGGAGATGCCCAGCTTTTCGCACAGGCGCCGTTCCGACGGCAGTGGCTGGCCCACCTTGAGTACGCCGTCGACGATCAGCCGCTCGATGCGCTCGGCCACCACGTCACTCACCTGGCGTCGTGCAGCACCCTGATTCGTATTCATTTTCAGCCCTCCAATAACTGGTCGTACCAGTTTTCGCAGGCACATTCACTTGCGTTCGAAGCCAGTGCCCAGGCCTTAAAGCATAAGTCTTTTGTCTGGATCGCGGTGAAAGACTGACGAAAGAAACTGGTCATACCAGCACAAGCAAAGATGGACGGAAAAATACAGACGGCCTAAAGATGCAGACCAAGGTCTGCAGCATGACCGCCAATAACAACATCGTCCACGATTGAGCCTGCCATGAGCATTCTGTACGACGAGCGCGTCGACGGCGCGCTACCCAAGGTCGACAAGGCCGCCTTGCTGGCCGAGCTGCGCCAGCGCCTGCCCGACCTTGACATCCTGCATACCCAGGAAGACCTCAAGCCTTACGAGTGCGATGGCCTCTCCGCCTATCGCACCACACCCATGCTGGTGGTACTGCCAGAGCGCATCGAGCAGGTGCAGCAGTTGCTCAAGCTCTGCCATGCCCGTGGCGTACCGGTGGTGGCGCGCGGCGCCGGTACCGGTCTGTCCGGCGGCGCACTGCCGCTGGAGCAGGGCATCCTGCTGGTGATGGCGCGCTTCAACCAGATTCTCGAGATCAACCGCGAAGGCCGCTTCGCCCGCGTGCAGCCCGGCGTGCGCAACCTGGCGATCTCCCAGGCCGCCGCGCCCTTCGACCTGTATTACGCCCCCGACCCGTCCTCGCAGATCGCCTGCTCCATCGGCGGCAACGTCGCCGAAAATGCCGGTGGCGTGCACTGCCTGAAGTACGGCCTGACCGTGCATAACCTGCTCAAGGTCGACATCCTCACCGTCGAAGGCGAGTTCATGACCCTCGGCAGCGATGCCCTGGATGCACCGGGTTTCGACCTGCTGGCGCTGTTCACCGGCTCCGAGGGCATGCTTGGCATCGTCACCGAGGTGACGGTCAAGCTGCTGCCCAAGCCGCAGGTGGCCAAGGTGCTGCTGGCGGCCTTCGACTCGGTGGAAAAGGCCGGCCGCGCCGTGGGTGACATCATCGCGGCCGGTATCATCCCCGGCGGCCTGGAGATGATGGACAACCTGGCGATCCGTGCCGCCGAAGACTTCATCCACGCCGGCTACCCGGTGGAGGCCGAAGCCATTCTGCTCTGCGAGCTGGACGGCGTGGAGGCCGATGTGGCCGACGACTGCGAGCGCGTGCGTGAGGTGCTGGAAAAGGCCGGCGCCACCGAAGTGCGCCTGGCCCGCGACGAGGCCGAGCGGGTGAAATTCTGGGCCGGGCGCAAGAACGCCTTCCCCGCGGTCGGGCGCATCTCGCCGGACTACTACTGCATGGACGGCACCATCCCGCGTCGCGAGCTACCCGGCGTACTGCGCGGCATCGCCGAGCTGTCCGAAGAGTACGGCCTGCGCGTGGCCAACGTGTTCCACGCCGGCGACGGCAACATGCACCCGCTGATCCTCTTCGATGCCAACGTACCCGGCGAGCTGGAACGCGCCGAGGCCATCGGCGGCAAGATCCTCGAACTTTGCGTCAAGGTCGGTGGCAGCATCACCGGCGAGCACGGCGTTGGCCGCGAGAAGATCAACCAGATGTGCGCGCAGTTCAACAGCGACGAGATTACCCTGTTCCACGCGGTGAAGGCAGCGTTCGACCCAAGCGGCCTGCTCAACCCGGGCAAGAACATCCCCACCCTGCACCGCTGCGCCGAGTTCGGCGCCATGCATGTGCATCACGGCCAACTGCCCTTCCCGGAACTGGAGCGCTTCTGATGTCGCATGATTTCGATGCCAGCGCCGCGTTGCTGGAACAAGTCAACTACGCGCTGAACAGTGCCACCCCGCTGCGCATCCAGGGCAGCGGCAGCAAGGCCCATCTGGGTCGTGTCACCACGGGCGAAGTGCTGGATACCCGCCTGCATCGCGGCATCGTCAGCTATGACCCCACCGAGCTGGTACTCACCGCCCGCGCCGGGACGCCGCTCAGCGAGATCGAGGCAGCGCTGGAAGCCAACAACCAGATGCTGCCGTGCGAGCCGCCGCACCTGGGCGATGGCGCCACATTGGGCGGCATGGTCGCCACCGGGCTGTCCGGCCCGCGCCGGCCCTGGGCCGGTTCGGTGCGCGACCAGGTGCTCGGCACTCGCGTGATCACCGGCCAGGGCAAGCTGCTGCGCTTCGGCGGCGAGGTGATGAAGAACGTCGCCGGCTACGACCTGTCGCGCCTGATGGCCGGCAGCTTCGGCTGCCTCGGCCTGCTCGCCGAGGTGTCGATCAAGGTGCTGCCCAAACCGCGCCAGGTACTCAGCCTGCGCCTGCAAATGGACGCCCTGCATGCCCTGAACAAGCTCGCCGAATGGGGTCAGCAGCCGCTGCCGATCAGCGCCGCCAGCCACGACGGCGCGGCGCTGCACCTGCGCCTGGAGGGTGGCGAAGGCTCGGTTCAGGCCGCGCGCCAACGCCTTGGTGGCGAAGAGATCGACAACGGCTACTGGCATGAACTGCGCGAACAGCGCCTACCGTTCTTCGCTGGCGAGGGCACCCTGTGGCGCCTGTCGCTGCCGGCCAACAGTGGTCTGCTCGACCTGCCCGGTCGCCAGATGATCGACTGGGGCGGCGCGCAACGCTGGCTGATAACCGACGCCGATGGCGAGCTGATCCAGCGCGTGACGGCCAAGCTCGGCGGCCACGCCACCTGCTTCGCTGCCGGCCAGGCGCAACCTTTCCAGCCGCTGGCCGCACCGCTGCTGCGCTACCAGCGCCAGCTGAAGAACCAGCTCGACCCCCAGGGTATTTTCAACCCTGGCCGCATGTACGCCGAGGTATAAGACGTGCAGACCAATTTGAGTGAACAGGCCAAACGCCTGCCGCGCGCCGAGGAAGCCGAACGCATCTTGCGCTCCTGCGTGCACTGTGGCTTCTGTAATGCCACCTGCCCGACCTATCAGTTGCTCGGCGACGAGCTCGACGGCCCGCGCGGGCGTATCTACCTGATCAAGCAGATGCTCGAAGGCAACGAAGTCACGGCCAAGACCCAGGAGCACCTGGATCGCTGTCTGACCTGTCGCAACTGCGAGACCACCTGCCCGTCCGGCGTGCAGTACCACAACCTGCTGGATATCGGCCGCGAAGTGGTCGAGCAGGCGGTGCCGCGGCCACTGAACGAACGCCTGCTGCGTCAGGGCCTGCGCGCCGTGGTGCCACGACCGGCGCTGTTCAAGACGCTGACCCAGACTGGCCTGGCCCTGCGCCCGCTGCTGCCGGCCGCGCTCAAGGCCAAGCTGCCACGCGAAATACGCCCGGCCAAACCACGCCCGACGCAGCAACACACGCGCCGCGTGTTGATGCTCGAAGGTTGCGTGCAGCCGGGGCTGTCGCCCAACACCAACGCCGCCACCGCGCGCGTGCTCGATCGCCTAGGCATCAGTGTCACGCCAATCCGCGAGGCCGGCTGCTGCGGCGCCGTCGACTATCACCTCAACGCTCAGGAGGCCGGCCTGCAACGCGCCCGGCAGAACATCGACGCCTGGTGGCCGGCCATCGAGGCCGGCACCGAAGCCATCGTGCAGACCGCCAGCGGCTGCGGCGCCTTCGTCAAGGACTACGGCCATCTGCTCGCCAGCGACCCAGCCTATGCGAGCAAGGCGGCGCGGGTCAGTGCCCTGGCCAAGGATTTGGTCGAGGTGCTGCAAAGCGAGCCACTGGAGCAGTTGCAGGTACGTGCCGAGCAGCGCCTGGCCTTCCATTGCCCCTGCACCCTGCAGCATGCACAGAAGCTCGGCGGCGCTGTTGAAGGCGTGCTGACGCGCCTCGGTTTCGGCCTCACTGCCGTGCCGGACAGCCATCTGTGCTGCGGCTCGGCCGGCACCTATTCGCTGACCCAGCCGGTGTTGTCACGCCAGCTGCGCGACAACAAGCTCAATGCCCTGGAAAGCGGCAAACCGGACGCCATCGTCACCGCCAATATCGGTTGCCAGACCCATCTGGACGGCGCCGGACGTACGCCGGTAAGGCACTGGATCGAAATAGTCGAAGAGGCCATGCACTGATCGCCGTAGCCCAATTCGGGACAACGAACGCCGCAAATCCCGGATTGCATCCGGGCTATGAAACCACGTATATGAGGTATGCCATGCAACATAAAGCCGTACTCAGCCAGAACGAAGTCGCCCAGATCCTTCAGGCAGCCCGCAGCGAAGCGCAGCAACAGGGCTGGGCTGTAGCCATCGCCGTGGTCGACGACGGCGGTCACCCGCTGGCCCTGGAACGCCTCGACGGCTGCGCGCCGATCGGCGCCTACATCGCCACCGAGAAAGCGCGCAGCGCCGCCATCGGCCGCCGCGAAACCAAGGGCTATGAGGATATGGTCAACGGCGGTCGCACCGCCTTCGTCAGCGCGCCACTGATCACCTCGCTGGAGGGCGGTGTACCCGTGCTGGTGGACGGCCAGGTGGTGGGTGCCGTCGGCGTCTCCGGGGTCAAGGCCGAGCAGGATGCGCAAGTAGCCAAAGCCGGGATCGCGGCCCTTTAAACATGCGGCGCAGCCGCCAACTGATGCCCTTCTCCCTCTGGGAGAAGGTGTCACGAAGTGACGGATGAGGGCCGTGCAGTGCGCAGCCGCCAACTGATGCCCTTCTCCCTCTGGGAGAAGGTGTCACGAAGTGACGGATGAGGGGCATTGGCGACGCAGCCGCCAACTGATGCCCTGCTCTCTCAGGGAGAAGGTGGCACGAAGTGACAGATGAGGGCAGTGCGGCGCAAAGCCTGTAGGAGCCGCGCCTCGCGGCGAATTGTGAGCTGTAACCGCAGTAAGGCCGCAATCTTTCGCCCCGGGGCGCGGCTCCAACAACACATTGATTGACCCGCTCCACCATGGGCGGATGCAGACAGGAGAACAGAAAAATGACCGAACGCGTGCAATGTCAGCGCCTGCAGGTAGCCGCCGAGCTCAAGCAGTTCATCGAAAACGACGTGCTGCCCGGCAGCGGGATCGAGGCGGCAGCCTTCTGGAGCGGTTTCGACGCGCTGGTGCACGACCTGGCCCCGCGCAACCGCGCCCTGCTGGCCGAGCGTGACCGTCTGCAGACCGAGCTGGATAACTGGCATCGCGCCAACCCCGGCCCGATCACCGACATGGCCGCCTACCGCGCCTTCCTCGGCTCCATCGGTTACCTGCTGCCGCAGCCGGAGCAGGTTAAGGCCAGCACCGCCAACGTCGACAGCGAAATCGCCACCCAGGCTGGCCCACAGCTGGTAGTGCCGGTGATGAACGCACGCTACGCACTGAACGCTGCCAACGCCCGCTGGGGCTCGTTGTACGACGCCCTGTATGGCACCGACGCGATCAGCGAAGAGGGTGGTGCGAGCAAGGGCCCGGGCTACAACGAAGTACGCGGCGCCAAGGTGATCGCCTTCGCCCGCGCCTTCCTCGACCAGGCGGCGCCGCTGGCCAAGGGCTCGCACGCCGACGCCAGTGCCTATGCCGTGGTCGCCGGCCAGTTGCAGGTGACCCTGAGCAGCGGCGCGCAGACCTCCCTGGCGCAACCGGAGAAGTTCGTCGGCTACCAAGGTGAGGCCGCCACGCCGAGCGCGGTGCTGCTGAAAAACAACGGTTTGCACTTCGAGATTCAGATCGACGCCAGCAGCCCCATTGGCAGCACCGACGCCGCCGGCGTGAAAGACGTGCTGATGGAAGCGGCGCTGTCGACCATCATGGACTGCGAGGACTCCGTGGCAGCCGTCGACGCCGCCGACAAGGTGGTGGTCTACCGCAACTGGCTGGGCCTGATGAAGGGCGATCTGGTCGAGGAACTGGAAAAAGGCGGCAAGCGCATCACCCGCCGCCTCAACCCGGATCGCACCTACACCGCCGCCAATGGCAGCGAACTGACCCTGCATGGCCGCTCGCTGCTGTTCGTGCGCAACGTCGGCCACCTGATGAGCAACCCGGCGATCCTCGATGGTGAAGGCCATGAGATTCCCGAGGGCATCCTCGATGCGGTGGTCACCAGCCTAATCGCCCTGCACGACCTGCAGCGTCGCGGCAACTCGCGTACCGGCAGCGTCTATATCGTCAAGCCGAAGATGCACGGCCCGTTCGAAGTGGCCTTCGCCAACGAGCTGTTCGGTCGCGTCGAACAGCTGCTGGGCATGCCGAACAATACCCTGAAGATGGGCATCATGGACGAGGAGCGACGCACCAGCGTCAACCTCAAGGCGTGCATCGAGGCGGCCAGCGCGCGCGTGGCCTTCATCAACACTGGCTTCCTCGACCGCACCGGCGACGAGATACACAGCGCCATGGAAGCCGGCGCGATGCTGCGCAAGGGCGACATGAAATCCAGCGCCTGGATCCAGGCCTACGAACGCAACAACGTGCTGGTCGGCCTGGCCTGCGGCCTGCGTGGCAAGGCGCAGATCGGCAAGGGCATGTGGGCCATGCCGGACCTGATGGCAGCCATGCTCGAGCAGAAGATCGGCCACCCGAAAGCCGGTGCCAACACCGCCTGGGTACCGTCGCCGACCGCGGCCGTGCTGCACGCCCTGCACTACCACCAGGTGGATGTGCAGGCGGTGCAGAGCGAGCTGGAACTGATCGACCTGGCCAGCCAGCGCGACAGCCTGCTGAACGATCTGCTCAGCGTGCCGGTCAGTGCCGACCGCCCATGGAGCGCCAGCGACATCCAGCAGGAGCTGGACAACAACTGCCAGGGCATCCTCGGTTACGTGGTGCGCTGGGTCGAGCAGGGCGTCGGCTGTTCCAAGGTGCCGGATATCCACAACGTCGGCCTGATGGAAGACCGCGCCACCCTGCGCATCTCCGCCCAGCACATCGCCAACTGGCTGCACCACGGCGTGGTCAGCGAGGCTCAGGTGCGCGAGACCCTGCAGCGCATGGCGCAGGTGGTCGACGGGCAGAATGCCGGCGATCCGGCCTACCGCCCGATGGCAGCGAACTTCGAGCAGTCCCATGCCTTCCGCGCCGCCAGCGACCTGGTATTCAAGGGCCGCGAGCAGCCGTCCGGCTATACCGAGCCGCTGCTGCATGCCTGGCGTTTGCGCTTCAAAGAAGAGGTCTGAGCAGCCCACCGATCATGTAGAAGCGGCGCCCCGCCGCGGAGCTGGAGAAAAGCTTCGCCCCGGGGCGGGGCTCCTACACAGGGGGTTAACAACCGTGGATGGCGCTTGACGCCTCCACGGAGCAGTAACAAGCCCTGACGGTTTCTGACCGTCGGGGCTTTCGAGCATGAGCGCGACGATGGGTGATCCCTGCCGTCGCAGCTCGCGGAAAGGTCGGTGCCGTGGCGCCCGGCCCTTCCAGATGCGTGGCGCCGGGTATCCCCGGAAAACTGTGGTTCACAAGAAAAAGAAGGAACCAACCCATGAGTCAAACGCTGCTGTCCATCCTGGCCTTCGTGCCACTGGTGCTGGCGGGTGTACTGCTGATCGGCTTTCGCTGGCCGGCCAAGTACGCGATGCCGCTGGTGTTCGTCCTCACCGCCCTGATCGGCCTGTTGGCCTGGGACATGTCCCTCAACCGGGTCATCGCCTCCAGCCTGCAGGGGCTGATCCTCACCGCCGCGATCCTGTGGATCATCTTCGGCGCCATCCTGCTGCTCAACACCCTCAAGCATTCGGGAGGCATCAGCGCGATCCGCCGCGGCTTCTCCAACATCACTCCGGATCGCCGGATACAGGCGCTGATCGTCGCTTGGCTGTTCGGCTGCTTCATCGAGGGCGCCTCCGGCTTCGGCACCCCGGCCGCGGTGGCCGCGCCGCTGCTGGTGGCGCTGGGCTTCCCGGCCCTGGCCGCGGTGGTGCTGGGCATGCTGGTGCAATCGACGCCGGTGTCCTTCGGCGCGGTGGGCACGCCGATCCTGGTGGGCGTCGGCGCCGGCCTGGACAAGAGCGGCATCAGCGCCCAGCTGGTGGCCAACGGCAGCGACTGGGAGACCTTCTTCCACCTGATCTACTCGCGGGTGGCGATGACCCACGGCCTAATCGGCCTGCTGATGCCGCTGATCATGGTGATGATCATGACGCGCTTCTTCGGCAAGAATCAGAGCTGGAAGGAAGGCCTGGCGGTGGCGCCGTTCGCCATCTTCACCGCCTTCGCCTTCTCCCTGCCGTACATGGCCGCCGGGGTGTTCCTCGGCCCGGAATTCCCCTCGATGATCGGCGCCCTGGTCGGTCTGGCCATCGTCGTGCCGGCGGCCAAGGCCGGTTTCCTGCTGCCCAAGGAGAGCTGGGATTTCGCCGACGCCAAAGACTGGCCAAGCGAGTGGATGGGCAAGATCGAGATGAAAATCGAGGAGGTGGCCGGCAAGGCGCCGATCTCGGTGCCCATGGCCTGGGCGCCCTACCTGCTGCTGGCGGTGTTCCTGGTGATCTCGCGTACCTTCCCCGAGGTGAAAGCGGCGCTGATGAGCTTTACCTTCGGCTGGAAGGACATCCTCGGTGAGACCGGCGTGTCCGGCACCATCGAACCGCTGTACCTGCCGGGTGGCATCCTGTGCATGGTAGTGCTGATCACCTTCTTCCTCCATCGCATGCGCTTCTCCGAACTCAAGGCGGCAGTGGGCGAGTCGAGCAAGACCCTGCTCGGCGCCGGCTTCGTGTTGATCTTCACCATCCCTATGGTGCGTATCCTGATCAACTCGGGGGTCAACGGCAGCGACCTGGTGTCGATGCCGGTGGCGATGGCACAACTGGTGGCCGACAGCGTCGGCGGCGTGTATCCGTTCTTCGCCCCGGCGGTCGGCGCCCTGGGCGCCTTCATCGCCGGTTCCAACACCGTGTCCAACCTGATGCTGTCGCAGTTCCAGCTCAACGCTGCCGAGCTGATCGGCGTGTCCGGGGCGATGATGGTGGCCGTGCAGTCGGTCGGTGCGGCGGCGGGCAATATGATCGCCATCCACAACGTGGTAGCGGCCTCAGCGACCGTTGGGCTGCTCGGACGCGAAGGCATCACCCTGCGCAAGACCATCCTGCCGACGCTCTACTACCTCACTGCAGCCGGCCTGATCGCGCTGGTGGCGATGTACGGCATGGCGCTGACCGACCCGCTGATGGCCGCTCGCTGACTGATGACGGGCCGTGCACTGCGCGGCCCGACTTTGGTTGGTCCCTGGCTGGTGGCGAATGCCACCGGCCGACTTGGCGCGTCAGTACAATTGCGGTAGCTTGCGTCGCGCAACACCGTGAGATTGGCCTGAGGTTTTTATGAAAAAGTGGCAATGCGTGGTCTGTGGACTGATTTACGACGAGAGCCAGGGCTGGCCGGATGACGGCATCGCTCCCGGCACCCGCTGGGAAGACGTGCCGGAAGACTGGCTATGCCCTGACTGCGGCGTCGGCAAGATGGATTTCGAGATGATCGAAATCGGCTGATCACGCCTGGTTTTCACAAAACGGCGACCCTCGGGTTAATGCCAGTCAGTTAAGCCGTTGCACTCGATCTTTGTAGGAGCCGGCTTGCCGGCGATCCGCCATAAAAAGCATCGCCAGCAAGCTGGCTCCTACGAAAAGCGCCCCCTCTACTGCAAGTAGGAGGGGGTGGTGACTAACTTATCTGATCAGCATTAACCCTCGGGTCGCCGTTTTTTGCTTGATATTCTGCCGCCAGACTATTCGCCGCCGACGGCGAAGTTCGGCAGGCTGTTGACCGGCTGACGGAAGTTGAAGGGAATGGACTCGACGGCCAGACCGACGTTGCGCTGCACCACGAAATGCAGGTGCGGGCCGGTGCTGTTGCCGGTGTTGCCGGAGCGCGCCAACAGGCTGCCGGTCTCCACCCGCTGGCCTTCACGCACGCTGACCGAGCCCTTCATCAGGTGCAGGTAAACGCCCATGGTGCCGTCGTCATGCAGGATGCGCACGAAGTTGCCGGCCGGGTTGTTGCCGCGACCGCTCTGCTGGTTCTCGGTCTTGACCACCACACCACCGCGCGCGGCGACGATGGGCGTGCCCTCGGGCATGGCGATGTCCACCGCATAGCGGCCCTTGGGCGTGAAATGACTGTAGGTGCCGTTGGCGCCCTGGGTCTGACGGAACGGACCGCCACGCCAGGGCAGCGGATAACGATGGATGCTCGGCTGCAGGCGCGGATCACCGAGGGCGTAGCGCAACCTGGGTTTGTAGCGCAGCGGCTTGGAGGCGTCCTGCGCGGTGAGGGTAGCCAGGCGGATATTGCTGCGCGGTGGCAGCACCCAGCGAATCGGTTTGTCCGGCGCGCCAATGGCGTTCTGTACCTGTTCCAGCCGCAGTTCGATTTCCACCGGGGCGTACAGGTCATTGCGAATCAGCAGGGTCTCGCCGGCTTCGTGCTTCTTGGTTTCTAGCTTCACCTGGTTGTCCAGGCGCTCGACCATGCGGTCGTTGAACACGAACACCTGCGCGCCGGGCGCAGCCTGATCGCTATAGGTGACCACGCCGTTCTTGTCGACGTACTTGTAGATGGTCAGCGCAGCGGCCTGGCCGCAAAAGACCAGCAGACTGCAGAGAATAATCAGACGCCCTAGCATAACGACTCGGATCTTATGGCTTTTTGATATCCGGGTTAGCAAGACTAGCAGCGCAGCACGGAGTGCGCGAGACACCGACCGTCAGGCTGTGAACCGGCTCACCGCCATTGGTCGGCATAGCGCCCTGGATTGCACCCGGGCTACGGGTTGGCAAGCCCAGCAGCGTGTCAGCGAGGAAGATAACGGCGTACGCCGAGGCAATGCGTAGCAGAAGATGGTGCGGGGACATCGCCGGGCGACCCGCGCCACCCAGAGCCTCCGAGCAGATACAGATGATCGCTGTCGTGACACTACGCGCCGGGGCTGAAATGCTTCTGCGCGGTGCCACGGGCGATCAGCCGCGACAGGTAGTCGAGCTTCTGCGGATCGCGGTCGACGAAGCGAAAGGTCAGTTGCAGCCATTCGCTGTCGGGTTTGGGTTCGAATGCCGCCACCGCGTGCAGGTAGCCATTGAGCCGTGCGGTTTCCGCTGCTTCGCCCTGTTCCAGGTCGAGCACTGCACTCTCCAGCACCTGCGGCAGCTGCTTGGTGCGCTTGACCACCAGCAGTGCCTCCTTGAGGCTCAGCGCCTTGATCACGCAGGCCATGCTGCCCGCCGGTAAACGCAGCTGACCCTGGCCACGACCGGCCGGCGACTTGCTTGCGGCGGCCGGGGCAGGTGCGACACTCGGTGCCGCAGGGACGGCAGCTGCCGGCGTTGCTGCACTGGTCTTTACCACCTCGGCCTTGCCACCGGTGAGTGCAGCCAGCGAGTCGTTGGCGAATCCACCCGTGCTCAGCATCTTCGACGGCGCACTGGACATCAGCGCCTGCAGCTTGCCAGCGCGTTGCAGGGCCTTCTTCACCTTGGTCACCAGTTGCTCATTGGAGAAAGGCTTGCCGATGTAGTCGGAAACACCGGCCTGGATCGCCTGCACCACGTTCTCCTTGTCGCCACGGCTGGTGACCATGATGAAGGGCGTGGTTTTCAGGTTGTCCTGCTCGCGGCACCAGGTCAACAGTTCGAGGCCGGACATCTCCGGCATTTCCCAGTCACAGAGGATCAGGTCGACCACCTGACGGCTCAACATCTGCTGGGCCTTGCGGCCATTGATCGCTTCCTCGATCTGTACGCCGGGGAAATTATCGCGCAGCCCTTTCTTGACCAGATCACGGATAAAGGTTGCGTCATCCACCACCAGCACACTGACTTTGCTCATCGACCACTCCTGCACGAATAGCGGTAAGCATAGTCATGGCCAGTGGCCTAAGGCCAACGGAAAACGCCGGACGTGCAACAAATCGCGCAAGCGAAACGGCCCGGGCAAGCCCGGGCCGTCAGCACGAAGCAGGCGTCAGTCCCTGGACTTGCCCTCGACCTCTTCACGCATACGAGTCAGGCCGATGTGGCGCACATCGGTGCCACGCACCAGGTAGATCACCAGTTCGGCGATGTTGCGCGCATGATCGCCAATGCGTTCCAGCGAGCGCAGCGCCCAGATCACATTGAGCACGCGGGAGATCGAACGCGGATCTTCCATCATGTAGGTGACCAGTTCACGCAGCGCGGTCTTGTACTCGCGGTCGACGGTCTTGTCGTGCTGGGCCACGGCCAGGGCCAGGTCGGCGTCGAAACGGGCGAAAGCGTCGAGAGCCTCCTGCACCATCTTGCGTACCTGATCGCCGATGTGACG
Source organism: Pseudomonas oleovorans subsp. oleovorans (assembly GCF_002197815.1). GTDB lineage: Bacteria > Pseudomonadota > Gammaproteobacteria > Pseudomonadales > Pseudomonadaceae > Aquipseudomonas > Aquipseudomonas oleovorans. The sequence continues at coordinate 30,595 of NZ_NIUB01000026.1, forward strand.
AACCTCGACGTAGCCCTTGGGCGACTCACCTTCTTCCGTAAGGAGGATGGCGCGCTTGGCGATCTTGGTCGACTCGTCGCCGATACGCTCGAGGTCGATCACCGACTTGGAGATGCTGATGATCAAGCGCAGGTCGGAGGCCGCCGGCTGGCGGCGGGCGAGGATGCGGATGCACTCCTCATCGATGTTGCGCTCCATCTGGTTGATCTGGTCGTCGATCTCGCGCACCTGCTGGGCCAGGCCGGAGTCGGCCTCGATCAGCGCGGTGACGGCATCGTTGACCTGCTTTTCCACCAGGCCGCCCATGGCCAGCAGGTGGCTGCGCACTTCTTCCAGCTCGGCGTTGAATTGCTGGGAGATGTGCTGGGTAAGGTTGTCTTTGTTGATCATGTTTCGCTCCGCGAAAGCTGCCGGCTTGGATGGCCATGGTGCGAACGGCGCACCCTACACGTTGAGTTTCAGCACTAAGGCCCTTGGAAAATGCTCTCTGGCGCGAAGGGCGCGCGCTGACAGTACGGCGCCCGACAAAGCCAGGGAGTATTTGCCATGGCCTTAGCCGTAACGACCGGTGATGTAGTCTTCTGTCTGCTTCTTGGCCGGGTTGGTGAACAGCGTGTCGGTGTCGCCGAACTCGATCAGCTTGCCCATGTACATGAACGCGGTGTAGTCGGAAACGCGCGCCGCCTGCTGCATGTTGTGGGTGACGATGACGATGGTGTACTTGCTCTTGAGCTCGTAGATCAGCTCTTCGACCTTCAGCGTGGAGATCGGGTCGAGGGCCGAGCAAGGCTCGTCGAGCAGCAGCACTTCCGGCTGCACGGCCACGGTACGGGCGATGACCAGGCGCTGTTGCTGACCGCCGGAGAGGCCGAGGGCCGAGTCGTGCAGACGGTCTTTGACCTCGTCCCACAGCGCGGCGCTCTTCAGTGCCCATTCCACCGCCTCGTCGAGTACGCGCTTGCTGTTGATGCCCTGGATACGCAGGCCATACACCACGTTCTCGTAGATGCTCTTGGGGAAGGGGTTGGGCTTCTGGAACACCATGCCGACGCGGCGACGCAGCTCGGCGACGTCCTCGCCCTTGCGGTAGATATTGCGCCCGTCGATGTTGATCTCGCCTTCCACACGGCAACCGTCGACCAGATCGTTCATGCGGTTGAAGGTGCGCAGCAGGGTCGACTTGCCGCAGCCGGACGGGCCGATGAAGGCGGTCACGCGCTGCTTGGGGATGTCCATCTTGACGTCGAACAGTGCCTGTTTCTGGCCGTAGTACAGGTTCAAACCCGGCACTTCGATGGCCGTGGTCTCGTTGGCCAGGTTGAGGCTCTGCTTGTCGCGGCCGAGGGCGGCCATATCGATACCGTGGGTATGGATTTCGTGTTGCATAAACTCACTCCGTTCGTAGCTACAAGCTGCAAGCTGCGCACCAGCGGTGCGCGACTCGTAGCTGCGTTAGTGATCCAGCGCCTTGTACTTCTCGCGCAGGTGGTTACGGATATAGACCGCGGTCAGGTTGAGCAGGGCGATAACGATCACCAGCAGCAGCGCAGTGGCGTAAACCAGCGGGCGCGCGGCCTCGACGTTGGGGCTCTGGAAGCCGACGTCGTAGATGTGGAAGCCCAGGTGCATGATCTTCTGATCCAGGTGCAGGTAAGGGTAGTTGCCATTGAGCGGCAGACTCGGCGCCAGCTTGACCACACCCACCAGCATCAGCGGCGCTACCTCACCAGCGGCACGCGCCACGGCGAGAATCAGGCCGGTCATCATCGCCGGACTGGCCATCGGGATCACCACCTTCCACAGCGTCTCCGCTTTGGTGGCGCCAAGCGCCAGCGAACCTTCGCGTACTGCACGCGGAATCCGCGCCAGGCCTTCCTCGGTGGCGACGATCACCACCGGCAGGGTCAGGATCGCCAGGGTCAGCGAAGCCCACATCAGGCCCGGGGTGCCGAAGGTCGGCGCCGGTGCGGACTCGGGGAAGAACAGGCTGTCGATCGAGCCGCCCAGCACGTAGACGAAGAAGCCCAGGCCGAACACCCCGTAGACGATAGAAGGAACGCCGGCCAGGTTGTTCACCGCGATGCGGATGATTCGGGTCAACGGACCCTGGTGGGCATATTCACGCAGGTAAACCGCAGCGATCACGCCGAACGGGGTGACGATCACCGCCATCAGCATGACCATCAGCACCGTGCCGAAGATCGCCGGGAAAATGCCACCTTCGGTGTTGGCTTCACGCGGTTCGTCGCTGACGAACTCCCACAGCTTGAGGCCATAGAAGCCGACCTTGTCCAGCGGGCCCATGGCATTGGGACGGAAGGCCCGCACCACCTTGCCAAGAACGATATCGCTCTCGCGGCCGTCACTGACACGCACGGTCATGCTGTCGCGGTTGAACTGCTGATAGAGCTCGACAATCTGCGCTTCCAGCACTTTGTAGTCGGCATCCAGTACGGCACGGCGCTGATCCAGGCCGGCCTGGGCAGCGGCATCCAGCTTGCCCTGCAACTCCAGCTTGCGCCCCTCCAGACGGATGCGCTCCATGCTGTGGTTGATCCGGCCAATGTCCTTTTTCTCCAGGCGCGAGAGCTGGGCATGCAATTGATCGACGCGCTCGATGCGCTTCTGCAGTTCGGCCCAGGCCGCTTCGCCTTCGGCGACTATCTGGCCGTTCTCTTTGACGTTGACCAGGTAGCCATACATGTTGCCCCACTCGCGGCGCTCCACCACCATAAGCTCGGCAGGAGTACGCGGGTTGCTCAGCCATTCACCGATCACCCAGCTGAAGTCGGCGCCGAACAGCTCGCGGTTGCCCACCTTGAGCAGTTGACGGGTCATGAATTCGCCGCCCTCTTCGGCCACCGGCATACCGCTGGCGGCCAGACGCGCACGGGGCACTTCCTCGGTCTGGGTGATCTCACCCGCCATCACCTTGGGCGCTTGCCCAGGGATGCTGTAATCAGCCTCGATGACATTGGCCGGCCAGAAATGGCCCAGACCGCGGGAGGCGATGACCATCAGCAGGCCAAGGGTCATGATGATGGCGATGGCCACCGCGCCACCGCTCATCCACACGCCCGGGGCGCCACTCTTGTACCAGGACTTCAGGTTGTTCTGTTTCACGGCATCACACCTTGAATGAAATCATTCTTTACCTCCCCTTTCCCGCTTGCGGGAGAGGGGCCGGGGGAGAGGGCTCGTGATTTCACACAACCCTCTCCCGCCCTTCGGGCACCCTCTCCCTTAAAGGGCGAGGAGTATCTTGCTCCCCTCTCCCGCTTGCGGGAGAGGGGCTGGGGGAGAGGGCTTAGGCACGCGCCTGCACCACCCTCTCCCGCCCCTTCGGGGCACCCTCTCCCATGAATGGGAGAGGGTCATCAGTTGGCCTGCTGCACAGGCATGTTTTACAGACTCGAATATCGGGTACGCAGACGCTGACGAATCAACTCGGCCAGGGTGTTCATCACGAAGGTGAACATCAGCAGTACCAGCGCGGCGAGGAACAGCACGCGGTAGTGAGTGCCACCGACCTCCGACTCGGGCATTTCCACAGCGACGTTGGCCGCCAGGGTGCGCATGCCTTCGAAGATGTTGATGTCCATGATCGGCGTGTTGCCGGTAGCCATCAGCACGATCATGGTCTCACCCACCGCGCGGCCCATGCCGATCATCAGTGCCGAGAAGATGCCGGGGCTGGCAGTGAGGATCACCACGCGGGTCAGGGTCTGCCAGGGCGTGGCGCCCAGGGCCAGGGAACCGAAGGTGAGACTCTTGGGCACGCTGAACACGGCGTCTTCGGCAATCGAGTAGATGTTCGGGATCACCGCGAAGCCCATGGCCAGGCCTACCACCAGAGCGTTGCGCTGGTCGAAGGGAATGCCCAGGTCATTGGTCAGCCACATCCGCATGTTGCCGTCGAACAGCCAGTTCTCGACATGACCGCTCATGCTGAAGGAAATCCAGCCCACGGCGATCACCACCGGGATCAGCAGCGCTGCCTCCCAGCCTTCCGGCACGCGATGGCGAATGCTCTCGGGCAGCTTGGTCCACAGAAAGCCGGTCAGCAGAATGCCGATGGGTGTCAGCAACAACAGGCTGAAGATGCCGGGTAAGTGGTTCTCCAGGAACGGTGCGAGGAACAGACCGGCAAAGAAGCCGAGAATCACCGTCGGCAGCGCCTCCATCAGCTCGATCACCGGCTTGACCTTGGTACGCATGCGCGGCGCCATGAAGTAGGCGGTGTAGATCGCCGCAGCCACGGCCAGCGGAGCGGCCAGCAGCATGGCGTAGAAGGCCGCCTTGAGGGTGCCGAAGGCCAGCGGCGAGAGGCTCAGCTTGGATTCGAAATCGGTGTTGGCCGAAGTCGACTGCCAGACGTAGTCCGGCTCCGGATAGCTTTCGTACCAGACCTTGCCCCACAGCGCGCTCCAGGACACTTCCGGGTGCGGGTTGTCGACCACGAAGCGTTGCAGCTTGCCGTCCGACTCCACCAGCACGCGACTGGCGCGCGGCGACAGGGCGGCGATGGCACTGCCCTCGGCTACTGGCTGCTTGAGCAGGGTGCGATGCGCGGTGCTATGGAAGATGCCCAACTGGCCGTCGGCGTCCAGCGCCATGAAGCCCTTGCGACGCTCCTCGGGAATAATCTGGGTGACGGCGCTGTTACCCAGCTGGAAGCTGCGTACCGGCTGGAAAGTGGACTTGCCATCACCGTCGCGCACCATGAACCACTGCTGGATGCCACCCTTGGCGTCGCCCAGCATGATGGAGATGCCGCCCAGCAGGCTGGTAGCGCTGGTCACACGGTTGGACGCATCCTTGAGCAGTTCGTAGCGACCATTGAGGCTACGTTTGCGCAGGTCGAAGACATCGGCGCTGGAATCGCCGTTGAACACGTACAGCCACATCTGCCGCGGGTCGAGAATCAGTTGGCTGATCGGTTCGCCGATCTGCGGCAGGTTGATGCGCTCTTCGCTGACGTTCACTTCACCGGTGAACAGGTTTTCTTCACGGCCGAGGCTGATCAGGTGCAGTTCGTTGCCGGTGGAACCGGCCAGCATCAGCGTGCCGCCGTTGAGGTTGACGGCAACATGCTCGAGCGGACGACCCTGCGGGTCGATCTCGATTGGCGCCTCGCCGTAGGGATAGTCGATCTGCGGCGCGATGGCACGCACGTTGTTCGGGTAGGTGATCTTGTAATTGTGCTGGATCACCAGCGCCTTGCCGTTGGACAGACCGAGTACCACACGGCGGCTACCGGGCTGATCCTGGCCGACGGAAGCGACGCTGACGCCAGCCGGCAGCGGCAGTTGCGTGCGCTGCAGTGCTTCGCCGCTCTTGAGTTCGAAAAACTGTATGACTCCGGCATTGTCCAGGCGCATGGCGACCTGGTTCTGCTCTTCGACCGCCAGCAGCAGCGGCGTGTGCGCCTCGGCCAGCCAGGCCGGTTGTTGCACCTTGCGCGCCTGCAGCTCGGCCCCTTGGAACATGGGCAGCACAACGTGGGCAAGGTAGAAGAAGATCAGGGTGATGGCACCGAGCACCGCCAACCCGCCAATGGAGACGTACCAACGCGCCATACGGTCCTTGAGGGCACGCAGGCGGCGCTTGCGTTGCAGGGCGGGGGTGTTGAAATCGATCCCCAGGGGATTCTGTGAGCGATTCACGGATTCGTTTGCCAAGTCATTCATGCGAGAAGTCTCTGCGCGGGCTCAAGGCAGCGCATAGGGCTGTCCAGGCTTGTCAATCTAGCGAGCTTGTATGACAGAAAGGTTACAGTCGCCTGACATGACGAAGCCCACCACTCTCTGGACTGGTGGGCGCTATCGACCGTCAGATGCGAATCAGCCGGCCGACATCGTCAGGCGCTGTAATTACAGGCCCAGTTCCTTCATGGTCTTCTCGACCACTTTCGACGGCAGCGGGATGTAACCATCCTTGACCACCACTTCCTGACCCTGCTTGGACAGCACCAGCTTGATGAACTCGGCATCCAGCGGGCTCAGCGGCTGGTTCGGCGCCTTGTTGACGTAGACGTAGAAGAAGCGAGCCAGCGGGAACTTGCCAGCCACGGCGTTCTCTTCCGAAGCTTCGAAGGCTTCGCCGCCTTTCTTCGACAGCGGTACGGCACGGACGCTGGAGGTCTTGTAGCCGATACCCGAGTAACCGATGGCGTTCAGGGTGCTGGAGATCGACTGGACCACGGAAGCCGAACCCGGCTGCTCGTTGACGTTGGCCTTGAAGTCACCTTTGCACAGGGCTTCTTCCTTGAAGTAACCGTAGGTGCCGGATACCGAGTTACGACCGAACAGCTGGATCGGCTTGCTCGCCCACTCGCCGGTCAGACCAACGTCACCCCAGGTTTTGATGTCCTTGTCGCCACCGCACAGGCGGGTGCTGGAGAAGATCGCATCGACCTGCTCGATCGACAGCGACTTGATCGGGTTGTCCTTGTGTACGAACACAGCCAGGGCGTCGATCGCTACCGGTACAGCGGTCGGCTTGTAGCCGTACTTCTCTTCGAAGGCCTGGATTTCGCTGTCCTTCATCGGACGGCTCATCGGGCCCATGTTGGCGGTGCCTTCAGTCATGGCGGGCGGCGCGGTGGAAGAACCGGCAGCCTGGATCTGGATGTTGACGTTGGGGTAGTTCTTCTTGAACTCTTCTGCCCACAGGGTCATCAGGTTGGCCAGCGAGTCGGAACCGACGCTGGACAGGTTGCCCGATACACCGGAAGTCTTTTCATAGGTCGGCAGAGCCGGGTCAACGGCGGCTACAGCAGATACGGCGCTTACGCCAGCGGCGGCGAAAGTCAGGGCCGCCATCAAACGCTTCAGTTTCATGCCTTGCTCCTAGCAGGATAGTGTTGGATGGAACGGGCCCAAGTATCTGCAGGCCACGTGAACACTGTATGAAACGAATATGACAGTTAAATGAACGTCGACAGGTTCGAGGGCGGCAGAGAGAAAGCACTTCGGATGGTCTGGGAGAAGTGTGAGTGATACCGGACTGGCAAGTTTGTGTGCGTATTGCTCACAGACTTAGCACTATCCGACCTTATTCCAGTTCCCGAACGCTTCGGGTAGATCTCTCCAGGGACATCCCGTGCGCATGCGGTACAGCATGCCCTCCACGGTCATTCGTAGATCACGCTTGTTGTAGATGGCCTTGTGCAGCAGAATTTTCCGCAGCTTCGACCAATGCTCATCACTGAGCAATAATCGGGGCATTGCAAACTCGTATCGATGTTGGATCAGAGCTTCAACGATACGAGTTTGCTCTTATATATCAAATGATTAGCGCGAAACGGCAACAGCCCCTAGCGCAGCACCATGCTGAGCAGATGATCGGCTATCAGGCGGATCGATTGCACTTGCCGCACTCGGCTTCAGGCGTGAGGTTCAGGGAAAACGCCAGCCGAGGAACTTGCATGCCGAGCATCAACCCCAACCGCGAGAATCTGCTGGAGTTCGCCCAGCGATACACCGATCCTGATGCTCAATCTGCTGCGTTTCAACAGCCAAGCTGCTTACAACACCAGGCAGCCTCCATGCGCCCTGCAGCGGGCGCGAAGCCTATGCGCGCTACAGCCGCACCGCGCTGAGCAAGGTCCGCGGGGTGGGTGGTGAGGTGCAGGTGATGGCAGACGCCCACCTGGCTTTGATCGCACCGAAGCAAGAGCAGTGGGATCTGCTTCTGCTGGTGCGCTATCCTTCGTCAGCAGCCTTTTTGAGCATGCTCGTGGACCCCGATACCAGGCCGCCACCGTTCAGCGCAGCGCTGGCCGACTCTCGGCTGATCGGCACCACGCCTAGCTGAGCTCTATCCTGCCGCCTGCAGATTGAGCACCAGTAACCGCGCTGCAGTTTCGGCGTCCGGCTGGCCGTCGTAGTTGGCCGGGCGATACTTCATCTGGAAGGCGGCAATGACATTGCGCGTCGCCTCATCCAGCTCACCGTGCTGCGGCACCGTGTAACCGTTTTGCGCCAACTGCTCCTGGAACCACTGCACGCTGGGCAGGCTGGTGCTGAACAGCGCCTGTTGGCGCGCCACGGCGTCCTCGTTCGGCCAGGGCGCCAGGCCCTCGTCGGCCAGACGCTTCCAGGGGAACAATGGGCCCGGATCGACCTTGCGCTGCGGCGCCACATCGCTGTGCGCGATGATCGAGCCCAGCGGTAGCTGGTGACGCTTGACGATGTCCTTGAGCAGCACGATCAGGGTATCGATCTGCTGCGGCGCGAAGGGTTGCCAGTAGCGCCCCGCCGGCGTCTGGTAGTAGCCCTGGTTGACCAGCTCGATGCCGATCGTGGTGCTGTTGAGCCAGGTGCGCCCCTTCCATTCGCTGACACCGACGTGCCAGGCGCGACGGTTCTCGTCCACCAGGCGGTAGACGGTCGGCGGTGCATCACCGATCAGGTAGTGGCTGCTCACCTCGGTCTGCGTCAGCAGATCGAGCGAGCGTTGCAGGTCAGCAGAGGTGTAGTGCAGCACGACGTATTGCACACGGCTGTTCTGACCGGTCGCGGTGTGACTGTCATCGATACGTAGACCACCGGTACAACCGGCAAGCAGAACAAGAACTAGGGCAAGGCAAAGAGACTTCATGCGTGACCGAATACGCTCTGCAGGTTGTCCAGCAGCAGGTCGACGCTGAGCATGATCAACAGCATGCCCATCAATCGTTCTACCGCCATCAACCCGCGATTACCAAGAAAACGCTGCAGGAACGAAGCCTGCAACAGAATGAATGCCGTCGCCGCCCAGGCCAGGATGACCGCCAGGTAGAGCTCCCAGAGCGGCCCGGTGTGGGTGTTGCGCAGGGTCATCAGCACCGCAAGCGCTGAAGGTCCGGCGACCGCCGGCGTGGCCAACGGCACCAGTATCGGCTCGCCATCCGGCACGTCGCCGAGCAGGCCCTGCGGGCTGGGGAAAATCAGGCGCATGGCGATGACGAACAGGATGATAGCGCCGGCAATCGCGGTTGCCTCGCGTGACAGACCGAGGCTGGTGAGGAATTTGTCACCAAAGGTGAGGAACAGCAGCAACAGACCAAGGGCGAACAGCAGTTCGCGCGCGGCGACCCACAACCGTCTGCGCGGCTCGACGTTCTTCAGCGCGGCAATGTAGATGGCGATATTGCCGAAAGGGTCGGTGACCAAAAAGATCAGCACGGCGATGCTGAAGATGTCCATGGGCGTCTCCGGTGTCTAGTGCGCATAGTCTAGGGCCTGAAGGGGTCCCCTCGCGAGCCGGGGCACGGTCAGATTCGAACATTTTTAGCGCGCGTGGAAATTTTATGACCGGTAGCGCTGTAATGGTTCCAGGAAACAACACCCGAAGAAATGCATACAAAATAGCATCCAATATTTCAACAAAATATCTGCATTGACCGCACAAGAACAACAGCAAATAGCTTTCCATGACCTCCACCACCCAGCGCCCCGAGGACGAAAACCTTGGCCTCGGCTCCAATCTGCTCTACGGCCTGCAGCACGTACTGACCATGTACGGCGGCATCGTCGCAGTGCCCCTGATCGTCGGCCAGGCGGCCGGTCTGTCGCCTGCCGATATCAGCCTGCTGATCGCCGCCTCGCTTTTCGTCGGCAGCGCCACCATCTCGCGCCTGTCGATCCTGCTGACCATGGTGATCGGCACGCTGGTCGCCCTGGCATTCGGCATGGCCGACTTTTCCAAGGTCAGTGAAGGGCCGGTGTTGGCCTTCCCGACTCCGTTGCATTTCGGCGTGCCGGTGTTCGAGGTGCGCCGGCATCGTGCTGTTCGCCACCGAGCGCAGCCTGCGCTACCGCAACATCGCCGCCCTGCACGATGGCGACCACTTCATCGGCGGCAAGCTGTACGACGCTCAGGGCAATGAGGTGCCGTTGCAGGACGAGGACGATCACGCACCACGGGCACGAACCGCTGGAGCAACCAGCAGGGACCCGGCCGAGGCAACATCCTAGAAGGAGTGAGTGGTTCGTACGGGAGCCGCGGCGCCTGCCGCTGCGGCTCGACGGAGACGCGATCAGGCAGCCTGCTCGACGCGGTTACGCCCCGCGCCCTTGGCGCGATATAGCGCCTGGTCGGCACGTTCGAAGGTGACCTCGGTCGCCTCGCCATTGCGAAACTCGGCGATACCGGCGGAGAAGGTGATGGTCACCGGCTCACCCTTGAAGTGGAACGGGCAAGCCTCGATTGCTGCGCGCAGGGTTTCCAGAAGCTGGACACCTCCCTCCAGCGGCGTTGCAGGAATCAGCAGAACGAACTCCTCGCCACCAAAACGGGCGATGAAGTCGGTCTTGCGCAAACGCTTGCTGAGCTCCCCGGCGATGATCTTCAGCACTCGATCACCTGCCAGGTGGCCGTAGCCGTCGTTGATCCGCTTGAAGTGATCGACATCCAGCACCGCCAACAACAGCTGGCCGCCATAGCGTTGGCGACGAGCAACTTCCAGGTCGAGACGCTCGCTCCAGGCGGCACGGTTGGGCAGCCCTGTCAGGGGGTCCAGCAAGGACTTCTGTCGCTGCTCCTCGATATGCTCGCGAAATTGCTGCGCTTCCTGCTCCATCTCGGCGACACGCTTGACCAGGCCCTGTAGCCGCTCGGCCACGTCATCGCTAGCACTGTCGCGCTGACGCTGATGGCTGCTGACACTTTGCAAGAGTCCTTCCAGGCGCTGTTCCAGAGCCTGCTTGAGTGATTCCAGATCGGCAGCTTCCTGCACGCTGTTCTGCAGATCGCTGACCAGATCCCGCAGTTGCTGGTTGAAACTGCGCGCATTCTCCACTGACGCGCTGTAGCCCTCGTGCGCCTCGCTGAGGGTTTTGATGAAGGCAGCCAGGCGCTCGTTGAGTTGCTTGAGATAGCCGGCGAACTCGCGCTGGCCGCTATCGGTGACGGCAAGCACCAGTACGGCCAGATCATCCAGCACCGGCACCAGCTCGTACCAGTTGAGATTGCCCTCCAGTCGCAGGCGCAGCGCTTCACCCTGCGGCAGATGGCGCGCCGGCAGTTCGAGCTCGTCGAGCAGATTACGCAGACTGCTGGCGATATGCGGCGCCACCGCACTGTATCCGGGTTCGCTGCTGGGCAACGAAAACGGGCTGTCACCGGCTTGCTCCTGCCGTACCAGCCCCGGCGGCAGCGGCAGGCTGTCGAGCACAGGCGAAGCGTCTTGGACCTGATGCCGGGCCGGCACACTGGCCACCTTGGAGACACTGGGAGGTGGCTCGTTCGCCACTGCTACGGCCGTTGGCGTTGGCGTTGGCGTTGGCGTTGGCGTTGGCGTTGGCGTTGGCGTCAACTCTACTGCGAGCTCCTCGGCAACGCCAGTGGCCTCAGTGACACTGCCCGGCGCCTGCGCAGTGCTTTCGCTGGTCTCACCGCGCGAACCGAACAGACGCAGGAGCAGGCCCGGTTGCTCCTGCACCGGAGCCTGCAGAACGGTCAGCGCCTGCCCCTGCAGGTTGCTCAGCTGGCTGAGCAGCGCCGGCAGCAGATACTGATGAGTGGTGGCGTCCTCTAGCTGTTTGCCCAGCGATTTGAGCGCCTTGCGCACCTCTCGGGGCGGCCGCAGGCGCTGCAGTTGCTCAATCAAGCTCGCCAACGCAGCCGCAGCCTCGCCGGCACGTTGCTGACGGCGCTGCTCGGAATCCAGCACGGCCTTTTCCAGGCGCGGAATGAGATTGCCCAATGCTGCGTCCATATCGTCGCGACGAAGGATTTCGCGCATTTCCTGCATGCATTGATCGACTGCCTTGTCCGCACCCTCGGCGGCCAGGCTGCTGCGCACCAGACCACGGCGCAGCAGATCCAGGCGCGACTCCCAGCGGCGCTCGAGCTTTTCCTGCTGCTCCAGGCTACTCAGGTATTTGTCTTTCCAGCGTTGCGCGTCATCGCTCATACGGCTTACTCGGGAGATGGCGTTTTCAGCATAGGCAGTTGCGCAGCATTCTGTGCTGCCGGCAAGCGAATTTCCACGGCTACCGGCAGGTGATCGGAAATTGGCTGGCTGAGTACGTCGACACGCCCCAGTTCAAGTTCGGAACTGAGCAGGATATGGTCAAGACAGCGCTGCGGTCGCCAACTCGGGAAGGTCGCCTCAACCTGCGGCGCGAGCAGGCCAAGATCACGCAGCGGCGAATTTTCCAGCAGGTCGACGGCATGGGTATTCATGTCGCCCATCAGCACCAGATGGCGAAACTCGCTGACCCGCTCACGGATATAGGCCAGTTGCCGGGTGCGGGTACGAGCGCCCAGGGCCAGGTGCATCATCACCACCCCCAGTGCGTGCTCGCCCTCTCCCAGCCGCAGGAAGATCGCACCACGCCCAGGCGGACCGGGGAGTGGATGATCTTCCAGCAGGGTAGGCCGCAAGCGGCTTAGCACGCCATTGCTGTGCTGGGCGAAGCGCCCGAGATTGCGATTGAGCTGTTGATACCAGTAGGGAAAGGCGCCCTGCTGGGCCAGGTACTCGACCTGATTGATGTAGCCCGAGCGCAGGCTGCCACCATCGACCTCCTGCAACGCCACCAGATCGAAGTCGGCGAGCAGATCACCGATGCGCTGCAGGTTGCCGGCACGCCCGGCATGAGGCAACAGGTGCTGCCAGCTGCGGGTCAGGTAGTGGTGGTAACGCTGGGTGTTGATGCCGACCTGGACGTTGAAACTGAGCAGACGCAGGAGGCCGTCGGCTGGCCAGTCGGCCTGCGACGAACAGTGCGGGTTGACCTGTGGATCGCACAGGCCAATCGCACGTGTCTTTCGCCAGCGGCGCAGCATGCTTCGCGCCTGTGGCCGCTTAGAGCGCGGCACGCTCCTTGGCGATCAGGTAATCAGCGACCTCGAGGGTCTGCTGCGGGCCACCGGCCGAGCCCAGGTCGAAGCGATACTTGCCACCGACGACCATCACCGGCACGCCAGTGATCTGATAGGCCATGGCCAGTTTCTTGGCCTTTTCCATCTGGCCTTTGACGGCGAAGGAGTTGAAGGTCTTGAGGAAGGCATCACGATCAACGCCCTGGGTGGCGACGAAGTCAGCGAACTCTTCAGCCGAGGCCAGCTTCTTCTTCTCCTGGTGGATGGCGTTAAACACGGCGTCATGCACCTTGTGCTCGACCTTCATGCTTTCCAGGGTGATGAACGCCTGGCCATGCACGTTCCAGATGCCACCGAACAGCGCCGGCACGCGGACGAAATTGACGTCGTCCGGCAGCTTCTCGACCCAGGGGTTGAGAGTCGCTTCGAACTGATAGCAGTGCGGGCAGCCGTACCAGAACAGCGCCACCACTTCGACCTTGCCAGGCTTGGACACCGGCACCGGGCTCTTCAGCTCGACATACTGCTGGCCGGCTACCGGTTCGGCATGGGCACTAAGGCCGAACAGGCCGCTGATCGCCAGAGCGGCGCCAAAAATCAGGTTACGCATGGGGGTATTCCTCAACTGGATAAGCGTCGCCCTAAGTGGCGATTTGAGACTATGACTCGCTACCGCTGGGCCGGTTCCGCCCATTGTAGCCATGGCACATACGAAAAAGGGCGGCCGCAGCCTAATGCCAGTCAGTTAAGCCGTTGCACTCGATTTTTGTAGGAGCCGGCTTGCCGGCGATCCGCCATAAAAAGCATCGCCAGCAAGCTGGCTCCTACGAAAAGCGCCCCCTCTACTGCAAGTAGGAGGGGATGGTGACGAACTTATCTGATCAGCATTAGGCCGTGGCCACCCTTTGTCTTACCAACTGCAACAAGCCCTTGGTCTTTTGAGAATTTCGCGAGCTAGAGCCCTGCAAGGAAGAAACAGGAGAGGAACGGTCGGAGTCGCGGGCGACTGTACTTTTGTACATTCGCATGACTCGCTCCGTTCGCCCCTCCGGATCCGCCCTGAAGGGGTTTAGCCGCAAGCGGCTTCCGATCCTGTTTCTGACGCCGCAGGGCCGACGCGCAGCAAATTATCAGTGCAGACCCTGGATGAAGCTGGACACGGCTTCAATATCCTTGTTGCTCAGCTTGGCCGCAATGGACCGCATGATCATCGCGTCGCCATCGTTGGTGCGGTTGCCTTCACGGAAATCGGTCAGTTGCTTGGCGGTGTACTGCGCATGCTGACCACCCAGGTGCGGGTAACCAGCGGCGGCAAGACCGGCACCGTTAGGCGCATGGCAACCAATGCAGGCCGGCATCCCTTCTTCCAGTTTGCCGCCACGGAACAGCGCCTCACCACGCTCGACCAGCTTGGGATCGGCAGCACCAACGCTCATCTTCTGACTGGCGAAGTAAGCGGCGATGTCAGCCATGTCCTGATCGCTGAGGTTATCCAGCATGCCGGTCATCTCGATCACCGGACGGGCACCGGACTTGATGTCGTGCAGCTGCTTGAGCAAGTAACGCTCGCCCTGACCGGCCAGCTTGGGGAAGTTTGGTGCAGGGCTGTTGCCATCGGCGCCATGGCAGGCAGCACAGACAGCGACTTTGCCCTGACCGGCTTCGGCATCGCCAGCAGCCTGTGCCACGCCAGTGAGGCCCAGGGTCAACAGCAGACTCACGAGTACTTTGTTCATCAGCTAATCCAATTACGGCTAAGAGAGAAAGGGTTATCGAGCGGGCTTACTCACTCGGTCATCAGCTTGATGACCGCCTGGTAATCCTCGGCCGAGCAGTCCATGCACAGGCCGCGCGGCGGCATGGCATTCAAACCATTGGTGACACTCTGCACCAGTGTATCCATGCCCTTGGCCAGACGCGGCTCCCATGCGGCCTTGTCGCCCTTCTGGGGCGCCGTGGGAATCTGGCCGTTGTGACATACACCACAGGAACGGTCATACACAGCTTGCGGATCCTGAGCAGCATAGCCGTTGAACGACAACATCATAACGGCAGCAGCAAGCAGCATTTTCTTCATCAGATCAACCTCATCAGGGTTGGGAGCGTCCTGCTTTCTATCGAGCAGAGATGTAATCGCTCCCGGCAATTGGGTTCCTGCGGGTGGGACAAAGCGCACACAAAATCTGCGGCATTATATACTGGCAATACTGAAACGGAAACGACGCTCCCTGCCGCTCCCTCTGGAGTGCAGCAGGTGCGCGGAAATGTCGCAAGCCCTCGAACCACTGAACAGGAATCGAGGCATCCACCGGATACCCCCATGCTCCCGAAAAATCCCATCATCGGTCTGTGCCAGCAGGCCAGCTTCCTCATCAGTGCCGCCAAGGTCGACCAGTGCCCCGAGGACAGCGGCCTGGAGGTGGCATTCGCCGGCCGCTCCAACGCTGGCAAGTCGAGCGCGCTCAACACCCTTACCCACGCCAGCCTGGCGCGCACCTCGAAAACACCGGGACGTACGCAGTTGCTCAACTTCTTCCGCCTGGACGACGAGCGTCGCCTGGTCGACCTGCCCGGTTACGGTTATGCCAAGGTACCGATCCCGCTCAAACAGCACTGGCAGAAACATCTGGAAGCGTATCTGGGCAGCCGCGAGAGTTTGAGCGGTCTGGTGTTGATGATGGATATCCGCCATCCGCTGACCGAGTTCGACTGTATGATGCTGGACTGGTCGGTAGCCAGTGGCATGCCGCTGCATATCCTGCTGACCAAGGCCGACAAACTGGCTTTCGGCGCAGCGAAGACCACTTTGCTTAAGGTGCGCCAGGAAATTCACAAGCAGTGGGGCGAGGGCATCAGCATCCAGTTGTTCTCGGCGCCTAAGCGTATGGGCGTGGAAGAAGCGCAGATGGTACTGGCCGGTTGGTTGGATCTATTGCCGCAAGAGGATGAGGAACAGGAGTAGGGTGCGACGCACACCCGGCATGCACGGTCTGCTCCCTCTCCCATTTATGGGAGAGGGCTGGGGAGAGGGTGGTTCAGGCGACGCTCGGCATCGCCGGATAAACCCTCTCCCGCCCTTCGGGCACCCTCTCCCATAAATGGGAGAGGGTCATCAGAATGCCGCTAGCGGCAGCTTTTTTTTGGGCAAAAAAAACCCCGAGCTTCGTATGGGGAGGGAGAAGTTCGGGGTTCAAGGTCTGAACCGCTAGGGCGGGGTTCAGATGTCTGCCAACACTTAACACAACAAAGGAGCATTGAAGGGCTTAACGGCCATTCATGAACTCTGACCGGGTGGGTTTACAGAAAGTTCATCGCCGCCTTAAAACCATTTGCAATAAGAAAGCGCCTTTTGATTCCCTGAAACCCAAAAGCTAAAGCGGCCGCGGCTTTACGCCGCGGCGACGGGGCTTAATGCGCTTCGTCCCAGTTGGCGCCGACACCGACTTCCACCAACAGCGGTACGTCCAAGTCGGCGGCACCACTCATCAGGCTCTTGAGTTTGGCGCTGACCTCGTCGATCAGTTCCTCACGCACTTCCAGTACCAGTTCGTCGTGCACCTGCAGGATGATGCGGGCGTCGATGCCGCTGTCCTGCAGCCAACCATCCACGGCGATCATGGCGCGCTTGATGATGTCCGCCGCCGTGCCCTGCATCGGTGCGTTGATCGCCGCGCGCTCGGCGCCCTTGCGCATGGCCTGGTTCTGCGCGTGGATTTCCGGCAGGTACAGGCGCCGGCCGTAGACCGTCTCCACATAGCCCTGCTCGGCAGCCTGCGCGCGGGTGCTTTCCATGTAGGTCAGCACCCCCGGGTAACGGGCGAAGTAGCGGTCGATGTAGGCCTGCGCCTCCTTGCGTTCGACATCGATCTGCTTGGCCAGGCCGAAGGCGCTCATGCCGTAGATCAGGCCGAAGTTGATGGCCTTGGCCTTGCGCCGCTGGTCGCTGCTCACCTCTTCCAGTGCCACACCAAACACCTCGGCAGCAGTGGCCCTGTGCACGTCCAGGTCATGGTGGAAGGCATCGAGCAGACCTTTGTCCTTGGCCAGATGAGCCATGATGCGCAGCTCGATCTGCGAGTAGTCCGCCGCCATCAGCTTGTAGCCCTTGGGCGCCACGAAAGCCTGGCGGATGCGCCGGCCTTCGGCGGTGCGGATCGGGATGTTCTGCAGGTTCGGGTCGCTCGACGACAGGCGGCCAGTAGCGGCGACCGCCTGGTGATAGCTGGTATGGATACGCCCCGTGCGCGGGTTGATCTGCTCCGGCAACTTGTCGGTGTAGGTGCTCTTGAGCTTGCTCAAGCTGCGGTACTGCATCAGCACCTTGGGCAGCTCGAAATCTTGCTCGGCCAGTTCCGCCAGTACCGCTTCGGCGGTGGAGGGCTGGCCCTTGGCAGTCTTGCTGATCACCGGGTAGCCGAGTTTTTCGTAGAGGATCACGCCGAGTTGCTTGGGTGAGGCCAGATTGAATTCCTCACCGGCGATCTCGAACGCCTTGCGCTCCAGCTCCACCAGTTTTTCGCCCAGCTCGACACTTTGCTCGCCAAGCAGCTTGGCGTCGACCAGTGCGCCGTTGCGCTCGATACGCGCCAGCACCGGCACCAGCGGGATCTCGATTTCGCGCAGCACCTTGGCCAAGGAGGGCACGGCTTCAAGTCGGCGCCACAGCTCCTGATGCAGACGCAAGGTCACGTCGGCATCTTCGGCGGCGTAGGGGCCGGCCTGCTCCAGAGCGATCTGGTCGAAGGTCAGTTGCTTGGCGCCCTTGCCGGCGATATCCTCGAAACGAATGGTGCTGTGGTTCAGGTACTTCAGCGCCAGGCTGTCCATGTCGTGGCGGGTGGCGGTGGAGTCCAGCACATAGGATTCGAGCATGGTGTCAAAGGCCACACCCTGCACCATAATCGGTGTGCTGGCATTGGCCAGGACGTTGATGTCGTACTTGGCGTGCTGGCCGACCTTGGCCTTGGCCGGATCCTCGAGAATCGGCTTAAGCGCCTTGAGCACCGCATCGCGGTCGAGCTGCAGCGGCACGCCCATGTAGGAGTGCGCCAGCGGGATATAGGCCGCTTCACCGGCCTTGACCGCGAAGGACAGGCCGACCAGTTGCGCCTGCTGGGCGTCGATGCTGGTGGTCTCACTGTCGAAGGCGATCAGCTCTGCCTGCTCCAGTTTCTTCAGCCAGGCATCGAACTGCGCCTGTTCCAGCACAAGCTGGTAATCACCGGTGCTTGCCGGTGCGGGTTCAGCGGCCTCTTCGGCGGCTGCGTCAGTCGGTTCGGCGAACAGATCTTCAGCCGGCGCAGCAGTCTTGGCCGCCAGTGACTTGTTCTGCCGCAGCAGGTCGTCCAGCCAGTTCTTGAATTCCAGTTCGCCGTAAAGCTCCACCAGCGCGGCCTGATCCGGCTCGCCGGGATGCAGCGAGTCGATCTCGATATTCAGCGGCACGTCGGTCTTGATGGTCGCCAGTTGATACGACAGGTAGGCCATCTCGCGGTGTTCTTCGAGCTTGGCCGGCAGGTTCTTAGCGCCGCGGATCGGCAGCTCAGGGACCTTGTCGAGGTTGGCGTAGAGCATATCGAGACCGCCGCCAATGCCGACCAGCAGACCGAGGGCGGTCTTCTCGCCGACGCCGGGCACGCCGGGGATGTTGTCGACCTTGTCGCCCATCAGGGCCAGATAGTCGATGATCAGCTCAGGGCCGACACCGAATTTCTCTTTCACGCCACCTTCGTCATAGACGCTTCCGGTCATGGTGTTGACCAGCGTAACGTGCGGGCAGACCAGCTGCGCCATGTCCTTGTCGCCGGTGGAGATCACCACGTCGCGCTTTTCCCCCGCCGCCTGGCGCGCCAGGGTGCCGATCACGTCGTCAGCTTCAACGCCTTCGACGCACAGCAGCGGCAACCCCAGGGCGCGCACGCTGGCATGCAGCGGCTCGACCTGGACGCGCAACTCGTCCGGCATGGACGGGCGATTGGCCTTGTACTCGGCGAACAGCTCGTCGCGAAAGGTGCCGCCCTTGGCGTCGAAGACCACGGCGAAGGGGCTGTTCGGGTACTGCTTGCGCAGGCTCCTGAGCATGTTCAGCACGCCTTTTACCGCTCCGGTGGGCATGCCCTTGGAAGTGGTCAGCGGCGGCAGGGCGTGGAAGGCGCGGTACAGGTACGAGGAACCGTCGACCAGAACGAGGGGGGCTTGGCTCATGCGCGGGATCAACCTTTTCGGCGGGCGCAGCGGTAGAATGGCTGCATCGGTGAAAAACAAAGGAGCAAGATTATCATGGGTACGCTTAATCGCCTGTTGCTGGTCGGCCTTATGGCCTGTCTTCCGCTTGCCGCTCACGCCGAAGATCCGGTTTCCGCCGATCCCGACGTGACCATTCGCCAGGATGGCGACCGCACCATTCAGGAATACCGGGTCAATGGCTTCCTCTACGCCATCAAGGTGATCCCGAAGAACGGTAAACCCTACTTTCTCGTTCGCGCCGATGGCAGCGACGGCAACTTCGTACGTTCGGACGATCCGGACATGCTGATCCCGTCCTGGGAAATCTTTAGCTGGTAAGTCATTAAGGTCTGATATGTCGGTATTCACCCCCCTGGAGCGTCATGAGCTCGAAGTCTTCCTGGCGCCCTATGGGCTTGGTCGGTTGCGCGATTTCCAGGGCATTGCTGCGGGCAGCGAAAACAGCAATTTCTTCGTCAGCCTGGAGCAGGGTGAGTACGTTCTGACCCTGGTCGAACGCGGCCCAGTGGCCGACCTGCCGTTCTTCATCGAGCTGCTCGACGTACTGCACGATGCCGGCCTGCCGGTGCCCTATGCCCTGCGCACGCAGGATGGCGAGGCGCTGCGCCGCCTGGCGGAGAAACCGGCGCTGCTGCAGCCCCGGCTGTCCGGCAAACATGTGCGCGAGGCCAACGCGCATCACTGTCAGGAAGTGGGTAGCCTGCTGGCCCGCATCCACCTGGCGACTCGCGAACAGCCGGTGGAACGTCGCAGCGACCGCGGCCTGGACTGGATGCTCGCCGAAGGCCCGAGTCAGGCGCTGAAGCTTGATGAACAGGCGTTACCGCTACTGCGTGATGCGCTGGCCGAGATCGCCGAGCTGAAACCGCGCATCCTCGCCCTGCCGCGTGCCAACCTGCATGCCGACCTGTTCCGCGACAACGTGCTGTTCGACGGCAACCACCTGGCCGGGGTGATCGACTTCTACAACGCCTGCTCCGGGCCGATGCTCTACGACCTGGCCATCACCCTCAATGACTGGTGCTCGCACGAAGACGGCAGCCTCGATGGCGCTCGTGCCCGCGCGCTGCTCGGCGCTTATGCGGCGCTGCGGCCCTTCAGCGCTGCCGAGGCCCAGCTGTGGCCGACCATGCTGCGCGTGGCTTGCGTGCGTTTCTGGCTGTCGCGCCTGATCGCCGCCGAGTCGTTCGCCGGGCAGGAAGTGCTGATTCATGATCCGGGCGAATTCCAGCGGCGCCTGGCACAACGTCAGCAGATCAACCTGCCACTGCCGTTCGCGCTGTAGGGTCTGTTGCCGTTTCGTGGGCGGGTTGACCACCTGTCACGCCGTTTGAGACGCCCGCTGTGCCTGCAGCGGCGTCACCCACCGTCGGCGCAACGCCATCCATCGCCTGGTGGGTTACGCGGCGCGCCAAGTACAGCTGCGTATACGCGTCCGAGGCATTGCGCCGCTAACCCACCCTACGCGCCGGCGTCCGTAGCCAGGATGAAATCCGGGAAATGCTGTGCCATGCAACCTGGGTGATGGTGGTGCGTAGGCGCCCCCCAGCGGATCAGCTACCCGAAACCAGTCCGGGAAGTTGCTCAGCCAGCTTGGCGTTGTTGACCGGTGCGCGGATGAAACCGCGCTGGGTGCCATCCGGGCCGATGATCACCAGGTTGCCGCTGTGGTCGACGGTGTAGTTTTCCTTGCTGGTGTCCGCCGGAATGTAGGGAATGCTCACCGAGTTGGCGAACTTCTGCAGGGTTTCCTCTTCGCCGGTCAGCCCCTTGAAGCCGGCATTGAAGAAGCCCAGGTACTTGCTCAGCTGCTCCGGCGTATCGCGATGCGGATCGACGCTGACCATCACCACCTCGAGTCGCGCGCGGGTTTCTTCCGGCAGTTGGGTCTGCAACTGGCGCAGTTGGGCGAGGGTGGCCGGGCAGATATCCGGGCAGAAGGTGTAGCCGAAGAACAACAGCTTCCAGTCGCCCTTGAGCTGATCAACCGCGACTTCCTTGCCATCCTGATCGACCAACTTCAGAGCTGGCAGGCTGCGGTTCTGCGGCAGCAGGACGATGCCGGCGTCGAGCAGCGCGGCCGGGTCGCCCTGGCCCTTGCTGCTCAGTACCTTGTTGACGGTCAGCCCCAGCACCAGGGCGACGATGGCGACAAGAACGAAAACCGTTGTATGGGTACGCGTCATGAAAAACCTTAGATATTCAGCAGCAGGTAATGGTCCGCCAGCAGCGCGATAAACAGCAGGAACAGATACCAGATACTGTACTTGAAGGTGTTGATCGCCGCGTGCGGTTTGCTGTCACGGTACAGCACCCAGGCCCAATGCAGGAAGCGCCCGCCCAGCAGCACGGCGCAGGCCAGGTACAGCGGCCCGCTCATGTGGATGGCGTAGGGCAGCAGGGTTACCGCGAACATCACCAGGGTGTAGAGCAGGATGTGCACCTTGGTGTAGTGCTCGCCGTGGGTCACCGGCAGCATGGGGATGTCGGCCTTGGCGTATTCGGCCTTGCGGTGGATGGCCAGGGCCCAGAAGTGCGGCGGCGTCCAGGCGAAGATGATCAGCACCAGCAGCAGCGGCTCGGCACTCAGGTGTCCGGTGACGGCGACCCAGCCCAGCAGCGGCGGCGCGGCGCCAGCCAGGCCACCGATAACGATGTTCTGCGGCGTGGCACGCTTGAGAAAGCCGGTGTAGATCACCGCATAGCCGAGCAATGAGGCCAGGGTCAGCCAGGCAGCCAACTCATTGGTGAACACCATCAGCAGGCTCATGCCGGCGATGGCCAGCAGCAGCGCGAAGGTCAACGCCGCCACCGGCGAGACACGCCCGGCGGTGACCGGACGTTTGTGCGTGCGCGCCATGATCGAGTCGATGCGCCGATCCACCACATGGTTGACCGCCGCCGCCGCGCCGGCGCACAGACCGATGCCGAGGTTGCCGAACAGCAGCACGGTCCAGGGCACACCGGCACGGGTAGCGAGGAACATACCGACCAGCGAGGTGATCAGCATCAGCATCACCACCCGCGGTTTGGTCAGCTCCAGATAATCACGCCAGGTGGCAGGTTCGGCATGGGCTTGCAGGATGGTCGCCATGGCATTTCTCCCTGATTCGTTATTTACCGGCCTGCAGCAGGCCGTTGGAAGCCAGAGCCGCGTGGGCATCGGTGAGCGTGTGCACGGCATGCCTGCGCTCACCTGCCGTGCGCAGGCGATAGTTGATCAGCACCATGCTCAGCAGCAGGGCCGCACCGCCGGCGTTGTGCGCCACCGCCACCAGCAGCGGCAGGTGGAAGATCACGTTGCTGATACCCAGGCCCACCTGCACGGCCAGCGCCAGCAGCAGCAGGCCAGCCAGGCGCGACAGCCCGGCCACATGCAGCCGCCAGGCCAGCACCAGCAGCGCCAGCGTGACCAGCAGCGCGCCGATGCGGTGGCTCATGTGAATGGCGGTGCGCGCGTCACTGTCGAGCTGCCCGCCCAGGTAGTTGGGGCCGATGTGCTGGGTCAGGTGAAAGCCCTTGCCAAAATCCATCGCCGGCCACCACTCACCGTGACAGGTGGGCAGGTCGACGCAGGCCACGGCCGCATAGTTGGAGCTGACCCAGCCGCCGAGGGCGATCTGCCCGATAACCAATAGCAGACACGCTGCCGCCAATGTGCGCAGGCGTGCCGGCAACTGCAGCGGGGCGAAGCGTCCGGACAGGCGCAGCGTGAGCAAGGTCAGCAGGCTGAGCGTGGCGAAACCGCCGAGCAGGTGCGCGGTGACCACCTGCGGCCACAGTTGCAGGGTGACGGTCCACATGCCGAATGCGCCCTGCAGGATCACCAGCGCCAGAATCGCCAGCGGCAGCTTGAGCGGCTGGGCTGGCTCGGCGCGGCGGCGCACGGCCTGGGCCGCGATGACGAGAATCACCAGGCCCAGGGCGCCGGCGAAGTAGCGATGGATCATCTCGTACCAGCCCTTGGCGACTTCCACCGGGGCATCGGGGAAGCGTGCCTCGGCGATGGCCTGCTTGTGCTCGCTCATCGGCACGCCGAGAAAGCCATAACAGCCGGGCCAGTCCGGGCAGCCCAGGCCGGCATGGGTCAGTCGAGTGTAGGCACCTAGCAGCACCACCACCACGGTCAGGAGGGTGGCGAACAAGGCTAGACGGTAACCGGGCTTGTGCATGTCTACTCCTTGGGCACTGGGCCTGACGCTCTGTCGATATGGACAGAGCGCGGCGTCAACCGATCAGGGAAATTTTCAGCAGGTAGCGCAGATCATCGAGAATGGCCTTGCCCTTGCTGCCGGCCGGGTAGCGCAGCACCAGATTGCCGTGCGGGTCGACCAGCCACAGTTGTGCGCCCGGCGCGGCCTCGGCGGCCCTGGCATAGGCTTGCAGATCCAGCTGATAGCGACCGAGTTGCGGGTACTCGCGCTTGAGTGTGGCGTCGTAGTCGGCGTTCAGCGGTTCGGCCAGTGCCAAGCCGTGGCTGGCGCGGGCGGTCTCGCGGTTGAGGCCGATCTGAATCTGCCGCGCCAGGTACACCAGCTGCTGGCAGTCCGCCTCGCATGCACCCGGCGCCGTGACCAGAATCTGCCAGCGGGGTGCCACCTCACCCTGCACGCCTAGGTCGGCCAGGCTGCGCCCGTCACCGATCAGTACGCCGTGGTAGCTGCGCGTTTCCGGCACCCAGAAGCGCCACTGATACATGGCACTGGCGAGAAACATCGGGCCGATGGCGATGGCCAGAATCAGCAGAAGCTGCAGGCGACCGCGCCCCTTGCGCGGCGTTTCAGGCATGGCGATGGCTGGGTTCATGACGATGCTCCCGTGCATTGTGAATTCCGAGGTAGATGAACAGGCCCAGCAGTGCGGCCGCCAGGGCGAACCACTGCACTGCATAGCCGAGATGTTTGCTCGGGCTCATGGCCACCACCGGCCAGTCGACGCGGTAGCTGGCCGGGCCCGGCTGCAGGCGCGTTTCGAAAGACAGGCCGCCACGGCCCAACTGCTGCCAGAGGCTGTCGGCCTCGACCCGAGTGATCAGCCGTGGCCAGCCTTCGGAGGCTGTACCTGTGCCCAGGTTCATTCCAGCGGCGGGTGCCACGTAGACCCAGGCAGTGAGCTGCAGCATGCCTTCGGGGGTCTCGAAACGTGGCGGCGTACGCCGGTCCGGCCAGGGTAGCCAGCCACGGTTGAGCAATACCCAGAGTCCGCTGGGCTGGTCATAGAAGGGTTGCAGCAACTCGACACCGGCCTGGCCATCGCGGATACGGCTGTCGAGCAGCAGGCTGTGTTCGCTGTCGAGAAAACCACGCAGCTGGACGCGGCGATAGGCGGGGTCACGCAGGGGTTCGAGCTGCTCGAGGCTGATCGGCTCGGCCTGCCGCCGAGCCTCGAAGCTGGCCAGTAGTTGGCGCTTCTCCTCGCCGCGCTGCAATTGCCAGAAACCCAGCCAGAGCAGGCCCGGCAGCAACAGGGCGACCAGCAGGCTGGGCAGCCAACCGGGGCGGAAGGCGTTCATGGCTGCCTGCCGTTGTGGTTGGGGTTGCTGGCTATACTGCAGTGCATCACGTCAATCCCCCGGAGTCTCGCATGCTCAAGGCCGCGATCGTCCTCATGCTGTTGGCCACTCTCGTCAGCCTGTTCAGCGGCCTGTTCTTCCTGGTCAGGGATGAAGGCCATGGTTCCCGCGTGGTCGGCGCCCTGACTGTCCGTGTCGGCCTGACCGCCATCACCGTTGCCCTGATCGCCTGGGGCTTCTACTCAGGGCAACTGGTGTCCCACGTCACCTGGTAGCCCCCACTACAGTACGTAGACGAAGACGAACAATCCCAGCCAGACCACATCGACGAAGTGCCAATACCAGGCGGCCGCCTCGAAACCGAAGTGCTGATCAGCACTGAAATGCCCACGCATGATGCGCACCAGCATCACGATCAGGATGATGGTGCCCAAGGTCACATGCGCGCCGTGGAAGCCCGTAAGCATGAAGAAGGTCGCGCCATAGATGCCTGAGCCCAGGGTCAGCCCCAGCTCGGTGTAGGCCTCGATGTATTCCTCGACCTGAAAGAACAGGAACGCCAGGGCGAGCACGATGGTCGCGGCCAGCCAGGCCTTGAGCGGGCCACGGTGGTTCTTCTTCAGGGCATGGTGGGCGAAGGTGATGGTGACGCTCGATGACACCAGCAAGATGGTGTTGACCAGCGGCAGATGCCAGGGGTCGATCACTGCGCTGGGCGGCGGGAACAACTTGGAGTCAGGGTTCTGCAGCAACGGCCAGCTGTATTCGAAGCCTTCCCAGAGCATGTTGGACACGCCCTTGTCACCCTCGCCGCCGAGCCAGGGTCCGGCCCACATGCGGATATAGAACAGGGCGCCGAAGAAGGCGGCGAAGAACATCACCTCGGAGAAGATGAACCAGCTCATGCCCCAGCGAAAGGAGCGGTCCATCTGCGCGCTGTACAGGCCGCTGCGACTCTCCTTGATGACGTTGCCGAACCAGCCGAACAGCATCCAGGCCAGAATCAGCCCGCCAACGAAAAAGATCAGCGGCCCGTTGGAACCGTCGCGGCCTGCCGACAGATCGTTGAACCAGGTGCCGACACCGTAGAAGCTGACCAGCAGGCCGATGGTGGCGACGATAGGCCACTTGCTCTGCGCCGGTACGTAATAGTTCTCGTGACTTTCGTGACTCGACATTGTTGTTCTCCTTATGGAGCCTGTGCCACTGGCGGTTTGCGCGCGGTGATATCGAACAGGGTGTAGCCCAACGTCAGGTGCTTCACGTCCTTGGGCAAGTCTCTGTCGACGATGAAGCGCACCGGCATTTCGATGCGCTCGCCCGGTTGCAACACCTGCTGGGTAAAGCAGAAACACTCGGTCTTGTGAAAGAAGGCCGCCGCCTTCGAAGGCGATACGCTGGGAATCGCCTGCGCGCTCATCGGCTGGTCACTGGGGTTGTAGGCGACGAACAGCATGTCGCGCGCCTCACCCGGGTGAACCAGTATCTCGTCGGCCTGCGGGCCGAACTCCCAGACCATGCCGGCGGCGTTGGTGGCGAGGAACTGCACGCGCACCTGGCGCTGCTCATCCACCAGTTGCTCGCCCTGGTAGGCCCCGGCCGTCTTGCCGTTGATGCCGAAAACCCGGCACATGGCGTCGTAGAACGGCGGCAGGACGAAGATGCCGAAGCAGAACATCACCACCACCACGAGCAGCAGACGGGTAACCAGGCGACGAGTCGCGATGACCTCGCTCACGGCAGACCTCCTATTTCACTTCCGGTGGCGTACTGAAGGTGTGGTAGGGCGCCGGTGACGGCACCGTCCACTCCAGGCCTTCGGCCCCGTCCCAGGGTTTGGCCGGGGCCGGCTTGCCGCCGCGGATGCACTTGATGACGATGAACAGGAACAGCAGCTGGGTGGCCCCGAACATGAACGCGCCGATGCTGGAGACCATGTTGAAGTTGGCGAACATCATGTTGTAGTCGGGGATACGCCGCGGCATGCCGGCCAAGCCGACGAAGTGCATCGGGAAGAACGCCAGGTTCATGCCGATGAAGCTCATCCAGAAATGCAGCTTGGCCAGGGTTTCGTCATACATGTGGCCGGTCCACTTGGGCAGCCAGTAGTAAGCCGAGGCGAAGATGCCGAAGATCGCACCGGGCACCAGTACATAGTGGAAGTGCGCCACCACGAAGTAGGTGTCGTGGTACTGGAAGTCCGCCGGGGCGATGGCCAGCATCAACCCGGAAAAACCACCGATGGTGAACAGGATGACGAAGGCCACCGAGAACAGCATCGGCGCCTCGAAGGTCATCGAGCCCTGCCACATGGTGCTGGCCCAGTTGAACACCTTCACCCCGGTGGGCACGGCGATCAGCATGGTGGCGTACATGAAGAACAGCTCGCCGGTCAGCGGGATGCCGACGGTGAACATGTGGTGCGCCCAGACGATGAACGACAGGAAGGCGATCGCCGCCGTGGCGTAGACCATCGAGGTGTAGCCGAACAGCGGCTTGCGCGCGAAGGCTGGGATGATCGAGCTGACCGCGCCGAAGGCGGGCAGGATCATGATGTACACCTCGGGGTGGCCGAAGAACCAGAACACGTGCTGGAACAAGACCGGGTCGCCACCGCCAGCGGCGTTGAAGAAGCTGGTGCCGAAGTGGATGTCCATCAGCATCATGGTCACGCAGCCCGCCAGTACCGGCATCACCGCAATCAGCAGGAAGGCGGTGATCAGCCAGGTCCAGACGAACAGCGGCATCTTCATCAGGGTCATGCCGGGGGCGCGCAGATTGAGGATGGTGGCGACCACGTTGATCGCCCCCATGATCGAACTGATGCCCATCAAATGCACGGCGAAGATGAAGAAGGTCGTGCTCTCCGGCCCGTAGGTAGTCGACAGCGGGGCGTAGAAGGTCCAGCCGAAGTTCGGCCCGCCACCTTCCATGAACAGCGTCGAGACCAGCAGACCGAAGGCCGCCGGCAGCAGCCAGAAGCTGAAGTTGTTCATCCGTGGCAGGGCCATGTCCGGCGCGCCGATCATCAGCGGAATCATCCAGTTGGCCAGGCCGACGAACGCCGGCATCACCGCGCCGAAGACCATGATCAGGCCGTGCATGGTGGTCATCTGGTTGAAGAATTCCGGCTGCACGATCTGCAGGCCCGGCTGGAACAGCTCGGCACGGATGACCATGGCCATCGAGCCGCCGAGCAGGAACATGCAGAAGCTGAACCACAGGTACATCGTGCCGATGTCCTTGTGGTTGGTGGTCAGTACCCAGCGCATCAGGCCCTTGGCCGGGCCATGGTGGTGGTCAGTATGACCGTGGTCGATCACTGCACTCATGTCCTTACTCCTGCGCCTTGGAGAAATCGAGGATGTCCTTGGGCGTGACCATGTCACCGACATTGTTGCCCCAGGCATTGCGCTCGTAGGTGATGATGGCGGCCAGATCGACCGGCGACAGCTGCTTGCCGAAGGCCGCCATGGAGGTGCCCGGCTTGCCGTTGTAAACGATGTCGATATGAGCCTCGGCGTCCCCCTTGGCGATTGCCGAACCCTTGAGGGCCGGGAACATCGGCGGCAGGCCCTCGCCACCAGGCTGGTGGCAGGCCGCGCAGGCGGTGACATAGGCCTTCTCGCCGCGAGTCATCAGCTCTTCCATGGTCCATTCCTTGCTGGTCAGCTCGCGCTCGGCGGCAGCAGCCTCCTTGCGTTCGGCCAGCCAGACCTCGAAGTCTTCCTTGGACTTGGCCTCGACCACCACCGGCATGAAACCGTGGTCCTTGCCGCACAGCTCGGTGCACTGACCGCGGTAGATGCCGGGCTCCTCGATGCGCGTCCAGGATTCGTTGATGAAGCCGGGGATGGCGTCCTTCTTCACCGCCAGTGCCGGCACCCACCAGGAATGGATGACATCGGCAGCGGTGATCAGGAAGCGCACCTTGGTGCCCACCGGCACCACCAGCGGCTCATCCACTTCCAGCAGGTAGTGTTCGCCCTTGGCTTCGCGGTTGTTGATCTGCGAACGCGGCGTCGTCAGGTTGCTGAAGAACTCGACGTCCTGCCCCAGATACTTGTAGTGCCACTTCCACTGGTAGCCGGTGACCTGGATATCCAGCTCGGACTCCGAGGTGTCATAGATCTCGATCAGCGTCTTGGTCGCCGGAATCGCCATCACCACCAGGATGGCCAGGGGAACCACGGTCCAGAGAATCTCGACGGTGGTGCTTTCGTGGAAGTGCGCAGGCTCCTGGCCAGTGGAGCGGCGGTGCATGATCATCGACCAGAACATGGCGCCGAACACGATCACGCCGATCACGACGCAGATCCAGAAGATGGTCATGTGCAGATCGAAGACGGAGCGGCTGACGTCAGTGACACCGGGCGTCATATTGACCGTCCACTGCGCATGCGCCGAGCCCAATGCCAGCCACAGCAGGAGGCCCATCCAGACTCGTGGATGTCGCATCATTGCGGGTTCCCCTTGATTGTTCTTGTTATCCCGCCGGCTGAGCCTGCGGCTAAGGGATCGACTGCCATGAGCCTGTACGGCGGAATCACTGTCCGCGGGCCACGCTCGACTGCTGGCGACTGCTGCCGAAACCTCCCGTGCCAAAGCCCGTCCGGTTCCATCAGGTACTGCCTTTCGAAATCGAGTATAGACAGCGAGGTTTACCTCGCAACGTTCAGACAAAAATGGCTGAAGACGCGCAAGCTTTGTCCTAAACCCCACGGCTGATGCGGGGTGTAGCTATTCTGAAACAGTTGGATATAGCGGACTCGCATAAGTATGAAAAAGTTATGACAATCGCGTCTTAGCACGCCACAACGGCCGGCTAAGGTTCACGTCCATGTCCAGGCATGTAGGAGTAGTCATGAACACCGTCGCCATTCGTCAATTGATCGCCCAGGCGCGCCAGCAGGAACATGGCAGCCAGGCGCTCGCGCGCATGCTGCAGGCTCAGCTGGATGGTCTGCACCCCGCCATCCGCTTGCCGCAGGACGCTGCCCCGGATGCGCTGACGGCTTTCGTCATCGCCTATATCGAGCAAGTGCCGGATGTGCTCGATGCCGCTGCCGAGGTGGCGCAGGAGGCGGGGATCGAGGCGGCGGTAAAACCCGTGCTGAAGATCGCCGAGCATTTCTTCCTGCAGCCGCCGGCATTGATGCAAGGTCATGAAGGGCTCGAGGGTCTGCTCGATGAAGCCTATCTGGCGCATCGCCTGGTGGAGGAGGTCAACGACCGCTACATCGCCCATTTCGGCCAGCCGCTGATCCCGCTGGACACCACGCGCGCTAACCTGATCGCCCACCAGTTGATTGGCGAGCCCTTTGCCAACCAGCTCGACGAAGCCGTGCATCATGCCCTGACCGGTATGCTCGATGACGCCAGCTTCGAGCAACCCTCGGCGCAGGCCTACCGCGAGCGCCTGGCGGCGCCGGACACCGCATCGGCCTGGCAGCGCTGGCCCTGCTTGTCCCGGCAACTGGGTCTTGAGCTGCAGCTCAAGGGCTGATCGCCAGCAGGATCAGCGACAGGGTCAGCAGCGAACCGAGGGTGGAAAACAGGATCGCCCGCGACACCAGCGCCGCCTGGCGCTGGTAATACTCGGCGAGCATGAACGGCCCGGTGCCGGTCGGCAGTGCGCTGAGCAGCAACGCGGCATGCGCCCAGAAGGCTGGCAGGTCGAGCAGCACGAAAGCGATGAACCAGGTCACCAGCGGTTGCAGCACCAGCTTCAGCGCCACCAGCGGCCAGGCACCTTCGCTCGGCCCGCTCTGCCGCTGCGCCAGGAACAAGCCCAGCGACACCAGCGCACAGGGTACGGTGGCGGCGCCGAGCAGACGCAGAAACTCGTCCAGCGCTGCGGGCATCTGCACGCCACCAAAGGCCCAGGCAGCACCGAGCAGTGGTGCGATCACCAGCGGGTTCTTCAACAGCGCGGTGACCACCTGAACGATGGCGCCGCCCAGCCCCTTCTTGCTCTGCAGACCCACCTCGATGCACACCACCGCCAGGCCGAACAGCACGCAGACCACCAGCAGCGAGGCGATCAGCGCGGGCGCCATGCCGTCCTCACCCAGTACCAGCACGCACAGCGGAATGCCGATATAGCCGGTGTTGGCGTAACCGGCGCTAAGCCCGTCGATACTGGCGTCGACCAGGCTGCCGGTGGTTTTCCAGCGATACACCAGCGTGACCAGAAACACCGCGAGCATGCCGCCGGTGAAGGCGAGCAGGAACCCCGGCTGCCAGATCTGCGCCCAGTCGGCCTTGGCCGTGAGGCTGAAGAGCAGGGCCGGCAGGCCGAGCCAGACCACGAAGCGATTCATCTCCGATGCCGCAGTCGGCCCCAGGCGATTGGTTCGCCGGCAGATGTAGCCGACCAGGATCAGGCCGAAGATCGGCAGCAGGACGTTGAGAACGGTGGACATCAGGCTACGCCGTCGACAGTAAGAGGCCGAGACTAGGGCGCAGAACCGTGCAGAGCAAGCCGCGCGCTGTGATTCGTGTCCGTCAATGGGCGTCTAGCAGTGACATGCCGGGCAAGCCCGGCGCCCTCGCGAGCCTGAGCATGCAAGCGCTGTTGAACGAAATTCTCGATGAAGTTCGCCCACTGATCGGCCAGGGCAAGGTGGCTAATTACATTCCCGCACTGGCCAGCGTGGTGCCCGCTCAACTGGGCATCGCCGTGTATGGCAACGACGGCCAGGTGCATGTCGCCGGCGATGCCCGTACGCCCTTCTCGATCCAGAGCATTTCCAAGGTGTTCAGCCTGGTCCAGGCCATCGGCCGCAGCGGCGAAAGCATCTGGCAGCGCCTCGGCCACGAGCCGTCCGGGCAGCCGTTCAACTCGCTGGTGCAGTTGGAGTTCGAGCGTGGCAAGCCGCGCAATCCGTTCATCAATGCCGGTGCCCTGGTGATCTGCGACATCAACCAGTCGCGCTACGCCGCACCGGCGCTGTCGATGCGCGACTTCGTCCGGCGCCTGTCGGGCAACCCCGAGGTCACGGTGGACAATCATGTCGCCGAGTCCGAGTACCAGCACCGCGCGCGCAACGCCGCAGCAGCCTACCTGATGCAGTCGTTCGGTAATTTTCATAACGAAGTCGAGGCCGTGCTGCGCAGCTACTTCAGCTGCTGCGCGCTGCGCATGAGCTGCGTCGACCTGGCGCGCGCCTTCGGCTTCCTGGCCAATGAAGGCTTCTGCCAGCACAGCGGCGAACAGGTGCTGTCGCCCCGCCAGACCAAGCAGATCAACGCCATCATGGCCACCAGCGGCCTGTATGACGAAGCGGGCAACTTCGCCTACCGCGTTGGCCTGCCGGGCAAGAGCGGTGTGGGCGGCGGCATCGTCGCGGTGGTCCCAGGGCAGTTCAGTGTGTGCGTGTGGTCACCGGAGTTGAACGCTGCGGGTAACTCCCTGGCCGGGATCAAGGCGCTGGAGCTGCTCAGCGAGCGCATCGGCTGGTCGGTGTTTTGAGCCGCGCATAAGTGCTGCTGCGCATGGCGCGTCCTGTCGGGCGGCCAGCGCGGCCAATCGCCGCCCGCACGTGATGCGGGGCCTTACAACAGCTTGCGATACTGCACGAAGCCCGAGCGCTCACCGATGCGCTCGTACAGCAGCTTGGCCTGGCTGTTGGTCTCGTGCGTCAGCCAGTGCACCCGCGAGCAGCCGGCGGCGCTCGCCTGCTCAAACACATGCTGGATCAACTTGCGCCCGATGCCACCGCTGCGCTCACCCTTGGCGACGAACAGGTCCTGCAGGTAGCAATAGTCGCCGGTGGTCCAGGTCGAGCGGTGGATGACCCAGTGCACCAAACCAATAGCCTGCCCATCACGCCAGGCCAGGGCGGCGCCCATGGGCTCGGCGGGGTCGAGAAAGCGCTGCCAGGTAACGGCGCTGGTCTCGGCTGGAATCTCGGTCATGTAGAAGCGCTGGTAGCCCTGCCACAAGGGCAACCAGGCTTGGTGATCGGCAGCGACTACAGGGCGAATTTCGATGCTCATCGTCCTTCCTCTGTTTGGGCAGGTGGATCAGTCGCTCATCTCACCACAGAGATCGCGCGCCAGCCAGTGCTCAACCTCCGTTTGCGGCAAACCGGCGCCGAGCAGGGCGAACAGCTTGCCCAGTGCGGCTTCGCGGGTCATGCCGCCACAGGACACCAGACCGACCTCGGCCAGACGGCTGCCGGCGGCGTATACGCCGAACTGCACATGGCCTTGCGGGCACTGGCTGATCGCCGCCAGCACCACGCCGCGCTGATGCGCTTCACGCAGCACGCTCATCAATTGCGCGTCGCCGGCCGGGCCGGTGCCGCTGCCGTAACACTCCAGCAACAGCCCCTGCACGCCGCTGGTCAGCAGCGCTTGCAGATGCCCGGCCTGCATGGCCGGATGCAGCGGCAATACGGCAAGGTTCACGGCCTTGCGTGCCTGGCGATAGTCGATCCGTGCAGAGACCTCTGCCCGCTCGGCCTGACGCTGACGCGGCAGCACCTGGAAGGCGTCGAAGGCATCGCTGCGCAACTTCGAGCAACGTGCGCCATGCAGTAGCTGCCCGTTGAAGTACAGGTGCACGCCAGGCGCGACGCCGCGGTACAGCGCACGCATGGCGCCGAACAGATTGGGCCAAGCATCGCCGCCATCGACACCGGCTGGCTGCATGGCGCCGGTCAGCACCACCGGCACGTCGAGACCGAGGAGCAAAAAACTCAGCGCGGCGGCGCTGTAGGCCAGGGTATCGGTGCCATGCAGTACCAGCACGGCGTCGTGGCCATCGGTCTGCACGGCGGTGACGATCTCGTCACGCAGCGCCAGCCAGTGGCCGGTGTTCATGTTGGCGCTGTCGATCAGCGGCAGCAGCTCGCGGAAGGTCCATTGCGGCAGTTCGCTGGCGTTCTCGCTGGCTTGTTGGGTGCGCATGCGCGCCTCGAAACCCGAAGCCGGCGCCAGGCCGTCTGCACTCATCTGCATGCCGATGGTGCCGCCGGTGTACAGCACCAGGAGTTTTTCTGGGGTCGCCATGGGCTCTCCTCGGGAAATGCGGGCGATAAAAAAGGGGGCAGCGCCCTAATGTCAGTCAGTTAAGCCGTTGCACTCGATCTTTGTAGGAGCCGGCTTGCCGGCGATCCGCCATAAAAAGCATCGCCAGCAAGCTGGCTCCTACGAAAAGCGCCCCCTCTACTGCAAGTAGGAGGGGATGGTGACGAACTTATCTGATCAGCATTAGGCAGCGCCCTAATGTCAGTCAGTTAAGCCGTTGCACTCGATCTTTGTAGGAGCCGGCTTGCCGGCGATCCGCCATAAAAAGCATCGCCAGCAAGCTGGCTCCTACGAAAAGCGCCCCCTCTACTGCAAGTAGGAGGGGATGGTGACGAACTTATCTGATCAGCATTAGGCAGCGCCCTAATGTCAGTCAGTTAAGCCGTTGCACTCGATCTTTGTAGGAGCCGGCTTGCCGGCGATCCGCCATAAAAAGCATCGCCAGCAAGCTGGCTCCTACGAAAAGCGCCCCCTCTACTGCAAGTAGGAGGGGTGGTGACGAACTTATCTGATCAGCATTAGGCAGCGCCCCCTTCTTCGAGCAGGGGCTATCAGCGCTGGTAAACGCGATCACCCAGTTCGGCGTGGGTTACCGGAGCATCTGCCGGAGCCTGCCAGGCCTTGGGATCGAGATCCAGGTCGGCGAACTTCTGCGGATCAAACACCGGCGACTCGACCCCGGCCTTGATCTGAGCATCGTAGTCGCGCATCAGGCGCAGGCCCACCTTGAACAGCAGTGCCAGGGCAATCAGGTTGCAGATCGCCAGCAGGCCCATGGTCACATCGGCGAAGGCGAACACGGTGCCCAGATCCTGCACCGAGCCCCACAGCACCAGGGCCACCACCAGCACGCGGTAGATCATCACCGGGCCACGCTTCTGGCTGAAGAAGCCCAGGGCGTTTTCACCCAGGTAGTAGTTGTAGATCAGGGTGGTGAAGACGAACAGCAGCAGGGCGATGCTGACGAACACCCGGCCCCACTCACCGACTTCGGCCGCCAGGGCGGTCTGGGTCAGGACGACACCGGCCATTTCGCTGCCCGGCTGGTAAACGCCGGAGAGCAGGATGATCAGCGCGGTGCTGGTGCACACCAGCAGGGTGTCGATGAACACGCTCAGCGACTGCACGATGCCCTGCGCCGCCGGATGCTTGACCTCGGCCACCGCCGCCACGTTCGGCGCGCTGCCCAGCCCCGCTTCGTTGGAGAACAGGCCGCGCTTGACGCCCATCATGATGGCCGCGCCGATACCGCCAGCGAAGGCCGGCTCCAGGCCGAAGGCCGCTTTGAAGATCATGGCGAAGGTCGCCGGCACCTCACCGAAGTTCATGCCGATCACCACCAGCGCCATGCCGATGTAGGAGAACGCCATGATCGGTACCAGCACGTCGGCCATGCTGGCGATGCGCTTGATGCCGCCGAAGATGATCACGCCGATCACCCCGGTCAGGATCAGGCCGCTGACGATGGTCGGCAGGCCGAAGGTGTCATGCAGCGAGCTGGCCACGGTGAACGACTGCACGGCGTTGAAGCCGAAGCCGAAGGTCACCAGCAGCAGGATCGACACGACGACACCCAGCCAGCGCTGGCCGAGGCCGTGCTGGATGTAGAAGGCCGGGCCACCACGGTAGGTGCCATCCGGTTCACGCCGCTTGTACAGCTGCGCCAGGGAGCACTCGAAGTAGCTGGTGGCCATGCCGACCAGAGCCACGACCCACATCCAGAAGATGGCGCCCGGGCCACCGAGCATGATTGCCACGGATACACCGGCGATGTTGCCGGCGCCGACGCGGCCAGCCACCGACAGCATCAGTGCCTGGAACGAGCTGAGCTGACCCGGCTGGCGTTTGAATGCCTCACTGAAGATGCGGAACATGCTGCTGAAGTAGCGAAACTGGACGAAACGCGAGGCGACGGTGAAGTAAAGACCAAGGCCGATCAGCATCACGATCAGCAGCTTGCTCCAGATGAGGTCATTGAGAAGATCGAGCATGGAGGCTTTCTCTCTTGTTGTTCTGAATGGGAATGCGCCGCACCGGGCGGGTGGCGCAATCTTTGGTGAAGGCGCCGCGCGGGACAATTTCGCAGGTCGCGGCGACCTGATGCGAGTTGATGCTAGAATCGCGTCATTCGCATCAGCTGGAGCGGCCATATGTCCGATTCCCTCGGCAGCAATCTGAAACTGCTCTGCAGCCATTACCGTTCGATCGCCGAGGTGTGTCGCAAGCTGTCGATCAACCGCGCGCAGTTCAATCGCTACCTGGCCGGGCAGAGTCGGCCGACCACGCACAACCTCAAGCGCATCTGCGATTTCTTCGGCGTCGAGCCCTTCGAGCTGGCCATGCCGGCCGAGCAGTTCACCCGCCTGATCGGTGCACGCAGCGGCGCCGCGCAACCGCACGGCGGCAGCGACCCGTTGCTGGAGCTGTTCGCCCCGTTGCGCCGTCAGGCCAGCCCGATGGAGCGCTACTGCGGCTACTACTTCGAGTACTCCAACTGCATGTCGGTACCGGGGCATGTGTTGCTGTCACTGGTGCACCTGCGCGAAGAGCGCGGCAACTACCTGTTCGAGCGCCAGGAACGCCAGGAGCGCCAGGAACCTACACGCGGCGGCAGTGAGGACTGGGTGCGTTGTCGCTACCTGGGCACGGCGTTCTTCCTGCAGGACCGCCTGTTTCTGGTCGACTACGAGTCGCTCACCGGCAACGAGATGAGCCAGACCATCCTGATTCCCAGCTTCAAGAGCCGCATCATCCGCCTCAACGGCATCAAGACCGGCGTCTCCAGCAGCGACCGGCGCACGCCGGCCTGCACCCGCGTGGTCTGGCAGTACCTGGGTAACGAGATCAACCGGGTCAACGCCTATCGCCAGTTGATGCTCTACGCCCCCGACGACCCGCGCATCGACGACGACATCCGCCAGCGCCTGGGCGGCGCGCAGCTGCGGGGTGGGTTGTTCGAGATGGAGTGAGGCCTGCCTCAGAGCAGTTTTCTGTACTGGATGAAACCGGAGCGGTCACCGATGCGGTCGTAGAGCATACGCCCCTGGTAGTTGCTTTCCTGGGTCAGCCAATGCACACGGCTGGCGCCAGCAGCGCGGGCTGCGGTGTAAACGTGCTCGATCAGCGCGCGGCCGATGCCGCCACCGCGAATGTGCTCGGCGACGAGCAGATCCTGCAGGTAGCAGTAGTCACCACGCGACCAGCAACTGCGGTGATAGTGAAGTGCACCAGACCGACCGCCTCGCCGTCCTGCCAGGCCAGGGCGGCGTGCATCGGCTCGGCCGAGTCGAGAAAGCGCTGCCAGGTTAGGGCGCTGGTTTCTGCCGGGATCTCGGCCTGGTAGAAGCGCTGGTAAGCCTGCCAGAGCGGCATCCAGGCGGCGTGATCGGCAGGGGTGACAGGGCGAATGTCGAGCATGATGGCCTTCCTTTGGTGATCAGTCGGCGGGATTCATCTGCGCTGCCAATTCGTGGTCGCGCGGGTTGTTGGACGTTGCCAGGCCGGTACGCACGCCGGCCTGGTCGCTGGCTGAGCGGTTCTGGCTGAGCTTCCATTTACCTTCGAGTCGGCGGATCGGCAGGGCGAAACCGACGATGGCGCGCAGCATGGCGTCGATGTACTCGCGCGGCGCATCGCTGACCGCCCAGGGCTGCGCGCGGCCTTGTTCGTGGCGGTCGCTGAGGCGGCTGACCAGCTCGAGCAGGCGCTCGGGCTCGTCGAACACTTCGGCCTGGCCCCAGGCATGCACGGCGATGTAATTCCAGGTCGGCACCACCTTGCCGTGCTCGGCCTTGGCCGGGTACCAGCCGGGATGCACGTAGGCGTCCGCACCGCTGAATACCACCAGTGCCTCGGCGCCAGCGGCCAGATCGTGCCAGTGCCCATTGGCGCTGGCGAAGTGGCCGTACAGGGTGCCGAACTCGCCTTCGCCAGGTTCAAGCAACAGCGGCAGATGGCTGGCTTGAAGGCCCTGTGCGCCAGTGCTGGTCACGATGGCCAGTCCACTGGACTGTATCTGCGCGTGCAGGCTGGGCAGGTCGTCCTGACGAAAGGCGGCGGGGCAGTACATGGCGGCATCTCCTGATGTGATGAAGCCATGCTAGGCAGGCTATTGGCCTGATGTAAGATCCATTTTGGATGACTTTCATAGAGCCAATCGCAATCCTCATGAGCCGCTCGCCCTCATTGCCGTTCGACCTTTCCGGTATTCGCCTGCAACCCGGCCAGGGCTTGGCACGTCAGCTGTACCAGGCCTTGCGCGTGCGCATCCTCGATGGCCGCCTGGCCAGTGGCACGCGCCTGCCGGCCAGCCGTGAGCTGGCCGCGCTACTGGGCATCTCGCGCAACACCGTGACCCGCGCGCTGGACCAGCTGTATGCCGAGGGCTACGTGGCCGGGCGGGTCGGCGATGGCACCTATGTCGCCGAACTGGCGCGCAGTCGCCCCACGCCCTCTCCAGCCGTTACGCCAGCGGCATCCAGCCCGGCACTGCAGCGCCTGCACACGCACCACCTGCCGCTGCCGCCGAGCGGCGCGCCGCGCGCCTTTCGCATCGGTGTACCGGCTTTCGATCTGTTCCCCTTCGAGACCTGGGCACGCCTGCAGGCGCGCTTCTGGCGCAAACCCGCGCTGGCACGGCTGGGCTATGGCGACCCGGCCGGTGACCTGCAGCTACGCGAGCTGATCGCCGCCTATCTGCGCAGCAGCCGCGGCCTGACCTGCGAGACGCAGCAGATATTGATCACCTGCGGCTCGCAGCAGGCCATCAGCCTCTGCGCGCAATTGCTGATTCAACCGGGCGACCGCGTGGCCATCGAAAATCCCGGCTACCGCGCCGCGGGCCATGCCTTCGCCGTGGCCGGCGCGCAGCTGTGCGGCGTGGCGGTGGACCATGACGGCCTGGACGTCGACGCCCTGCAGCGTCTGAACGATTGTCGGCTGGCCTATGTCACACCCGCGCACCAGTACCCCACCGGCGTCACCCTGTCGCTGCCCAGGCGCCTGGCCTTGCTGGCGTGGGCCAAGCGCGTCAACGGCTGGATCATCGAGGACGACTACGACGGCGAGTACCGCTACAGCGGCACCCCGCTCGCGCCACTGGCAGCGCTGGATGGGCAGCAGCGGGTGATCTACATCGGCACCTTCGGCAAGCTCGCCTTCCCGGCGCTGCGCCTGGGCTATCTGGTGCTGCCGCCCGCGCTGGCCGAGCCCTTCGCCAGGCGCCAGGCGCTGGAGATACGCCACTCGGAGGTCGGCACCCAGGCAGTGATGGCCGAATTTGTCGCTGCCGGACACTTCCAGCGTCATGTGCGGCGCATGCGCCAGGCGGCGCGCAGCCGCCGCGACGCTCTGATCGAGGCCTGGCCGCAGGCGATTCCCGGATGCTCACCGTTGCCGGCCGTGGAAGCCGGCCTGCATCTAAGCATCAGGGTCGAGAGCCTGGCCCGTGAACGCGAGCTGATCGGCGCCGCCCGCGCAGCCGGTATCGAGATGACCCCCTTGAGCGACTACTGGCTGCCCGACAGCGAAACGGCCGAGGAGGCCCGCGCTGGACTGGTGCTGGGCTTTGCCGCGGTGCCCGAGGCGCAAATCATCGAGGCGGTGCAGACGCTACGCCGGGCGTGGAAGCTGTAACGCAGACCAACCGGCGGCGCGCGCGACGCACCCTACGGCAGTCATCCTTGAATGGCAGGATCGGGTAGGAGGCGGCCTCACGGCCGCCGTCCTCCCACACCACCGTGCGTACGGTTCCGTACACGGCGGTTCAGGCCATGCGGTTAAGCCGATTGATCGTATCCAGTATCGAGACCAGTCCAAGTC
>NZ_NIUB01000027.1 GCF_002197815.1 Pseudomonas oleovorans subsp. oleovorans
CCCTTGCCTCTGGCTAACACTTCCCCTTGCCGGGTGTGTAGAGGACTTTCACCTCCAAGTCGTCCAGTCCACCACCACAGTGAACCGAACAGCGCCAGTCACGGCGCTACGCGCCATGCCTGGCGCACAACGAAAACGCCGCTCGATTGAGCGGCGTTTTCATTTATTTGGAGCGGGAAACGAGACTCGAACTCGCGACCCCGACCTTGGCAAGGTCGTGCTCTACCAACTGAGCTATTCCCGCAATACAACTTGGTACAACAAAAATGGCGTCCCCTAGGGGACTCGAACCCCTGTTACCGCCGTGAAAGGGCGGTGTCCTAGGCCACTAGACGAAGGGGACCTTGGAACTTCGTTTGAAATCCTGCCGAAGCAGCATTTCCAAATTTTGGAGCGGGAAACGAGACTCGAACTCGCGACCCCGACCTTGGCAAGGTCGTGCTCTACCAACTGAGCTATTCCCGCATTACAGCTTAGAAGTGGCGTCCCCTAGGGGACTCGAACCCCTGTTACCGCCGTGAAAGGGCGGTGTCCTAGGCCACTAGACGAAGGGGACACACCCCGGAACATCAAGCAACTTTCCGGCTTCCTTCGCTCTGTTTCTAGCATTGCTCTGGAAGTGGCGCGCATTCTATGGAGCCTTTCGAGGGTCGTCAACCTCTCTCTAAAAAATTTTTAAAATCAAAGACTTCAGCCCATAAATCGATATGCCACTAGGAGCCATGCAGCCAAGCCACTACACTCGGTCGAAAAGTCGATTCTCGAGAGGTCCCAAGCAGTGTCCGCACTCGTGATAACCATGCTGATCGTCGGCGGCATCGCCCTGCTGATGGTGATTGCCTACATCAACCACGCCGTCGAGAACAGCAAGCTGGAGAAAGCGCGCCAGCGCGCTGATCTGCTCGACCGCATTCGTCGCTGCCAGGATATCTCCGAACGCATGCCTGGGCAGCTTATGACACCGCAGCTGAAGCTACTGCTGAGCCAGTTGCAGCTGCAAGTCAGCGAACGCCTGCTGCCGCTGGACAAGCAGAACACCAAACTGAAGACCGATATCGACACGCTCAAGGCCCAGGTCGCTCAAGGCGAATCCATTGCCGTGAAGAACCCGCCGCAGCCCATCGCCAACGAAGCCAAGGCCAAGGACGTGCGTTTCCTGCTGGAAAATCTGCATGCCCTGATCACCGGTTCGGTACAGGGCGGCCTGCTACCCGCGGGCGATGGCAAGCATTGGCTCAAGCAGATTCGTCAGATGCTGGTACTGGTGCATATCGAGTTCTTCAGCACCCTGGGCCAGACGGCCATGCAGCAGAATCAACCCGGCCAGGCCCGCCTGGCCTTCGAACGCGGCGTGCAATACCTGCGCAAGCAACCTGACCCGACCCCTTACCAGACGCAGCTCAAGCGTTTCGAAGAGCAATTGGCGCGCGCCAATGCCTTGGTGCTCAACAACAACGTACCCAACGCGGATGAACCCAGCCAGTTGACCGAAGGTCTGAAGGACCTGGAAGACGACTGGAAGAAGAAGAACATCTACGACTGAGCAGACGACCGCCTTCACTCAGTCAACCACGTTGACCGCCGAATAGGAGCTGTAATGAGCCTGACCGTTTACGGAGCACCCCTGTCTCCCTTCGTCCGCAAACTCTGCCTGTGCCTGATCGAAAAGGGCCTGGATTACGAGCTCGAGGTGGTCATGCCCTTCGGCCAGCCGGACTGGTTTCGCGAGCTCAATCCGCTAGGCCGGATTCCCGCCTTTCGCGATGGCGACCTGAAGCTGGCGGACTCCAGCGTCATCTGCCAATACCTGGAAGAGCGCTACCCTGAGCACATGCCGCTATATGGCGACGGTGCGGAGCAACGCGCCAAGGTACGCTGGCTGGAAAAATACGCGGACTACGAGCTGGCGCCGCTGTGTACCTTCACCGTATTTCGCAACCGCGTGCTGAAAGCCACCATGGGTCAGCCATGCGATGAGGAAAAGGTGCAGCAGACGCTCAGGGACAAGCTGCCCAACCACTTCGACTATTTCGAGGCCACGTTGGGTGACGCGCCCTACTTCCTTGGCGAACAACTGTCCATGGCCGACCTGGCGCTGGCCAGCCAACTGATCAACATGGAGCACGGCGGGGAAACCCTGGATGCCGGCCGCTGGCCGAACCTGCTGGCGCACTACGAGCGCATCAAGGCCCGCGCATCCACACAGCAACTGCTGCCGCGTGAACTGCGCACACTGGAGAAGATCGGCGCCAAGCGCTGACCACGCCCGCTTCACAGGGTGCGCCGTGCGCACCGATTGCGAAATCAGCTTCGACGACGTCTTAAACCAGCGGTGCGCGCGGCGCCCTAGCAGATCGAGTCTCCGCGCATCGCCAAAGGCGTATTCAGCAGTCGCTGGCGGCCAGGAATATCTCTGCCAGCGCTTCGATACCGGCCTGATCCACCTCGGTGAACCGCCCCACCGACGGACTGTCCAGATCCAGCACGCCGATCAGGCGCCCCTTCTTCACCAGAGGCACCACCAGCTCACTGTTCGATGCACTGTCGCAGGCAATGTGCCCCGGGAAGGCATGCACATCCTCGACTCGCTGGGTTTGCAGGCTGGCAGCCGCGGCGCCGCAGACACCACGACCGAAGGCGATGCGCACGCAGGCCACCTTGCCCTGGAACGGGCCGAGCACCAGCTCGCCATCCTTCGCCAGATAGAAGCCGGCCCAGTTCAGATCGGCCAGCTCGTGAAACAGGAAGGCGGAAAACTGCGCGGCATTGGCGATGAAGTCGCGCTCGCCGCTAAGCAATGCCTGCAATTGCGCACTCAGCAGCGGGTAACCATTGAGATCACCACCAGTCTGTGAAAGATCGATCATGCCTGTTGCTCCAGCAGTTGCAGCCCGACCCAGTGGCGGGCGAATTGATAGGCGCAGCGGCCATTGCGGTTACCACGACCCAGCGCCCAGCGAATGGCGGCTTTCTCCAGCGCCTCGTCCCAGCTCCAGTCGAGCCCGACCTGACGCGCCTGCACCTCTACCCAGTGGCGCACGACGAGCAGGAAGTGATCCTGAGTGAAGGGATAGAACGACAGCCACAGGCCAAAACGGTCGGACAGCGCGATCTTGTCCTCCACTGCCTCGTTGGGGTGCAGCTCGCCGTCTACCCTCTTCCAGTTCTCGTTGTCACTCTGATGCTCGGGGACCAGATGGCGGCGATTGGAGGTGGCGTACAGCAGCACATTATCCGGTGCCTGCTCCAACGAGCCGTCGAGCACGCTCTTGAGTACCCGGTAGTCGCCCTCGCCCGCTTCGAACGACAGGTCGTCGCAGAACAGCACGAAGCGTTGCGGCAAGCCGGCCAGCAGCTCGACCACGCGCGGCAGGTCGGCCAGATGATCGCGCTCGATCTCGATCAGGCGCAGGCCGGCTTTGGCGTGCTCGGCGAGCAGGGCACGCACCAGCGACGACTTGCCAGTGCCACGTGCGCCCCAGAGCAAGGCATGGTTGGCCGGCATGCCGCTGACGAACTGACGGGTGTTGCGCGCCAGTTGCTCGCGCTGGGCGTCCACGCCCAGCAGGTCGCTCAGCGACAGGTCGAGACTGACATCCAGTGGCAGCAGGTAG
Organism: Pseudomonas oleovorans subsp. oleovorans; assembly: GCF_002197815.1. GTDB lineage: Bacteria > Pseudomonadota > Gammaproteobacteria > Pseudomonadales > Pseudomonadaceae > Aquipseudomonas > Aquipseudomonas oleovorans. The sequence continues at coordinate 3,615 of NZ_NIUB01000027.1, forward strand.
CCACTGCGACCATCACGTACCCAGCGTGTCGCCACGCACTTGCTCCAGTCCACCTCCGGACGTAGTGCAGGTAGCAGGGGCTCGATGCGCTCCAGCACCTGCTCGGCGCGGGCAAGAAAATCCAGTAACCGGGAATTCACGATCTACTACTCCTTTTGCGCAGAGCCGCAGGCTGCAGGCTCTGCCGGTACAGGGTCGCTATCAGGTATGCTTGGCAGGCGCCCAAGGATCAGAGAACACGCACGCCTGTATGGACATTTCGCTCACCAATCGCCTGTCGTTCAAACAGGCCGGCCTGACCGTCCTGGTGGCGTTTATCCTTGGTACGCTGCTGAGCGTCACCCAGGTGGCGGTCGATTATGCCAGCGAAGAGGCCTCCATCAACCGCGAGATTCGCGCGCTGCTGGAAATCAGCCACAACCCCGCCGCCCGTATCGCCTACAACATCGACGCGGAACTGGCGCAGGAGCTGGTCCTCGGCCTGCTACGCTCGCCCGCGGTGACCCGCGCCGAACTGATCGACAACAACGGCCTGGTGCTGGCCAGCGTCAGCCGTCCACGTAGCGAAAGCCGTTATCGGGTATTCAGCGACAGCCTGTTCGGGGCCCAGCGGCAGTTCCAGGACCCGCTCCACGTCAGCCATGCCCCCAACGAAGCCTTGGGCTTTCTGCGCCTGGAAGTCGACACCTACGCCTTCGGCAGTCACTTTCTCAGACGTTCGCTGCTGACTCTGCTCACCGGTTTCGCGCGCAGCCTGCTGCTGTCACTGATCCTGCTGGTGCTGTTCTATTTCATGCTGACCAAGCCCCTGACCGGGGTGATTCGTGCACTCAGCGAACGTAACCCGCAAGACCCGCAGCACCGCCCCGTGCCCTGCCCCAAAGGCCACGAGCGCGACGAGATCGGTACCCTGGTGGAGGTCACCAACCGCCAACTGTCGAGCATCGCCCAGGAGATCGAACAAAGGCGTAACGCCGAAGACCGCCTGACCCAGTACCTGAACGAACTGGAAAATATCGTCTCGGCGCGCACCGCCGAGCTCAAGGCCACCAACGCCCGCCTCAGCCAGTCCAACCGCGAACTGGAGGTGGCGCGTACCACCGCCCTGAACATGGCGCAGGCGCGCTCGGCCTTTCTCGCCAACATGAGCCACGAGATCCGCACGCCGCTCAACGGCCTGCTGGGCATGCTTGCGCTGGCTCTGGACGGCCCGCTCAGCGCCGAGCAGCGCCAGCAGCTGGGTATCGCCCATGACTCCGGCAAGGTGCTGGTGGAACTACTCAACGACATTCTCGACCTGTCCAAATTCGAAGCAGGCCAGCTCGAACTGGAGGAAATTCCCTTCGACCTCGGCGCCTTGGCCGAGGAAACCGCCAGCCTGCTGTCACAGAACGCCGCCAGTGCAGTCGAGCTGACCTGCCTGATCGACCCGGCACTGCCGACCCAGGTACTGGGCGACCCGACACGGGTGCGCCAGATCGTCAGCAACCTGCTGTCCAACGCGCTCAAATTCACCCGTTTCGGCCGCGTCGACCTGATCGTCGCCTGCTGTAAGGACGGCATCAGCATTCGCGTGCGCGATACCGGCATCGGCATCGCCGAAGACGCCCAGGCGCGCATCTTCCAGCCCTTCGCCCAGGCCGAAGTCGGCATCACCCGTGAGTACGGCGGCACCGGGCTCGGCCTGGCACTGACGCGGCGCCTGTGCGAAGCGATGCATGGCAAGCTGACGCTGCAGTCGAAAGAGGGCCTCGGCAGCGAGTTCTGCGCCAAACTGCCGCTACCCGCCCATGCGCAAGCCGGCTCACAACCTGTGCTGGACGGCCGCATCGTCGCGCTGACGCCGGCCAGCAGCGGCCTGCAGCAGATGCTCAGCCAGTGGCTGCCAGCCTGGGGCCTGAGTTATCAGCGCCTGGATACCGATGCCAGCCTGCACGGTGTGGATGCCGACCTGCTGATCAGTGATTGCCCGGAATGCCTGCTGGGTATGCGCCCGGCGATCAGCACGCCAATACTGCTGGTCACCGCCTATGGCAACTTCCTGCCGCACGAGCAGGCGCAGCGTCTCATGCCGCTGCTGCAGATCGCCCGCCCGCTGGCGCGCAATGGCCTGCTACAGGTGCTGCGGCACATCCTCCACAGCGACGACGGCGACCTGCACAACAGCGCCCAGGCGCGATCTGCGCGAGAAAGCACAGCGCGCGTGCTGCTGGTCGAAGACAACCCGGTCAACCAGATGGTCGCCAAAGGCATGCTGGCCAAGCTCGGCTACCAGGTGCTGGTCGCCGCACACGGCGCTGAAGCATTGGAGGTGCTGGAGCAGGAGCCCATCGATCTGATCCTGATGGACTGCAACATGCCGGTGATGGATGGCTACGAAGCCAGCCGACGCATCCGCAGCAATGGCCGCTGGCTGGAGTTGCCCATCGTCGCCCTGACCGCCAATGCACTGTCCGACGAGCGCGAGCGCTGCCGCGCTGCCGGCATGAACGATTACCTGGCCAAACCCTTCCGCCGTGAAGAACTGGCAGTCGTGCTCGACACCTGGCTGCCCGATGAGGTCAATCGCTGAGCCGAGCCAGCAGCCGATCCAGGCTGCGCCGCAGCCTTTCCATTTCCAGCAGATCCTGGTCACCGAACTGGCAGAGCAACTGCGCCTTGAGCGGCAGGACCTGCGCCTGCAGCGCCCTGCCAGCCTCGCTCAGGGCCAGATGCACCTCGCGCTCATCCGTCTGCGCGCGACGGCGCTGCACCAGCCCCAGCTGCTCCAGACGCTTGAGCAGCGGCGTCAGGGTGCCGGAGTCCAGCTGCAGGCGTTGCCCGAGTGCCTTGAGCGTCGGCGGCTCAGGCGCCCGCTCCTGCCACTCCCACAGCACCAGCATCACCAGGTACTGCGGGTAGGTCAGACCGAGGGCATCGAGCATCGGCTTGTAGGCGCGGATCACCGCACGCGAGGCGGCGTAAAGCTTGAAGCACAGCTGATTGTCCAGTTGCAGCCCGGCGGTGCCGAAAGCACTCATTTCAGCAGGGCCTCGATCTCGCTGCTCAGTTCTTCGGGCTTGGTGGTCGGAGCGAAGCGCTTGACCACCTTGCCGTCCTCGCCGATCAGAAACTTGGTGAAGTTCCACTTGATGCCCTGGCTGCCCAGCAGGCCCGGCGCGCGCTTCTTCAACTGCACGAACAGCGGGTGAGCATCGCTGCCATTGACGTCGACCTTCTTGAACAGTGGGAAGCTGACGCCGAAGTTCAGCTCGCAGAACTCGGAGATCGCGCCCTCGTCACCCGGCTCCTGCTTGCCGAATTGATTGCAGGGGAAACCGAGCACTACCAGCCCTTTGTCCTTGTATTGCTGCCAGACGCTTTCCAGCCCTTTGTACTGCGGGGTGAAGCCACATTTGCTGGCGGTGTTGACCACCAGCACAGCCTTGCCGCCGAAGTCGGCCAGAGTCTTCTGCTCGCCCTTGATGGTGGTGACCGGAATATCGAAAAGTGCGTTGCTCATGGGGAATCGTCCTGAATGGGCTTGAAGTGACGAATAAAGTAGCGAGCAATTAAATTGCATGCAATTTAATTAAGGCAAAATAAGGCATGCGAATACATGCTATCTCGTAGAGTGGGTTAGCGGCGCCGAATGCAGGGCGTCCAAACGCAGATGAACCCAGCGCGCTCGGATGGCCGCCCCACGTAACCCACCGGGCGATGGATCGCGTTGCACCGATGGTGGGTTATCGCGGGGCGGCCATCCGCCGCACCGGGCTTAGCACACTGTTCTGCAAGCGTGACAGGCGGCTAACCCACCCTACGAAACGGTGGCGCCCAGGGCTCGTACCAGAGCGGCCAGCGGCGCTGAATCGCCCTGAATACGTACGCGTAAGCCATCGATTTCGCGGCGCATGGGGTAGTGCTTGCGCAGTCGGTCGAAGCCGGCGCGACGGGTATCGGCATCGCCAACCAGGCTGCGGCGAAAGTCGGCATCATCGCGGCGCGGGTCGTATACCGCGCGGCAGATGCTGGCCAGGGCCCAGGCCGGGTCCGCGCTGCCGTCGATGCTCAGCTCGCTCAACCAGGGCGCCGGCAACAGATCGGCCAGGCTCACCTGCTCGGCCACGCCCAGCGCCCGGCAGCAGGCTTGATAGATCTGCGCCGTGCCGCGCAGCTTGCCGTCCAGGCTGTAGCCGGCAATGTGCGGCGTCGCCAGTTGGCACAGGGCGGCCAATTCGACATCGGCCTGCGGCTCGCCTTCCCAGACGTCCAGCACTACCTTCAGATCAGGCCGCTGTGGCAGCAGGCTGCGCAGCGCAGCGTTGTCCACCACGGCACCACGACTGGCATTGATCAGCCAGGTGCCGGGTTTGAGTGCGGCCAGCCGCGTCGTATCGAACAGATGGCGCGTCGAAGCATCCAGCGGCGTGTGCAGGCTGATCACATCGCATTCGTCGATGATCTGCTCCAGGCTGTCGAAGTCGCCTCCCTCGGCAGCCTGGCGCGGCGGGTCACACACCCGCACCTGCCAACCGAGACCACGCAACAGATTGACCAGGCGCCCACCGACCTGCCCCGCTCCGACTACGCCGTAGACACGCGCTGCCGGATCGACGCCCTCGCGCTCGGCCAGAGTCAGCACACTGCCCAGCACGTAATCCACCACGCCACGGGCGTTGCAACCAGGCGCACTGCTCCAGACGATGCCAACCTCAGCGAAGTAATCGAGATCCAGATGGTCGGTGCCGATAGTGCAGGTGCCAACGAAGCGCACTCGGCTGCCTTCGAGCAAGGCGCGGTTCACCTGGGTCACCGAACGCACCAGCAACAGATCGGCATCGCGCACGTCCTGTGCGGTGATGGCGCGCCCTGGCAGGCGGTGAATGGTGCCGAAGTCGGAGAAAAACTCATCGAGCAGGGGAATATTTTCGTCGGCGACGATATGCATGGCAGGCTCCATCGGGCAGGTCGCCATTCTAAGTCAGCCGACACCTCAGCGTCGCCCCACAGGCCGCCAGACAGAGGGGCAGATCGTACTTTCCTGACCGACACGTCAAAGCGTAGACTACGCGGTTTCCTGCTATCCCGAAGAATCGAAATGTCCACCGACACCCGCCTTGGCCGCGTGCGCACGGAACTGCGCAGCCTGCTCATCCTGGCCACGCCGATCATCATCGCCCAGTTGGCGCACACCGCCATGGGCTTCGTCGATACGCTGATGGCCGGGCGCGTCAGCCCGCAGGACCTGGCTGCGGTGGCGTTGGGCAACTCGATCTGGGTGCCGGTGTTCCTGTTGATGACCGGCATCCTGCTGGCCACCACACCCAAGGTGGCCCAGCGCTTCGGCGCAGGCGAAGAGGCCGACATCGGCCCGTTGGTGCGCCAGGCACTCTGGCTGGCGCTGGCCGTCGGCGGTAGTGCTGCGGCGCTGCTGTGGAACGCCGAGTTCATCCTGCGCACCATGAATGTCGACCCGGCGCTGATCACTCCGGCGATGGGCTATTTGCGCGCTGTGGCCCTGGGTTTCCCGGCTGTGGCGCTGTATCACGTGCTGCGCTGTTTCAGCGACGGCCTTGGTCATACGCGCCCGGCCATGGTGCTGGGCATTATCGGCCTGCTGCTGAACATCCCGGCCAACTACATCTTCATCTACGGCAAGTTCGGCCTGCCGGCCATGGGTGGCGTTGGCTGCGGCTGGGCGACCGCCCTGGTGATGGGTTTCATGCTGATCGGCATGCTGGCATGGGTGAAGTGGGCGCCCTACTACCGCAGCAGCGCGCTGTTTACCCACTTCGAATGGCCGCAGTGGACGGTGATCAAACGCCTGCTGAGCATCGGCGTGCCAATCGGCATCGCAGTGTTCGCCGAATCGAGCATCTTCGCGGTGATCGCCCTGCTGATCGGCGGCCTCGGCGCCACTGTGGTAGCCGGGCACCAGATCGCGCTCAACTTCAGCTCCATGGTGTTCATGATTCCCTACTCGCTGGCCATGGCCGCCACCGTGCGCGTCGGCCAGGCGCTGGGCCGTGGTCAGCCGCGTGAGGCGCGCTTCGCTGCCGGGGTAAGCATGGCGGCGGCGCTGGGCTACGCCTGCGTATCGGCCAGCCTGATGTTCCTGCTGCGCGAACAGATCGCGCAGATCTACACCCCGGACAAGACGGTGATCGCCGTGGCGGCAACGCTGATCGTCTATTCGGCGCTGTTCCAGTTCTCCGATGCCATCCAGGTGACCGCCGCAGGCGCGCTGCGTGGCTACCAGGACACGCGCATCACCATGTTGCTGACCCTGTTCGCCTATTGGGGCATCGGCCTGCCGGTGGGTTATGCGCTGGGGCTGTCCGACCTGTTCGGCGAACCCAGCGGCCCCAGTGGCCTATGGCAGGGGCTGGTGGTCGGGCTGACCTGCGCTGCCGCGATGCTCACCGTGCGCCTGGCGCGCAGCGCGCGCAAGCGCATCCGCCGGGCCGCCTGAGTCATTGGATAGGCAGGAAATCAGCTCTAGACTGAGCGCATGATTCGACCTGCCCTGCTCCTCTGCTTCCTTCTGCTCTCTGGCTGCGGCCCGGCCAACGATGGCCTGGCCCTGCAGAGCGATTACCTCGAACGCCTGCAGCGCTCGCTCGATGCACCGAACGTCAGCTCGTTGGATAGGCGCAGCATCAGTCAGTACCGCCTGCCAGCCCGGCGCGAGCGGCTTTCGGATATCCCCGAACTGCGCATCGGCCTGCTCGATCTGGTGATCGACGCGCGGCGCTGTCCGCACCTGCAGCAGTTGATCAGCCAGCGCAACAGCAGCCTGGGCAAGCAGCTGATGCCCAGCCAACGGCTGGGCTATGAAGGCGATCTGCTGCGCGCCATCGATGACTGCGTGCCGCATCTGCAGGAAGGCTCCAGCCTGAAAGACACGCTGCAGCGCCTGGCCGACGACAAGCGCCAGCAACTGCCCGCAGTATTCTGGAATGCCCTGAACGGCAGCCCGGAGTTCGAGAACTACCTGCGTTTCGCCGATAAGGCCTTGCCGGTGGACACGCCGGAAGACAGCGCCGCGCTGGACGCATTGCAGCGGCTGGCCAGCATCGGCGCCGCCCTGCCTGCACAGCTGCCGCCGAGTGCCGATCAGCTGGAACCGCTGTTCTTCGCCCTCTATGCCAGCGAACAGGGCAGCCAGTTGATCACCAGCCTGGCCAGCCTGCGCCACACCCTCGACGTTGGCAGCGAACTGCTGGAGCAACGCCAGCACAATCGCCCACTCTGCCCACTGGGCCAGGCGACGCCACGCGGGCGCATCCTGCAGAACATCTTCATCAAGTTCTACGCTGGCAGCCTGCAACCCTACCTGGCACAGGTCGACCAACGCGGCCGGGAGTGGCAGGCGGCGCTGCTGCAATTGCAGCGCATCGACGGTATTCCCACCGCCACCCGCGAGCACCTGCAGAGACTGGCCGGCGAGCAGGATTCGTTATGGCAGGATTTCCGCGCCGCCACGGCGCGTCACGTCAAGGCCTGGCAGACGCTACTGAACAGCTGCGGCCTGGCACCGGGACAGGCGGGATGGAACAGCGAAAGCTAGCAAACCGTAGGGCGGGTGCAACCCGCCATCGCGACCAACAACATCCGCTATTTGGCGGGTTGCACCCGCCCTACGAGATAACTGTCTAATCGGCCTTCTTGCGAATCCAGAGCCGTAGGGCGGACTCAGGAGCCCAAGCGAACAGTCCGCCAGAATATCTGGCACACCGCATACAACCGGCAGCTAATCGGCCTTCTTGCGAATCCAGTACAGGTAGGTGCCGTCTTCCTCGGCCTGGCCGAGCAGCTCGTGGCCAAGAAACACGCAGAACTTGGGAATATCACGACGGGTCGACGGATCGGTAGCGATCACCTTGAGCAGGCCGCCCGGCGACAGGTCGCGCACCTTGTTGTGCAGCATCATCACCGGCTCAGGGCAATTCAGGCCGCTGGCGTCGAGCAGGTCATCGTGATTGAGGGTCAGGGCTTCGGACATAAGGGGCTCCACAAACAGGCGCGCATTGTCGCGCAAAGCTGACCTTCAGGTCACCTACACGCAGATCATCACTTGCCATGCCGACGCAGATGGCAGGTCACTTCCTCACGGTCGTGATACAGCTGCTTGCAGCCGATGCTGACCTTCAGGCCCCGCTCGACCAGCCCCGACTCAATGCGATCGAGCAGGCGCCGCACTTCGGCGTAACGCTGCTTCATCGGCAGCTTGAGGTTGACCACCGCCTCGCGGCACAACCCCTCGCCCAGCCAGGTTTCGATCATCGCCGCCGTGCGCGCCGGTTTCTCGACGATATCGCAGACCATCCAGTGCACTGGATGCTGCGGGCGAAAGGTGAAGCCATCGGCGCGCTGGTGCACGACGAAGCCGGAGTACATCAGGCTTTCAGCCATCGGCCCGTTGTCCACGGCGGTAACGCGGATTTCCCGATTGACCAGTTGCCAGGTCCAGCCGCCTGGCGCAGCGCCCAGGTCAACGGCGGTCATGCCCGGCGCCAGGCGCTGATCCCACTGCTCGCGCGGGATGAAATGGTGCCAGGCCTCCTCCAGCTTGAGCGTGGAGCGGCTCGGCGCCTCGCGCGGGAACTTCAAGCGCGGAATGCCCATCGGCCACATCGCCTGGTTGTCCGCCTCGGCAATGCCGGCGAACACCTCACGGCCGCTCTTGAAGGTCAGCAGCAGACGCGGCTTCCTGGCGTCGTCCACCAGTTTGCCGGCCTTGAGCAAGGCCTTGCGCAGCGGCGCCTCGAACTTCTTGCAGAAGGTCGAGAGCTCCTTGCCGTCGTTGGTATCCACCACTTCCAACCACAGGCTGCCGCACACCGGGTAATCAGCCAGCGCCTCCAGCAACACGCTGATACGGTCACTTTCCGGCAGGATGACGTAGGCCCCGCGCGCCCATTGCCGCGGGAAGATCAGCTGATTGAAACGCACGCTGCGCATCAGCCGCTCGGCATCGGCCGCCTCGCTGCAGACGAACTCGGCGCACGCGCTGCCGGGCTTGGTCTTGGAGTAGCCCGCTACATCCAGGCGTGCGGCGAGGTCGGTGACCTCGCCGCAAACCTCCCCTTCGAAACCGGGGCGGCAATGCAGAAACAGGGTATTCATCAAAGGGTCTCCTCGAGGCCCGCATGATACCCGAGAGCGGAACCCAGAGCCGCTAAACCTGTCCAGCTACATATGCGCTGCCCACAGATAGGGAGCCGCCAGCCATCGCGTTTCGATGAGGCCCACCCCCCAGAACAGCTAGCGCATAGCAACCGATAAAGGATATGCGCTAGGGTCTGTTGCCGTTTCGCGCACAGCTCGCGTCGAAACGGCAACAGACCCTAGCCAGACTGCTCAAGCTGAACTAGCTTGAAGGTCTGCCGCCATCAGATACAGCCCGTACCGTGCGGGCCCAAGGAGATGTGCAATGCCCTCCCTCGATAGCCTGAACTGCCGCCGCGAACTGAAAGTCGGCGACGCCACCTACCACTACTTCAGCCTGCCCGAGGCCGCCCAGCGCCTCGGCAACATTGACCGCTTGCCCAAGTCGCTCAAGGTGCTGCTGGAAAACCTGCTGCGCAACGAAGACGGCCAGACCGTGCAGCCGCCGGATCTGCAAGCCATGGTCGACTGGCTCGACCAGCGCACCTCCGACCGCGAGATCCAGTACCGCCCGGCGCGCGTGCTGATGCAGGACTTCACCGGCGTGCCGGCGGTGGTCGACCTGGCCGCCATGCGCGACGCCATGGCCAAGGCCGGCGGCGACCCGCAGCGGATCAACCCGCTGTCGCCGGTGGACCTGGTCATCGACCACTCGGTGATGGTCGACAGCTACGCCTCCTCCAGCGCCTTCCACGACAACGTCGAGCTGGAAATGCAGCGCAACGGCGAGCGCTACGCCTTTCTGCGTTGGGGCCAACACGCCTTCGACAACTTCAGCGTGGTGCCGCCGGGCACCGGCATCTGCCACCAGGTCAACCTCGAGTACCTGGCGCGCACCGTATGGACCAAGGAGGAAGACGGCGTCACCCTCGCCTACCCCGACACCCTGGTCGGTACCGACTCGCACACCACCATGATTAACGGCCTCGGCGTGCTCGGCTGGGGCGTCGGCGGCATCGAGGCGGAAGCGGCCATGCTTGGCCAGCCGGTGTCGATGCTGATTCCCGAAGTGATTGGCTTCAAGCTCAGCGGCAAGCTGAAGGAAGGAATCACCGCCACCGACCTGGTGCTGACCGTCACCCAGATGCTGCGCAAGAAGGGCGTGGTGGGCAAATTCGTCGAGTTCTACGGCGACGGCCTGGCCGACCTGCCGCTGGCCGACCGCGCCACCATCGCCAACATGGCCCCGGAATACGGCGCCACCTGCGGTTTCTTCCCGGTGGACGAGATCACTCTCGGCTACCTGCGTCTGTCCGGCCGCCCGGAGGCCACCGTGCAACTGGTCGAGGCCTACAGCAAGGCCCAGGGGCTATGGCGCGAGCCAGGCGATGAGCCGCTGTTCAGCGGCAGCCTGAGCCTGGACATGGGCAGTGTCGAAGCCAGCCTGGCCGGGCCCAAGCGCCCGCAGGACCGCGTCCCGCTGGGCCAGGTCAGCCAGGCCTTCGATGACTTCCTCGGCCTGCAGCTCAAGCCAAGCGCCAAGGAAGAGGGTCGCCTGCTCAGCGAAGGCGGCAACAAGCAGAGCGGCGAAATCGACTATGAGGACGACGGCCATACCCATCGCCTGAAAGACGGCGCCGTGGTGATCGCTGCCATCACCTCCTGCACCAACACGTCCAACCCCAGCGTGATGATGGCCGCCGGCCTACTGGCCAAGAAAGCCGTGGAAAAAGGCCTGCAGCGCCAGCCCTGGGTGAAGAGCTCGCTGGCCCCCGGCTCCAAGGTGGTCACCGAGTACTTCAATGCTGCCGGCCTGACGCCCTACCTGGAGAAGCTCGGCTTCAACCTGGTGGGCTACGGCTGCACCACCTGCATCGGCAACTCCGGGCCGCTGCGCGAGCCCATCGAGAAAGCCATCACCCAGGCCGACCTGACCGTCGCTTCGGTGCTCTCCGGCAACCGCAACTTCGAGGGCCGCGTGCACCCGCTGGTGAAAACCAACTGGCTGGCCTCGCCCCCCCTGGTGGTGGCCTATGCCCTGGCCGGCAGCGTGCGCATCGACATGACCCGTGACGCCCTCGGCACCGGCAAGGACGGCCAACCGGTCTACCTCAAGGACATCTGGCCGACCCAGGCCGAGATCACCCAGGCCATCGCCCAGGTCGACACCGCCATGTTCCGCAAGGAATACGCCGAAGTCTTCACCGGCGACGAGAAATGGCAGGCCATTGCCGTGCCCAAGTCCGATACCTACGCCTGGCAAGGTGACTCCACTTATATCCAGCATCCGCCGTTCTTCGAGGACATCGCCGGCGATCCGCCACGTATCACCGATATCCGCCAGGCGCGCATCCTCGCCCTGCTCGGCGACTCGGTGACCACCGACCACATCTCGCCAGCCGGCAACATCAAGGCCGACAGCCCGGCCGGGCGCTATCTGCGCGATAACGGCGTGGCCCAGGCCGACTTCAACTCCTACGGCTCGCGCCGCGGCAACCATGAAGTGATGATGCGCGGCACCTTCGCCAACATCCGCATCCGCAACGAAATGCTCGGCGGCGAGGAAGGCGGCAACACCCTGCACGTGCCCAGCGGCGAGAAGCTGGCGATCTACGACGCAGCCATGCGCTACCAGGCCGAAGGCACACCGCTGCTGATCATCGCCGGCAAGGAATACGGCACCGGTTCCAGCCGCGACTGGGCGGCCAAGGGCACCAACCTGCTGGGGGTCAAGGCGGTGATCGCCGAAAGCTTCGAGCGCATCCACCGCTCCAACCTGGTGGGCATGGGTGTGCTGCCGCTGCAGTTCAAACCCGGTACCGACCGCACCAGCCTGAAACTGACCGGCAAGGAAGTGCTGGCCATCGAAGGGCTGGAAGGCGTGGAGCTGCGCCCGCAGATGCCCCTGACGCTGATCATCACCCGTGAAGACGGCACGCATGAGGAAGTCGAAGTGCTGTGCCGCATCGACACCCTCAACGAGGTCGAGTACTTCAAGGTTGGCGGCATCCTGCACTACGTGCTGCGCCAGATGATCGCCAACTGATGCACCTGCCCTGCCGCGCCACGCGGCAGGGCCTCACCGTCGGGCCAAGGACGGCTCATGCCGTGACAAAAATGTGACGTCACTCAAAAAATTGCCGGGAGCAATTTTTGACGTCGCTCCGCGACGGCCCGCAGGGTGGCCGCCATGGACGGCGGGCCACAAAAAGCGTTTACACTCGCCAAAACGCACTCACCCCTCAACTTTGCCGTCCGTCGGCCGATGACAGGGCATTACAACGACGGATACCTGCCATGCGTAACAACCAGCCGGTCACTCAGCGTGAGCGCACTTTTCCTGCGCAACAACGCCTGATATCCACCACCGATCTCAAAGGGCAAATCACCTACTGCAACGACGCCTTCGTCGACATCAGCGGCTTCAGTCGTGAAGAACTGCTGCGCGCGCCACACAACATCGTGCGCCACCCGGACGTTCCATCGGCCGTGTTCGAGCATATGTGGACGACCCTGAAGAAGGGCCGCCCATGGATGGGTATCGTCAAGAACCGCAGCAAGAATGGCGACCATTACTGGGTCAACGCCTATGTCACACCCATCACCGAAAATAACCAGGTCGTGGGCTACGAGTCCGTTCGGGTCAAGCCGACCGCCGAACAGATACGTCGTGCCGAGACGCTGTATCGACGCATCAACACCGGCAAGTCTGCCGTACCGGCCAGCAACCAGTGGCTGCCCGTCGTGCAGGCCTGGATGCCCTTCATCCTGGTCAGTCAGATCGGTTTTCTCATCGGCCACTGGATGGGCAGCAACTGGGGCTTCATCCTCGCTGCCGTGCTCTCCGTGCCGCTGGGTCTGGCTGGCATCGCCTGGCAGACGCGCGGCGTCAAACGCCTGCTGCGCCTTGCCGAGCAAACCACCTCTGACCCGCTGATCGCGCAGATGTACACCGACAGCCGCGGCGCCGAAGCACGCCTGGAAATGGCCATGCTCAGCCAGGAAGCGCGCCTGAAAACCTGCCTCACCCGCCTGCAGGACACAGCCGAACAACTGACCCTGCAAGCGCGTGAAGCCGACAAGCTGGCGCACAACAGCTCGGCCGGCCTCGAGCGCCAGCGCAGCGAGACCGAGCAGGTCGCCACCGCCGTCAACGAAATGGCCGCCACCACCCTGGAAGTCGCCAGCAACGTCGCCCGCGCCGCCATCGCCACCCAGGAAGCCAACCGCCTGACCAGCGAAGGTCGCACCATCGCCGCGGAAACCCGCGAAGCTATCCAGCGCCTGTCGCAATCGGTAGGCGATACCGGCGAAACCGTGACCCGCCTGGCCCAGGACAGCAGCGAAATCGGCGGCGTGGTCGACGTGATCAAAGGCATCGCCGACCAGACCAACCTGCTCGCCCTCAATGCCGCCATCGAAGCTGCTCGCGCTGGCGAGATGGGCCGCGGCTTCGCTGTAGTGGCTGACGAGGTGCGCTCGCTGGCGCAACGCACCGCCGAGTCCACCGAACAGATCCACGCCCTGATCGCCAAACTGCAGCGCACTGCCGAAGAGGCCGTGCTGACTATGGAAATCGGCCGCAAGCAGGCCGACGAAGGCGTCGAGCGCGTGCTGCAGGCTGATCAGGCGCTGGCCGGCATCAGCGACTCGGTGGCCAATATCGCCGACATGGCCAACCAGATCGCCGCAGCGGCGGAAGAGCAAAGCGCCGTCGCCGACGAGATCAACCAGAACATCACCACCATCGCCCAACTGGCCGACCAGACCGCCGGCGAAGCCAACGATACCGCCAAACTCAGCGAAGCCCTGACCAACACCGCACAGGGCCAATACGCCCTGGTCGAACGCTTCAACCGCTGAAACAAAAGGCGCAGCGGCTCACCGCTGCGCCTCCCCTCCCCGCCCTGCTTTTTGTAGGAGCGAGCTTGCTCGCGATCTTCCCTACGCCGTTCCCATCCGTCCCCGCTTTCACCGTAATTGCCAATTGCCAGCAATTATCTGACATGGTGTATAACCCCCAAACACATTAAAAGCCAGGTGGCGGTGACTCCTAACTAGTTTTTGCTGGTGAGCATTGCCTTCACGGATACGGATGCCATTTATGAACTCAGAGGCCGCTACAACCATCCACGGACGGCAAAACCTATCTAGTGATTGAACACGATAACGGTGGTGGCTGTGGAGCGCTCTCGGTAGACGACGAACACTGGCCTCATCAGCTTCACGAGGTCGGGGAGATAATGCCCGGAACGCGCACGATCAAGTGCGGTGGGGAAATCGATATCGAGATCAAGCCCGGCAACATCTACTACTTCAATTATTGGGGCCCGTAGGCGCTGGAAAAATCGGCGCTCACGCGCTTTAGAGCCTGGCACTGCAAAGGCTTCGCCCCGGGGCGGGGGGCTCCTACCGCATGGCGTCCAATAACCCTTGTAGGAGCAGCGCCGCTCAGGGAATAGGCTCTCGCGTGACGGCGATGTATCGGTTAACCGCACGACGATGCCATATCTCCAAACGATGAGAGATCTCCTGCCAGGCCAGAAGCAACAGAGCTATTGTTACCCGCTCTTTGGGGACGTCAAAGCCCAGCCAGTTTCAGCCAGTGCGCGTAGAAACCCTCGGCCACCTGATTCAGTAACCTGACCTTCTCGCTCAGACCTTCGCGCATCTCGGCGATGCTCTGCTGACTGGGCTGGCTAGCATCGAGCAGATGTGCCCAGTCGTCGAGCCAGAGTTCGATCAACGCCTCGGTCATTTCCGGATGCCCTTGCAACGCCAACACCTTGTCACCCCAGGCGAAGGCCTGGTTGTCGCACCAGCGGCTGCACAGCAGGGGCTGGGCGCCGTCTGGCAGCGCGAAAGTGTCGCCATGCCACTGGAAAATGCTGCACGCTTCAGGCAAATGCGCCAACCAGGGGCTATCGGCTGTTTCTGAGCGACGCTGAATACTCTGCCAACCGACCTCGGTGTAGGGCATACGGCGGATAGTGGCACCCAGTGCCTTGGCCAGCAGTTGGCCGCCCAGGCAGTGACCAATGATGGGAATGTCGCGCTCGATAAAACGCTGCAGCGCAGCCACTTCGTCGGCGATCCAGGCCAGTGGGTCGTTGACGCTCATCGGCCCGCCCATCACGGCAACCGCCTTGGGTCGCTCCAGGTCGTAACCGCGCAGTTCACCCAGATCGACACGCAACACGTCGAAGCTGCAGCCACGCACCTGCAGCACCTGCGCCAGATGGGCTGGCGGGCAATAATCGATATGAGTCAGGATCAGAACATCGGCCATGAGCACCTCCGCCGCGAAGTCTGCGCGAGAAGGATTGGCAAGTCGAGGTAGGCTGGGGTTTGAAGCCATCGGCCGGCCAGCCGGCCGATGGTCTGAGCGGATGGACGCCGCTGCATCCACATTTGAGGATGTCCTGAAAAAGCCGGCTATCGTCACTCCCGCGAAGGCGGGAGCCCAGATAATTCGCTGGTTCTGGATGCCCGCCTGCGCGGGCATGACAATTTTTTCAGTGTTTCCCTAACGCATGGCTGACGCTTTCACCTCCTGGGTAACGCCCCAGCCATCCATCTTGCCGCCCAGCGGGACGACGATGGACTCCAGGTCATGTTCAAAGGCGCCGATACCGGCATGGGTGGCGTACATCACTTTGCTGATTTGCAGGTGCCATATACCGTCCTCGCGGGCGAATATCTGGGCGTTGAGCGACTCGCCGCGAAAGTTTCTGGCCGCCATTCTGGCCCGTTCTTCGTCGGGAAAGATGGCGTAGAACTCGATCGGGTGAAACTGGGCGAAGTCGAATCCCCCTTCTTTCATCCGACGCAGCACCGACGTGCTGGAGTCTTCGTGGAAGGCTGTGCTCATAAACGACCCCCTCTCAGGCTATGGATGGATTAACCGCTTTCCCAATACGACCGTCCTAGGTACGGTGTCGCGGCCTCTACCGGAAACCTCTGAAAACACCCTGCGTTTACAGAAGCATCCAAGTGACGCCACCCCGAGAATCGAGCTGGTGCTCGATGTGTCTACTGCAAGCGTATCGACGACTGCCCGACAGAACGCCGGGCTGAAAACCGTCACCCCAAGAGTAGCCGCTAAACGCGAGATTGGCGTCGCCCAGAAAGCCTTTGTGACAAAGCCGACGACCGACGGCAATTGGCCAGCCTGCATGCCTCGCCGGAACGCACGGGCGACTCAGCCAGGCCATCAGCAACCTGTTGATCAAGCCCAGCGTGATCTACCCAGGGCTGAACACCAGGCCGAATTGCAGCCCCACCGGGCGATGCACGGTGCTGCCGTGGGCCTGCTTCCAGGCTGCTTCGGCGATCTGCTCGGCCTCCAGACGCACGCCGAGACGGCGCATCACCGGCGGACGCTTCGCCTGGCTGCGGACCATCGGCGTGTCGACGAATGGCGGCATCAGATCCCCCACGCGAATGCCGTATTCACGCCACTCCAGCTCCAGCGCCTCGGTAAGCCCACGCACGACGAACTTGCTGGCCGAGTAGCTGGCCAGTTGCGGCACGCCATAGAGCGCCGAGGCCGAGCCCATGTTGATCACTTGCGCCGCTGACGTGACCTTGAGATAGGGATAGGCCGCATGGCAAAGATTGAGCACGCCGAGCACATTGATCTGTACCTGGCGCGTGTGCTGCTCCAGCTCGATATCGGCGAAGGCACCGGTGCGCAGAATGCCTGCGCCATTGAACAGCAGGCGCAACTGACCGCCGCTCAGCGCGCAGAAATCGCCCAGCGCGGCCTTCACTGCTGCGGCCTCGACCACATCCAGCGGCGCATGCCACGCGCCGCCCAGCTCGGCGACCAGCGCCTTTTCATCGACATCGAGCAGTCCGACACGCCAGCCCCGTGTGTGAAACAGTCGCGCGGTGGCGGCGCCAATGCCCGATGCAGCACCGCTGATGAGGATGCTGCTCATCACAAGCCCCGTTCACGGAGAAAGGCCGCCACGCGGGCAATGGCGTAATCTGCCGTACGCAACATGCCGACGTGCGCCTGGAACACGTGCCACAGCCCCGGATAACGCTCCAGGCGCACGTTCACCCCGGCCGCCTTGGCGCGCTCGGCCAGACGCAGGCTGTCGTTGAGCAGCAACTCGTCTTCGCCCACCTGAATCAGCTTCGGCGGCAGTTGGCTGAGGTCGGCGAACACCGGTGACATGCCCGGGTCGTTGCGCGGCAGGTCAGCCGGGCAATACAGATCGGCAGCCTGTTCGATCCAGCTGGGGTGGATCAGTGGATCGCCGGCGTGCGGCTCGTGCATCTGCTCGCCAGTGAAATCGGTGGCCGGCGAAAAGCACACCAGCGCGGCGGGCGCCGGCAGACCGAGTTCGATGATGCGCAGGCAGCCGACCAGGCTCAGGTTGCCCCCCGCCGAGTCGCCGCCAATGGCAATCTGTTCGGCTCTATAGCCGGCCGCCAACAATGCCTGGTAAGCCGCCACCACATCATCGCGCGCCGCCGGATAGGGATGCTCCGGCGCCAGTCGGTAATCCAGCGCGCAGACCTCCAGGACACCACGCTTGGCCAGGCTGGCGCAGATGCCCCGGTGCGTATCCGGCCCGCCGATCATGAAGGCGCCACCATGCAGATAGAGCAGTTGCTAGGGTCTGCGCGCCAGAGGCTCAGCACGCGGACGCAGGGGCAAAGCCAGAATCAGCCCTTCGCCCGACGCCGGAAAGATGCCGGTCAGGGCGGTGATATTGACCTGATGAGAAATCAGCACCAACGGCGCGCCAGCAGGCAATTGGTTGATCGAGCGAATCAGCTCCGCCGTCTGCTCGGCACCATCCTCGGGCGTGCCGAAGAACGAATCCAGCGCAGCCAATGGTTGTACCGGGCCGCGCTGCATGTTGCTGGCCGTGTCCAGCGCGCGGCACCAGCGACTGCTGAGAAGCCGCGGCTGTTCGATCCCCTGACGCGCGAGCAACTCGCCCCAGCGCCGGGCCTCGGCACGCCCTTGAGCGTTGAGGTTGCGCTGGGTTTCGCATTGTCCCAGGCGAAAGTTCGCCGGGTCGCCCGTACCCGGCGCGGTGGCGTGACGCATGAGTATCAGCGCACGACCTTCGCGCAATGCCTGCTAGGCGTCGGCGTTATCTGCCGCCACACTGAACAGCGGCAGCAGTACCAAGTCCAGCAGCCATAGACGCCTCATATTCTGACGTTGCCGCGCGGCCCCATCAGCGCCCAGATGATCAGGCCGATCACCGGCAACAGCACGATCAGCAGAATCCATAGAATCTTGATTCCAGTTTCCGCGTTGCTTTTGACCACGTTGATGATGGCCCAGATATCCAGGGCCAGGATGACCAGGCCGAGCAGCCCATTGAAGGTGGAACCCATGACGACACTCCTGTCTGAAAGGTTGCCTGCATAGGATAGTCGTTGATTGGCTGGGGTTCCCTCAGTCCCCCAGGCGCGGAAAGCGGCTGGCGATATCGTCGCCCGTCCGCTCTGGCGTCTCGTCGCCAAGGCTCAGGCGCAGAGCCAGCACGTGCGGTTCTTCACCTAGGTCGAACCAGTGCCGAGTGCCGGCCGGCAGCGTCAGCAGGTCGCCACGCTCCCCCTGCAGCACATACACGTAGCCATCCAGGTGCACGCTGAGCTGGGCGAAACCACCCAGGAACAACCAGGTACTGGCGCTAGACTGCACTTGCTCGTCCAAATACCGAGCGCGCAGCTCCAGTTTCTGCGGATGATTGCGCTGCAGGTTGAACAGCTCCTGCTGCACATAGCCTTCCTTGCCCAGGAACGCCTGCAGCCACAGACCGTAGGCAGCGTCGAACTCGGCCTGCTCGCAACCAGGGCGCAACGCAGCCGGCAATTCCACCTGGCGATAGTCGATGTCCACCGCGGACAGGGTGCTGGCGATATCGTCGGCGTGGTTGAGAACCTTGTTCGGCAGTTCCGGGGAGGTGTGCGGGTAGACGGCGAGGCTGCTCATGGAGGGTTCACTCGATTCAGGGTCGCTCGGGCGGCAGACGGGTGGCAATGATGAAGGCTGCCAGCAAGGCTACCAGACTGGCGATGGCGAAGGTCCAGGCCGGGCCCAGGCCCTTCCAGCTGTAACCGGCATATAGCGCGCCCAACGCACCGCCGATGCCGGCCAGGCTGACATAGAGCGCCTGGGCCTGCCCCTGCTGGCGGTCCGCAAAACTGCGCTGCACGAAGTGGATACAGGCAGCATGGAACGCGCCGAAGGTGGCGGCGTGCATGCACTGCGCCAGCAGCAGCACCGGCAGGTACTGGGGCAGACCGCCCAGCAGCAGCCAGCGCATGGCGGTGATCAGGAAGCTGGCCAGCAGTACCGCGCGCAGCGAGTAGCGCTGCAGCAGTCGCGCCATGACCAGGAACAGCAGGATCTCCGCCGCCACCCCCAAGGCCCAGAACAACCCGATGGCGCCACGACTGTAGCCAACGCCCTCCAGGTGCAGAGTGAGGAAGGTGTAGTACGGGCCGTTGCTCAACTGCATCAGCCCGACGCTGAGGTAAAACGCGAGGATGCCGGGGCGACGCAATTGGCGCACAAAGCCTTCCGGCTCCAGCGTGCTCGGGCGCAGCACAGGCTGTGCATTGGGCACCCAGAAACTGCTGACGACGATACCGGCCATGATCACCAGCAGCGCTGCCGGATAGGCATCCAGACTCAGCCACTCAAACAGCAGGCCGAGGCCGACCACGGCGACGATAAAGCCGATGCTCCCCCACAAGCGAATCTGGCTGTAGCGCGCCGCCTGCTCGCGCAGATGGGCCAGGGTGATGACCTCGAACTGCGGCAGTACCGCATGCCAGAAGAAGGCGTGCGTGGCCATGATCAGCGCCAGCCAGGCGTAGCTTTGACTGAAGAAGATGCCGGCGAAGCAGACCAGGGTGCACAGCGCGCCGAAACGTACGATCAACAGGCGCTGCCCGGTGTGGTCACCCAGCCAGCCCCACAGGTTCGGTGCCAGACAGCGCATCAGCATGGGAATGGCGATCAGCTCGCCGATCCGCGCCGGAGAAAAGCCCAGGTGGTCGAAGTACAGCGCCAGGAACGGCGCCGTACCCCCGAGCAGAGCGAAGTAGAAGAAGTAGAAGCCGGACAGCCGCCAGTAAGGCAGGGCCGCACGCGCCCAGGTCACAGCTGTGGCAGCACCGGTGTGGTGACGCGCACGTCGGCGTTCTGCGCGCGGTGACGCAGCAGGTGATCCATCAGCACGATGGCCATCATCGCCTCGGCGATCGGCGTGGCACGAATGCCCACGCAGGGGTCGTGACGGCCCTTGGTGATCACATCCACCGGGTTACCGTCGACGTCGATGGAGCGCCCCGGCGTGGTGATGCTGGAGGTCGGCTTGAGCGCCAGGTGGGCAACGATCGGCTGGCCACTGGAAATACCACCGAGAATGCCGCCAGCGTTATTGGAGAGGAAGCCCTCCGGAGTCAGCTCGTCGCGGTGCTCGGTGCCACGTTGGGCGACGCAGGCGAAGCCGGCGCCGATCTCCACGCCCTTGACCGCGTTGATGCTCATCAGCGCATGGGCCAGTTCGGCGTCGAGGCGGTCGAAGATCGGCTCGCCGAGGCCCGGCATCACCCCTTCGGCGACCACGGTGATCTTCGCGCCGACCGAATCCTGGTCACGGCGCAGCTGATCCATGTAGGCCTCCAGCTCCGGCACCTTGTCCGGGTCGGGGCTGAAGAAGGCGTTCTGCTCGACGCTGTCCCAGGTCTTGAACGGGATCTCGATGGGGCCGAGCTGGCTCATGTAGCCACGGATGACGATGCCCTGGCTGGCCAGGAACTTCTTGGCGATGGCGCCGGCCGCCACACGCATGGCAGTTTCGCGCGCCGAGCTGCGGCCGCCGCCACGGTAGTCGCGGATGCCGTACTTGTGGTGGTAGGTGTAGTCGGCGTGGGCCGGGCGGAACAGATCCTTGATCGCCGAGTAGTCCTTGGACTTCTGGTCGGTGTTGCGGATCAGCAGGCCGATGGAGCAGCCGGTGGTCTTGCCCTCGAACACGCCGGAGAGGATTTCCACCTCGTCGTCTTCCTGGCGCTGCGTGGTGTGGCGGCTGGTGCCAGGCTTGCGGCGATCGAGGTCGCGCTGCAGGTCTTGCAGAGTAATCTCGACACCAGGCGGGCAACCGTCGACGATGGCGACCAGCGCCGGGCCATGGCTTTCGCCAGCGGTGGTGACGGTGAACAGCTTGCCGTAGGTATTGCCGGACATGGGAAGACGCTCCGCGAAATTCAGCTCAGGCCCGGCGCTGCGCAGGCCCGATTCACAAGGTGGGCGAGTATACCTGCCGATAACTTGCAGTTCACCCCGAACGGGCATTTCTAAAAACGTAAGCGAGGCAGTCAGCACAAGGCTGAAAACAGGCGAAAAGCGGAGTTTACGGGCTGTAAATGAGCATTTGAGCCTGTTTTCTAACGCAGTGATGATAACGCAGCTAGTTTTTAGAAGTGCCCGAACCTTGGCCAGCCGAACGCGTCCAACGCCAGTCTGCCACTACCTTGTTCCCATCATGCTACGAGCTCTACTCTTGTCCCTCACCCTGATCACCGGCCTGGCTCAGGCCAACACCACCCAGCAATCACCCATCAGCCTCGACACCGACCAGGGCACCCTGTACGGCAGCCTGCTGGTGCCGCAAAGCGACAAGCCGGTGCCAGTGGCGCTGCTGATCGCTGGCTCCGGCCCCACCGACCGCAATGGCAACAACCCCGAGGGCGGCCATAACGATGCACTGAAGAAGCTGGCCCAGGTCCTGGCGCGCAATGGCATCGCCAGCCTGCGTTACGACAAGCGCGGCGTCGCCGCCAGCCGCGCTGCCACGCCGGACGAAAAGGACCTCAGCGTCGAGCGTTACGTGGCCGATGTCGAAGGCTGGGCCAAGCTGCTCAGGGACGATCCGCGTTTTGATCGACTGATCCTGATCGGTCACAGCGAGGGCGCACTGATCTCCAGTCTGGCCGCGCCCGCCAGCCAGGCCGATGCACTGGTGTCCATCGCCGGCCCCGCCTACCCCGTTGGCCAGGTGCTGGATATGCAGCTGGCCATGCGCCTGCCGCCGCCGCTCCTGGCCGAGAGCAGGCACATCCTCGCCAACCTGATCCGCGGCAAGCTGCAGCCCGAGGTGCCCAAGGAACTGCAAGCGATCTATCGCCCCAGCGTGCAGCCCTACCTGATCAGCCTGCTGCGCCAGGACCCGGCGGAGAACTTCGCCGCGCTGCAGATCCCCGCCTTGATCGTGCAAGGCACCCACGATGCCCAGGTCAGCCCCGACAACGCCGAAGCCCTCAAGCAGGCCAAGCCCGATGCCGAACTGGCGATGATCGCCGGCATGAACCACGTCATGCGCATCACCCCGGCGCCCTGGAACGAACAGCTGGCGTCCTACGACGATCCGCAGCTACCCTTGGCCCGTGCGCTGGGCGAACGGATCCTGTCCTTCATTCGCTCCAGTACTGAGGAAAATGGCCGATAACGCATCGAAGGCCACCGAACGGTACACAGGACGCCCATGAGCGAAAACCCAGCCCCGCAGGCACCAGCGCCAGATGCCGAAGCTGCGACAAGCGAAACGCCTGCCGCGCCGCATCCCTGGGCGGACCTGCCAGCCGAGCAATTCAGCCTGCTGCGTCTGGCGCCACTGCCCGTCGACCGGGAAACCGGTCCGCGGCCGCTGCGCTTCGTCCAGCTTGGCCGGGTGGAACGCCACGCCAAAGACACGAGCCTGCTGCGCCTGACCATCCAGGTGCCCGGCCAGCGCCTGCATCGCCAGCAAAACCTGCTGGAGGTCTGGGCCGACCATCAGCGCAAGGAAGTTCGCTTCGGCCCGGACAAGGGCCTCAGCGTAGAACCGGCCAATCGCGGCCTGGGGCGTTTTCTCATGGCTCAGGGCATTGCCTGGGCGCGCAAGCAGTACGCGCACTACCAGGTCGAGGGCGCCGCCCTGCCGACCAAGGACAATTTCAACGACGCCGCCCGCGCCCGCCGTGACCACGCGCTGAAGGCGCAGGGTTTCACCATCGAGTACAGCGACCCGTTGCAACTCAAGCCCTTCTACAGCGCACCGCGCGTCAGCTCGCTGCATGGCGACTGGCATGCAGAGAAGGTACAGATCATCGAGTTGCTGGACGCCGCGGCGATGCTGCAGCAGGCCGACCAGACGCTGCAGCAGCAGGACGTCAAACTGCGCAAGCTGGAAGATCGGCTCGAGCGTCTCAAGCGTGACGACAGTGGCCTGCGCTTCACCATCACCTGCCTGGTGGCGTTCAGCCTGTTTCAGGCGGGGTTGCTGATCTGGATCGCCACACGCTGATCCATTGCGGCGGAAGCCGCGAAAAATCAGCCCGTAAAGTAATGCCATTCAGTTGAGCCGTTGCCCTCGGTCCTTGTAGGAGCCGGCTTGCCGGCGATCCGCCATAAAAAGCATCGCCAGCAAGCTGGCTCCTACAGAAAGTGCCCCCTCCACTGTAAGTGAGAGGGGTAAAGAACTTATCTGATCAGCCTTAGCCCTACGCTCTAACAGCCCTTGGTGCGCACCGGCGAATCAGCCTTCGATACGCGAACGAAACAGTGCCTGATGCTCGCGACACTGCTTGGCCGCCAGCAGGAACACACCATGCCCGCCGCGCTGGAAGTCCAACCAAGTGAAATCCACTTCCGGGTACAGCGCTTCGACATGCACCTGGCTGTTGCCCACTTCGACGATGAGCACGCCACGCTCGGTCAGGTGATCGGCCGCTTCAGCCAGCATGCGTCGCACCAGATCCAGGCCATCATTGCCGCAGGCCAGGCCCATCTCCGGCTCGTGCTGGTACTCGGCCGGCATGTCGGCAAAATCCTCGGCGTCGACATAAGGCGGGTTGGAGACGATCAGGTCGAAACGCTGCCCCGGCAACCCGGCGAAGCCATCACCCTGCACGCAGTACACGCGCTCCTCCAGGCCATGACGCTCGATGTTGAGGTTGGCCACCTCCAGCGCGTCGAACGACAGATCGCCCAGCACCACTTCCGCTTCGGGGAATTCGTAGGCGCAGGCGATGCCGATGCAGCCAGAACCGGTGCACAGATCGAGAATGCGCGCCGGCTCGGTTGGCAACCAGGGGGCGAAGTGACGGTCGATAAGCTCGGCGATCGGCGAGCGCGGCACCAGCACACGCTCATCGACGACGAAGGGCAAACCGCAGAACCAGGCTTCGCCGAGCAGGTAGGCGGTGGGTACGCGCTCTTCGATGCGGCGCTTGAGCAGCGTCTGCAGGTGAGCGTGCTCGTCGTCTTCCAGGCGGCAATCGAGATAGGCGTCGGAGATTTCCCAAGGCAGGTGCAGCGCGCCGAGCACCAGCTGACGCGCTTCATCCCAGGCATTGTCGGTGCCGTGGCCGAAGAACAGTTGCTCGGCCTGAAAACGACTGACGGCCCAGCGGATGTAATCACGCAGGGTACGTAAACGGGTAGTGAGAGCAGTCACGGGCGGCCTCCGGGTGAAAAGTGCGGAAGTTTAGCCCAGTGCGGGTGGCCAGCGCATGAATGAGCGGTTAACGAACATTCATGAGCGCTCGCGCTTCTTGCGCAGTGCATCGTCATCAGGACGGCGCAGCTCGCGCAGAACGGCGATGGCCACGGCGATGGAGAACAGAAGCCAGAAATGCGGGGAAAACTGCGACAAAAGTGACATGGCAACTCCTTTTGCGTACGACCCTGAGTCCTTCAGGGCAGTTCCGATTCTGCTCCGGCAAAATGCACCGAGCAAGCCTTGGCGCAGATAGAGGTTCACAGAGCGCCCTGGCAAGCGGACAATGGCACATTATCACCATCAGCCAGGAGCCCGAGATGTCCCATCCGCAAACCATGTTCCAGCTCACCGGTCGTGGCCACGCACCGGCCAGCCTGAACAATGCGACCCTGCTGATCATCGATGCCCAGGAAGAGTACCGCAGCGGCGTCCTCGCGCTGCCGGGCCTGGCCCCCGCACTGGCAGAGATCGCCAGCCTGCTGGCAGCAGCGCGCAGTGCCGGTGCCGACATCGTTCACGTCAAACACCTCGGCATTCCCGGCGGCCTGCTCGACCCCAGCGGCCCGCGCGGTCGTCATCTACCGGAGGCAGCGCCACTGGCAGGCGAAATCGTGGTGGAAAAACGCCTGCCCAACGCCTTCGCTGGTACCGAGCTGCATGACCGCCTGCAGGCGCTCGGCCATCTTGACCTGATCGTCTGCGGCTTCATGACCCATTCGAGCGTCAGCACCACCGTGCGCGCAGCCAAGGACTACGGGTATCGCTGTACCTTGGTCGATGCTGCCTGCGCTACCCGCGACCTGCCTGCACCGGATGGCAGCGTGATCGCCGCCGCCGAGGTGCACCGCATCGAGATGATCGCCTTGGCCGACAATTTCGCCACCTTGGTGCCGCACGCCAAATCGCTGGTGTGAAACCTGAAGCAGTATCGCCAGCACTGCGGAACCCGGACGCGACCAGCCGGTCATACCGAGGATAAGCCAAAGGAAATCGGAATGAAGCTGTCCGACGATTTCGATGCACGCCGCTTGCGTCCACGCCCGCCGAAAAACTGGCGCCTGCGTATCGGAGCCGGCCTGGGCGCCCTGCTCGCTGCCTTCGGCATTCTGCTGGCGATGGCGGGTGTCGCCTCGCTGGCAGGCCGCGCGCCGGTACTGGGTACGCTCAACGACTCCACCGGCGAGGCCACCGTCCTGCTGCTGCTCGGCCTGTTCCTGTTGTGGGCCGGGATCGCTTTCTGGCGTCGCTGCCGCAGACGCCTGCGTCGCCCCAGCGATCTGAGCCTGTCGCCATCATTGATGAAAAAGCGCGACTGATCACCCGAAAACACAGCACCAAAAACCGTAGGAGCCGGCTTGCCGGTGATGCTCTTCTTCAATCGAATTGATGATCGCCCGCAAGCGGGCTCCTACAAATTCGTCTTTCTACGCTTACACGGCCGGCATTTGGGTAAAATGCCAGCCTGTTTCGCGGAGCCACCGATGCAAGACGACGACTTTTCCCTGTTCCAGGCCGAGCTGCGCGGCGTCAAGCCGATCAAGCACGACCGCGCCGATACCGGCAAACCCAAAACTGACCGTAAACAGTTCAACACCCTGCGCCAGGCTGCAACCATCAGCCAGGGCGAGATCAAGGTGGACGGGCTGTCCGACCAGTTCGTCATCGACGTTGGCGCTGAAGACCCGCTGTACTGGGCCGGCAACGGCGTGCAGGACGGTCAGATGCGCAAGCTCAAGCTGGGCCAGATTCCGTTCGACGGCAGCCTCGACCTCCACGGCATGAGCGTCGAGAAAGCGCGCGACACGCTGTGGGAGTTTCTCGCCGAAGCCACCAAGTTGGAGATTCGCTGCGTACGCGTCACCCACGGCAAGGCGGTGCGCATGGATGGGCGCAAACCGATGATCAAAAGCCATGTGAACACCTGGCTGCGCCAGCACCCGCAGGTGCTGGGGTTCAGCTCCTGCCTGGCCAAGCACGGCGGCACCGGCGCGGTATACATCATCCTCAAGCGCACCATGATGGATGGTCGCGACGAGTAATCAGAGAACCTGGCACTCTTGCCAGGCCCCTGTCGGCGCCCTACCCTGCGCCCATTCGATACCCAACAGGATTTTCCATGTCCCTGGAACAACAGTACACCGCGATCCTTGGCCAGCTTGGCGAGGACGTTTCCCGCGAAGGCCTGCTGGACACGCCCAAGCGCGCCGCCAAGGCCATGCAGTACCTCTGCCGTGGCTACCAGCAGACGCTGGAAGAGGTCACCAACGGCGCGCTGTTCAGCTCCGACAACAGCGAGATGGTGCTGGTCAAGAACATCGAGCTGTATTCGCTGTGCGAGCATCATCTGCTGCCGTTCATCGGTAAGGCCCATGTTGCCTACATTCCCAACGGCAAGGTGCTCGGCCTGTCCAAGGTAGCGCGCATCGTCGACATGTACGCCCGCCGCCTGCAGATCCAGGAAAACCTCAGCCGGCAGATCGCCGAAGCAATTGAGCAGGTCACCGGCGCACTCGGCGTGGCAGTGGTCATCGAAGCGCAGCACATGTGCATGATGATGCGTGGCGTGGAGAAGCAGAACTCCTCCATGGTCACCTCGGTGATGCTCGGCGAATTCCGCAGCAACCCGGCGACCCGCGGCGAATTCCTCAATCTGGTTCGTTGACACCACTCAAGACGACGGCCGCTCACTTCGGTGAACGGCCGTCGCCGTTTAGCGTGAAAGTCGCGTAGCGACGCCTTCTTCGATGACCCTTCTCCCACCGGGAGAAGGTGGCGCGAAGCGCCGGATGAGGGTGGGCACGCCGCAAAGATCATTTGCAGTGCCGCCCGCGGCATGCCCGTTCAGGAGTTAGAAAGATGTTGCTCAAAGCCCTTCGTATCGGCCTGGGTCAGCTCGTCGTGTTCGCCGACTGGATCAGCCGCCCGCGCAAGCTAAAGCGCAGCCCCGAGGCGCAAGCCGAGGTCGAGCGCGCCACGGCCAACCTGGCGCTGTACCAGTTCCACGCCTGCCCGTTCTGCGTCAAGGTCAGGCGCAGCCTGCACCGCCTCAACCTGCCGGTGCAACTGCGCGACGCCAAGAACAACGCCGAACATCGTCAGGCACTGGAGCAGCACGGCGGCCGCATCAAGGTGCCGTGCCTGCGCATCGAGGAAAACGGCCAGAGCACCTGGCTGTACGAGTCCAAGGCGATCATCGCCTATCTGGATCAGCGCTTCGCCGGTTGAGCCGCGCTTTCGTAGGAGCCGGCTTGCCGGCGATGCTTCTGCATAAAGGATCGCCGGCAAGCCGGCTCCTACAGATTCTGGGTTCGACACCTAAATTCATGCAATCCGGGAGCCTTGGAGCTACCCTGCACCGGTCATTTCGCGGCTGAAGCCGCTCCTACAAGATCGGCGTATCTTCGCCTGCCTCTTCAGGCGCGAGTTCTGCTCGCGAACAGCGCCTACGCCTCGATACCGTAGACTTTGAGCTGGTCGAGGAACTGCGCTTCGTCCAGCACCTTCACCCCCAGCTCGCTGGCCTTGGCCAGCTTCGAGCCGGCACCTGGCCCGGCAACCACGCAGTGGGTCTTGGCCGAGACAGAACCGGCCACCTTGGCGCCCAGGCTCTCCAGCTTTTCCTTGGCGACGTCGCGACTCATCACCTCCAGCGTGCCGGTGAGCACCCAGGTCTGGCCGACCAGGGGCAGACCTTCGGCAACTTTCTTCTCGCTTTCCCAGTGCATGCCGAAATCGCGCAGTTGCTGCTCGATAGCGCGCGCGAGCTGGGCGTTATCGGCATTGTCGAAAAACTCGCGTACAGCCTTGGCCTGTTTCTCCGGCAGGGCCTGACGCATGTCCAGCCAGTCGCCGCCAAGCACACCCTCCAGACTGCCGAAACGCTCCGCCAGCTTCTGCGCCGCTCCGGGGCCGACACTCGGAATGTTCAGCTTATCGAGCATGTCCCCAAGGGTGGCGACGGCCGAGAACTCGGCGCTCAGCTCACCCTCTTCCTGCAGTTCGAGACCGCATTCGCCCAGCAAGGCGCTGATCACCTGCTGATTGTGTTCATCCTCAAAGAAGCTGTGGATCTCGTGCGCGACCTCCAGACCAATATCCGGCAGATAGGTCAGCACTTGCGGCAGTGCCTTGCGCACACGCTCCAGCGAGGCCAGGGAGCGCGCCAGCACCTTGGCGGTTTCC
The DNA here is from genome assembly GCF_002197815.1 of Pseudomonas oleovorans subsp. oleovorans. Lineage (GTDB taxonomy): Bacteria > Pseudomonadota > Gammaproteobacteria > Pseudomonadales > Pseudomonadaceae > Aquipseudomonas > Aquipseudomonas oleovorans. Next base: position 32,417 of record NZ_NIUB01000027.1, read on the forward strand.
TCGCCCACATCGGGGATGCCGAGCGCATAGATGAAGCGCGCCAGGGTCGGCCGCTTGCTGTCCTCGATGGCCTTCAGCAGCTTGTTGCTGGAGACTTCGGCGAAGCCTTCCAGGCCGATGATCTGCTCGAAGGTCAGTTTGTACAGGTCGGCCGGCGAGCCGATCAGCTTCTCGTCCACCAGTTGCTCGATGGTCTTGTCGCCGAGGCCTTCGATATCCATGGCACGGCGCGAGACGAAGTGGATGATCGCCTGCTTGAGCTGCGCCTGGCAGCTCAGGCGACCGACGCAGCGATACACCGAACCTTCGCTGACCGATTCCTTGCCCTTGCTGCGCTTGACCAGTTGCGTGCGCTCCACCGCCGAGCCGCACACCGGGCATTGCTCGGGAATGTGCACCGGGCGCGCGTTCTCCGGGCGACGCTCGGGCACCACGGCCATCACCTGCGGGATCACGTCGCCAGCACGGCGGATGATCACCGTGTCGCCGATCATTACACCCAGGCGTGCCACCTCATCCATGTTATGCAGGGTAGCGTTGGCCACCATCACACCGGCCACCTTGACCGGATTCAGACGCGCCACTGGCGTCACCGCACCGGTACGCCCGACCTGAAATTCCACGTCGAGCAGTTCGGTCAGCTCTTCCTGCGCCGGGAACTTGTGGGCGATGGCCCAGTGCGGGGTACGCGCGCGGAAACCCAGTTGCTGCTGATCTTCGATATTGTTGACCTTGAACACCACGCCATCGATGTCATAGGCCAGGCTCATGCGCCGCTCGGCGATATCTCTGTAGTAATCCAGGCAGGCCTCGACGCCCTTGGCCAGCTTCAGTTCGCGACTGATGGGTACGCCCCAGGCCTTGAGCTGCTGCAGCATGGCCACCTGGGTGCCCGGCAGCTCGCCGCTGACCTGACCAACGCCATAGCAGCAGAACTCCAGCGGGCGGCTGGCAGTGATCTTCGGGTCGAGCTGACGCAGGCTGCCGGCAGCGGCGTTACGCGGGTTGGCGAAGGTCTTGCCGCCGCTCTCGGCCTGGCGTGCGTTGAGCTCCTCGAAACCGGACTTGGGCATGAACACCTCACCGCGTACCTCCAGCACCTGCGGCCAGCCCTCACCCAGCAGCTTGAGCGGCACATTGCGAATGGTGCGCACATTGCTGGTGATGTCTTCGCCGGTACTGCCGTCGCCGCGCGTGGCGCCGCGCACCAGTTGGCCGTTCTCGTAGCGCAGGCTGACGGCCAGGCCGTCGAGCTTGGGTTCGCAGCTGTACTCGATCTCAGCGCCGCCGCCGAACAGGTCGCCACCCTGTACGCCGAGGCCGTTCTGCACGCTGCGGTCGAAGGCACGCAGATCGTCCTCATCGAAGGCGTTGCCCAGGCTGAGCATCGGCACTTCATGGCGCACCTCGCCGAAGGCGCTGAGCGCCTCGCCGCCGACACGCTGGGTCGGCGACTCCGGCGTGACCAGCTCCGGGTGCTCGGCCTCCAGCGCCTGCAGCTCGCGGAACAGTCGGTCGTACTCGGCATCGGGAACGCTCGGCTCATCCAGCACGTAGTAACGGTAGTTGTGCGCGTCCAGTTCGTTGCGCAGTTCGGAAATACGTTGGGCGGCGTCGGTCATGCTCGGTCTCTCAAACGAAAAGAGCAGCCTTGGCTGCTCTCTTTCGACTTCGTGTACGGGTCAGCGTTTCTGGGTCAGTTGCCGGCGCTCGAATTCGACGATGCGCTGGCGATAGTGTTCGATGGTCTGCGCAGTCATCACGCTGCGCTGGTCGTCCTTCAGCTCACCGCCCAGTTCATGGGCCAGCTTGCGCGCGGCCGCGACCATGACGTCGAAGGCCTGCTTGGGGTGACGCGGGCCAGGCAGACTGAGGAAGAAACTCACCGCGCGGGTGCTGAAGCCTTCGATATCGTCGAGATCGAAGGTGCCCGGCTTGAGTGCGTTGGCCATGGAGAACAGCACCTCGCCATTACCCGCCATGCTTTCGTGACGATGGAAGATGTCCATCTCACCGAAGCGCAGACCGCTTTCGAGGATGTTCTGTAGCAGCGCCGGGCCCTTGAAGCCGAAGTCGTCGCGGGCGACCACGTTGATCACCAGCACCTCTTCTACCGGTGCGGCATCGGCAGCCGGCTTGGAGGCTTTCTTCGGTTCGACGGGTTCGTCATCGACCGGGTTGAGCAGAGTCGGCACCGGCTCATCGACAGCCAGATTGAGGTCGCCCTGTTGCGGCTCGTTGCGTGGACGACGTGGCAGGTCCTTGGCGCTCATCGACGGCAGTTCGTCTTCGTCTAACTGCGGCTCGTGGTCGCGATTTACCACACGTGGCGTACTGAGCAAATCTGGGTCACTGTCGTCATCAGGCATGTTGGCGAAGCTGCGGTCGAGCCTGAATTTGAGCTTGCCCTTGCCACCGCGCATACGGCGCCAGCCGTCGAAAAGGATGCCAGCGATAACGATGATGCCAATAACGATCAGCCACTCGCGCAGACCGAATTCCATGAAATACCTGACCCTTAAAAATTCTGGTGAAAAAAAGATCCAATCAAACGGATCACAACTCGACTATAAAGCGCGGCGCCAACTTGATGTTCTATCTGACGTTTTCCGCGTGTAACAAAAGTGGGCAATAAGCTAGCACGACGAAAGGCAACTTTACACAGGGAGCCACACAAGGTTTTGCCTATATTCAGTTAATCTCGCGGCGCTCTGCCATCACGCCTCCACCATCGCCAGCGCCTCCTCGACATCCACCGCCACCAGGCGCGAACAACCCGGCTCGTGCATGGTAACCCCCATCAGTTGGTCGGCCATTTCCATGGCGATCTTGTTGTGGGTGATGTAGATGAACTGCACCGTCGCCGACATCTCCTTGACCAGCCGCGCATAGCGCCCGACGTTGGCGTCGTCCAGCGGTGCATCCACTTCGTCCAACATGCAGAACGGCGCCGGATTGAGCTGGAAGATGGAAAACACCAATGCCAAAGCGGTCAACGCTTTCTCTCCACCGGAGAGCAAATGAATGGTGCTGTTCTTCTTGCCCGGGGGCCGCGCCATGATGGTTACACCGGTATCGAGTAAATCTTCGCCGGTGAGTTCCAAATAAGCGTTGCCGCCACCGAAAACTTTTGGAAAGAGTGCCTGCAAACCGCCATTGATCTGATCGAAGGTGTCCTTGAAACGATTGCGCGTTTCCTTGTCGATCTTGCGGATGACGTTCTCCAGGGTTTCCAGCGCCTCGACCAGGTCGGCGTCCTGAGCATCCAGATAGCGCTTGCGCTCGGACTGCTGCTGATACTCGTCGATAGCCGCCAGGTTGATCGGCCCGAGACGAGCAATACGCGCGGCCATGCGCTCCAACTCCTCTTCCCAGGCGCTTTCCGTGGCCTCGGCCGGCAGCGTGGCGATCACCCCGTGCAGGTCGTAATTGTCCTCGGCGAGCTGGTCGGCCAGGGCCTTGCGCCGCACGTTAAGCGACTGCCAGTCCATGCGCTGTTGCTCCAGCTGGCTGCGCAGCAGTTGCGCCTGCTGCTCGGCCTGAGTGCGGCGTTTCTCGGCATCGCGCAATTCGCGGTCGGCATCTTCCAGCGCCAAACGCGCCTGGCGCAGTTCGTCGTCCACCGCCATGCGTCGTTCGAGCAGCTCCTCGAGCTTGATGCGCAGCTCTTCCAGCGGCGCCTCGCCCTCTTCTAGGTTCAGCGACAACTGCTCGCGCCGCTCGTGCAGACGCTCGGCCTGCATCTGCAGGCGCTCCAGCGCCTGACGGGTGGAATCGTGCTGCGCCTTGAGCGAGCCGACGCGCACCGCCAACTGGTGCGCATGATCCTTGTGCTGGCGGGCTTCCTGGCGCACACGGTCGAGGCGCTCGCGCAGGCTGTCGCGGCTGGCCAGCAGGCTTTCGCGCTGCTCGTTATCCAGCGCCATGGCGTCTAGCGCATCCTGCAATTGCAGGCGCGCTTCGCCCAGTTGCTCCTGCTCGATCTCGCGCTGCTCGGCGGCCTCCTGCAGTTCGTCCTGCAGACGACGACGGCGCAGGCCCAGTTGCTCGGCCTTGGCCTGGCTCGCGGACAGCTTTGCCTTCAGCTCGCTCAGCTGGCGCGCCAGTTCCTGACCCTGACGGCGTTGCTGCTCGCGTAGCTCTTCCTGCCGGCGTTGATCATCGCGCAGCGCCAGCAAGCGTTCATCCAGTTGCGCCAGGGCCGCTTCACGCTCTTCGCGCTCCAGCTGCAGACGCTCCAGTTCCTGCCCCCGCGCCAGCACGCCGCTGTCGGCTTCGGCGGCGCGGCGCACACGCAGGAAGTGCCGGCCGACCCAGTAGCCGTCGCGGCTGATCAGGCTTTCGCCTTCGACCAGTTGCGCACGGGCGGCCAGCGCCTGCTCCAGGGACTCCACCGGGCGCACAGCGGCCAACCAGGGCGACAGGTCGTGGTTCGACTCCACCTTGTCCAGCAGGCTACCGGCACGGCGCGCACCGCCCTTGGCGGGGCTGGCCAGGCGCAGCTCACCCTGCTCCAGCGCGGTGAAATCCAGCCCGGCGAAATCGTCCAGCAGCACGGCCTGCAGGTCGGCACCGAGCACGGTTTCCACCGCCAGCTCCCAGCCAGCCTCCACGCGCAGGCCTTCGGCCAGGCGCGGGCGCTGCAGCAGGTTCTGCTCGCGCAGCCACTCGCCAGCACCCTGCCCTGGATCGAGCGCCGCCTGTTGCAGCGCCTCCAGCGAGGCCAGGCGACCGTTCAGGCGTTGCAGCTCGCCCTGCGCCTGCTGCTGGGCCTGACCGGCCTGCTGCAATTCCTCGCGCAGTTGCTGCAGGCGCTCGGCCTGTTGCTCTTCGGCCAGGTGCAGGGCTTCCTGCTCCAGCTCACCGGCAGCCAGCTGTTCGTTCAGTTCGAGAATGGCGGCGTCTTCCGGGTCGGCCACCAGTTGCTGCAATTCTTCGTTGAGACGACGCTGGCGTTCTGCCAGACGCTCCAGGCTCTGTTCCAACTGGGCGATGCGCGACTGCTGCACTTCGGCCTGGCGACGCGGCTCGGCGCTGCGCTGGTTGAAACCGTCCCACTGCTCCTGCCAGCCGTGCATGCTGGCTTCGGCCTCTTCCAGGCTGGCGGCGGACTCCTCGGCAGCGGCGGCGGTCATCTCCTGCTCGGGCAGGAGCATTTCCAGCTCTTCACCGAGGGTGGCCAGCAGGGTGCGGTCGTGGCCCAGGTGCGACTCGGTTTCCAGACGCGCCTTTTCTGCCTCGCGCAGGTCATCCTGCAACTGGCGCAGGCGCTGCTGGCCATGCTGGATGCTCTGCTCGACGCGGGCGATATCGCCGCCCACGGAATAGAAGCGGCCCTGCACCAGGTTGAAGCGCTCGCTCAATTCGTGATGGCCATCGCGCAGGCGCTCGATGCAGGCGTCGGCGCTGCGCTGCTCGGCCACCAGGGCCTCGAAAGCCACCTCCTGATCGCCTATCACCTGCTCGCGGCTGCCAACCTGCTGGTTCAGGTTCTGCCAGCGCAGGGCCAGCAGCTGTGCCTTGAGCTGGCGCTCTTCGGCCTTGTATTCCTGGTACTTTTCCGCCGCCTGGGCCTGACGGTGTAGGCGCTCGAGCTGGCGCTCCAGCTCTTCGCGCAGGTCGCTAAGGCGCTCCAGGTTCTCCTGGGTACGGCGGATGCGGTTTTCGGTCTCGCGGCGGCGCTCCTTGTACTTGGAGATGCCAGCGGCTTCCTCGATGAAGTTGCGCAACTCCTCGGGCTTGGCCTCGATCAGCTTGCTGATCATGCCCTGCTCGATGATCGAGTAACTGCGCGGGCCAAGACCGGTGCCGAGGAAGATATCGGTGATGTCGCGGCGGCGGCATTTGGTGCCGTTGAGGAAGTAGGTGTTCTGTCCGTCGCGGGTCACCCGGCGGCGAATGGAGATTTCGGCGAAGGCCGCGTATTCGCCCACCAGCGAGTTGTCGCTGTTGTCGAAGATCAGCTCGATGGAGGCCTGAGTCACCGGTTTGCGGGTGTTGGAGCCGTTGAAGATGACGTCGGTCATCGACTCGCCGCGCAGGTTCTTCGCCGAGCTTTCGCCCATTACCCAGCGCACGGCGTCGATGATGTTCGACTTGCCGCAACCATTGGGCCCGACCACGGCCGCCATGTTGCTGGGGAAGCTCACCGTCGTCGGGTCGACGAAGGACTTGAAGCCCGCCAGCTTGATGCTCTTCAGGCGCATCGCGGCTTAGCGCTCGGCCAGGGTGGCCAGCACCAGCTGGCAGTTATGCTCACCGTAGGCCTGCAGCACCTCGCGGGCACGCACGGGGTCGCGGGTGATGATCGCCTGCAGCAGACTGGCGAAGGTGTTCATGAACTGACCCATCTCACCTTTGCGCCGTTCCAGCGCCAGATGATAGGTGCGGCTGATGGCCGGCAGCAGATTCTCCAGGGTTTCCTGCAGGTAGGGATTGTCGGCGAAGGGAAAGGCCGCGCGCATCACATCGAAACTATTCTCGACGAAAGCGCTGATATCGTCGCGCTCGAGACTGTCCTGCAGGCGATTTTTGATCTCGATGAACGGCGCCAGATCGGCCTCCACCTGCCAGCGTTCGATCACCGCGCGGGCCAGCATGGCGTACAGCTCGATGCTCAGCGCATAGAGACTGGTGACGTGGTGCGGGGTCAGTTCGCTGACCTGGGCACCGCGGCGCGGCAGGATCACGATCAGGTGGCGCCGTTCGAGAATCAACAGGGCTTCGCGTACCGAACCACGACTGACGTTAAGGGCCTGGGTAACTTTCTGCTCCTGGATACGTTCGCGCTCCTTGAGCTCACCGCGAATGATCCGCTCTGCCAGGTAATGGGCAATTTGCTCGGCGAGGCTGTCCAGGGCCTTGAACGTCATGACATTCCTTAAGTTGCGTCGATCCAGAGGCAGGCGGTCGAGTCTGAGAGCCCCGCTGCAGCTGGGCAGGAGCACGAAAATTCGACGGTGAGTTTAACACAGGGCGCATCCGGGCCAAGCGTACGGCATGACACTTGCTGCATGAATGGCCAGATTCACGGATCAGGCTGCCAAAATCACGCTGACTTTCAGGTCAGAAATTTATTGACCAAAAAGTCAGAGAATTCTAGATTGCCTCCATGGCCAATCACGTCCGGGCCTTGCAATGCGTGCACATATCCGGCGAGCCAAACGATTCATAACAATAAAGCGCCTGGAGGTCGTCCTTGATCCAGTTTTTACTCAACCGGGAGCTGCGCACCGAGCATGCCCTGGACCCCAACGTCACCGTGCTCAACTACCTGCGTGAGCACGTCGGCAAAACCGGAACCAAGGAAGGCTGCGCCTCCGGCGACTGCGGTGCCTGCACCGTGGTGGTAGGCGAGCTCGAGGGCGACCGCGTACGCTACCGCACCCTCAACTCCTGCCTGACCTTCGTCTCCAGCCTGCACGGCAAGCAACTGATCACCGTCGAAGACCTCAAGTACCAGGGCAAGCTGCACAGTGTGCAGCAGGCGATGGTCGACCGCCATGGCTCGCAGTGCGGCTTCTGCACCCCCGGTTTCATCATGTCGCTATTCGCCCTGCAGAAGAATTCGAGCGGCTACGACAAGGGCGCCACGCTGGAAGCCCTGGCCGGCAACCTGTGCCGCTGCACCGGCTACCGCCCGATCATCGACGCCGCCGAGCAGGCCTGCTGCCAGAAGCAACCGGACCAGTTCGATGCCTTCGAGAGCAACACCGTGGCCCAGCTCAAGGCCATCGCCCCGCGCGAGACCGCCGGACTCAATAGCGGCGACAAGCGCTGCCTGGTGCCGCTGACCGTGGCCGACCTGGCCGACCTCTACACCGCCAACCCGCAAGCCCGCCTGCTCGCCGGCGGCACCGACCTGGCCCTGGAAGTCACCCAGTTCCACCGTGAATTGCCGGTGATGATCTACGTCGGCCACATCGAAGACATGAAGCGCATCGAAGTGACCGACAGCGCCATCGAGATCGGCGCCGCGGCGGCGCTGTCCGACTGCTACGAAGCGCTGTCGCGCGAGTTCCCGGACTTCGGCGAGCTGCTGCACCGCTTCGCCTCGCTGCAAATCCGCAACCAGGGTACCTTGGGCGGCAATATCGGCAACGCCTCGCCCATCGGCGACGCCCCGCCGCCGCTGATCGCCCTCGGCGCGCAGATCGCCCTGCGCCAGGGCAACACCCGGCGCATCCTGCCGCTGCAGGACTACTTCCTCGACTACAAGGTGACCGCGCGCCAGGAAGCCGAATTCATCGAGAAGATCATCGTGCCGCGCGCCCAGGCCTACCGGGCGTTCCGCGCCTACAAGGTGTCCAAGCGCCTGGACGACGACATCTCCGCCGTCTGCGCCGCCTTCAACCTGACTATCGTCGACGGCGTGGTCACCGAAGCGCGCATCGCCTTCGGCGGCATGGCCGCCATCCCCAAGCGCGCCAGCGCCTGCGAAGCGGCCCTGGTCGGCTCGACCTGGTATCCGGGCGTGATCGAACGCGCCTGCAACGCACTGGCTGAGGACTTCACCCCGCTGTCGGACTTCCGCGCCAGCAAGGAATACCGCCTGCTCACTGCCCAGAACCTGTTGCGCAAGTTCTTCCTGGAGCAGCAGTCGCCCGAGATCGAAACCCGGGTTACCGCTTACGCCTAAGAGCCTGTTCTAAGGGCGCAGTGAATTGATACGCCGCCGGCCAGCCCGGCGGCATGCGAAGTTTTGGAGGCGAAGATGTCCAGTCATACCGAACACAAATCCCAGGAAGAGCTGGCCGCCCTGTTCCGTGCCGGCATGACCAGCGGCGTCGGCCGCAGCGTCAAGCACGAGAGCGCAGACAAGCACGTGTCCGGCGAAGCGGTCTATGTCGACGACCGCCTGGAGTTCCCCAACCAGTTGCACGTCTATGCGCGCCAGTCGGATCGTGCCCATGCGCGCATCCTGCGCATCGACACCCGCCCCTGCTACGAGTTTCCGGGCGTGGCCATCGCCATCACCAAGGATGACGTGCCGGGCCAGCTGGACATCGGCCCGGTGGTCGCCGGCGACCCGCTGCTGGCCGACGGCAAGGTCGAGTACGTTGGTCAGGTGGTGCTGGCGGTAGCCGCTGACAGTCTGGAAACCGCGCGCAAGGCGGCCATGGCCGCCATCGTCGAATACGAGGACCTGGAGCCGGTGCTCGACGTGGTCGAGGCCTACCGCAAGAAGCATTTCGTACTCGCCAGCCACACCCACCGCATCGGCGACTCGGCCAGCCAGTTGGCCAGCGCCCCGCGTCGCCTGCAGGGCACCCTGCATATCGGCGGCCAGGAGCACTTCTACCTGGAAACCCAGATTTCCTCGGTGATGCCGACTGAAGACGGCGGCATGCTGGTCTACACCTCGACGCAGAACCCCACCGAGGTGCAGAAGCTGGTCGCCGAAGTGCTTGGCGTGCCGATGAACAAGATCGTCATCGACATGCGCCGCATGGGCGGCGGCTTCGGCGGCAAGGAAACCCAGGCCGCCGGCCCGGCGTGCCTGTGCGCAGTGATCGCGCACCTCACCGGCCGGCCGACCAAAATGCGTCTGCCGCGCATGGAAGACATGAGCATGACCGGCAAGCGTCACCCCTTCTACGTGGAGTACGACGTCGGCTTCGATGACGACGGCCTGCTGCACGGCATCGAGATGGACCTGGCCGGCAACTGCGGCTACTCGCCGGACCTGTCCGGCTCCATCGTCGACCGCGCCATGTTCCACTCGGACAACGCCTACTTCCTCGGCAACGCCACCATCAACGGCCATCGCTGCAAGACCAACACCGCCTCGAACACCGCCTACCGCGGTTTCGGCGGCCCGCAGGGCATGGTCGCCATCGAGGAAGTGATGGACGCCGTCGCGCGCAGCCTGGGCAAGGACCCGCTGGAAGTGCGCAAGCTCAACTACTACGGCAAGACCGAGCGCAACGTCACCCACTACCACCAGACCGTCGAGCACAACGTCATCCACGAGATGACCGCCGAGCTGGAAGAAAGCGCCGAGTACGCCAAGCGCCGTCGCGAAATCATCGCGTTCAACCAGAAAAGCCCGGTATTGAAGAAAGGCCTGGCCATGACCCCGGTGAAATTCGGCATCAGCTTCACCGCCACCTTCCTCAACCAGGCCGGCGCGCTGATCCATATCTACACCGACGGATCGATCCACCTTAACCACGGCGGCACCGAGATGGGCCAGGGCCTCAACACCAAGGTGGCGCAGGTCGTCGCCGAGGTGTTCCAGGTCGATATCGAGCGCATCCAGATCACCGCCACCAACACCGACAAGGTGCCCAACACCTCGCCCACTGCCGCCTCAAGCGGCACCGACCTCAACGGCATGGCGGCGAAGAACGCCGCCGAGACCATCAAGCAGCGCCTGATCGACTTCCTGGTGCGCGAGTACAAGGTCACTCCGGAAGACGTCGAATTCAAGGGCGGCCAGGTGCGCGTGCGCGATCACTTCCTGTCCTTCGAGGAGGTGATCCAGAAGGCCTATTTCGGCCAGGTATCGCTGTCGTCGACCGGTTTCTACCGCACGCCGAAAATCTACTACGACCGCGACAAGGCGGCCGGCCGCCCCTTCTATTACTACGCCTACGGCGTGGCCTGCGTGGAAGTGCTGGTCGACACCCTGACCGGCGAATACCGCATGCTGCGCGGCGACATCCTGCATGACGTCGGTGACTCGCTGAACCCGGCCATCGACATCGGCCAGGTCGAAGGCGCCTTCGTCCAGGGCATGGGCTGGCTGACCATGGAAGAGTTGGTGTGGAACGCCAAGGGCAAGCTAGAGACCTGCGGCCCGGCCAGCTACAAGATCCCGGCCATCGCCGACATGCCCATCGACCTGCGCGTGAAGCTGGTGGAAAACCGCAAGAACCCGGAAGACACCGTGTTCCACTCCAAGGCCGTGGGCGAGCCGCCCTTCATGCTCGGCATCGCTGCCTGGTGTGCCCTCAAGGACGCCGTGGCCAGCCTGGCCGACTACAAGGTGCAGCCGCAGATCGACGCGCCGGCCACGCCTGAGCGCGTGCTCTGGGGTGTGGAGCAGATGCGCAAGTTGAAGGCTACGGCCAAGGCTGCCAGCGCTGCCGAGGTCGAACCGGCCTGACCTGGCGCAGCCTCAGGCCGCCGTGGGAGGGGCTTTAGCCGCGACTGTCGCCGCTGCAACTGCAGGGATGCAGGAGGTAGAGCGAAGCAGGATGCCCGAGCCGAAAGCGCCTCCCACAGCCCTGCGACTGCGAACGAATGATGAATGGGTGTACAACAATGACAAAACACACCGAACCGAATAACCGCCCCGCTCACCCGGCGCCGGAGCCGATTCTCGATCCGTCGCCGAGCAACTGGCGCCTGCCGCGCCCGGGACAAACCACGCCTTCCTGGAGGCTGAGCAAATGAGTTGGATCAGCGCCCTCGCCGAGTTGCAGCAACAAGGTGAAGCCTGCGTGCTGGTGACCATCATCGAGGAACGCGGCTCGACGCCGCGTAATGCCGGCTCGAAGATGGTGGTCACCGCCGAGCGCATCTTCGAGACCATCGGCGGCGGCCATCTGGAATACAAGGCCATGGAAATGGCCCGCGAGATGCTCGCCAGCCGCAGCCAGGACACCCGCCTGGAGCGCTTCTCCCTCAGCGCCAGCCTCGGCCAGTGCTGCGGCGGCGCCACCGTGTTGTTGTTCGAGCCCATGGGCCAGCCGCAGGCGCAGATCGCCGTATTCGGCGCCGGCCATGTCGGTCGCGCGTTGGTACCGCTGCTCGCCAGCCTGCCGTGCAAGGTGCGCTGGATCGATTCGCGGGAGAACGAATTTCCCGAGCACATCCCCGCCGGCGTGGAGAAGATCGTGGGCGACGAGGTGGTCGACGAGGTGGAGAACATGCCGCCCGGCAGTTACTACATCGTCATGACCCACAACCACCAGCTCGATCTGGAGCTGACCGCGGCGATTCTCAAACGCGGCGACTTCGCCTATTACGGCCTGATCGGCTCGAAGACCAAGCGCGTCAAGTTCGAGCATCGCCTGCGCGAGCGCGGCTTCGAAGAAACCCTGATGGCGCGCATGCGCTGCCCCATGGGCCTGGCCGAAGTGAAAGGCAAGCTGCCGGTGGAAATTGCCGTGTCCATCGCCGGCGAGGTGATCGCCACCTATAACGCAAGCTTCGGTCAGGACGTGAAAAAGGGTGAGTCCAGCGTCGCCAAGCTATTGCCGGCCTCGCGCCGGTCCTGACTCTGCCTAATTCGCAGCGCGCCCAGTAGGGTGCGCCGCGCGCACCAATAACACCGCATTGCCCGTGGTGCGCACAGCACACCCTACGCACTGCCTGCCCCAATCGAGACGTAATAGATGACCACCAACATCAAAGCCTACCGCGCCGCCATCCTGCACAGCCTCGCCGACCCGGCTGTCGTCGGTATCGAGCAGTCCTACCAGTACTTCGAGGACGGCATCCTGCTAATTGAAAATGGCAAGGTCGCCCAGATTGGCGCGGCTGCCGAGCTGTTGCCCAAGCTGGCCGGCGTCGAGGTTCAGCACTACCGCGATGCGCTGATCACCCCAGGTTTCATCGACACCCATATCCACTACCCGCAGACCGGCATGATCGCCTCCTACGGCGAGCAGCTGCTGGACTGGCTCAACACTTACACCTTCCCCACCGAGCGGCAGTTCGAAGACAAGGCGCATGCCAGCGACGTGGCGGCGATCTTCCTCAAGGAGCTGCTGCGCAACGGCACCACCACCGCCCTGGTGTTCGGCAGCGTGCACCCGCAGTCGGTGGATGCCTTCTTCGAGCAGGCCGACAAGCTCAACCTGCGCATGATCGCCGGCAAGGTGCTGATGGATCGCAATGCCCCCGACTACCTGACCGACACCGCCGAAACCGGCTATGCAGAAAGCAAGGCACTGATCGAACGCTGGCACGGCAAAGGCCGCCTGCACTACGCCGTCACCCCGCGCTTCGCCCCCACCAGTACACCGGAGCAGTTGGATCTGGCCGGTAAGCTGTTCGGTGAGTATCCGGACCTGTACATGCACACCCACATTTCCGAAAACAAGGCCGAGGTCGCCTGGGTCAAGGAGCTGTTCCCGGCACGCAAGGGCTATCTGGACGTCTACGACCACCACAAACTGATCGGCCCGCGCGCAGTGTTCGCCCATGGCGTGCACCTGTGCGACGACGAGTGCAAGCGCCTGGCCGAGACCGGCTCGGCTGTCGCCTTCTGCCCGACCTCCAACCTGTTCCTCGGCAGCGGCCTTTTCGACCTGAACAAGCTGGAAGAACATGGCGTACGCGTCGGTCTCGGCACCGACGTCGGCGCCGGTACCAGCTTCAGCCAACTGCAATCGCTGAACGAGGCGTACAAGATCATGCAGCTACAGGGTAAGAAACTCGATCCGTTCAAGTCGCTGTACCTGGCCACGCTGGGCGGCGCCAACGCCCTGTACCTGGACGACCAGCTGGGCAACTTCCTGCCCGGAAAGGACGCCGACTTCCTGGTGCTGGACTACAACGCCACGCCGCTGATCAGCTACCGCATGCAGCAGGCTCGGAGCCTGGAGGAGCGCCTGTTCGCCCTGACCATGCTTGGCGATGACCGCGCCGTGAAAGAGACCTTCGCCGCGGGTGTATCGGTGCACCAGCGCGATTGAAACGAACAGCCTGATCGCCTTGTAGGAGCCGGCTTGCCGGCGATCAATTCACTAGCGCATCGCTGGCAAGCCAGCTCCTACAAAAAAACGCCTCAACGTAGACACGCCAACAAGAAAGCCCCGATGCGCGAGCACCGGGGCTTTCTTGTTACACGCAGTCGATCAGCGATTGGCAGCGCTGCGGCCGGGTTTCTTCTTGGTCTGCAGCAGGTGCGAGAACACCGCGTGCAGATCGTCCGAGGCGCTTTCCTCGTCCAGGTTGAGTTTGCTGTCGATGTGATCCATGTGGTGCATCATCAGGTGCACCGCACGCTCGGCATCGCGCGCCTCGATGGCATCGATCAGCTGATTGTGCTCGTCATAGGAGCAGTGCGAACGGCCGCTGCTTTCGTACTGGGCGATGATCAGCGAGGTCTGCGACACCAGGCTGCGCTGGAAGCTTACCAGCGGCGCATTACGCGCGGCCTCGGCCAGCTTCAGGTGGAACTCGCCGGACAGGCGGATGCCAGCACCACGATCACCACGGGAGAAGCTGTCCTGCTCGTCCTTGACCATCTGCCGCAGCTCGGCCAACTGCTCGGCTGTCGCGTGCTCGACGGCCAGTTCGGTGATGGCGCGCTCAACCAGGCGGCGTGCATAGAAGATCTGCCGAGCTTCTTCGACGCTCGGGCTGGCGACTACCGCACCGCGGTTCGGACGCAGCAGTACCACACCCTCGTGGGCCAGTCGTGAGAGGGCGCGACGAATGATGGTGCGACTGACGCCGAAGATCTCACCCAGCGCCTCTTCACTCAGCTTGGTGCCGGGCGCCAGACGCTGCTCGAGAATGGCATCGAAGATATGGGCATATACGACATCGTCCTGAGTCCCGCTGCGGCTGCTTTTGCCCACGCGCGGCTGCTTCTTGAGAGGCTGCAATTGATCGTTCATTCTGGCTCGCGTCAATGAGAGTCGGCGACACTGCGACTCTACTGTGTTCTACCCGGTAGCTGACAAGCTCCGAGCGAAAAAACATCAGAAAAATTTGAGACAATTGTACACAAGTCAATCAGCCATCACACCCTTCGCTGTATGACGTCATAGCTGACCCTCGCCCGCATATCACCCACCTCTGAGCGCAGAACAACAAATTCTTTCTTTATATACAGCCGTCCTCTAAGTTCATTAGCTGCTAAGAACCCGGTCAGGCTGCTGAGCCGACGCTCGATCGAGCGTCGTCCTCAACCAAACCAAAATTCCATCCATTTGTTTTATAAGCATTTTATTTAAAGCCCTGAAGGGATTGTCGCCAAATCCATGCGCTTTTCCATCCGCAGGTTCGACTGGTGCGATTAATGCAACACTAAAAACATTAATTGCATTTTTTGTATACAAAAGCATAATCGCGCCCGAGTGACTTCTTGACCGCTCGGTCAACAACTTAGCCAGGAAGCACCACCGAAAACACCGCCTGCCTCAGAGAGCATTGTTCTTGCGCAAGGCTCTGGGCGGTACACAACAAGAGAGATGAGGAGTACCCGCTGTGGAAAGCGTCAAACAAGAACAACACGCGAATCAACTGGCAAGAGGTGGCCTGCTCGACCGCTTCTTCAAACTGACCGAGCACCGCACCACCATCAAGACCGAGCTGCTGGCCGGCCTGACGACCTTCGTCGCCATGGCCTACATCATCTTCGTCAATCCCAACATCATGGCCACTGCCGGCATCGATCATGGCGCCGCCTTCGTCGCCACCTGCATCGGGGCGGCCCTGGGCTGCTTCCTGATGGGCCTGTACGCCAACTGGCCAGTCGGCCTGGCGCCGGGCATGGGCCTGAACGCGTTCTTCACCTACACCGTCGTCGGTGAAATGGGCTACAGCTGGCAGATCGCACTGGGCGCGGTGTTCATCTCCGGCGTGCTGTTCATGATCATGAGCCTGTCGAAGATCCGCGAATGGCTGCTCAACAGCATCCCGATGAGCCTGCGCTTCGCCATGGGTGCCGGGGTCGGCCTGTTCCTCGGCCTGATCGGCCTGAAGACCGCCGGGATCGTCGTCGACAGCCCGGCCACCCTGTTGACCATGGGCTCGTTCGGCAACCCGTCGGCGCTACTCGCCGCCGTATGCTTCCTGATGATCGCCGTGCTCAGCCACCGCAACGTGTTTGGCGCCATCCTCTTCAGCATGCTCGGCGTGACCGCCATCGGCTGGGCACTCGGCCTGGTGGAATACGGTGGCCTGGTGTCGATGCCGCCGAGCCTGGCCCCGACCTTCCTGGCCATGGATATCGCCGGCGCGTTCAACGTGGCGATGATCAGCGTGATCCTGGCGTTTCTCTTCGTGAACATGTTCGACACCGCCGGCACCCTGATGGGCGTCGCCCACCGCGCCAACCTGGTGGATGAGGATGGCAAGATCCAGAACCTGTCCAAGGCCCTGAAAGCCGACTCCACCTCGAGCGTTGTGGGCGCCATGGTCGGTTGCCCGCCGGTAACCAGCTACGTGGAAAGCGCCTCGGGCGTCGCCGCCGGCGGCCGCACCGGGCTGACCGCAGTGACCGTAGGCCTGCTGTTCCTCGCGGCGATGTTCTTCGCCCCGCTGGCCGGCATGATTCCGGCCTACGCCACCGCGGGCGCGCTGATCTACGTAGCAATGCTGATGATGAGCGGCATGGCGCACATCGATTGGAAGGACCACACCGACACCATTCCGGCCATCGTGACCGTGGTGATGATGCCGCTGACCTTCTCCATCGCCAACGGTATCGCCCTGGGCTTCCTTACCTACGCCACACTCAAGCTGCTGACCGGTCAGAGCGACAAGGTATCGCTGAGCCTGTACGCCCTGTGCATCATTTTCATCGCCAAGTTCGCCTTCCTCTGACGGCTAACACCAGGCGCTGAACGAAACCCCGGCCTAAAGCTCTTTACAGCACAAAATTGTACTAAAACTCTGTGAGTGAGTGATAGGCCTTCAGGCTAATTTGCTTTTTAGTACATGTACCATTAGGTGTACCACTCCCAGTTGGCGCAAGCCGCTGGGAGTTTTCTTTTTCAGGCAATCAGCTGCGTAATTGCATGGCCTCGACCATCCATTTGCATTAACGCGCGGTCAGGTGGCAACCGGCAGAAAACGGCCAAAAGCAGACATCCGCAACAAGATGTTGTCCTACGTCCGCTATCGATGTCACGTGACCAACCCGGAGCAGGTTCAGCCGTTGAGCGGTTCGCTAGTCTCGGCACGATCACGGCAAAGAAACGCTGGCACAGCCCGGACATAGACCAGTTCAGCAACCAGCTCGACAAGGGTCTGGGTAATCACCGCAGCGGCGGCGAGCCCCCGCAGCTGTTCAGGCAGCGCTAATGCAAGGGGCAGCACCACCAGTGAGTTGCGCGTCGAGCTGCTGAAGATCACAGCCCTTGCCGACCGCACAGGCAGCTTGCACACCTTGGAGACCAGTGCACCGATTACGGGAGCCAAGAAGGCAAAGGCGATGTAGATCGGCAGTACGGGAGCAAGCCTGCCGATCTCATTCACTACGGGAGCAATCTGCGAGCCGACCACGGCTATGAGCACCGCCGCCATGGCCGGCACAGGTAACCAGGCCCAAGCATCAGCCCATGTCTTCACCGCTGCGGAGCGCTTTACCAATGCTTCTGTCAGCAGTGCCAGGATCAGCGGGGCCATGATGAGTGCCAGAAAGGCTTCGACAAAGGGGCCTATCGACACGACCACCCCCGAAGTATCACTCAGCATAAGCCCCAGGTAGAGCGGTAAAAGAGCAAGCTGAAGTAACAGCAAAATCGGCGTCGCCGAAAGGATCAGGCGTGAGTCACCCCGGCCAATGTGGGTGAACACGACCACGTAATCGATGCAGGGCGTCAGTAGCACCAATAGCACGCCAATCAGGATGGCGGGATGTCCATCCAGGAAGCGGGTCAGCCCCCAAGCCAGGAGAGGAATCAAAACAAAGTTGGCGACTAGGAGCGCAGCCATGAAGGGCTTGTTGTGCAAGCCATCTTTAAGGTTCAGCAACGGAATCTGAAGAAACATCGCATACATCAGAACAGCGATGGTGGGCGTGACCAAGACCGACAATCCCTGGGCGGTATTCGGAGCCAGCAATCCGCCAATCGCCGCGACAATAACCGCTACGAAGTAGATCGGTACTTGGTTCTGCTCTAGTGCATCTCTTGTCATGGTTCACTCAAAGTCATGGTTTGCTCTCCGCGTTAGGGAGGACAAGGATGGTTAGCTAGGGATAAGGCAAGCAGCGCTAACGGCCAATGGTCATTCATCAATGGCTGCTTCAGGCCTGTACTTGCAGGTTAATTTGACCTGCATTAGGCTACACCCGTCTTCGAGGTCTATATTGACTACTGGTGACTCACCCCACGACCCACTTTCACCTGCAAGGAACTGAGCAATGAAAGCACCAAAACTCGCCACCTTCGCTTTGGCGGCTGCGCTTTTTCCGGCCTTAACCTTTGCGCAGCAGGACTCCAGTACCACCAGCCAGGCTCAACAGCAGCCAATGAGCGTTGAGCAATTTGATCAAGAGATGGCGAAGGCACAAGAAAACCTGAAGAGAATGCAGGAGCAAATGAGCCAAATTCAGAAAGCAAGCGACCCTGCACAGCGTCAGAAACTGATGCAAGAGCACCAAACCATGATGCAGCAAGGAATGCACATGATGAACGGAATGCGTGGCGGCGGAATGATGGGGTGCTGCGGAGGGGGCATGCAGGGCGGCCATATGATGGGTGACGGTCAGATGATGGGCGGGGGCCACATGATGGGTAACGGTAAGATGATGGGTGGGGGCCACATGATGGGCTGGGATCAAATGGGCAGCCACTACTCCCAGATGACGCCTGAGCAGATGAAGCAGCATCAATACATGATGGACAGGTACATGGGCATGCAACAGATGATGATGGATCAGATGATGCAGCATCAGCAGCATATGGGCATGCCACAGCGCTGAGACTTCACACTTATTCCACGGGCAGCATGCTGTTCCCGTACGGTATGAATACTCTCATGCGCCAGCCCAACTCACGCTAGGGGCGTTGGGCTGGCGCCCACCGATTCAATTTTTGGCTCACCTGAAGATTCAGCGCTAAAGCTCCTGTGAATGGTGACTTTTTTGTGCGCTCCGTCGACGCATCAACCAATAGGGGGCACGAATACGTCAACTCTGTATCAGCGGACACCTACATGTCTGGCTGGCTAATGGCTGCTTTTGGCCGAGTGTCGCCCGCTATACCCTATTAGCTTCAAACAACTGGTCAGGGTTAATGCAAAGGCTGAACAGGGCCCATGCAAATGGGCGGTCGAGTCAGATGCAATTTCGCATTCAGCATCTCGGTTAGCCCAACCTGCCGGCCAAATGCCTTCGGCGGTAGCGCAACAGCTTCTCTTACCGCATCGGCATTCCCCACGAGGATCACCTGCATCTGCGCCCGCGTGACAGCTGTGTAGACGAAGGTGCGATCAAGCACCCGCGACTTTCGTACCGGCACGATCACTCGCTTAAACTGACTGCCCTGGCTTTTATGAACCGTGATCGCGAAAGCGTGATGCATCACATCCACATCGCTGTCGAGGACATAGTGCTCGACCCCCTCGTAGATGGCACGGCCCAAGGCGATTCGCATGTCGGGATTCTCATCGTCGCCCAGGTTGACCGTTTGTGGCCGGTCGAAAATATCAGTAAGTTTGCCCAGGCAGCCGTTTTGCAGGTTCCGATCCCAGTTGTTGGCGGTGTATAGCAGCAGATCGCCCTCGCAGAAGCCTGTGGCTTCGATCTCGCCGGTTTCCGGGTTGGTAGCCATCAGATGCCGCCCCTGGCCGGTGTAGCGCACATGGCAGGCCCGGTTCAGGGTCTCCACCCCGGCGAATTCGCATGAACGGGTGGCACCAAGAATCTGGGTATTGTCGCGATCCCGCTCGTACAGCTCGATAACGGTCGGGATGATCTGGTCGTCGGCGCAAGGTAGGAACACGACCTCGCCCGCTGCATCCGCTGAGAATGCCGGCCACCGCCCCTCGCGGATCGCTAAGGATGCCGCAGGAATGGCCGACTCCTTGGCCTGGCGCTTGACCTCGGTGAGCCGCGTAACCGGCATGCTCGAAAGATCGCACAGCACATGAAGTACAAGGCCCGCGCCAATCGGCGGAAGCTGATAAGGGTCGCCCACCAGGATCAAGTGGGTGCCGGCAGGCAGCTTGCAGACCAGCCGGTGGAAGGTCACCAGATCAAGCATTGAGGCTTCGTCGATAACGATGATTGGCGCAGGCCCCATTTCCTCGGCGCTGACACGTTTCAGGAAACCCGCAATGGTCGTGGCCTCCTGTTGGGTCGCTTCCATCATTCGGGCCGTTGCACGGCCCGAAAGGGCCATTTGGAAGCGGGGTCGGCCCAAGGTATCAAGCGCTCGGTAAAGAGCCTTAAGCACCGTGGTTTTACCAACACCAGCACCGCCAGTGATTATGCTGAAGCGGTTTTCAAAGGAAGTCCTGACCGCTGCCCGCTGGGCGTCGTTCAGCGCAAAGGCTGGGATGCCCAAGTGCAACCGCTCTGTGCGCTCGAACTCGCCAATTACGGCGTCAATATCGGTCGGGAATAACGGCTGCTGAGTTTCGGGGTTACGCAACAGCTCGTGGATGAACTCGGCGCACTTACGCTCCATTAGGAAAGTGCCTGGCGCGTGCAGCATCAGGTCGCCGTTGGCGGTTTCGCGGCTGACGAACTGGCCGGTTTTATTCCCCTGAAGCAACGCCTTTGCCAGCGCCGCGTCGGGTGCCCGATAGGGCTTGACCAGCCGGCCAACTGTATCTTGCAGGTCATTCAGGGTGGCGCAGGTATGGCCTTTCTCGGCCACTCGGTACAACGCCTCTTCCAGTGCAGCGGCCAGCCTACGTGGGTCGTCCAGTGCAACGTGGAACTTGTCTCGGGCGATGCCGTCAACGCGCTGCCAACTGCCCTCGAAAGACAGCAGCCGGTAGGGGTCTTCGGTCAGGGCAGTGATAGTGTTCTTTTTGTGAAACTTGATGGCTTTGCGGGCCAGATCCAGCGGTATGTTGCATTCCTGTACGAAGCGCAGCGTCTTGGCGTCGCCATTCTCAGTCCATTTTTTGAACAGGGCGGCACGGACTTCAAGAGTCGGAATGAGCCCCTCGATGGCTGAGTGCTCTGCGCTATCAAGCACCTCATACAAGCGCTCACCCAATGTATCCCATAGCTTTGTGGCTTTTACTTCACCGATGCCTTTGGCATTGTCGGCCAGCCACTGAATCAATTGACTGCCTGAGGGACGAACTAGGCGAACATCCTGCGCCTCTACCTGGGTTTCCGACACGGTGAAGGAGCCATGGGTGCGCTGGATGGTATGCGCTTCGCCATAGACCTCGTAGATGCACCCAACAATGATATTCGCGGGCTCCGCAATGGCAGCCGGCACGCTGATTACCAGCGCACTGGCGCGGTCGTTGATGCCCGTCGTTAAGTCAACACGATGGCCGAATGCAATGCAGCCTTGGCGGCTTTTAGAGCGCATGCGAGTGATGCGAACGGTGGCTGTCAGTAGATTGGGCGCAGGAGCATTCATCGCGGCATCCGTCCGGTTTCTTCCATGAACGAGGACAGTAGCTTGTAGCGCTCAAGCATGGCTTTGGCATGAGCAAGTTCCGCTCGTAAGGCCGCGTTTTCCTGTTCTAGCGAGTTCAGGCGCTGGCCGTCCTGACGGCGCGTATTGGCTTCGCGGTCGCGCATCGGCGACTCTTGGTGTGTTAGCTGAATTGCTTCGTTCAGCGGGGGCAGAACACCAGCACCCCTCAAGCGTTCCTCAAGCGTTTCCAGTGCGTTTTTAATCGAGGGGTTCTGCACCAGTGCGCTTTTGCCAAAAGCGCATTCAGCGGCGATTTCTGAGCGTTTTAGCTTGCCTCGGTGGACGTACTCACGAAAGTCATCGTCCGACTTCGATACCGACCAGGCGATGAATGCAGCCAGATTCTGTTCGGCTGCCTGCTGTCCGTTAGCCATGGTTAGACTTCCTTGAGAACCTTCTTAATGGCATTCACATAGCCATGTTTGTAAATCTCGCGTCTGTTTTCGTCCTTGACCTGGCCGGCAGCATTGACAGTCCACTCCCGCTGTTGGAAGAACTCATCCGAAACAGCTGCCTTCAGCGCATCGATCTCCATATCGTTGAGGTTCAGTGCGGGCAATAGCTGCACAGCACCGTTCTCTGAGGTCTGCTCGAATTGCCGCACCGGGCGCTTATCGACAATCAATTCGCTGTGCGCCTTGAGGATATTGAGTTCATTGCGGTAGCGGTTGCGCTCGGCAATGATCTGGCCAAAAAGCGCCCGCAATGCCGGGTCTGCGATCCGCTCAAGCAACTCGTTGTCCTTCGGAACCCGGTTTGCTTTGGCCAGCGGATTGATAGGGGCTTTCATCGACGCCCCGGC
The DNA here is from genome assembly GCF_002197815.1 of Pseudomonas oleovorans subsp. oleovorans. Classification (GTDB taxonomy): domain Bacteria; phylum Pseudomonadota; class Gammaproteobacteria; order Pseudomonadales; family Pseudomonadaceae; genus Aquipseudomonas; species Aquipseudomonas oleovorans. The sequence goes on from NZ_NIUB01000027.1 coordinate 54,521, forward strand.
TTGGGCGGCCCACGCCTCAATGAGCTGACGGAAGACCTGCCCCGTCTTGTTACGAATGGTCTGGGCACTGGGGCCGCCCCGCCCGGCTGAAAGGCGCGCAATCTCTGCAATCGAGAAGTTGCGCTCGCCAGCGGCATACTGCGCCTTCAGCACGTCATTAAGCGCCGTCAGCGACTTGGCCTGCCGCGTTGAAGCCTGTTCCTTGAGGTCTTCAAAGATCGACTGAGCATCAATCATGGTTCAACTCCCGAACGGCTTTCGCGGAAGTGGCGATCAGATCGGACAGCTTGATCACCGGGCCTTGGTAGACCTCTTCAAGGGACTTGATGCCGTCTGGGAGCAGCTTCAGATGTTGGCCGGCTTCAATTGCCCCGACGACGTAGCTGAAACCTTCCAGTTGGTCGTTGGGCGAGGCTTGGCGCGCCATCGCCCGCAGCATGGCGTTGCCGGCGATCAACTGCATGCGCTCGTCCATCTGCATGAAGACGGGGCTGTAGCCATTGCGCATCAGCAAGTTGTTGAGCGCCCGCGAGCGTTTTTCGATGGCCGGCGTCTTGCGCAGGTCATCGGCCAGATCGGGGTAGATCTCGGCGTCTTCACAGATTTGCGCCAGTTGCAGCAACTCCGACCGGGTTTCGATGAAGCTGATCGGCTGATGGATGTCCTGCATGCTGCCCACGGCCACCAGTTTGGTGGCCTTGTCGTCTTCAGCGCGGCCTTCCTCGATGGCGATGAGGCGACCGATCAACTGGAAGCAGGCCACCAGATCCTTGGCATACTGGTCGGCGAGAACGATCTGCTTCTCGTAGCGCCGCTCGGCCTCCTGCAAATCATTCTGCTGGAGGAAGGGCCGGCCCTGTTCCGTGGCTAGATAACGCGCATCGAGCAAGTCGTCCCGCGCCTGCTCATGTTCAATGGCCAGATTGACGGCCAGGGACGCCTTGTAGCTGATGGTGTTGAAGTGCGCCCGCAACGCATCCAGATAGCGCGCATCGGTGACTAACCAGCGGCAGCGCACACAGTTCTCGGGGCCATTGGGGACGGGGCCGTATTGACTCCCGGCACTCCCCAAACTACGAATGAACTCGCCTCCGTTCCAGCAGCCACCGACGCTGCCCGATTCGTCAGACTTGGCGCTATTGCCGCCGACCAGGCACAGGCCTACGTGGCGATGCTCCCAGCCGATGGGATTGCGGTTCGCCAACGCCGCTTGCAGCGAGGCTTCGTCACGGTAGGCAACCTTGCAGGTGATCTGGCGTAGGTCGGCATCGCGCAAGAAGGTGCGCAAGGTCTCGCCTTGGGCGGCATCCACCTTCACAGTCGCCGCATCCAGCGCCTGGGTCATCATGGCCGGCGTCGGCTTAGTGTAGTACAGCGTCATCAGCAGCCGCGAATGCCCGGCGAGCAGCTTGGACAGCACCGGCATGGGCACCTGGCCTTCCATCGCGTAACAGGTCAGCAGGGAAACCCGCAGGCTGTGCAGGGGGAACTCGGTGCCCTTTTTTTGGGAGCGGTAGTCGTCCGGGTACGGCTGCACGAAGCGCAGCTGCGAGCCGTCGCTGAGCGTCTGCCCGCGCGCCGCCACCCGGTCTTCCAAGGTACTTAGCAGGCGATACCAGAGCACACTGAGTTGCTGCGGCTGAAAAGGCTTGTCGCGCTCATGGCCCTTGGCGCTGGCATCGCGGAACAGGAAGCAGATGGCACCCATCTCGCGTTTTTGCTGTTCCGACTTGGGTCTGCCGAAATGCTTGGCTTCCAGTTCGGTGCAGGGCGTCGGAGAGTCAATCGGATTGTATTTCTCCTGCCAGTTGCGCAGCTTCTCCAGCCAGTGCAGCACTTCGGCGTGCTGCCAGGGGATGGTGTAGCCGCGCTCGCGCTCGTCCTTGTTCTGGTCAGCGGTCTTGTTGGTGTTGATGTACAGCCCGGTCATGATCTCGCCAATGTCGGCGCTGCGAATACGGCAGAACACACCCCGCTTCCAGGGGTTCTTCTCGTTGCCGTTCTTGAGCGGGTGCCGCTGGTTGAGCACCCATTCGCCTTTTTCGTAGCGCCAGGTATCGACTTCGCCCGAGTCGAGAAAGCGCACCTGATAGGTGCGCAGCGGCAGATGCAGCTTGAGCAGCAGGGCCATGGCGCGCGCAGGCGACCAGAGTTCGTGGATTTCGACCGCCCGATTACCTGTCCCAGCCATGTATCGATGCACGGTGCGGGTGCGCCATACGCAGTCACGGTCGGCAGGGTCGATCAGGGCTGGATCGACCTCGAACCAGTCGCCGGTTACGCCAGCAGTTCTTCCATTAGACCGCTCCTGGCCGCTAGCCTGTTGCGCCCAGGCCCAGTCGCGGAAGTCGCCAAAGGGTTGCGGGCAGAGGATGCCGCGCAACTCCTTGATGTAGGCATAGGGCAGCGGGTTGTGCACCGATTCCGTGGTGCTCAAGCCCTTCTTGCTGGCCTTGTCGAAGGGGTTGTCCACTACCGGTAGCATCCGGCCCCGGTCGTTCGGTTCGCTGAAGTGCTGCTCAATCACCCAGTCGATGAAAGCGACGATGTAGTTCTGGTGCCGGGGTTTTCGTTTGTCTCGGTAACGGCAGGCACGCGAGCCATAAGCACGGCGCCAGCCCATACCCGGATTTGATCCGGGCTACGCAAGCAAGATCGCACGGTAGGGTGCGCCGTGCGCACCGCCTATATGCGCCCGGTGGAAACATCTCGAATTCGGTGCGCAAGGCGCACCCTACGCCGCCCATCACGCTATTCGTAATAGGCGCCCCACCGATGGGCCGTGTGATGGCTCACCCAGCAACAGCACCCCGAAATACAGCCAAAAAAAGCCCGCAGTGTGAGCGGGCGTAAGGACTCAAACAAGTCTGAGGGTGACAAGCATTCGTCTGGCAGGCTATTGGCCCGCCAGTCACTCAGCTACCGCGGTAGGTGGAGTAGCTGTAAGGAGAAATCAGTAGCGGCACGTGGTAGTGCTCCTGACCGGCATCGATGCCGAAGCGCAGGACCACGACATCGAGAAATGCCGTATCCGGCAGTTTCACGCCGCGGGCGCGGTAGTAGTCGCCAGCGTGGAAATGCAGCTGGTAGACGCCCGTGCGGTAGTCATCACCCTGCAGTACCGGCGCATCGCAACGGCCGTCGTGGTTGGTGGTAACGCTGTTGATCAGTTCCAGCTGCGCGCCTTCGACGCGGTACAGCTCGACCTTGATGTCACTCCCTGGGCAGCCGTGCGCGGCATCCAGTACATGTGTAGTCAAACGTCCCATGGGTCTCGGATGCCCGCGGCGCCTGGCGCCCTACGAACACCACACCTCCTCTACTCTGTTGAAATCGGCTCGTCGCAGTGCTCCGACGCAGTGGCAGGATAGCACGCTGATCGAATATAAAACACTTTTCCACTAAATTGTATACATTAATCCAATTGAAATGCTGTCCATGCACCAAACCGGATCACTGCTCACATCATCGCCAGCCAGCAACCACGGCATGACCAGCGCACATTGCTGACCACCTCGGCAATTTTTTCGCGGTGGCACGCAGAGAAGAAAATGATGAAAAGTCGATTTACAAACGGCGACTAACTTTGTATACAATTACTCGTCCCGGTCGCGTAGCCGTCGATTACCCGGCACGCAGTGACCGCAACGTTCCAGATAGGAAGACTGCAGTGAACGCTGATTACCCACGCGATTTGATCGGCTACGGTGCAAACCCTCCCCACCCGCACTGGCCGGGCGATGCCCGCATCGCCCTGTCCTTCGTGCTCAACTACGAAGAAGGCGGTGAACGCAACATTCTTCACGGGGACAAGGAGTCCGAGGCCTTCCTCTCCGAGATGGTCGCCGCTCAGCCGCTGCAGGGGCAGCGCAACCTGTGCATGGAGTCGCTCTACGAGTACGGCAGCCGCACCGGCGTCTGGCGCCTGCTCAAGCTATTCAAGAAGCACGACATCCCGCTGACCATCTTCGCCGTGGCCATGGCCGCCCAGCGTCACCCCGAGGTGATCCGCGAGATGGTCACCGCCGGGCACGAGATCTGCAGCCATGGCTATCGCTGGATCGACTACCAGAACATGGACGAAGCCACCGAGCGCGAGCACATGCTCGAGGCCATCCGCATCCTCACCGAGCTGACCGGTGAACGTCCGCTGGGCTGGTACACCGGGCGCCTGGGCCCGAACACCCGACGCATCGTGCGCGAGGAAGGCGGTTTCCTCTACGACTCCGACACCTACGACGACGACCTGCCCTACTGGGACCCGGCCAGCACCGCGGAGAAGCCGCACCTGGTGATTCCCTACACCCTGGACACCAACGACATGCGCTTCACCCAGGTGCAGGGCTTCAACAAGGGCGACGACTTCTTCGAATACCTCAAGGATGCCTTCGATGTGCTCTACGCCGAGGGTGAAGCCGGCGCGCCGAAGATGCTGTCGATCGGCATGCACTGCCGCCTGCTCGGCCGCCCGGCGCGCCTGGCTTCGCTGGCACGCTTCCTCGATTACGTGAAGAGCCACGACAAGGTCTGGTGCGCCCGCCGCGTCGACATCGCCAGGCACTGGCACGCCACCCACCCCTTCCGCGCGACCGAACAAGAGAGCCGCCCATGAGCCGTTTCCAGACCCTGACCCCTTCCAAGCTGAGCCGCGACGCGTTCGTCGCAGCCTTCGCCGACATCTATGAGCACTCGCCCTGGGTTGCCGAGAAAGCCTATGACCTCGGTCTGGACGAAAGCGTGGACGACATCGACAGCCTGCAGCAGCGCATGGCCGATATCCTCCTGTCCGCCAGTCATGAGGCGCAGCTGGCACTGATCAACGCGCACCCGGACCTGGCCGGCAAGGCTGCAGTGCGTGGCGAACTGACCGCCTCCAGCACTGCCGAGCAGTCCGGTGCAGGCATCCACGAATGCACCGCCGAGGAGTTCGCCCGTTTCACCGAACTCAACGACGCCTACAAGGCCAAGTTCGGCTTCCCCTTCATCAAGGCCGTCAAGGGCAGCAACCGCCACCAGATCCTGGCCGCCTTCGAAGAGCGCATTCACAACACGCCGGAGCAGGAGTTCACCACTGCCCTGGACGAGATCAACAAGATCGCCATGTTCCGCCTGCAGCAACTGTAAGCGCTGCAGCCCCCCACCCGAACAGAACAAGTAGAACAGCCATGCGTAGCCTGACCATCGAGCCCCTGAGCAAAGAAGCCTTCGCCCCTTTCGGTGACGTGATCGAAACCGACGGCAGCGACTTCTTCATGATCAACAACGGCTCCACCCGCCGCTATCACAAGCTGGCCACGGTGCAGACCGCACAGCCGGAGGACCAGGCCATCATCAGCATCTTCAGCGCCGAGTCGCTCGAGATGCCGCTGACCATCCGCATGCTGGAACGCCATCCGCTGGGCAGCCAGGCCTTCATTCCGCTGCTCGGCAACCCCTTTCTGATCGTGGTCGCGCCAATTGGCGATGTACCTGTATCAGGGTCCGTCCGTGCCTTCCTCAGCAATGGCAGGCAGGGCATCAATTACCATCGCGGCGTCTGGCACCACCCGGTGCTGACGATCGAAAAGCGGGATGACTTCCTGGTGGTTGATCGCAGTGGTTCCGGCAACAACTGCGATGAGCATTTCTTCAATGAGGACGAGCTACTCCTCCTCAACCCCCACCAATAAGAGAAGCCCGGGGCTGGCGTGCCTATCCCGGGAAAGAGGTACAGATCGTGGAAGCACATTTCACCGAATGGCTAAACCTGGGCATCCGCTGGATCCATATGATCACCGGTATCGCCTGGATCGGCGCATCGTTCTATTTCGTCTGGCTGGAGAACAACCTCAACCGTAGCAATCCCCGTGAGGGCCTGTCGGGCGACCTCTGGGCGATTCACGGCGGCGGCATCTACCACCTGGAAAAGTACAAGCTGGCTCCGCCGAAGATGCCGGAGAACCTGCACTGGTTCAAATGGGAGGCCTACGCCACCTGGCTGTCGGGCGTCGCCCTGCTACTGGTGGTGTACTACCTCAACCCGAGCCTGTACCTGGTCAAGCCAGGTGTCGACCTGGCACCAGCAGCAGCCATCGCCATCGGCCTCGGCTCCATGGCGCTCAGCTATGTGATCTACCACTTCCTCTGCGATTCGCCGCTGGGCAAACGCCCCGCCCTGCTCGGCGCCGTGCTGTTCGTGCTGATCATCGCCGCGGCCTATGGCTTCAGCCAGGTCTTCAGCGGCCGGGCGGCGTACATTCATGTCGGCGCCATCATCGGCACCATCATGGTCGGCAACGTGTTCTTCACCATCATGCCGGCCCAGCGCGCGCTGGTTAAGGCCATCGAAAACAACACCACGCCCGATCCGCTGCTGCCGGCCAAGGGCCTGCTGCGCTCGCGCCACAACAACTACTTCACCCTGCCGGTGCTGTTCATCATGATCAGCAACCACTTCCCGAGCACCTACGGCAGCCAGTACAACTGGGCAATCCTGGCCGGTATCGCGATTCTGGCGGTGCTGGTACGCCACTACTTCAACACCCGCCACGACAGCAGCAAGTACGTCTGGACCCTGCCGGCCGCAGCCCTGGGCATGATCTGCCTGGCTTACGTCACCGGCCCGCAAACGAAGTCGGTCAGCGCACCGGCAACGGCTCAAGCCCCGGCGATCAAGTACGCCCCCGTTCCTGCTACCGGTCGCCCTGGCAACCCCTCCACAACCAGCGAGCCTGCTGCCGAGGAAACCCAGGCAAAAGCCGATGCCAGCGAGGACTCAACCACTGCCGCTGACAGCGCGGCACCTGCTGCCAGCACCGATTTTGCCCAAGTCGAAAGCGTGATCCACGAGCGTTGCACCGTGTGCCACTCATCGAGTCCCACCAGTCCGATGTTCAGCACCGCACCGGCCGGTTTCATGCTCGACACCCCGGAGCAGATGAAAGCGCAGGCAGCGAAGATCCATGCGCAAACCGTGGCCACGCAGATCATGCCGCTGGGCAACATCACCCAGATGACCCAGGACGAGCGCGACCTGATTGGCAGCTGGATCGCCAAAGGCGCTCAGATCAACTGATTGCCACACATGTCGCGCCCGTAACTGGGCGCGACATTTTTTTAGGCTATGCCCCTAGGGGCTGTTGCCGTTTTGCACTAACCAGTTGATATGCAAGAGAAAATTCGTATCGTTGAAGCTCTTGCCCAACATCGATACGAGTTTACAATGCCCCGATTATTGCTCAGTGATGAGCATTGGTCGAAGCTGCGGGAAATTCTGCTGCGCAAGGCCATCTACAATAAGCGTGATCTACGAATAACCGTGGCGGGCATGCTGTACCGCATGCACACGGGATGTCCCTGGAGAGATCTACCCAAGGCGTTCGGTAACTGGAATAAGGTCTATAAACGCTTCAATGCGTGGTCCGCAACTGGAAAATGGCTCAAGGTTTTCAAGGCGCTTGTGGCGCAGCCCGACATGGAATGAGTGTTCATTGATGGCAGCTATGCCAAGACTCACCAACACAGTGCAGGCGCTGCCAGCGGCAACGATGAGGCCATAGGAAAAAGTCGAGCTGGCAATACCAGCACGATTCACCTGGCAGTTGATGCTCATGGACTGCCCATCGAGTTTGAAATTACGGGGGGGGCAAATCAATGATTGCACCCAGGCTCCCGCATTGATTGCCAAGCTCCCGGAGGCTGAAGCCATTGTCGCGGACAAGGGCTATGACAGCGAGAGAGTTCGGCAGCAGGTTGAGCAACAAGGGGCCAAGGCCGTGATCCCGAGAAAGCGTAACTCCGTGAAAGGCAATGCGGATCTGGACAGAGGTCTCTACCGCAACCGGCACTTGGTGGAGAACGCCTTCGCCCGGCTAAAGCACTACCGGGCAGTGGCATCTCGGTTCGACAAACTCAAGAGAAATTACGAAAGCGTCGTGGCCATGGCCTGTGCCTTTCTCTGGTTACCTATGTGAAACGGCAACAGACCCTAGGGTCTGTACGAAAAATTGCCTGCGCTCGGTGATGCTGCGTTAAAAACAGGCTGGAACGCCAGCCCGGCCAAATGCTCATTTACAGCACGTAAACTCGAATGTGAGCCCAGTCCGTTCTTCGCCTGTTTTTGCCGGGCCGCCATCGGTATTGCCTGACCTTCGCTCGGCGACTTTTCGTACAGCCCCCTAAATCCCCTGCCGCCCCGGGTCCTCCGGCGGCTGCTCCTGCTCGATGTCCTCCAGTTTCAGCTCCAGCCCCCAGTCGCCTGCAGCAGCGGCTTTCGCTGCAGGAGCCGGCGTTACCACCGGCGCAGCGGCGGCGGGTGCAGGCCTGGCATTGGCCGGATTGTCGCGATGGAGCTTGAGCTTCAGGCGCACGTTGTTCGCCGAGTCGGCGTTCTTCACCGCTTCTTCTTCGTCGATCGCACCTTCGTGCACCAAGTCGATCAGCGCCTGATCGAAGGTCTGCATGCCGAGGTTCTTGGATTTCTCCATGATTTCCTTTAGCTCGGAAAACTCGTTGCGCTTGATCAGGTCGCGCACCGTCGGCGTACCCAGCATCACCTCCACCGCGGCGCGGCGCTTGCCATCGACGGTCTTGACCAGACGCTGCGAGACGAACGCCTTGAGGTTGTTACCCAGGTCGTTGAGCAGTTGCGGGCGGCGATCCTCGGGGAAGAAGTTGATGATGCGATCCAGCGCCTGGTTGGCGTTGTTGGCATGCAGCGTGGAAATCGCCAGGTGCCCGGTATCGGCGAAGGCCAGGGCATGCTCCATGGTTTCGCGGTCGCGGATTTCGCCGATCAGAATCACGTCCGGCGCCTGGCGCAGGGTGTTCTTCAGCGCGGCGTGGAAGCTGCGGGTGTCCACGCCCACCTCGCGCTGGTTGATGATCGACTTCTTGTGCCGGTGCACGTACTCCACCGGGTCTTCGATGGTGATGATATGACCGCCGCTGTTGCGGTTGCGGTAGTCGATCAGCGCCGCCAGGGAGGTTGACTTGCCCGAACCGGTACCGCCGACGAACAGCACCAGGCCGCGCTTTTCCATCACCGTGCCGAGCAGCACTTCAGGCAGTTTCAGGTCCTCGAAGCGCGGAATATCCAGCTTGATGTTGCGCGCGACGATGGACACCTCGTTACGCTGTTTGAAGATGTTGATGCGAAAACGCCCCACACCGGCCAGCGATATCGCCAGATTCATCTCCAGTTCACGCTCGAATTCCTCACGCTGAGCACTGTCCATGATCGAATCGGCAATGGCCGCCACATCGCCCGCCTTCATCGGCTCCTGGCTCAGCGCCTTGAGCACGCCATTAAACTTCGCGCAGGGCGGCGCGCCGGTAGACAGATATAGATCGGAACCATCCTGAGTGGACAGAATTTTCAGCATTGTTTGGAGATCCATGGCGGCGTTTCCGTAAGCGCGATTGAAATACCATAGGCCATGTTCATCCGCGTCGCGGACAACACACAACCCATAAAATTGACGCCATTCTGCTGGCGCAATGAATGCTGGCACAATAGCGCCCTGACAGATTTGAGGAACCCATCAATGGCAAAGGCAATGGCCCGCCACATCCTGGTCAAGACCGAAGCGGAAGCCGCCGCACTGAAAAAGCGCATCGCTGCCGGCGAGGCCTTCGATGTGCTGGCGCGCAAGCACTCTACCTGCCCCTCCGGCAAGAAAGGTGGCGACCTCGGTGAAGTGCGGCCCGGGCAGATGGTGCGCGCGGTGGATCAGGTGATCTTCAAGAAGGCGCTGCGTGAAGTGCACGGCCCGGTGAAGACCCAGTTCGGCTATCACCTGATCCAGGTGTTCTATCGCGATTGAACCCTGCTCAGGCGCCAGGCTCGCCCATGAACTCGATGATCTTGCTCCTCAGCCAACGCTCGGCGGGATCGTTATCGGTCACCCTGCTCCAGTCCATGGACAGATCCGAATTGACCAGCTCGAATGGCGGGTCATCGGCACGCAGGTGGGGCCCTTCAATCAGCGCCGCCGCGGCAAAATCCGGTACCGTGGCGAGCATTTCCGTACCGGCGATGATTGAGCGCAAGCCACTGAACTGCGGCACCGCCAGCACCACACGGCAGTTCCTGAGCCAACAGCATGGAACCCAGGTCGGGCAATTCCTTGTAGGAGAGATCCGAATGCCAGAACTTGCCGGCTCGCCCAGGCCGATGGGCTGACCGTTCTCGACGATGTTGGAGATGATGAAAATCTCCGGGTGATCAGCCAGCAGAAACTACTTGAGCACGTGGATCTGCAGCGGGCCGAAACGGCGGCTGAAGGCGATCTGTGCTCGGGGGTGATACGCTGGTCACGGAATACCAGCAGGGCGTGATCGAGATGGGCGCGATGGACACGGGCGAAGTCGTCATCGCCAAGGCTGGGTCAGATCCAGACCGATGACCTCGGAGCCCACGGGCGCATCGAAGGGGCGAACTTCGAATGACTGTGCCGACGCCACAGTGGTGGTATGGGCGACTACCGACATAGAAAACTCCATGCAAAAGCGCCAATCGGCGCATCACTTGACCGACCGAGGGTTCGGCCATGTGTTCAGTGCGGCGCGCCGATTGGTCGGCAGGTACGCATGGAATAAAAATCTATAGGTATAAGAAAATTAACTTAAATACCAAATAAGAATATTCATATGACCTGTCAGCGAGTCACGCCATCAGGTGTCACGCTCGTCGCCACTATCGGGCGCTTCGTCAGCCAGACAGTCGCTTGCTTTAGACATACAGAACCGGCATAGACCACTGAATCAATCGCAAATAGCCTGCCACCTCGGTGGATGACCCAGTAGCTACCAAGCCAGATGCAAGCCAAGCAACGAGCCGAAGGTTCCGGGCATGAACGGCAACTGGCCGAGGCCAAAGCCCGTCGCCGCCTGCACGACCTGGGTTTCTATCATCAGAATCGCAGATCCATCTCACGCATCTGGAACAGGCTACAGGTCGGTTAGCCAGGGGCAGCCTGTCAAGGCGAGCCCGACCCCGTCAGCCCCGGAGTAACCTGGCCCGGGACTGACAGGGGAGTCGACTAGGAAGCGGTCGCCAGAGGCAGTATGCGCGCCAGTATGTCGGCGAGCGTTACCACCCCTTTCAACTGCCCGTCTTGCATGACCACCGCAAACTGAACGCTCGATTTACGCATGAGCGCCAGGGACTCATAGACCGGCGTTTTCGCGTCCAGAACGAATACCTGGCGGGCGATTTCCCGCGCCGGACGCATATCCGGCTCAAGCAGCGTATCACGCAGGTGAACGACCAAAGGCAGCTTGTCGCTGGCGCCGAGAATCAGGATCCGCAGATGGCCTGACTGAGCAGCGATGGCACGTACATCCGCTACGGACGCATCAAACTTGACGTGGACCGGGATAGCGTCACTCGTTACCAGCTCTTCGATCGGCAAGGTGCCGAGATCAATAAGACTGGAGATCTGCTGCTGAAGGCCAGGCTGGAGTGTTCCAACTTCAGCCGAGTGCTCCACGAGTCTACGAATGGTGGCGATGTCCTGCCCGCCCACCGCAGCACTCTCAACAGGCTCAACACCGGACGCTTTGACCAGTCGGTTCGCAATCCGGTTGACCCACCTCATCAGGGGGCGCAACGGCCAGATGTAAGCGCGTGAAATGAGCCCCACGGCAAGTGCCGAACGTTCCGGGTGTGCAATCGCCCAGGATTTCGGTGCCATCTCACCAACCACCAGGTGCAGGAAGGTCACCAGGAAGAGCGCGAGCGCGAAGGACGCACCACCAACCGCCCACTCGGGCACGCCCCAGGCGACCAGCAGCGGGCTCAGCCAGTTGTCGACCGCCGGCTTGGTCACGGCGCCCAGTGCGAAGGTACAGAACGTGATGCCGAGCTGAGCGCCTGCCAGCATCAGGGTCAGGTCGTTCATGCCACGCAACGCGGCGCGGGCCGAACTGCTGGTCGGAGCCAGTTCCTCGAGACGGTGACGACGGGCACCGAGCAGTGCGAACTCGATGATGACGAAGATTGCGCTGAGCACGATGAGGGCAATGGTCACCAACGTGACGATCAGAGGATCATTCATTGCGCTTCCTCCTGCTTAATCGTCTCGACAAGCGTGACACGCACCTGAGTCGGTACATAGCGCTCAACCCGCAGCACCTCGATCACTAGCCGACGCTCCACGGGCAGATCGGAGACCAGCTCCGAGGGATCCTCAGGCAAGGTTATCGTCACGGTATCGCCTTCGGCGGGCAAAGCCCCCAGCTCTGCGATCAGCAGGCCTGCGATGGTTTCAACCTCTTCATGAGGTAGGTCATAGCCGAGCGCACGCTCGACTTCGTCCAGGTGCACATCGCCATCCATGATCCAGATGCCGTCACCGCCCGGCATGAGCGGATCGGCGCTCTCTTCATCATGCTCATCGGTAATCTCGCCGACGATTTCCTCGGCAAGATCCTCAAGGGTCAGCACACCCACGAAGCTGCCGTATTCATCGATGACGCAGGCCAGTTGGTTGTTGGTCTGGATCAGCTCGGCAAGGGCATCCGGCAGCGCCATGAGGGTAGGCATGACAGTGGCCGGTCTCATCACCGCCTCGACGGTTTCTTCAGTATCCCCTGCTAATAGTCGCAACAGAACATCCGTGAGGTGAACAACGCCGACAGGGGTGTCCTCGTGGATGGCCGGGTAGCGGGTATGACCACTGGCCATCAGCTCGCGCAGTTTGACCAACGTCGTCTCAGGTGTGAGCCAGTCAACCTGCGACCGCGGAATCATGGCGTGTTCGACGTCCTGCTGGGGGAAGTCAAGAATGCGATCCAGCATCAGCGAGAGCTCTACAGGAAGGTCTCCGCTGTCACGCGAGTCAGAGATGATGTGCGGTAGATCGTCGGCCGAGACACTTACGTCCAGATCGTGGACGGGCTCGATGCGCAGCATGCGCAGGAAAATGTTGGCCGACTTGTCGAAGAAGCCGATCAGCCAACCGAATACCGCCAGGTAAATCAGGGTCGAGCGCGCAAGAGCTCTGGCCAGAGGATCGGCATTGGCGATTGCCAGATTCTTCGGATAGAGCTCGCCAAAAATCATCTGGATAATCGTGGCGACCACCAGGGCAAGCAGCGTACCGACGGTTACGCCGACCTCGGACGGAATGCCGACCCCGCCCAGCAAGACACCGAGCGACTGTCCAACCAATGGCTCAGCCACGACACCGACCAGCAGACCTGTCACAGTGATGCCCAACTGGGCACCCGACAGCATGAAGCTGGTTCGTTTGGTCACTTCAAGCGCGCGCTTGGCGGAGGCATCACCGTCGGCAGCCAGTACAGCAAGCCGCGTACGGTCGACGGCCATGTAGGCGAATTCCTGGGCGACGAAATAGCCGTTTGCCGCAATGATCGCCAGGATAACGAGGGTACCGAACAGAAGAGTGAGGGTCGGCTCGATCACCGCATCACCGCATCACCGCATCACCGCATCATTTTTCGTTTTAGAAGAGCGTCTACAACCGCTGGGGCTTGATGTGTCCACAATGGATCCGAAGTGACAGTCGGGTAGGGACAGGCCATTACTGGCCCGTCCCCCCCTAAGAACCGTACGTGCGGCATTCACCGCATACGGCTCAAGCTTACGAAAAACCAAGTAGCTTGGCCGGCAACGTACGAAGTGTTGCGTCGGATTCTACAGCTATAAGCCGCTGAATCGTAGAGTTACCTCTTGGCGCTGGCTGTGAACCAGCGCGTGGCAGTTGGGATGAAGCAGTGTGCGATTACGTAAAGTATCCGAACCGCCGTCCACACGCCTGATGACGTGGTGATCGTGCCAGCCCGTTTCCTTACTCACCGCTTGCCCGCAAAGGGCACAAAGCCCTTTTTGTCTGCGGAAGATGCTGAGTATTTGTCCCCGATAACGCAGCTTGTGCTGCATCCGTTGAACCCTCAGCGCCTCCCATTCCAGCTCGCGCTCCGCGTCGTAGGGGGTGTAATCCACCGACAGACGCTTGTGACGCACGATTGCGGTTCCCGCCAACAGGTATAGCCGGCGGTACTGCTTTTCCCCCTTGCCATTCTTGTAGGGGTACGCGAACACCCAGCTCTGCCCGCCTATGGATCGGAAGTATTTATTCCTGATCCAATCAGCCGACTTCCTTGGATGCCTACGTTTCGCCCACCTCCAGATTCGCCAAAAGATCAGATGATCCAGCCTGCTGAAGGTTTGTTTTGCCACGACCGGGGAGTGGTATTGTGCCCACCCCTTCAGTACCGGGTTCAGTTGGCTGATCAACGCTTCCTGCGTCAGTGCCCCACTACTTTTGATGATCTCGCGCACCTTCCGATACAACGCCGAGGCGTTCTTCTTCGAGGGCTTGATCAGCAGCTTGGCCTTCCTGCGTGGTGACTTCGGCACGTACTTCCTGAAATTCCACCCCAAGAAATCGAATCCCTGGTGAATGTGCGTGATGCGCGTTTTCTCCCGAGATAACTCAACCCCTCGTACTGACAGGAATTGCTCTACCCAGGGCTTGACCTCTTCCTCCAGCAGCTCTTTCGAGGCCGCCAGGATCACGAAGTCGTCCGCATACCGCACACACTGCACCTTGGTCTTCTCGGCCTTCTTGATGCCTAGCTTCTTCGCCAGATGACGTTTCAGCTGAGTTTCCAGACCGTTCAGAGTGGCATTGGCCAGACAGGGCGAAATAATTCCACCCTGCGGCGTCCCGGCTTCCGTTGCCATGAGTTGTCGCCGGTCGATAACCCCGGCTTTTAACCACTTGCGCAGTACCTTCGTGTCCATTGGGACATTCCGACACAACCAGTCGTGGTTGATGTTGTCGAAGAAGCCCTTGATGTCGCCTTCCAGAATCCAGACCGGCGCCGTTTGCGGCGACAGCAGGTGGAAAAGCTCAACCATTGCGTCAGCAGTCGAACGATCCGGGCGAAATCCATAGGACTTCGGATCGCTGGTGCTTTCGATTACAGGCTCCAACGCTTGCAGATGCAGCGCCTGCATGGCCCGATCCAACATCGTCGGGATACCCAGCGGGCGCCTCTCATGCTTACCGGGTTTCGGTATCCAGACCCGCCGTAGCGGTTTGGGCCGATAACCCCGTTGTTTCGACAGACTTCCCACAGCACGGAGCTTGGCCTGGGGCGATCCCCAGGTTTCTCCATCGACGCCCGGAGTCT
>NZ_NIUB01000028.1 GCF_002197815.1 Pseudomonas oleovorans subsp. oleovorans
TCTGGGTTGAGGCTGGAGAGCTGTGCCATCCACCGCGAAAACTGAACCGCTTTCATGATAGATCCCTCATGCTGGGAAAGATCACGATTCAGTTTAGACCACTGCAACAGATAACTCAGACAGAGCCTTTCCTTTTGGGGCTCTGCAATAGGTTTCGCATGAAAATTCATTCAAATCAGAAGGTTGCGCAGCCCGACAGCTATGCTGTCCGACAGTTCAAAATTTGGCGTTGTAAATCTGGCGACGTGCTGCCAAAATGGTGGCACCTCGAAGCCTAGGCTGGGTTTTGAGCATAACGATTAAGGCTTGCTTTGATGCCCTACGGGTACGGGTAAGCCAGATGACAGCACAAGAGACGCAGGTGGATTCACTTCGCTAGCGAGTCTGCATCGCAAGCGCCGTGGCCTTTGTCTTCTTGAAACCAAGGGGATTTTGGTAATGCAGCATGCTCAAGCTGAAAGGACACAGAATGATGTGTCTGACGACATTATGCTTGCTCGGGAGTTAGAGGTCGCTGAGCGCATTCGTGACAAAAGCAGTATGTTCACTATCCGCCAGGTAGCGAGCATCCACAGGATGAGTATCCCGTATCTGCGACAGTTCGCAGAGCGCCATGGGATCACCTTCGTAGGGACCGATGGCAGTCGGACTAAGCGTATTTCCAGCGCTGTCATTGCCCGTGAACGACGCCACACCTCAACAGTTGTAGCTCGATCACTGACCCGCAAGACTGTCACGACTCTCGACTCTGAAAAGATCACCCCCGAGATGCGTGAGCGTGCTCGTCGCCGCGATCAAGAATCGGTGAACGGGTTTATCGAAAGCCTTCGCGAACTTTCCCTAACCCATACCAGGGAAGAAGCTACTAAGGCAGCCGGCATCAGCCCGACCTTCATGCGCCGGCTGGCCTATGACCATGAATTGGTCTTTGTGGGCGAAGCTGCACCCATAAGCCAGTCCGTCTCTCCTGCCGCTCTCAAGAAGCTGCAAGGCAGCCTGTTCCGACCCAACAAGAAGATGAAGCAAGCCACCTCGCGTCTGATCCGAAATTACGTGATCAGCGACGTTCAGGATGCGCTGTAGCCGTACCGACTTGTGACATGGCGGCGCGGCGTGACCAAGGTTTCGTCGGCGCCGCCTCCCTCCCTAGACCTATTCATCACTCCTTCTCACTCCTGCGCGGGATTGTCATCGTCATGACAAAGCCAGCCAGCCTTCTGCTGTCGATCCCTCAATTCTTGCAGTGCCCTTAGAAAGCGCTTCTTACGGTTCTTGCAGCGTGCGGTGCCCAGGCCTTTGTACTCAGCGAAAAGGCCGATGGCCTCCCGAGGGATAATCATGGCGATAAAGCTCTTGTAGATGAGCCTTGGCGTAGCGCTTTTCCCCCTTCCGCCGAACAGGATCGTTTCTCTGTCGAAGCGATGGACAATGCCGTTGAAGGAGGCGCCGCTGGTGGAAAAGATCGTCAGTTCGACCCGGTTGGTTTGGCAGTGGTCTAAGAAGCGATATTGCTCACGAACAGTCCGGTCCACCACAGACTCAATGGCGTAGTTGAAACGCATCCCTTTACGGGGCTTCGCTTTACGCGCCATCACTGCTCCCTGTGTGGAAACCTTGTTCTCGCAAATTTTGCAAGAGCCTCTAAGTAGCTTCTGGAAGCTCAGTCCATGAGGTTGTGAAACGGTTAGACAAGTATTGACGACGAATCATATGTGCGAGATTACGGCGTTCCGCACCGAATCGGATCGTACCCTCTCCAGAGGAACGATTGATCAGGTCCATTGCTTTCATCAGCTCCCTGCTGCGTGGGCGCGCTCGGGGGGCGAACAAGTCCGGTGTGTAGTGCTGCTCCGGGATTGCCTCAACGACCATTAGGCCGGCGCGTATCCAGGTAACACCTTCTTGGTAGCTTGATCGCAAACAGATCAGTGCGACTTCAATCAGTACCCGTGTGTCATTTGTCGGTGACAACAATTCAATTGTTTCAGATTTGACCCGTGATGTCATTATCGAAGCACGGGCGGGTTGCAAGAAGACCCTCACCGCAGCTGCCAGGATTCCCTCTCTACGCAACTTTCGGCCTATGTTGGCAGCAAATGATGCAAGGCTGGATGACAGATCAGAGAAGGCGCTTGTGGGTGATGGGAATGTCCGAGAGCAGGTCATGGATTTGCGAGGGCTGCCGTCATTGTCTGGGCCTATGCAGTATTCCCAGTTCAACTCCCTTATGGTCCTGGCTAAACCCACTCCATGGTGCCGGCGCATCGTGGCCGCGTCAGCGTCGGCCAGCTGTAAAGCTGTGTGGATGCCGTAGCTATTCAGATGCTCGGTTAGACGGCTGCCAATCCCCCAAACGTCCCCAACTTCCGCCAAGGCCATCAGCTTGCGTAGTCGCTCGTACTCGGTCAAAGCCACTACTGATTTGGTCTGACGCTTCCACTTTTTACTGGCCCAGTTCGCTAGCTTTGCTGTCGTTCTGTTGCGAGAAATACCGACCCCAACCGGGATGCCGACCGCCTTTAGGACGTGGCGCTGGATGCTGGCGCCAAGCTCAGAGAGGTCGCCATTCATGCCGGTCAGCAAAATGAAGGCCTCGTCGATGTAAAGGAAAGAAAAACAACCATGGACATGACTTAAGCTCAGACATTCCGCTACTCAATCTCTGATGTCGGATGTCCATAGAAAGAACCTCTTTTCCAAGAAGTTAGGGCTTGAAGTCCATACCTGCGGACTGCTCGGCGCTGCACACCAGCCATTCCCAGCGCCGTGGCTTTCGGTCACACAGGAATACTGCATTCGGCATACTCTACCGATCCGTTATGCTGCCGCGATTAATCGCCTGCATCGCCGAACGAAGGCGGCTGCCCCCTAAGAAGGACTCACAGTGGAACGCCTGACACTCGAACGCAACCAGGTCTGGCTGTACCTGGGCGGTATACTCGCCGGACTGGTTCTTGGCAATCTCGCGCCCGGAATGGGAAGTACTCTGGAATACCTGCTATGGCCTGCTCTGGTGGCTTTGCTCTACGCCACCTTCGTGCAGATGCCGCTGTTACATGTGCGTGAGGCGTTTCGCGACCATCGCTTCGTGGGTGCGGTGCTACTGGGCAACTTCCTCTTCATTCCTCTGCTGGCCTGGGCCATGTTGCAGTGGCTGCCTCACGACCCAGCGCTGCGCCTGGGCGTGTTGCTGGTGTTGCTCGTGCCCTGCACGGACTGGTTCATTACCTTTAGCCAACTGGGCGGAGGCAATGTGCCCCGTGCTATTGCGGTCACGCCGATCAACCTGCTACTGCAGTTGGCATTATTACCGCTCTACCTGTGGTTGATGCTCGATCAGGACATCACTCTGGAACTGAATCTGATCGACCTGTGGCCGGCACTGCTGGTGGTGCTGATTCCACTTGTGTTGGCTGCAGTGTCGGAGCGCTGGATCGAGTCCAGAGCGGGGCGCGATCTCTGGCGCGAGCGGCTGGCCTGGGGACCGGTGCCGCTGTTGACGCTGGTGGTGTTCCTCATCGCCGGCGCCCAGGCTGAAGCGGTGCGGGCGGCGCTGAGAGAGTTGCTTGTCGTCATCCCGGTGTTCGTGGTGTTCCTGCTGGCTGTGCCCTACATTGCCAAGTTACTGGCGCGGCTGATGGCGTTGCCCAGCGATCATGCCCGCACCCTGACGTTCAGTCTGGGGACGCGCAACTCCTTCGTGGTCTTGCCATTCGCCCTGGCCCTGCCTGCGGGCTGGGAGGTTGCGGCCATGGTCATCGTATTGCAGTCGGTGATCGAGCTGTTCGGTATGGTGTTCTACCTGTGGTGGGTCCCCCGCAAACTGTTCAAATAGGACGAGCAGAGCATGGAAAAATGGGTGCTGTACGCCTTCATCTCGATGTTTTTCGCCGGATTCACGTCGGTGATCGCCAAGATGGGGCTCAATGGAATTTCCGGCGAGCTGGGGCTGACTATTCGCACCCTGTTCGTCTGCACCTTCGTGCTGATCTTCGCCGCTTGGGCGGTGCCCGTGCAGCAAATTGCCGAGGTCAACCAGCGCAACCTGCTGTGGCTTGGCCTCTCAGGCATCACCACGGCGCTGTCCTGGATCTTCTACTACAAGGCGTTGAAGCTGGGGGACGTGGCCACGGTGGCGCTGATCGACAAGGGCAGCGTCGTGGTAGCGATGCTGATGGCCTGGCTGCTGCTGCGCGAGGTGATCACGCTACGGATGCTGGCCGGTGCGGGATTGATCGTGGCCGGGCTCCTGGTTATCGCCAAAAAGCCCTGACCAGTGCCCCTAGGCCTCGTGCCGCTGAAAGGCTGCTGCCAGTGTCAACTGTGCACGGGCCTCAATGATCTCGATCAGTTCGAAGTGCTTGGGGAACTCGCGCTTGAGCCAGCCGCTCGGTACGAAGTGATGATCGAGGTGAACGACTGTGCTTTGATCTTCGGCAACCGCGCAGAGCATGACGTTCAACTCTGAATCATCGCCGGCCATCGCCGCCGGCACGAAGACAGTGCCGTTGTTGCTGATACCGAAAGAGCGTCTCCATTCGGGGAATCGCTTCTGCTCGGGGTTTGAAACCGCAAACCAATGAATCTTATCCATTTATTCCTTCTCGAAAGGGAGCAATGTGGAGTACGGCAGCGGATCATCTTCGGCTGCGGCTAATACCTGGTCCAGCACCGCCTCGGGGGCATCGAGAGCACCGAGAATCACGTACAGCTCGGATAACACGTTAATCCTGGCTGCGCGATCGAAGCCGGCATCATCACCGACTGACTCGGCATGATCGAATGCAGTGGCAACGGCATTCTCCTTGAGCAGATAACGCGCGCCGCAATCGCAGAGAAATGCTTGCTTGGCGTTATAGAAACGATCCTGCGCCTCCCAGCCATGCAGCCTCGGCTCCACGGGCTTGCCGCACTTGGGGCAATGAGCAGGTTGCACATCGGTAAGGTAAAGCATGGTTTGAGTTCCTTTACTGGCGGACCGCTCCGTGTTTGGAGGGCCGTACAATGCGCGCTATTGTCGTAACCCCGCTTCACCGCTGTCCAGAAAAGGTACAAAGGTACAAATGTCCCTCCCGCTTGACGCCAACCATACCACCCAGACCAGTCCCGGATTGATTCGCCTCGACCCAGCCTATGCCCTGGCAGCCCATCTCGCGGAGCGCAATCTGCTGGGCTACCTGATGCTCAATGGTGAGGCGTGGCGCGTGGTGGCAAAGATTATCGATCCAGGCGATTTCGAGGGGTATCCGCATTGCCGGATTTACCTGGCCATGGAAACACTGGCCAGTCTCGGCGAAGCCATCGACATCCTGACGCTTTGTGAGTTGCTGGAGTCGGACGAGCATTACCAGGCCGCAGGGGGTATCCAGCTGCTCGGGCAACTGGCCACGGAGACTCCGATACGTTTCGAGCAGGTGAGCGGCCTGGCCCGGCTGCTCAGAGGTTTTGGTGTGCTGCGCTCCAGCCTCAATGAGGCCTATCAGGGCCAGCGCCGACTATGCAGCCTGCTGGAAGCCAAATTCTTCGGACTCTCGCACGGCAAGTCATGGGTTGCCACCATCGAGGACACGATTCGACAAGAGCAGGCATTTCCGCAGACCTGGCTCGGGCAGCGCGTCTGCTATGTCTACGACGAATCCGTTACCGAGGACGCGACTCTGTGACCAGCACTATCAGCCTGAGAATCCGCCTGCACCTTGGTGAGGATATCGCCATCGGCCCCGGGAAGGTTGATCTGCTGGAAGCCATTCAGCGTAGCGGCTCGATCAGTGGAGCGGCGCGCGAACTGGGTATGTCCTATCGACGTGCCTGGCTTCTGGTGGAAACCATGAACCGCTGCTTTCGCGAGCCTCTGGTCATATCGCTAGTCGGCGGTCGGCATGGCGGCGGTGCTCGACTGAGTGATGCTGGGGAGCAGGTTCTGCGGCAATTTCGCAGTATCGTGCGGATTTCGGTGAACGTGACCGCTCATTTCGCTAACAACGTGACCGGTGGCTTCACCCGATTGCGCGGGGTTTAAATTCTAACCGCATCGGTCACGATGCGGCTTCTTCCTCCGTGTTTTTCCTCCGTAGTGACTCGCCTTTCATCACGATTCGGTAGGCGTTGTGTACCAGGCGATCGAGCAAGGCGTCGGCCAGCGTGGGGTCGTTGATCCAGCCGTGCCAGTGCTCGACGGGAAGCTGGCTGGTCAGGATGGTGGAGCGGCTGCCGGCGCGGTCGTCGATCACTTCCAGCAGGTCATGCCGGGCATTTTCCTCCAGCGCCGCCAGGCCCCAGTCGTCCAAAATCAAGACATCGACCTTGGCCAGCTGTTGCAGGGTGCGCCCGAAGCTACCGTCGCCGTGGGCGATGCGCAGTTGCTCCAGCAGGCGCGGGGTGCGCAGGTACAGCGCGCTGTAGCCCTGGCGACAGGCTTGGTGGCCCAGGGCGCAGGCGAACCAGGTCTTGCCGACGCCGGTCGGGCCGGTCAGCAGCAGGTTGTGCCGTTGACGGATCCAGTCACCACTGGCCAGGGTCGCGATCAGGCGCTCGTCCAGCGTGCGGCCACGGCGCCGGTCGAGGTCTTCCAGGCAGGCGCTGGCGTACTTGAGCTTGGCCTGTTTACGCAGCCGCTCCAGGCGCTTGTCGTCGCGCCAGGCCAGCTCGCGGTCGAGCAGCAGGCCGAGGCGCTCATCGAAGCTCAGGCTGTGGCTGGCCGGCAGCGTCCATTGTTCTTCCAGTGCTCGGGCCATGCCGCCCAGCCGCAGTTGGTGCAATTGGCTCAGGGTGTGTTGGGTCATCATCGAACAGCTCCTCTTGGGTGTAGTAATCGGCGCCACGGACGTTCTCGTGACTGCTGGGTTGTGCTGCCGGCGTCGCGGGCTTGGGCAGTGGTTGCTGGTCGAGGCCTTGCTTGAGCAGGTTGCGCACGGTGCGGCCGTTAAGCGCCCGCAGTTGCACGGCGCGGCTGGCCGCCGCCTCCAGGCGCGCGTTACCGTACTGGCGCGCCAGCGAGAGCAGGCCCAGGCAGGCGCGATAGCCCATCTCCGGGTGCGGTTTGTGGGTCAGTTGGTGCTCGACGATCTGCCGGGTTTGCGGGCCGATTCGCTCACCCCAGTCGAGCAGGCGCTGCGGCGTCCACTCGCGGTGCGCCTTGTGCGAGGCCGGCATGTGTTCGCTCTGGGTGCTGTAGGCGCCGCGCCGCTGAAGTCGCAAGTGGCTGGCGACCCGCCGGTTGCCGTGCAGGACTTCCACGGTATGCGCGCTCAGCCGCACATCGACGCTCTGCCGGGCCAGGGCCGAGGGTACGCTGTAGAAGCCGCCGTTCACTTCGATGTGGTAGTCGATGTTGACCTTGCAGCGCTTGAAGGTCACCACCTCGTAGGGATGCTGTGGCAGCGGCCGCAGCACCGGTTGATCGAGCCGCTCGAACCACTCCCGGCGGCAGCCATCGAGCTTCTTGAACGGGCGCTGGTTCAAGTCCTCCAGCAGCTTGGCAATCGCCTGGTTGAGCGCGTGCAGGCTGAAGAACTGCTGGTGGCGCAGCCGCGCCATGATCCAGCGTTCGACGACCTGTACCGCCACCTCGGCCTTGGCTTTATCCTGCGGCTTACGCGGCCGCGCCGGCAGCATCACCGTGTCGTAATGCCGGGCGCACTCCAGCGCGGCGCGGTTCAAGCCCGGCTCGTAGCGGTCGGGATGGGCGATCAGGGCGCGCGGGTTGTCCGGCACCACCATCTCGCTGACCCCGCCAAAATAGCTGAATGCCTGACCCAGCGCGGTCAGCCAGTCCACCTGGGTTTCCCCCGGCGTGGCGCAGGCATAGGTGTAGTTCGAGGCCCCCAGCGCTGCGACGAAGATATGCGCCCGGCTGATCTCGCCGGTGGCCGGGTCGATCACCGGCAGCGTCGGGCCGGCGTAGTCGATGAACAGCTTCTCGCCGGCCCGGTGCTGTTGACGCATCGAGCGTTTGAGGGTGCTGGCGTAGCGGCGGTAGTGCTCGACGAACTGGGTATAGCGGTAGGTCGGCTGCTCGGGATGGGCGGCGACGTACTCCTCCCACAGCAGTTGCAGGGTGACGCCCTTGCGCCGCAATTCGCGGTGGATCGTGATCAGATCCGGCAGCACCCGCTCGCCGCGGGTCTGGCGAACCCTGGCAGTGGGCAACAGTGCCGCCGCCAGCGCCACCTCATCCAGCACGGCCAGCGCCGGCCACTCCATCCCGGTTTCAGCGGCTGCGGTGACGTACTTACTGACGACGCCCTTGGACAGCTGCAAGGCCCGGGCGATCTTCTCGTGAGAGAGGCCGCCCTCGAACTTGAGGCGCAGACATTCTTTGATATTACGCATGGCTACTCGCTGCGCCGCCATCCCTCTACTCCCCGAAATCGGGCGAGGGTGACGGTCGCGTCAGGTCATGCGCAACGGGGTGGAAGCGTTTCGCTAAGCCGTGACCGACGATTTCGGTAAGTCGTGACCGCCTGTTTCGGAGCAGGCTGGAAATCGGTCACGTTGATAGCGAAATGAGCGGTCACGCGTTAGCGAAATGTCCGGTCACGATCTACCGAAACAGCCGGTCACGGTGGGCCGAAATACGCAGTATCGAGGCTCGCGCCCGCTCGGAGGTTGAGACGGGTATGACGACCATTCAAGCATTACTAAAGCGCTGATCCAATAAAAAAGCTGACCTTATAGTCAGATTATTCTTGATTGACGCTGTATCCCAAGATATATAGCGTCACTCCAAAAACAACACAGAAGAAGGTTCACCATGGCTTCATGCACAACTATCCGCAATTGGCTGGTCGGTCTGTCCATGCTGATTTGTACGGCTCAATCCTGGGCCGAGGCCCCCGCTGTCGCCGCCGCAGCTGACCTGCAGTTTGCCTTGGAAGAAGTTCATCAGCAGTTCAAGGCCGATACAGGTCTGTCGCTACGGCTGGTATTCGGCTCCTCCGGCAATTTCTACCGCCAGATCAGTGAGGGGGCGCCTTTCCAGCTTTATTTCTCGGCCGACGAGGAATACGTGCAGAAACTGCATGAAGCAGGTAAGACAGAGGATGAAGGCGCACTTTATGCCGTGGGCCGCATCGTACTGATGGTGCCAAACGGCTCGCCGCTCAAGGCTGATGAGCAACTGGCCGACCTGCGTGTTGCACTGGCGGACGGTCGCCTGAAGAAATTCGCTATCGCCAACCCGGAGCACGCGCCCTATGGCCGGCGGGCCGAGGAGGCGCTCAAGCACGCCGGCCTCTGGGCAGGTATCCAGGACAAGCTGGTGTTGGGCGAGAACGTCGCCCAGGCGGCCCAGTTCGCCACTTCGGCCAGTGCTCAGGGCGGCATCGTTGCCTACTCCCTGGTGCTGTCACCGAATATGGCCAAGCGCGGCCAGTACGCCCTGATTCCCAGTGACTGGCACGAGCCTCTGAAGCAGCGCATGGTGCTGGTCAAGGGAGCCGATGCCACCAGCCAAGCGTTCTACCGCTACCTGCAAGAGCCGGCCGCTCGCGCCATCTTGGCGCGCTACGGTTTCGTTTTACCCGCTCAGGAAGATTAAGCGTGGATTGGTCAGCACTGTGGCTGTCGCTCAATCTGGCGTTCTGGACGATGCTGATTCTGCTCCCCGTGGGCATCTGGGTCGGCCGCAAGCTGGCCTGGTCAAACTTTCGTGGCAAGAGCATGACCGAGGCATTGCTGGCCCTACCATTGGTGTTGCCGCCGACGGTGCTCGGCTTCTACTTGTTGCTGGCCATGGGTGGCAATTCACCTATCGGTCAGGCCTACCAACACCTCTTCGGCCACTCGCTGACCTTCAGTTTCGAGGGGCTGCTGGTCGCCTCGGTGCTGTTTAATCTGCCGTTCGCCATCCAGCCCATGCAGCGGGCCTTCGAGGCCATTCCGGCGGATATCCGCGAGGCGGCGCGTTGCTGCGGTCTATCACCCTGGCAAGTGCTGCGACGCATCGAGTTGCCGCTGGCCTGGCCGGGCATCCTGTCTGCCTTGGTGCTGACCTTCGCCCACACCTTGGGCGAGTTCGGCGTGGTGCTAATGGTCGGCGGCAGCATTCCCGGCGAGACGCGCACCATTGCCATCGCCATCTATGACCGGGTGCAGGCCTTCGACGACCAGGCTGCGGCGGTGATGTCCGCCGTGCTGCTGCTCTTCTCACTGGGGGCCATCGGCCTGTCCTATTTCGCCACCGCCAGATTGGGTCGACGCCATGCCCATAACTGACGAGAAGGATGGCTTGTACCTGCGTGTGCGGCAGGCCGCCCCCATCCCGCTGGACGCCGAACTGCACTGCGCGCCGGGCGAGGTGCTGGCACTGGTCGGCCCCTCCGGTAGCGGCAAGTCCACCTTGCTGCGCAGCATCGCCGGCCTCCATCGGCCGAAGCAGGGACTGATCCGTTGCGGTGGCGAAACCTGGCTCGATAGCGAACACCAAATCGCGGTAGCCACCGATAAGCGCCGGATTGGCATGGTGTTCCAGCACTACGCGCTGTTCCCGCACCTGTCCGCGTTGGACAACATCGTGCAGGCCATGGGCGAGGTGCCGCCTGCCGAACGCACGGATCGCGCCTTGGCATTGCTGGATAGGCTCCATCTGCACGGCCTGGCGCAACGCCACCCGCATCAGCTGTCCGGTGGCCAGCAGCAGCGGGTCGCCGTCGCCCGCGCCCTGGCTCGCGAACCCAAGGTGTTGCTGCTCGATGAGCCGTTCTCGGCGGTGGACCGGGCGACCCGCGAAGCACTGTACGGTGAACTGGCCGAACTGCGCGAAGTGCTGCGCATGCCGGTGCTGCTGGTTACCCACGACCTGGACGAAGCCACCCTGTTGGCGGATCAACTCTGCATTCTTTCTGCCGGCAGAACTTTGCAGGCCGGCATACCCGACCGCGTGCTGGCCGCCCCGGCTACGCCCGAGGTGGCGCGCCTGGTGGGGATGCGCAACCTGTTTACGGGTACGGTCCTGCACCATGGCGCCGATCACAGCCTGATCGATTGGGCAGGCCAGCCGCTGCGTGTTCGTCGCCAGGCGGATTGGATGCCGGGACAACGCGTGAGTTGGGGGTTGCCGACTTCCAGCGTACTGCTGATGCCTCAACAGCATGCGCCAGGCGCTCTGGACAATCCCGTAGACGCGCAGATAGAGCGACTGTTGCCGCTGGGCGAGCACTTGCGTGTCGAGCTGCGTCGAGGCCAGGCGGGCTTGACCATGAACGTGCCCCGTCATCTGGCGCAACGCTACGGCCTGGCTGCGGGCCAGCGCCTGACGATTCGCCTACGTGGTGAAACCATCCATTTGATGCCCGTCGAGGGCAGCCTTTAGGTAAAAATCCATGCGCGAAAACAAGCCTGCCGCATTCGGTGCAGGAGCTGGTGTAGGTCTGCTCGGTGGGCTGATAGGGCTTGGCGGGGCCGAATTCCGGCTGCCACTGTTGATCGGTTTGTTCCGTTTCCATGCCCTGGAGGCGGTGATCCTCAACAAGGCCATCAGCCTGATGGTCGTGGCGGCGGCCTTGCCGATCCGCTCGTTCTCCGTGCCGCTTAATGAGGTGTTGGCTTGGTGGCCCGCGATACTGAACCTACTGGCCGGCAGTCTGATCGGTGCCTGGATCGGTGCCGGTTGGGCGACTCGCTTACAGT
Source organism: Pseudomonas oleovorans subsp. oleovorans (assembly GCF_002197815.1). GTDB lineage: Bacteria > Pseudomonadota > Gammaproteobacteria > Pseudomonadales > Pseudomonadaceae > Aquipseudomonas > Aquipseudomonas oleovorans. Next base: position 11,629 of record NZ_NIUB01000028.1, read on the forward strand.
CACACCACCTCTACCGGGTGATCGCAGTGCTGCTGCTGTTGATTGCGCTGATCCTGGTATTTGGCCACAGCCCACATAGCACCGGTCGTCCGCTACTGGAGGCATCCTGGTTGATTCCGGCTGGCCTGCTGGCCGGGCTAGTCGTCGGCATGGTCGCGTCTTTGCTCGGGGTGGCCGGTGGAGAGCTGCTGATTCCAACCTTTGTCCTGCTCTTCGGCGCGGATATCAAACTGGCAGGTAGCCTTTCGCTGGCCGTCAGCCTGCCGACGATGCTGATCGGCTTTGCCCGCTACAGCCGCGACCAGAGCTTCGCCGTGCTGGGCAAGCACAAGCCGTTCGTGCTCTGGATGGCTCTCGGCTCTCTGGCTGGCACCGCATTAGGGGGCTTGCTGCTTGGCTGGGTCAGTACCGCTGTCCTGCTGCCGTTGCTGGCCACCATTCTGCTGCTGTCGGCAATCAAGCTTTGGCGACACTCTTGATGTCGGAGTGAGTACCGGGGTCATGCTCATGGCATGTAATCGAAGCAGCTCGTCGCGCAGCGCTGCCGTCCCACCAATATCAGCGAGGCAACGGTCCAGACGATCAACCAGGTGCAGTTGCTGGGAGGTATCGAAATGCTGTTGAAACCGATCTAGCCCAGTGGCGTCGACCTCACCATATGGTGTGAGGCGAAACGAAGGCGGCGGAATCTCGATCATGTTGGGCAAATGACTGGCGGCTTTCATGCGAATACTCATTTCAAAGTTTTTTGTGGCCTCGCGGATCAAGAGGAAGCACATTGGAAGCCGGCAGTTGGCGCTCCAAGTCCGCAATACGGTCGTACAGCTCAAGAATGGTGGCGTCGGCCTCACTGAGTAGGCTGGCTAGGTGGTCACGCTGCTGCGTGATTTCCTCGATCCGTTCTCGAAGTCCACGATTTCTTCTGCGGGCTAATAAGCTGACTTGGTGCACTGATGGCGGACGTTGCTCAGCGTGTCCTTCCACGTACTTTTGGATCTCAGCGATCAGTAGGGGGAAACGAGCTTTTTTCAGTGCAGAGGGGTCGCTGCCGGCCTCCTTGGCAACGTTGTTCTGACTTACGGGCGTCCCCTTCGGCAGTCGTTCGGGCTTGTTACTCTTCAGCCGCTCGAACGCTGCGCGATACTGCTCGCCGGCACTCATTCGCTTAGCCGGGTCAGCGGATTCATGCTTGCCGGATGACATGGCGATAATTCTCCACACTACGTTTCTGGGCTTCCAACGAAGTCCTTAGCGGACTATCTACCTCGGCAGCGGCCAGGCGCTCATCCAATACCGCCTCCAACACTTCGACTTCGTCGACTTGCTCGGGATCATAGAGAACGTCCGCACATGGTTTGGTTTCTCCAGGGGAGTCGCCCCCTCCGCAGCGAGCGATATTGTCGATACCGCCATAGGGACAGGGGGCACGGCTCGTGCAGATGCCCAGCAAAATCGGTCGATGAGTGACCGTCCCCTTCTTAGCCAGATTGATCGCTTTCTTAGCATCAGAGGCTGAGATCAGGCGGACAATCTCAGATTTTCGCTTCTCGCCGTGGGGGCTGACGAATCGGTTGCTCGTCAGCTGTTGCAGTTGCCTACCCAAAGTTTCGTACATGGTGCGGACGTAGTAGGCATGGGCCTTCTCTTCCAGCCGTACCCTGGAATGGTTTTGCCCGTAGTAGAGACTCATCGCTCTGGCGACGTGCTTTAGCTGAAACTGCAATGAAGCGTCGCTGACCAGCCCGGATGCCTGCATATTCACTGCGCCGGTTCGTCGGAGCTGATGCCAGGCCAACGGCCAGATTTTGCCGACCGCAAACTCGTCGGTCAGCGTCGGCGTCACCAACCGAGCCAATGCGAAATCTTCCGGCGTAATGCGCAATTGCTCAGGGTCGAACAGCTTGTCGAACCACTGAAGCACATGGGCATAGCTCGGAATCGATGGCCGAATCGTGCGGTTGATCTTGGTGAACTTCGTTCCCCACGGTTCAAGGCAATAATCAAGCAGATAGCGCTTGGCCGGATCATCCGGCACCGAGGCCTCGCCGGGGGGAGAATCGCATTCTGCGCGGAGGTCTGCGACCACACGCATGGCTTCAACTGCCACCTGAGCTGACGGGGACGTCACCCAAAGTGCCTCAGAATCCGACATCGTCTTGGTCGTTCGTCCGCGCAATACATGGATGTCGCCAAACTGCGGATCACGTTCTATGTGCAAGCAATCAGCGCGCAGGTTCCAAGCCTCTTCGACTCGCATGAGGCTGAAATTCAGCAGATAGCACAGTCCAGATCGGCTCACGAGGTTGAGGTAGCGACTCAGAGTTTGAATGCGAATTTCGTCGTCGCTCACTCCCAGCCAGCGACGAAATAGTTCCACCATGCCAAACCGATGCGCTGTGTCGATGAATGGGCCGTAGTACTGCCGCCCAGTCAACTTTCCGTTTGATCCATCCGACGGCCACTGAAACGGATAGAACGATTGTGGCCTGCGTTGTCCTTGGAGACTGGCAGAGTTGTGCCGATAGGCAGACAGACAGAAGCGGAAGCACTCCTCGACTTGGCCTCGATGCGCCAAAAAGTCATCCAGGCATTCACGCAAGCGTGTGATTTGATAGTGCCAAATGCGGGGCGGGATATAGGGGGTCTGGAGCTTCTGGTGGTCGGGCATGGCCGCTGCGAGGCGTGCCAACCCTGCGCGATCCAACAAGGTGAACCCCAGCGCATCCCGCCGCTCATACAGTTCGTGCAGCAATGCCAAAAACTCACCGGACCGGGAAGCCTGGAGCACCTCCGGGAGAAGGTCGGCAACGCGCGGAAAATGACTCAGTTCGGATGCGAGAATGCCTTCTTGAGTGCACAAGACGAACAGCCGACGCATCTGGTCGAAGCGCGTTTTCAGGCCTCGGTATCCACGGGCTCCATTGGGGCCGTATAGCCACCAGCCGATTACGGTCCGCAATAAATCGGCGTTCGCAGGATCGATCGCGGCGACATATTTCTTAGCTGGGCCATCGCCGAAATTGAGAGTGAGCCGTTTTCCCGCCCACGCGTCGAGCCGCCAAATGGCATCGCCCCAACGGCTCACCACCTGGCCAGCGGCATCTATGATGACCGGCCAATCACGCTGCGGTGGCCAGCACGGCGGACGGTAGTTCGGTGCATCAGGAATCGCTAGGGGCGAGTCGATGCCGAGGCCAAGTTCGGAAAGAATATTTTTCGTCATGCTGATCTTTGTCGCAGTTCTGCCAATTGGATGAAGCCATCCCAGGCCGGGTGGTAGTCACCTTCACTTATGCGCGCTCTGGCTTCTTCGACCCAAAGCCTGCGGACCTCGCTACTTTCTTCGAAGAAGCGCAGTTTGGCCGTCAGCCGATCGATCACCAGCAGGGCCGGATGCTCTGTCGTCAGGTGCTTACCCGAACTGGGTGGGCGGTAGCGTGCCAGTTCAAGCGATTTGAGGTGGCGCAAGCTACCGAGAGACCACACATGATCCTCACTTTCGATATCCCGGTGCTGGGTACAGAACAGGCAACCGGCAGCATTGATGCAGTCGGGTCGCGGACCATTCTTCGGCATCGTGCCCACTGGTTCAGGTGTGGCCGATACACATCTACCAGGAGCAGGAGGTGAAAGGGACGGATCGGTTTGCTGATGGAAGCGCGTAATTTCCACCATAGCGATCTGCGGGTGCGGTTCGGCATATACGCGTATCAGCGTTTGCACCGTATGCTGGGCCAACTCCGCAACCTGTTGGGGATTCTGGGACTCCCGAAGCAACCAGTTGATGCGCGTCCCGCGCAGTTTTCGCGGTCTCACAAGCGGTATGCCAAGCTCGCGGCAGATGCGCGTAACGTTCGTGAACTGCGTCGCCTCTTCTAGGATTCGTCCCCCGCTACGTATAAGCGGAAAGAGCAAACCATCCGGCTCATTGGGAAACCATTCGGAACGCCATTCGAGATAGCGCTCGAACCACTCTCGATAACTGGCAAAAATCTCGAATAGCACTTCTCCTTCCCGTCGATTTTTGTAGGTACGTATCTGGTAGCCGTCTAAGTGGCTGGTGTAATGAAACTGCTCAACCCGCAGGGTATGTGCTTGCTGGAGGTTCAGACCGGTCTGGGCGATGAACATCAGCAATTCACTCTCGATCCGTAAATTGACGATGGGGAAACGGGTCCGCAGTGTCCGATCTGCATCGTGGGCGGCACGCGCCGCCAGGGATGCTTCGATTTGCGCTTGGTTTTGCGGCCTGGTACGGCGGGCCGCTACTTTCTCGGGGCTCTGCAATCCCGACCATAGTTCCAGCACTTGGCCGGTGCGTAACGAAATACACACTGGGAGGGGGGCCATTGTCCCCCTCCAGGTCAATGCCTCGCATACGTCAGCTAGAAGGTGTCCGAATGCGAAGGTGTTTTGCAGACTCTGCTTGTCCGCTTTGCTCGTATGTACCTTGCCTTTGCCGCGCGGCTTGCGAATACGTGTGCTCTTGCTCAGGCTTGCTTGGCGGTCCAATGCTCGGTCCAGCATCGTCGCCGTGAGCCTGGTGAGATCGTACAGGGACCCATCGCTGAAATTACGTTCGACTCGATGACGCTGGAGCAAGTGATCGGTCCAACGAATGAACGTGTCGGCCGCCGTCTCGAGACTGAGATTCACGTTTTCTGAATCGATCCAGGCAAAGAATCGACGCAATGCACTGATCTTATTCTGCACCGAGAAGCGACTTCCGCCACCAGCAAGGTCGTCAGTCATGTGCTCATGCAGCCGCGTCACCAGCTCGAAACGTTCCGGCAAGGGACTGCCGAGTTCGCTCTGCGCGATCTGGCGGCCCACATGCTTCACCTTTGCTGCTGCACCTCCGCGAAACAGCAGCGGCCGGAGGTCCCAGGGCGTTTCAGTGGCCCCATACTCAAGCATCGGGAAAGTGAGGTCGAATTCGGAACTATCCATCGTACCGCGCCCCAGCGCCGATCCCGCTAAATGCCGCCATGAAGCTATTTGAGAGGGCTTGTTTGATCGGCAGTGCCTGTACGAATCGGATGTATTTGAAGGTGGTGGCTTCAGAGTTAGGCCCGTGGAGCAACGCGTCGCTGACCGTCGCAATTACAATAGCGACATCGGCACAAGCCGATAGCGCCAGACGTGCCAATTCGGTACCGAAGGTGCAGCGCGACTGATGGAAGCGGAATTTACGGAGCACCTGCAGTTCTGCTTTGACGCCCCGTTTTCGAAACTCGGACATCTCAACATTCACAGCAGATGACTGATCGGTGCCGCGCCTGCCATAGGCGTTACCAAAGCGGGTCAAGAACAGCAAGTCACGATTCTCGGGCGAGGCTTTCGCCTCTCGTTCCATCCTCCGCCAGCCTTTGGCATATTCCAGCAATTCATCACGCAACGCTTCGGGTATCCAGACCTGCCCAGTCACACCGAATTTCGTGTGCACTGGCGGAGCTGCGCCTGGACCAACTGCAAGGCGTAGAAGCCCTTCAGCGGAAGGGTCGGGGGCGGCGCGCTCCAGAGATTGAATCTTGAGATCACAGATGCTGCCGAGCCGCATCCCGGTAAAAAATCCAAGGGCCAACATGAGGTAGAGCTCGGGCGTGGCGTTCTCTGCGGCGAAATCCAGAATTGCATCGCGATCGGTCTCCGAGACTGGCAACAGCCCATCTTCAAGCGTTTGGCCTGGGCGCTTACGGTTCGGGATGCTGAGGTCGGTGGTGGTTCCGCTGATCGTTCGCTCGAACCCCACCCGGTCGAAGTATTTAACGACGTAGGGCTTTTCCCGCCACAGCTGGACGTGTGGAGAAAGAAGCTCCCTATGCCTTACCCACCGATAGAACATGATGCAATTGCGCATGTACTCAGACGCCGTGGATGGGCTGATCTGGCCGGCATCGCGCATCTTGATCAACGCCCCTCGGTATAGCACCAGGCAGCGGTCAGCTTTGCGAGCGGGAAACTCGAACCACTGCAAATCACGAAATTCAAGAAATTTAGCGTAATTGAGAAGGCCATTCATGTTACTGGCAACGGTCTTAAGAGAAGCGTCACCAGTCGTTGCTCGCTCCACTGCCCACAGGTTTGCCTCCCTCCAAGGTGCATAGTCTGCCCAAAAGATTTGGGGCAAGCCCTCAATGGATGGCCGACTGCTACTGGGGGAGTATGCGACGGCGTTCTCTCTGCGCACGAGGTAATGGGGCACGAAATGAATGCGCTCTAGCGTCGCCATTCAACGCCCCTGGGACGCTTAACAATGTCCATAGATAGAACTCAATAGCTTAGGCGTCCGCACTATACAACTTACTCTTATCCACGCTGTAGGGGTCCAGGCCTGCCACCATGGAGCCTATGGCCCGCATGAACCTCTGGTGTATGTCCTGGTAAAGCGTGTAGTTCGAGGATCGAAGAATCAGGCCGTGGTGACGAACCAGTGGCTCAAGCTCAGAACGAGGCTGGCTCATTTTGACGCCAAGGGCCTTGGCCTCATCAGATCGGCTGACGACAGCCGAGTCGTTATTGGACAAGACGACAACAGGCCTGCCCTCCAGGCGCGGCTCAAACACGCGGTGGCAACTTACGTAGTAGCAGTGCCCGTCTACAAGGCCGACAATTTCGGGCGACCTCGTTCCAGCCTGTGTAGATTCCAAACTACTACCCCCCATATCTGGACCTGTTCGTCATCGCCGATGAAGATCGGCGCCATCGAGTCGTTTTCAGGAACCAATGCGTATCGACCGTCCAGCCGGCTTAGCCGCTTAACGGTGAAGTCGCCCTCGACCACTGCCACCACAACATCATCGAGCAGCGCATCCAGGCTCTTGTCCACGACCAATACGTCACCGTCGCGTATCAGTGGGTACATGGAGTTCCCACGCGCTCGCACAAGGAAGGTTGAATAGGCGGTGACGTTCACCAGCTCGTCGAGAGACAGCGGTGCTTCTTCGTAATCGGCGGCTGGGGATGGCCAGCCGCAAGCTACGCCGATGAAAAATCTGAGTGGAATCGGCTCATCGCTTAGCGCTAGACGCTGCGCCAGATTGCTCATGTGCGGATGCCTCATTGCTGTATGGATGGACAGTATATGCGTGGCGCACGATGTAAGGGAGTACCGGCTAGATGCTCGGTATTGATTCGTCGAGCCCCGGTGCTTTGCACATCTTTGATGAGCGGAACAAAAAAGGGCTCCGCAATGGGAGCCATCGTCGGGATCAAGCAGCAACGAAGCTACTTCATATGGACCGGGCTGATCGCCAGTCGGAACGCCTTGATCTGCAAGTAGGCCTGATCACTCAGTCGGCCAATTTCAGGGATGGAGTTCATGCGCAGTGCTGCTTTGACAGCACTGTTGTCGAACTCGACGATACCGCTGGAGTTGGCGACCTGTACATCGGAAATCCAGCCCTGCCGGTCAACGATGAACTGGAGAACAACAGTGTCCTCATCGTCAACGTGTTCGCGACCGGGGCGCACGGGCGGCGCCTCCCAGTGCTGTTTCATGCGGGTGCGTACCAGATTATCGAATCGTTCGTTCACACCGTTTTTGAGCGGTTGCTGCTCGGTTTTGGCGGCAGCTTCCTGGCGGCGCGCTTCTTCATTGACCGCCTCAAAGCCTGACGGCATTTTGCTTTCCGCTTTGGCCTCGGTCTTGAGCGTGCGCAGCTCTTTTACCTCATTTTGCAGCGATTGAATGGTGCGCTGTTGCTTCGTCAACTCACCTTGAAGCGCCTGGAGCGCGTGGTCTTGACTGCCGTCCGCCCGCTCGGTCACGCCCCGGAAAGCCTCCAGGTTGTCGATGCTGTTCGATATTTTTGCCAACCCAACGGAGTTGAAGGCTGTGAAGGTATGACCGCCAATACTGATCACCAGGGCAAGACTTGCAATGGCACCTGGGAACCACTTGGCTTGCAGGAATGACTTGGCCTTAGTCAAGTTGTCCGGGCTTTGCTGCTGTTCCATAACTCCCCTTACGTGTGGTCATGCGGTGGATAAAGGGAGTCTTGCGTTATGGCGTTCGCACGGCAACCGAACTCGATGCCTTTACTACTAGGGCGCCAGCAACTACATCAACCTCAGTGGCAGTGAGCCTGGAGAAACCAGAAACTGGTGCGATCTTCAATCAATCGTCCAGAGCCTCCACACCATGGATCAAGCGAAACAGGCGCCGACTGTCAGCGGCATCAGCAAGATTGCGCAACTGTCTGCATTCACCATTCTCGGCGCAGTGATCGGCAGCGGTGCAACCGCTTACACCTTCCAGAAAGTTGGGAAGGACACAGGGCAGGCGGAAACAGTGGCACAGGTGGCCACCACCGTTGAGCACAGCCGCCTCGTCAATGACGAGGTGCTATTTCGAATCAAGAATGTCGAGGCTGCGCTGGATAAACTGAAAGACGCCAGCGCGCCCATACTGCCACCTAGGCCGGCACAACATCAGCTGGACGCTGCGATCAATGGCCTGTTCGAGTCGATAGAAGACCCAGAGCCCATCGGCCATGGACAGGCCCAGGATGCAGAAGCTGCAAGCGGCGAAGTTCAGATGGGTGATGCTGCCGGCGATTCGGCAGAAGATCATGAAGTCGGTGAGGCGGAGAATGCCTCGAACGAGGCAGGCGCGGAGCAGAAAGAGTAAGTCAAAAACGTTTGGGGCCACACGGCCCCAATCGCTCCCCATTACATAAGTACAGTGGCTACGCCACAGCACTCCCCTTCTGTCACATTGCAAATCCGTTGCAAACGTAAGCCAAGCTTATCGCGTCCAATATCGGTTCTGTGAACCGTCCCTAGTCGATTGGGAGCTACCCAACGAGGCGCGCATTTTAGCAAAGGATGATATGTATCCCCAATCGCGGATTACAAAAAGTCACACCACCTCCGACGAAAGGGCACGCGCTATACCGATGGCTCCCACAGAAGCAACTGGATCATCGTGGGGCTGAATACCGGCAGAGTGATTTCGGTGCCCAGGTAATGCCAGTCCGGGAACTCATCCGTCTTGAAGACGCCGTGCGGTGTGGGATGCAAATAAAGTTTCATCCTTAGAAATAAAGTGTCATCCCGAGCAATCGGGTTCTGGCCTTGTCCGCCCCCTGGAACCCCCAATGATTGCGGCCTGCAAGGCCGCAATCAGGGAGGAAATTAGCAAGATCACAATAGAAATCAACGACTTACGATTTCAGGTAAGGATGACACTTTATTCGCATGGCTCCGGGGTTTTCCGACCATTTGAAGGCCGCTGCGAGGCATTAGGATGAGACTTTAGGTACAGGTCGGGCAGTGAGCCTCCCAGCCAGCCCAGCAAATCGTTCCCGTTAGGATGAAACTTTATTTGCATCCCACATGCGGCACGCCTGCACCGCCGCCAAGCCACATCCGCGCTCTGTAGTCGATCACCCGGCCATCATCTAGCTGAATCCAGAAGTGGATCGGCAGCTCAACGTTGCCAGACGCTGAAACCAGCTGCCCTTGCATGCAGGAGTGCGGAATCCCGGCCCCAGCGAGCACTGAGTGTGCAATTCGGGTGAAACCGTCGCACTCAACTGGAGCGTTGCAGTAGGGCTCTAGGAGGCTCGAAATAGCGTCCGGCATTGAGTGGGCCTGTTGTTACTCGCCGGCAATAGCTGCCAGCGATTGCTTGAGTTCGGCCTTGCCCTTGGCTTTTTGACTGCGACCGCTGGACACAACCTGGAACTCCGCAGGGGTCGAGTATGGATTCTCGACAGTGACGGTGGCGCTGGTGCCACTGGAGAACGCCACCTGCAATTCAGCCCCCACTATCGCAGCGCTCTGCGTGGAGAAGGTCGATTTCACTTTGCCCTCAATGTCCACCAGTAGGTCATGGGCATCCCTGTCCATTTCGGCCTTGAACTTGGAGAGCTGGTGGTCATTGTGGCGTTTTGCTTCCGGCGTTTCGCCGCTGGAGCCGCAGTTCGTGCAGGAATAGCTCGCGAACAGCCCTTGAACGTGGTCGCAATACATCTTGTCGCACCAGCACGAAGTGACGCTGCCAAACGCGTTGGCTTGTTGCCCGCAGCCTGGGCAAGTAATGGTGTTCATGGCCAGATCAGTTCCTTGTCTCGAAGGTGGAGTCAGCTCTGGCCGGGAGCCGGGACTACGCCGGCCAGCAGATGATCATAAACGCGACGTGCGGAAAGCCTCCAGCAAACTGGTGCGTAGGCGAACACTGTCGCGAGGTACATGTACGGGTCAGAACCGTCCTTTTGGCGAAGCTCATTAACCGTGGCCGACCATGCTTGGTTCCCATAATGGGAACTGACGATCGCCGCAGTTTCGTCAGCGAACAACTGCACATCAATCGGATCGACAGCCTTGCGCACCAGCGAGTGGTTTGCACGAATGCTCTGCTCAATGTGAGAGGAACCGTAGCGCTCCTTGGCGAACCGGAACAGCCGGTAGCCGGGATATGCAACCACCGGAATGCTCACCCAAGCAGGCAGGCCAACAGCTACGAGAGCGGCTGCGGCGACCGATGCGGCACCAATCGCAAGGAGCGCGGGCACGCCAGTAGCCTTGTTTGGGTTGATGGCGTTACGAGCCAGCGCCGGCACCGTGGATTCGGTGCGAATGCTGAGGTGGAACGCCAAGGGGGCGTAGGTCTGAATGTGGGTGTTTTCCATGGCCCTTCCTCCGTAGGTCGTTTGAACGCTTGGGCTTGGTGTAAGGATAACGTGGCGATCACCGCACTCCACACTGACAAGAAAAAGGCGCCCTTGGGCGCCTGCTGGTATCACGCGGCGTGAGGCGGACTCACGATCTTGAATCCGCAGTCGCTGGTGCTCTGAGGGTCGAATACGACCGGCACCACAGACAGCTGGAGCGCCTTGGCCTGCTCCAGGGTGAGCTGTTCAGCCTCCAGGTACTTCATGGCCGCAGCGGCGGCAGCATCGAAGCTGGTGAAGGCGTCGCCGGCATTGGCGATGGGCTTGAAGCTCGATGCGCCCGGTTCCAGCACCAGCACGCGGTCTGGCTCGCCGTACACGGGCTTTTCCGGCTTGTGGATGAGGAACATGTCGCCTCGGATCAGAGGGCAGCCGAAGAACGTCTCATCGACGATCAGGCGCGGCAGCATGGTCGCATGGCCACGGACGCCATCGAGCACGGAGTGCCCTTTCAGCATGCGGGTGATGACCTCGGCGAGCAGGCCCTGGAAGTTGCTGGTGATGCCGCCAGCGTCCCAGCCTGGGAACTGCGCATCCAGGACCTCGCACGCCTTGGCGGTTGCTTCTTCGATTGCCTTCTGCACAGCTGGATCGTTCTGGAGCTTCAAAGCGGTCATGGCCACTCTCCCTGTCATTCAGTGATGGCTCGATAGTAGATGATGCCGAACGCAGAGTAACGCCCCATCACCGGCGCTACACTCAGCACGACTGCCTTGCCGGCGCCGATCAGCTGGTCGATGTATTCCTGGGCCGTGATCGCTGCCTGCTTACCGCACTGGCCTTCGGCAATCTCGTTCTGCGCATGCCGGCGGAGTCGATCAGGCGTAATGTGGCCGACTGAGGGCGGGCAGTAGATCATCACGGCATCGCGCCAGCCGACACCATCCACAAACACGTAGCCGGTAGCTCCGGGAACAGCGCTGCCGGCGCTCATCATGCTGTCGTCATGCTTCGAGCCAGCAGCCGAGGCCGAAATTGCGGCAGCCCCCGCTGCCCCACCACCATACCCATAAGCGCTGGTAGCCAGCAGCGGCAAACCGAGCGCCGCCAGCGCCAGAAAACTTCGAACCTTCCCCATCGTCACCTCCACAGCGACAGTTTTTATTATCCGGGCCAGGAGTTACCCCCTGCTCGGATGCCTGGATTCACTCGATTCTATACCATCATAAGAAGGGGTTTACCCTGAACCAGGGAGTTCCCCCTCTAACTTCGTGCGCGCCTGTTATCCCGTAAAAGCCCGCCTGATGCACCTCTTTCAACCTGCAAGAGCAGCGCTGCCTGTAATGCCGTATCTGACCCTGCAAGACGAAACCTCTGCGTTGAACTTGATGACGAGTAAAAGCCGCGCTTGAACCACCCTGCCCTACTGCCAAACCAGCAGGGCCTGAGAGTTATAACGGCCACACCCCCCTCTATCACCCCAACACGGTGCAGAAGATACACACCACCCCGATCAACCCGCTTTTGCTGCTCTATATGCCTGCGCTGACGGCAGGACATGACAGAGGAAAAAGAGAAGAAAAAAAGACCAGAAAGAGAAAAAAGCACTGCCGTGCGGCTCCGCCGCACAGGCAAGAAAAAGAAGAAAAAGAGCGGAAGAAAAGCCCGCCCGAAGATCGACGTGGGTCGGGATGATGCAGAAAAGCGAGTGATCAGTGAGGGTGTGCCCGAGCTTCGGTGGATCAGGAGGAACACCGAGCGGGCTCAAGGAATGCACGGTTTTTCAGGAGGAACGCGGTGTGGCCCTGTTAGGGCCTCTTTCTTATGATGGTATAGAAATAGGGTGCCAGCGACGCCCACGGATTCGTGCGCGTTCAAACAATAAAAACTGTCGCGACCTGGATTGTTGCGGAATCACTGCCGCGCCTGCCCAGACGAAATGAACAACATAGTGTGTGGTGCTTGGGAAATGGCTGGCTTAAAAGGTGGGCTGCGGAGGAAGGCTATGACGGCGAAATGCAGACTTTAATCCGTGGAGAACGATGCACGTACAGGCCATGATCAAGCGTTTTTCTGCAATCACACGAAGGCACCACGAATTGCTCAGCTTGGGGCAAGTTTTGCGCTCCCGAGGATTTGGAGTAAAGGCTCAATGAAAGACCATGAATGGCAACTCGCGGCTCGACGTTCACGATCACCAAGAGCAATACACTTCCTTGTGTGCCCGCATTCGCCCGACAGCGGAGTTCTGCTCGATAAGTCCGGCGAGCCAGTGCTGACGGACTACAGCAAAGTTCACTGGAAGGGGTTGGCTACCGCTGCTCGCGCAGCAATCGAGCGTGATGTGCCTAAGAACATTGGGCTGTATGTCGCGAATGATGCCGTTGATGTGATGGATTTTTTGCACGTTTCGACTGAGACAGGCAGGCCATTTAGAAACGAGCAGTCATTTGAACATCGCGTCAGATCAACCCTGTCTCAATTATCCATGGCGGACATGCGAGCTGGGATCACCAGGATTTCAGACCGGAGACCGGGGATTCACATCAACACTCCAATGGCCGGGAAGCGTCCGCCCCTCGGTTCGTTGATCCTTTCACTCAAGTTCATGAGTGGCAGCCAGATCATCGACTACCTAAGCAGCGCCACCGACACCTTGTTCGGGGCGCCAGCCAGGGTGGCTACTTTTGAGGGCTACAAGCCAGTGCCAACGGTTGGGCGGATGCCGGCATTCCTCAGCGGCTGGCTGAGTTCACAGTTCGGCGTTGAATATGGTCCTGACTGCACAGTAGTGGCTATCGAACGCACATTTTCTGTCTGATTAGTACCCTCGCACACGGGAGAGCTGCATCACATATACCGTCATCAAGCGCATGCTCTCACCAGCGATGAAAGATGCACTAGCAAGTCCCCCTACTCAACGAAAAAGTGATTGAACAATATCCTTTGAGGGTGCAGACGGCCTGGGCCGTTATTCTGTTGCGCCTACGAATCTGGCATCGGAGAACACCTGCATGACCTTCAAGAATCCCGAAACCCCGCCCCTGATCGAAATGGCTCTTTTCGTGATTGAGCATCGGTTTCGGAAGGACGCCACTCTCGAACCGTGGCGCGATGCCCTGCTCCGCTTGCAGTCCGGGGACGTGGAGTCTGCCGCCGAAGTAGCTGCCAAGGCCTACAACAATGGCGCGTCCTTGGAAGATCGCCGTGGGGTAATCGACTTGATTTCACAGGTCGCCATCGAAAACAGCACTCATGGCCATTGGTATGAGTCGCTTCTGCTGCTCGCAGCTGAGGGAGGGCTCAGCCATTGCGCTTACAACGTAGGGAACCTAATCAGCGAACGCGCCACAACACCAACCGACCATGCTTTGGCCCAGCGGTATTACAAGCAGGCAGCAATAAACGCTACTGACCCGGCGACGAAGGCATCTGCACTGGTGAACTCCTGCGTACCAATCCGCGACGGGCTGGTCACGGGGAAACCGGACTGGGAACGAGCAGTCGAAATCTACGAACAGGCAGCTGAGCTGAACCTCGCGGTCGGAATGTTCAACGCCGGCAACGTATCATGCTGGCTCAAGGAAAAAGGCCAGTTCGCCTATGCGGCCAGAGCTGAGAAATGGTTCACTCGACTGATCGACAGGGTGGATGCAGGCGGTGAATTCGTGGATATAGGCGGCGCCGCCGAGGTACGCGCCGCTTATCAAAAAGCCAAAAAACAATTGGCTGAGCTGCATGCGAAGGATCAAGTAGCTGTTGTGGATGTTGACCTGATCCTCTCCGCTGCCCAAGACGAAACCGACCAAGATCGTGCAGCATGGCTGAAAACTCGCGGCCATGAACACCGACTCCGTAAGACTGCCGTGCAGGCGAAACCTGCTGCGTGGGAAAATTGGCTGTCGGTTCTTTCTCTGATGGGGTGGGAGCTGGCTGCCAACCCTGAATCTTTGAACCTGGGGCCTGGAACCGGAGACTCCCGCCTGCTTATGTTCGAACGCAATCAAGGTGCTCCCCTTGTCCTTGCGGTTGTTGACCTGGACGAAATCGAAAGCAACGGCGGCGTCTACAGGCTGGTCGAATTGGTGAATGATATGAAGGAAACACACGCAGGCCCTTGCCTTGCCATTGGCGCTAAGGGGCTGTTCGTGCAGATCACCAAGTCAGAGGGCTACAGTTCTTACACCGTATGTGTGTCTTCAAATGATGAAGGTGTCATTTCGCTTATCCCTATCTGGCCCGGTGCCACAACCGATGAAGTAGCGAGGATAATCGATGGCCAATCCCCCGTTTACGGACCGAACAATACGGATGAAGGCAACACCATTGCGATTCTGGTCAATGCCCTTGGCTCAGGCGCATCTGTAGACGGGAAGTCCTTCCCAGAAGCGATCTACGTGAATGTTGGAGGCTACTTCAACTCCCCTGTTTTTACGGTAGAGGAAGCAATAAGCCTGGGCTGCCAGTTTCCGCCCGATGAAATAGCCTTCGCCCTGGCTGGGGTGAAGAAACATTTCCGAGATTTAGAGCAACGTAAGCTCAAGTACCTTGGCCTTCAATAGCCGAAGACGCCCGGTCTATGATCCCGGCATGGCGCCGGGTTCGGCCATGCTGGGAGCATGGGTTAAACAGGACTACTCGGCACCGTTCTCATCGTCATCGTCATCCAGGTATCCGAAGTCACCGCTGTACTCGGCAAACATCATCCGGCCACTCATAGGAAAATAGGCTGAGTAATGGCCCTTCAATTTGATCGCGCACACCGTAAAAAATTTGCGTTGGTGACGCGGTAGCCGGCAACCGGCCCCATCAAAACCAACCAATCCCGAATCTCGATCAAGCTGCGAACGCGCACCAACCCCATGATCCCAAAAACGAGCAGCAGGCCCTTTGTGACCTCTGTGGCGCCCTTGCCAGCCTTCCGATTGTGACATGCCGTCAAAGGCTCTGCGCACTGCTTTCAAGTCGAACTCAGTGTCAAGACAGCTTGCAAGTGAGACGGCATCACTCAATGCAAACTGCGAGTAGTTGTGCATGCTGTTTTTGGACATGACCCATAACCTGTTTCTCAAATCGGTGCTCTGCTAGGCGGAATCCGACTTCGCAAGCACACCCTGAAAATACACAGGGTAGACAAGCGGATCACAGTGCCACCTCGTTATATTTGTTGCAGTGGGCTGGATTGGCTAGCCCTGCAAAGGACCAAGGTAATCCATGACCGATCAACGCACTCAGTCCCCTAACCCATCCGTCGCCAGCGACCACTGTGAAGGCGCTGTGACTGACTCGAAGCGCGACAAGGTTCTGCGCAACACACACTTCGTGCTTTCTGCGGTGATACTGGGCGTCGCCGGCCAAGTCTGGATCAATGGCGACGGCAGCTACGCGCTCGGCTTCATGCTTGCAGCGCTGAGCCTGTTGCTCACCAGCTTCGGCGCCTTGAACCTGACCGGCCTGACCGACAACGCTCGCAAGGGCGTAATCATCCTCAGCCTCGTTGTAGCAGGCCTGGGTGTGTTCACCTTCATTGAAGGTCTGCGCGAGGCTGAGCAGCATGGTCCTCGCATTTACGATGTGCGCTACGAGTTCACTGCGGCCAAGTTCAAGGTTGAGGGCATTTCCGATACGCCCTGCGTGCAAGAATCTGGCTCCGCCGATGCCCCCGTTACCTGCACGTTGGTCGTAACCCCTCTGTCCAGTGAAGAAGCTGCCGGCGAGAAAGCTCAGACGCCGGCTGACGACGAGCAGCCCAAGGGTTGACTGCGTACCTGTGATCCGACTCCCCACGCAGCCGAGCAAATGAGTAACTGCATCGTGTTGAGTAGATCGAGGGTCGCTCATCGTCTAAGTTGGAGTCCTGTTCATCGCACAAGGATGTGCCCTCAGTGGTAGCCCTCCCTCCCCGGAGGGTTTTTTTTGCGCGGGATTTACGTTCGGTGCCATGCGAGTATCCAATCGTGGCCGTTATCGTTCAGGCCCAACCTAATATGCAGGCAACGGATACTGGAATGCTGTCAGCTCAGAACGCCCCCCCACAAAACACCGAGAACCCGTCTCCCTCTATCCGCTGGACAAACCGGCGTGACCTATTGAAGTGGGTAAAAGCATTCCAGGTGTATTTCCCTCGGAAGGCTCATCTGGCCAATAAGGCTGCCGCTACCCTTGCCGGAATTGAGAGCTTCGAGCGGCTGTATGACGACCTGCCGGCAAGCGCTGATGATTCAGACACCACGGATCGGCTGTACTCGAAACGCCGTATGGTGAGGTTCAAGGAAGATCGCTTAACGCTTATCCGTGACTTCCGAATCCTGCCGGACGCTGCCGATCAATTCCTCACTAGCTGCCCTGTCGGCTGCCAGGACTGCCTGTTCGATGGCATCAAGGACACCTACTATGATGAGGCTCTGTGCTACTACCGGGATGATCAACCGCCATCCGATTCTGTTGAGGCAATCGTGGAGCAGCAGCACCAGCTTGCTATCGGGCAACGTCTGTCCACCGTTGATAGCACTGACCGCCTTGGGGAGTACCTTCCCCCCCAGATGATCTTTGACCTATTCAACTTCCTACGGCTGCCGTTCACTGCGGACCTCACTGGGGAAGACAGCATCGACGCTTCTGCTCCAATGACAAGAGTAGGCTGGGTGGCAGATCGTGAGCTTGGCCGGCTGGAGTGCTTCGCTCTCGCTTTCACTGCACCGCCCAACTGGTGCCGAGACGAAGTGTTCTATTCGGCCCTGGCCCAGGTCAGCCTCACTCGCAACCTAGACGACCGCCCCGTGATCCTGCTGAACAATCTGCCGCAGCAACTGGTACGAACAGGGAACATCTACACCTCATTCGGCTGGGTCGTAACAGCAGCAAAGGTCTTCCCGTTCCTGGTGAGCCATCGCGGCGTCCCAGTTGCTGACCTTCTAGTGGAACTGGCCACGTTCGATGCGGCCAAGTCATCGAGCATAGCTGACAGCAGTAATGTAGCCCTCAGCGTCTTCTGGAGCCTACTGCGCCAGCATTCGCGAATGCAGCTACCCGAGACGCCAGAGTTCTTATCCCTTCCAGACAACTGGATGGTCACTACAGGTGCGACCGGCCATGCCATTGAGCGGCGCAAACACACCTCACCCAAGGACTGAAATCGCAGTGAAAGAATTGAACGCTCCATTCACTATTTATGCCGCTAGCCTTGAGTGTGGAAAGGTCGCAAAGGCAAAAAACGACACGGAGCGAGACAGATTCTACTGGCAGGCAAACGGATACATATCCGCCCTTCTACTCCACAAGCTCATAGACATTGATGTGCATGAAGCCCTGAGAAACAAGCTCACGGATTCGCTTCGCGCATACAATTTGGGCAAGGGCCAAGCACCATTGGAGGGAGAGTTCATTCGCGAAACACAGGACCTAGAGCCCACATGAACGTTGAGTAGTAAAGAAAAAGGCGCCTTCTGGCGCCTTTTCAGTCATTGGTGGCCACGTACTATGCTGCTCGCTGGTGCCGGCCACGCGCCTCGCGGGCCTGCATCGCCTCGACACTGAGCAGGGACTCAGGAATCACCAGGAGGCGCTGGAGAGTGATCGGCTCGCCGGTATCGGCACAGAAACCGTAATCGCCGGCATCGATAGCTTTGAACGCCGCATCGATCTGTTTGAGCGTCTGGAGGTCCATTTCGATCAGGCGAGTCGCCGTGGAGCGATCTTCCTCAGCGCTTGCCGAGTCAGCCTCGTCCGGCTGGCGCTCGATCTTGCAGAGCGCCTGGTTCTTCTCGATCCGCTCACGCAGCATCGCTGCTTTTTCGGCAAGCTTCTGGCGGAAGAATTCGAGTTGATCTTCACACATGTATTGGTCAGCGCTCTGCGCCAGCAGTTGTTCCACGTTCATAGCTACCTCTGAGGTTCGATTGTTGACCTTCCGAGCGGAGGGTGATCGACAACCCAGAATAACGACCGCCTCTCCCGAATCCACTGAACCGCGTGTAGTTACCTCCATTCGACTGAACATTTTTTGTCGCTGATGCGGATTCTGGGAATCGAGCCGTTATGGTGATCGTGTATCTACAGGGAGGCCCCCATGGGACCAGATTTCAGAGTTGAGGCCCTGCCAGCTGGCTTCGTCTATGGCGCTATTGCCCCGAAAGTTCTCTCCGACCTCGCGGGTCGATATGCCCAGGAGGCGAAAATCGATGTGCGTCATTGGGCGATGTGGGTGTTCGACAATGGCTGTTCTGTGCCCGTACCAACCCAGATCGACAGCTCCACGTTTCCGCCCATTCGTGCCTGTCAGCTGCTCCGACAAACACTGGAGGAAGTGGCCCGCGTTGAAATGCACGCAATGGGAGAGACTGATAAATTCAATATCAGCGCTGTTGTCAGCCAGCTAAACGAAGTTTGCGCCCTCGGCGCCGTGTAGGAGAACTACGATGTTGAAGCACCTGACCACTGAAATCAGCAACAAGCGATTCGTAGCCTACGTTGCCCTTCTTTACATCCTGGCATTCACTGCCGGCGCTTGGGTTCCCGCGTCGAGCCCGATCTTTTCGAGCGCGCCCTACGTGAAGCTCGCTCTTTTGCCGTTCGCCCAGACCTTCCTGTTGATGGGCGCTCGCAGCCGCTGGCCTAGCAACTACGGCGTGATCGTCGCAGCCAGTAGCGCGTTCTATGGCGGCACGATTCTGAGCGTAATTACCTCGGTCTTCTTCTAAACGAAGTAGACCATTTCTGACCGGCGAGCCATCGGTTCGCTTCACAAGCAGTACCACCCATAAAGGAAGTCCATATGAACAAGGCTGAACTGATCGATTCCATCGCCGCCCAAGCTGACATGCCGAAAGCCGCAGCCGCTCGCGCCCTCGATGCCTTCATCGACACCGTAACTGGCGCCCTCAAAGCCGGCGACGCCGTTACTCTGGTCGGCTTCGGCACCTTCCAGGTCAAAGATCGCGCCGCCCGCACTGGCCGTAACCCGCAGACCGGCAAGGCCATCGAGGTCGCCGCAGCCAAGGTGCCGGGCTTCAAGGCCGGCAAGAGCTTGAAGGATGCGGTGAACTAAGCCCCTTCGGCAGCCGAAAGAGCCCCGCATTAGCGGGGCTTTTTTGTTCTGGCCGTCACGCAGCGACCGGCAACCCTTGTGACCCCGATTCAGATGCCATAGCTGACTTATCCCATTACCCCCAGAATTGGGGACTTCCCTGTTGCAATAACAGATAGAACAACGGAGTTCCCGATGACCCTCATTTACACCCGAGAAGCACAGTCGTTTCTTGCGCCTGATGACGGGCTGTACAAGCGCCCACCACCCCACCAGATCATCCCCTACATGGTCAGGATGAGTAGCGCGATTCGAAGCACGTCGATGGCCAACCGGACCGGGGCCATCAAGATGGTGCAGGCCAACATGAACGAAGCCTGGGCGAAGATTCACCGCGCATTGCGCCCCTACTTCTACAAGCCCATCGACGAGCTGCTTGCCAAATACCCCGCTTCACCCATCGAGTTGCCGAAGCTGGATGACATGCCACACATCCATGCCTCGATGCACTTCTGCTTGGACGTGCTTGAAGACCTAGATCGCCTCACCGTGCTCATCCAGGCCGACACAGACGCAACCGATGGCGCGGACACCATCTTCAACTGCTGGAACGCCGTTTACCGGGCAACTGGTCGCGTCGAGGGTATCGAGCGGCGGATCAAAAGCGGCAAAGGATTCAAGAACGAGGGCGTATGACAGCTGCTGCAAATATCGGTGGTCGCGAGGAAGCAACGCTTGTAAGCGTTGTGTTTCGCTCCCCTACGAGCCCATGGGGCATTTTCCGCTTTCGCAGAGAAGATGGCTCCACGTTCGAAGCCACGGGGGATTTCGGCCAATCCGTTCTGTACGAGGAATTCATCCTCTACGGCCAACGCGTACCCGATATAGAGGGTGGTGATTTCCTTGTCAGCAAATTCACCTCGCGCCCTCCCCGCTCACCCAAGGCAATCTCTGGCTATCTCAGCGAGCTGACCGGCGCCAGCCGCGCCTCGACAGTGAAACTGGTCGAGCACTTCGGTGAGAGCACGATTGATGTGCTTGAGCGCTCGCCTGACATGATCGGCGACGCTGGAATCCCAGAACGGGATATTGAACGCCTCATCACCGGCTGGAAGGAGCTTCGCTCCGACAGACTCACCTTGGCCAAGATCGAGGTCAAAGGCATCCCGCTCTACAAGCTGTCGAAGCTGGAGCGCTACTACGGGAATGATGCCGACCTGAATCAGGTGATCAAGACCGACCCATACGCCCTGTACGTGTTCTTCGATGACATGCCCTTCCCCAAGGCCATGGCCCTGGCGAACCAGCTCGGCGTATCCAATCAATCCGAATCGGCAATCAGAGGCGCGGTTATCGCAGCACTGCGGCGCGAAGCATGGCTTGGCCACTCGGTCATCGAAGGCAAGCAACTCGGACAGCTGGTCGTGAAACTGCTCCGTGTCCACCCGGACGTTGTGCGCCCGCTGCTGGCACCCGCAGTTGCTGAGCTGCGGCGGTTGAACCTGATCCACGTCGATGAACGACGAGTCCAGCTCAAGCAGCTCTACGAGGCCGAGCAGAAACTGTTCGCCCATATCGACAAATGGTCCAGCCTCAACGAAGAAGACCTCGACCTCGACCTTGTGCCATCGGAGCAGATGGGGCTCAAGATGCTCAAGTCGATGCAGCTCAAGCCAGCAAGCGCAAAACAGCTTCTGACTGGCCTGTCGGCACTGCTCTCCGAATGCTTTGCAATCGTGCAATGCCAGACCTTCGAGGATCAGCTTTTTGTAGCCAAGGCCTTGTCCCTGATATTCGAGGCGTATGGTGCCGATGCGGTCATCACCACCTACACCCTGGAAATGCTCAACGAGGCGTCACCCCGGCTCGGCTGCTCAATCCCCAGAATGACCTACGCAGAACTGATCGGCCTGGACGATGAAACTGGCATCCCACTGCACCGGGGCACCAACCCCATAGAAGCGGATGCCATCGTCGTGCTCGGCGCCGACGCACTCGGCGTTGAGGAAATGAACTACCTGATCGAGGCCGCCCCGCTTGATGGCCGTCTGTACCTACTGGGTTGCCCAAGGGACTTGCCGAGTCTTTCGGTCGGCCAGCCGTTTGCGGACCTGCTGGACTGCGGCCAGTTCAAGGCCTTCCATTCCCGGTTCTGGGGCATTCCTGGTACTGCAAAGCACGACGCACAGGAGCAGATATGGGCCGGAGCCGTTGAGCCTGACCTCAACGATTTCGATCCCACGCAGCCTGTTTCATGGCTGGAATGCGGAGCCGAAGAACTCCCGAAGATGATCCCCACGCTACTCCGAGAGGTTGCCGCAGCCCTAGAGGTAAACCCTCTGGCGGATATACGCATCGTTGCGCCCAGCACCAGCAGCAAGGCCGTCAGGGCAATCCAGGACGCCATCATTGCGGATTTTACAGGCGGCAGCTTGCCGATCACCTTCCAGGGCCGGCAGTACCACATCGGCATCCCAGTGGTTGTACGGCAACAGTTGAACTCCACGTCTTGCCCGGCTTTTTCGGTGTATTGGCCGACAGAGGTTTCGCCAACCTCATTGACCTTGCAAAGCCTGACAGGGGCCGTGGCGAAGCTGACCCCAGATGACCGTATCGACGTGTTCGACGCGTTAGTGATGACGCCGAAGTTCGTCAGGGGCCGGCGATACGAGCTGGTGATCCTAATTGCTCTGGCTGACCAATGCGGCGCCATCAACCAAGAGCTGGTGAGCAGCTTGCTCAACACGTCTGCACGCTCGCTCATCGTTGCCGGCGAGATTCGTGATCTGGCCGATGGATTCGCCGAGCGTCAATCGAGCCGCACTCGTTCCAAACTCCTGAACTGGGTATCTGAGAAATGACCATTCGATCTGCACGCCGAGACGCCCAGGAAAAGGCCAGGGAGAAGCTTACAAGGCAGCGCGCACTGACATTCAGCTCTGCGCTCTTTGGCTCAGCGATTCCATTCATGCCGCCCCCTCTTGTCATTGCAATGGGTGTTGCTGCGGCGCACCTCTGCCTCGGCATCAATAAGAAGATGGCCGAAAACGAAAAGCCCATAGTCTGGGACTCTCTGCTCGAAGAAAGCGAACTACCGGATTGCGATCTGCGCAGAAGCACCTACTTCGGTCAGGTCATGCCCTACTCTGAGTGGAAGGCTAGCATCGAGGATGTGCGCAACAACAAGGGCGTTGTGACCGCGAATGACATTCGGAGAACCCTCAATGAGGTGTACCCGCAGATGATGCCTTTCATGCTCACCGACGACCTTATGACGCGCCACGTAGCACTTCTGGCTGCGACCGGGACCGGCAAAACGGAACTACTGCTGGCAATCATCCAGCAGCAAATCAGAAAAGGGGCTGGACTAATTCTGGTCGAGGCGAAAAGCGACTCAGACTTCTCGGGCTCGATCTACGCGATGATGAAAGAGGCAAACCGCCTTGACCAATTCAAGTTGATCAACTTCGAATTCCCAGAGCAGTCGCACACCTACAACCCAGTCTATTCGGGCGGTGTCCGCGCCACGCTGTCCACCCTCATGAAAATCCAGGCTAACTCGTCTGAGGAATTCTGGACGGACATTGCCCGCTACACCCTGACTGCGGCGACATTGACGTTGAAACTCCAGCCAGGGTCGCCGGCATTCAACATCAAGGACATGATCGCCCTGCTGAGCGACTTCGACCTTCTGCTCTCTTACACCAAGCGGATCAGGGCTGAGGAAAGCAAGCAGCACAAAGAAGGCATGGACTGGCTTTACAGCTACCTCAATAACTGGTGGAAGGATGGCGACGGGTGGAACTACGCTCAGTACAAGACCCTCACGCAAGGCTTGGTGTCCAAGCTGTCGGCGTTCGCCCACTCTGAATACTCCAGCATCGTCAACACCTACGCACCTGACGTGGACCTCAAGCATGCCATTCTGAACAACGAGGTCGTGGTGCTCTCCATGTCCAGCCTCGCGGACAAGGATGGTGTAGAGCTGTTCGGCAAGCTGTTCATTTCTGACTTGGCGCGGGCGGTCGGTGAGATTCAGCTGGAGAAGTCGAAACCGTTGATGATGTTCCCAGCCATCTTCGACGAGTACCCATCCTTCATGGACGAGTCGCAGGTGCAGCTCTTTCAGCTGGCCCGCTCGGCAAACGTACCGATCATCATCGCCTTCCAGGGCGTCGGCTTCCTGGAGAACATTTCGCCTGCATTCGTGGAAATGGTCCTGGGCAACTGCTGGCATCACCTCTACTGCGACATTCGAGACACGAAGACGAGGGAGTTCGCCGTCAAGCTCGCGGGCTCGGTCATCACCAAGATGGAATCAACAGCAGAGGGACAAAGCGTGGGCGCCAGCCACGCATCCAACGAGGCCGGGTTGGTGGCCAACCAGTCCGATGGCGAAAGCGCTTCCGTCACAACCAAATCCCAGAGGGAAGAACTCATCCAGCCGGAAGACTTCGCAACCCTGGATCAGGGCGACGGGATCATCGTCGGCAAATCAGGCACGTACCGGGTGCGAATGCCGATGGTACGCAACAGCTTCCCGAATGTGCCATTCAGCGAAATGCAGCTGGTTCGGAGACGACCGCGTGGCAGGCCGGGAATCTATGCGTGGGATGAGTTCACCCGCAAGAACAAGGACAAATTCTCGCGGCTACTCGGGTAGCCCTAACTGGCCACGCATTCGCGGAACCCGAAGGGCTCTACCCGCCACCCCAACATGAACGAAATCCCGCGCATGCGCGGAAAATGAGGAAGCAATGGCAACTTGGATCGACAAGCTCCGAGAGTGGAATTACGACTGGGAGCCGGTCGCAACATGGCTCCTAGACACAGTTCAGTATCAGGCAGCCCGGCACGGCCCAATAGCTTATGTGGTCACAGCACTCACTGTGATCCTGGTTTTCCTTTCGTTCCCCCCGACAAGGAAGCTCACGCAGACTTTCTGTGGCGGAGTCTTCAAGTTGGTTCTGAACTTCATCCAGTTGGCCGGCGCCCTGCTGTTCGTTCAAGCAGTAGGCTTCTTCGCTCGGATGTGCCTCACGCTGTTCCATAAGGCTCGAATTTGGTTGATCGAGACAGCACGCAGAGCACGCGAATAAACCAAACGCAAAAAAAGTTCACGCCTCCGCGCATTTAGGCCCCGTTCAGGGGCCATCACCTTTGCACTGTGAAAGTGTAAAGGAGATTTTTTCATGCGCATGCTCCACCTGTGCTTTACCGCCCTTCTCTCAGTCCTAGCTGCCACCTCTGCGGTGGCGGCTGACCCCTACCTGATCGATCAGCGCGACCCGGCCTATCAGAAGTCGATTGAGCACTTAGCTCGCGCAGCACAAGCCCTTGCGGTGGCCAGGAAAGAAATGGCCAAGGCAGAAGGCGCTTACCAGCTTCCCGGCCTCAACGTCCAGCAGATGCAGGAACAGCTGAGGCCTCTGGAAGACACCCTCGCGGTGTTGCTTGCCCCCGAAAAGAAACGAATGGCTCACCAGACATTGGTGCCGGACGGAATCTTTTTCACCCCTCTCAATTCTGGAGACTAATCGTGGACTTATCGAACGTTCTTCCCCGTTACGGAACCCGCGAACATCGGCAACTCGGACTGCTGCTGGTCATGTTGCTCGTTGTCGCGCTGCTCATGTTAATGCCTGACTTCGCCTTAGCAGCCGGCTTCGACGGAACCATCAAGCCGGACGAGAAAGTTGGCACCAACCTGGACTCGTCCGCACGTTCCTGGTGGCACTTCCTGGCCAAGCCGGGCTTCTGGATTGCCATGATCTGGCTCGCATGCTGCGTGCTGTTTTTCAGCTCGCGAGGCTGGCAGTTGCCCTTCGTTCTGGGCGCAATCTTCCTATTCGGCGAAATGGTCGTCGATGGGTTCCAGGTCCTGATGAAGTAACGGTGAAGTCATGCACCTGAGAGTTACAACAGAAAGCGACACCTATGTGTACGCAACATCCCCACTCCGCTTGGCAGGACTAGACCCCGAGGACTTCATCATCCTCGCGCTACCTGTGGCAGTGCTCAACACGTTGGATGTGAACCCCATCATCTGTTTGCTGGTGGGGTTCTTCTGCTTGTGGCTCTACAAAAGCATGACAGCAGATCAGCCGTCCGGGTTCTTGTCCATCGCCGTATCGCTCGCAGTGGGTGAGCTGCTGAACAATCCCGTTGTTCAGCAGCTCAAGCCTGCACGAGCGGGATTGCAATGGACGGCTGTGAAGATCAACCACATATGGATCTCCAGCGGCCTTCTACCGCTGCCCAGCTATTGCAATCTGTACGAGCGCTAGCATGTCAAAACCAACCAAATATGGGCCTCCCATAAAGCTGTTCAACATCTTGGGCGCCTCGGAACTGCGGCAGAGCCGCATCATGGTTGTCTTGCTGTTCATCATTCTGGCGGCGGCGGCAATCATCGGCTTTCTGATTTTTCAGGTAATCGATCTACAGCGTGCAAATGCGCAGCTGAGTTCTGATCGGGTGATGTACGGATACCCCAACGCAGAAGGCGTGTTTGTCAGCGAGAAGGTAATCCCTCGCCGTCACGTTGAAGGGTTCGTCAGTTGGTACATCCAGAACTACTACAACTTCACCCCTGATTCGGCTGAGGCCAACGCAACCGAGGCACTGCGCATCATGTCGCCGAGCCTTCGCGTCAAGCAGGAGCAACCCCTCAAAACACTCGCTCAGCAATCTATCGAGCAGGAAATCACTCAGGTGTTCGCTCCCGACAGCAAATACACCATCGAGTACAAGCCGGGCCAGGGCTACATCGTGTCGTTCAAAGGAACGCGCATTCGGGCAACGATGAACCGCGTATTCAGCACGCGTAAATATGACGTGAAGCTGCTGCTCAAGCCCGTCAAGCCATCTGCCCACTTCGAATGGGCACTGGTTGTAGACGACTACATCGCGCAGGAGATTTGAGTTTGAAAACCCCATTCCTAGCTGCCCTGGTTGCAGCAGCTATCAGCATGCCTGCCCTTGCAAAAGACGAGTGCAACCGCTCGCCGCGCACCATCGTCTATGACAATAAGCCTGTTGATGTTTTCATCAGCAATGACACCCAGCGGGCGGAAGTGACTTTCCCAGAGCCGTACCTGGAAGGTATTTACGTTGAAGTTACAGAGGGCATGAACTTCTACAGAACACCGATCAACAACAAGATCGCGTTCATGTCAGAAGACCCAATGTACACCGGCCTAGTCACCATCGACGGCCCGAGCAAAAAATCCTACATCCTGCGTCTTATCACGCGCCCCGGATGCGCTGACAGCCAAGTGACGATCCAGGACCAGCCACTCGCTGATCGCAGTCAAACTGCCGTGAACACTTATGGCCATAAGAAAGGCCTGATGAACTATCTGTTCGACGGAAAGCTGCCATCAGGCTATCGACAGGCTGACTTTGGCGGTATGTCGAAAGAAGAACGCACAGTGTTTCGTCAGGGCTCTTTAGAGTTCATTCTCCAAAGCCAGTACATCGGCCCGAAATATATCGGTACGACCTACGAAGTAATCAACAAAGGTCGCACTGCAACCAAAGTTGCAATTGATCAGATCGATTACAGCAATCCGGCAGTACGGGAAACACTCGGCATCGCCCGACAAGTCTCCATGCTCCCCACATCCCGCATCCTTGGCCCTTCGCCAGACTTCCTTACCGAGGTCTATGCAGAAAGCCACCGTGGGCTCCTGTTCATCGTCTCGGAGAAGCAGAAGTGAGCGAGGCCGATAACAAAAAAAACCCATTGATGGAGCCAAAAACGCTGATAGCTGGCGGGGTTGTCGCTGTCAGCATCGCTTTCGCATTACTAGGCAATGGAAAGAAAGAGGTTGAGTCGGTAGATATTGCCGCGAAGCCTATTGAAGTAGGCTCAGACCAAATCAACGCAATCAGCGTCAAGGACAAGGACGCAGCCCTAACTGTTTTTGCCAAACAGTTCGAAGCCGTTGAGCAGAAGCTTTCGATTCAAGAGCGAGAAGCAGCTCAGAGCATCGCTGGACTTCGCAAGGAAATGAAAGAGTCCAACAACGAAGTAAAATCGATGGTGTCATCGCTCGCTAACGAGGTACTGGCTCTCAGAGCCAATGGCGTCGAAACGATCTACCAAGAAGCCAACAAGAACGACAGCAAAACCCCTCCCTCCTTGCCAGACAAAATGCCAGATTTTGGCATGGAAGGTTTGAACTTCGACGGGCTCAATTTCGACATGAGCCCACCAAAGCCGCAAGTTGAGCAGCCGGCTCAGGGAGCAGGGATTTACGGGCCGAACTACTTCATTCTGAAACCACAGAATGTCGGCACCACCGTAACGAGCAAGAACGGCGGGGACGCATTGAGCGCGAGCGAAAGCGACCTATTCGCTTCGATGAGTTCCCCTGCCCCGCAAACGCCCAACTATACAACCCAAAACGCAGGGCAGGCCCAGGCACAACCACAGAAGCAGTATGAAAGCGCTGCCGAAGCCTACGAGGATCAACAAAAGAATGCTGAATCCGTTGCTGGCGCTGTGCCCACAGGCCCCAAGCTTGAGCGCATCACCATCCCTGCGTTCTCCTTTGTTGAAGTCACTACCCTACATGGGGTGGCCTGCCCAATCGGCGCCAACTCTCCAAACTCCAAATCGCAAAGCGAGATACCTGCACGCCCCATAGTTCTGCCTGTACGTGGAATTTTTCGGGGACCGAACGGATCGAGCGTGGATATTGGCAACATCCATCTAATGGGGCTTTGCGCCGGGCGCCGCACATCAAGCAGTAGCGCTGGCAGAGCCACGATCCGTGTCGAGCAAATGTCGTACTGGGACGAAGGCGGCGACGCCCAAATGTCCGCAAGTACCGGCTACATCGTCGATACCCGCGACAACGAGCAAGACGTATACGGACGACTCGACAAGGCCTCTGGCCGGACACTGGCCTTGGAGTCTGCGGCAGCAGCCGGGGCCGCGTTTGCTTCTGCACTCACCCAAAGCGAGTACACCACGCAAAACAACCTCAATGCCGAGGGCGGGTCATCGACGGTTCAGCAACTGACCGGCGATGCAACCAAGGCGGCAACCACTCAGGGCATTGCAGCAATCTTCGGAAAGATTGCCCAGCGCTTTGAGCAAGAAGCCAATGCAGCCATCGACACAGTGGTAGTAGAGCCCGGCATCCGCCTGCGGTTCGTCACTGATCAACCTATTCATGTTTACAAGCCTGCCGAAGCGTTCGACCTGGACGGAAGCAGCAATGACGTTCTGCTGTGAGGAAACGACTCGTATGAAAAAGCCGCATATTGCCGCCGCCATTGCATGCCTGACCTTGCTCACTGGCTGCGCCTCCGAGCCGACATTCCACAATCAGGCCTCGATGGATGACGTTTACGATGCCGTTCACGCGACCGCGCAGCGCGAGACAGTGAGCCTCCTGCGACAAGGCCTTCGTGCCAGACCCGAGCTAGGGAGTTCGGAGCCCTACTACCCAATCCGTCAACCTGACGTTGTGGCTCCCGTATGGAACGTGCCATACGCAGACAAAAAGACTGGTGTGAAGCACGGCGGCAGCTGGAACTACATCGTGGTCGAGGAAGCACAATGGGCCGAGTGATCATGCTACTTGGCTCATTGGTTTGTGCCGGCATCGCGCAGGCCGAGGGTGTGCCTCAAGGAATCCCTCAGCAACAGATGGACGCGATTCGTGAGTATCACACCAAGCAGATCATGGGCAGCAGCCAGGACCTCACCAATCTGCAACCCGATGTTGTTCTGTTCAGAAAACTGTTCGAGCGTCGGGAGAACAATTTCGACCAGCAGAAACTGGTGCCGCTGGACCCTGTGCCCATGACGCAGGTGTTCAAAGCAAACGACCTCACGCTTGGGCAACTTGCGAAAGTAGCTGCGGCAGCCAGTGGCTATGACGCGGTACTGCACCCGCAGATCAACCAGCAGCAAATCGTCAAGATCAACTCCCGCCCGAACTCGCTCACCGATATAGCCGAGTACCTGACACGCGTCACTGATGCCCAGTTCACCGTCTACCAAGAGAGCCGGGCTCTGGTAGGGCTGCCCAAAGGACTCACGCAATGACCGAGATAACCCAACTGGATCATCTGCATCTTTACGACACAGACCTCCAAGCACTCGCGAGGCGTAACTACCAAGGCGGTATGCCGATTGAGCTTCTGAGCGACGCCTACCTGTTTGAGGAACATGGATGCTACTTCCACACCGTCGATGGCCGATTTGCAAAGATTTGGCGCATCCAGGGCGCGGACGGCGCCATGCTCAACAATGAGGAACTGCATGCCGTATGCGCATCATTCGGCGAAGCGCTGAATAACTTCCCTTATGGCAGTTCAGGTCAATTCATCCGTCATACGCATCGCGATATTCGCGCACTAATGTCGCACTACGCTCGAAACCTGGATACAGACCTCGGCGAATTCGAATCAGCACTAGCTGACTCGATCATCAAGCGCCAGTACAACGCTGCAATTTCCCCAAACGGTTTTTTTGCCAAGCTCAGCTCCGCCACATTGGAGAAGATGCGTGCCGATGCCATGTCGGCCTTGGACAACGAAGAAAATGATGACGTGAGAGCCAACGTCTCAAACGCGATCCAGCGTGAAATCAATGAAGGGCGCTACCCATTCATATCGAATTACTACCTGATCTTCATGTGGGAACCGGAGTACATGTTTGGCAAGTTCATTGACCAAACTTGGAAAGCAGCACTTGCATCTGTTGGTTTAGCAGACGCCGATGCGCTTGCACATGAGGCCTACTCCAAGCATAGCGAGAAGTTCGGCTCACTTTGCAACGGCATCGCACAGACCTTGGCGGCTCAAGGGTTCAGCCCAGAAGAACTGAATGGTCAGGGCTTCGTAAACTGGCAATACCAGCTTCTCAATCCTGTTCGCTACTACAACATGGAACCACCGGCATACCGCCCAGATATGCCTGTATATGAGTGCCTGAAATCACCTGACATGACTCCGAGTCATCAGGCAATAAACTCTGCAACCGCTTTCTCGCAAGTTAGAACTAGCGGTAAGGGTTACACTATTCACGATAGCGGACATGATTACTTCATTCGCGCTGTTTCGGTCATAGGCAAACCTGCGAAGTCCGCGCCGGGAATGCTCCAAACTGCAATGCGCGGCATTGAGAGTGAGTCACTTATCACACTCAACTGGTACGTACCCACGAAGGCTAAGGTCACGGCACGACTTGCGGCGCGAGGCAAGTTGATCGCCTCCAAAAAAGGAATGCGCCTTGGGGACAAGCTGACACTGCAACAACAGGAAGACGACCTGGATGCAGTGAAGGGCAAAACCTCCAGCGAGAACGTGGTAGGTCGTGAGCAGTTTTTTGACACATCCATTCATGTGTGCTTGATGGGTTTTGATAGTGAAAAACTCGAAACTCAAACTGAGCAGCTTGAGTCGCTATTCTGGCGAATTGGCTCTGCGGAGAAGATGCGCGGTGACGCAGCGGTTCGCACCGCCTTTCCGCTGAACTATGTAGAAAAAAGCCGATCCTTGCTGCGCCGGGACACCCCTCACCTCACTGAAAGTCTTTCGCATATGTGCCCGATTTTCATGGAGTACCAGGGTGTGCCTGACCCTGGCCTGATCATGAACAATCGCCTTGGCCAGCCAATTTACCTTGACCTTTTCGGCAACTTGGTTGTTACAGCCCACTCGCTGATCGTTGGTACAACTGGTAGTGGTAAGTCGTTCGCTTTCAACAACATCCTGATGGGCACAAGGGTCAAGTACCGACCCAAGGTCTGGATCATTGATAAGGGTGATAGCTACGAATCACTCTGCATCGTGCTTGGTGGTAACTATATTCGCCTCGCGACTGAGCCATATGTCGATAAAACGACAGGCCGCACTATCTATCCAATCTGCATCAACCCGTTCTATCTCAGCAAAGATGAGGACGGGAAGAATCTTGTACCGAAAAGCGACGAGACTATGTTCATTGCTGACCTGCTGGTCATGGCAATGACTACCGGCAATGGCGACGCCAATGCTGCGGTGCATACCAAATCGCGACCGCTTCTCTATACCGCCCTTTCGGAGTTTTTTAGCGAGTGGGTAGAAACAAGGCCGTTCGATGAGCCGATCATGAGCGACTTCATGCCTAAGCTCGCCAAGACAAACTTCACCGACCTGTCTGGTGAAGACTTGGTAGAACGGCTGACCTTGTTTTATGGCAATGGCCCATATGCTGCAATTTTCGACGGGAAATTACAGGTTGATTGGGACAATGATTTCACCGTACTTGAAACACAGCGTATGGCGAAATCTGACGCTCTACCAATCGTCACGCTCGCGCTGTTCCGCCAAATCGACATGTACTGCAAGTTCAAGCTCGACAAGGACAGGAAGAAGCTGATTGCAGTGGACGAAGCGTGGGCAACACTGTCCTCCCCCACCGCAGCCGCTGCCTTGGCCGGTTTTTACCGGGAAATGCGGAAATACAAAGCTGGGTGTCTACTCATTAGTCAGACAGTCAAAGACTTTGTGCGAATCCTCAACGCGGAGGCAAACGGCTCTGGGGATCAGCAGGATGGCATCCTGGAGAACACCTCGCATTACTTCTTTCTTGCCTGCTCGGAGTCGGACTACAAGCTCGCAAAAAGTGAACTCAGCTTCTCAGATGAGGAAATTGAGTTGTGGCGGTCGCTGGCATCACTTCCGCCGCTCTACTCCGAAGTCTTTTATCGGATGCGAACCGAACAGGGGCTCTATTACTCGGGAGTCTTCCGACTATTCGCAAGCTCGGTATCACTCTGGATCGCATCGTCCGCGCCGGAGGACTACGTGCTGCGAGAACAGAGAACTCAAGAACTCATCAAGAAACAAGGCATTGACGAGCAGCTAGCACGTCAACGAGCCATCGTCGAACTAGCAGATGAATACCCTTACGGAGCCAGATTCCATGTCCAAGACGCTGCGTAGTGCCGCACTCACAACTGCAACCGCCATCCTTCTGGCCGGTTGCGCCTCCAAATACGAGCCGAGAGAAAGCATCGTCGATGAGGCCAAGGCCGCCAAGAAAGAAAAAATTGTTGCCCCGCAAACGGTTCTTGAGCGTCAGGCATACGAAAAAGGGGTACAGGACGTACTCATTGATATGAAAGGGAAGATGAGAGCACGCGACCGATTCACCTGGGAAGCGCCAATCATCCAATGCGGCGTTGAAATTCCAGGCCGAGTGATCAACGGAATGCTGGTCCCGACACACGAAGAATGCGTCCAGATTGCACCTGGCCGCTGGATTGAAGAAGCGCCGACCTTTCTGCCGGCTCTAGGAGCGAACGAATGAGTGACAAAACGAACATGCTTGGGAACCTTGGCTCGCGGATTCGTGACGGATTGTCTCGCATGAACCAAGACGCCAAGGACAAAGCAGAAGGCAAGAAAGGTTCCTCGACTCCCGAGAACGAAAGCATCGGTGCTCCCGACGAAACAATGGACGAGGCTTTGGCTGCTGAAAGCCGCACCGAGAAAGATCGTATTTCGGCTGTCCCAGAAGACGAAATCGATGATGCGCTCATCATCGAAATGGAACCCCAGGAACAAAAGCCGAAACCCAAAGGGCTTGATAACAAGCAGAAGCTGTTGGTGCTTGGCGCCATGGCTATCGCTGGCATTTACTGGCAATTCCAGTCACCCGCACCGATGCCGACTGAGCAAGCAGGTAGCGAACAGGCTCAGAACCAGGGACAACTGGAAGTGCCTGCGGGCGAGGAAGTGGACGGGCCGACATTCGATTTAGCTGGTCCTGCGGATGATGAATCACCGATCCAGACCACATCCAGCACAAGCTCGCTTGATGAGCTTGGATTCGGTGTACCAGCGGAGGGAGGCAAGGATGCTGCAAATGATCCAATTGGCACTGACCTGCTGACAGCGGACCTCGACGAACAGCTCACCAGACTTGGGGATGACGGAAACGAAATCCTCGATCCATTCACGGGCAAAGTGAAAACTGAGCCTGCCGCTGCGCTGCAAGTCACTGGTGCGAATGAGGTAAAGGCTGAGCCAACCCTGAACGTCGAAGCCGACTTGGGCCTGATCGGCGCCTCGGATGCGAACCCGTTTGATGCACCTAATAGTAAGTCCACCGAGTTGAGTGGCACCCAGATCAAAAATGCGGATAGTAGTTCTGGCGAACTGAAAGATCAGGGCGCGAATGCTGACGTAGCCAACCTCAATGCCAAATTGGCAGAGAAGGATGGTCGGATTGGTGAGTTGGAGAACGAGGTGGGCAAGCTCAAGACTGACCTTGCCAAGGCGAAAGACGAAGTGGCGAAGCTAACCAGTCGCCCGAGTCCGAGCGCCAAAACCACAAAAACTCAGCCCGCAAAGCAGACCACCGCTGCACAGCGCTCGCACTCGACGAATCGAGTCGCCTCTGCGCCGAAAGCTATCGCAAGACCACGCATTTGCGTGACTGCGGTAGCCCAAGCGGCCAGGAATTGCACCACATGCGTCCCGCATGCCTTCATCACCCACCGTGGTGCAGAAGACATGGTAGGCCAAGGCGATTTCATAGAGGGGCTTCGAGTCAACATCGTTGGGGACCGACTTGATCTACAGAACGCCAAAGGCGATGTAGTTCACAAGTTCTGGAGTTCACCCAATGGCTGTGCCGCAGGTTAAACAGACGTTAAAGATTCAGCCAACAGAGAAAGATAACCTCCTGTTGCAGCAATGTCTGGCGGTAATTAACAAAGAACGCTTTAGCAATAAGTTAGAAGTCAATGCGCGCTGGGATTATCCCAGCGCCGTTGAGCCTCGCGACCCAGCTGAGGAATTGAAACACCTGCCCGAAAGTGAACAGGCACTGATAGCACAGGCCATACAGGCTTATGCAGAGCGTGACTGGGACAAGGCAAAGAAACTACTCAAGCCATTCTGTCAGTACGAGCTGAGGCATATAAATAGCCTCTATATCAGTACGCTCCGCCACTTGAAAGAGCCAATTTGGTTCAATACTTCGCAACAGATATGGCACAACGACCCGGAGTCCATTGCTCCAGCAGTTGCGAGCATCGAAATTCGGAACGATGTTGAAGAAATTCTAGTGTCCCCTGCTCTTTCGAGCATTGGTTACAAAGCCCCTAGATACGTGCTCTGCTACGTACTTTTTCACGAAGGGCTTCATAAGATACTGGGGACCAAGCACTATAACCCCCACCCTCCCCTGTTCCGCAGATTAGAAGCCACTGCCTATCGACGCAATTGCGCAGTGGCCTGGCTAAGGAAGCACAGGTTCTCGACAATCGAGGATTTATTCTGATGCGCGCTATTGCAGTAATAGCGATCCTATTTTCGCAATGCACCTGGGCAAGTCAATATGACTCCCTCATCGATGCCGCAGCGCGGAGCAAAGGAATTGATCCAATTGTTCTTCGCGCCCTGGCTCAAAAGGAGTCAGGTAAGCATCCTTGGACCTTTAACTGTGATGGTGAAGGTTTCTACTTTCAAAGTAAAAATGAAGCGGTATGGGCACTTTGGCAAATAAGCAAGAACCCATGGATGGCCAAAGTAAAACCATTAAAAGGCAAGACGGTACGGCAGTTTTTCTCAAACAGGCAAGATGCTATTGCATTTATGAATAGCTACAAGGCCGCTCAGGTAAAGGCAGGGATGCAGCCAATTACTGTGCGGAACGACAACCTAAAGGAACTCAAATCAGGCCAGGGACGTGTTCGGCAGCTATGGGTAATAAACACAGATATTGGTATTGCTCAGGTAAATTACAGATTCCATGGCGTCAGCAAGGCTAGGGTACAGCAGTGGTTCGATCCAGCTTACAACCTATCATACGCAGCATCCGAAGTGGCCAGACACAAAAGTAGAGGCAAATCAGATATTGAGGCTGCTGGCGACTACCACTCAAAGACACCCTCCGTCCGGGCTGTCTACATGAAAGCACTACTCCCCATCTACCAGAGAGAGAAAGCCCGTGCGCATTCTGTTCTTGCTAATTATTAGTACATTTCTTTCTACAAATACTGTAAGTGCTGCTGAGCAAAGTTCTGGCCTACCGGCAGATCAACTGAAAGCAGGCCTTGCCGCTATGCGCAGCGGTGATAAAGAGAAAGCTTGGGAAATTCTATTCCCACTAGCTCAGTCGGGTGAAGTTCAGTCAATGTTTTATCTCGGCGAAATGATGGTGCGCTCACCTGAATATGGCGACAACCTGGAACGCGCAATTAAATTCTTCACCGTTGCTGCGGCTAAAGGGCACGAAGGAGCTAAAGCAATGCTGCCAAGAGCCAAAGCAATGTTTGAGCAGCAAGTAAGCGGCGCCCTTCCCACCATAGCTGGCACAAATGGTTTGCCTAGCCAAGCTGATATAGCAACTGTAAACGCACAATTGGAGAAGTACAAAGCCGAGGTTCTTCGATTCACCGACAATGCAATCGAGTCTGCCGACATACCTCGAATAGACGTACTTGTCTTCTTGGAGCGAACCGATTCAACAGCTGAGCGCCTTTATAGTTCAGCTCAATCTCTAGAGCGTCAGTTTGGCAATAAGATACGGACTAAATTCTTTGTAGTAATACGGCCAGAAACCTGGAAACCAGACACCCCTCCTACTGGCGGATCAGTTCTGCCCCCGAATGGATTTACACCTGACTTCAAAGGTAACTTAGCAAAACAACACGGGGTTAGAAAACTACCTTCTTTCGTCGTGCTACCGCCAAGCGGACAGCCAAAGATCATTGACGATTTCTCGTCTCTTACGTCTACCATTTCCAGCATGCTTTAATACGAGGTTAGCAATGAAATCTACCTTCAAGATCGGAATCGCATTCTTGGCTGGGGGAGTAATCTTTAATGCTCCTTTTGCTGTCTCAAACAGCGCTACAACAGAGGACATTCTTGCTAGGGCAATGGCGGGCGCTATGCAGACGATGGCTGACTATCAGTCAAAAAAGGAAAATGAAGAACTGGCAAAACTGCCAAATATCATGGACTGCCAGAATATGCAGTGGATGAAGAACTGCACGGAAGTGAACAAGCAGGCAAAGAAAAATCCCACTGCGCCTATTCGCGTCACTAATGCGTCTGGCCTTGAATTTAACTTTGTACCAGGGACCCCATCAGCAATGATTCGGCTCCAACTGGAGCAGACACCAGAAGCAGCCATGGCTGCTGTGAAATACATGGACCAAACCTGGGGAGAGTACAAAAAGTCCGCAAGCCTCTATCAATCCGCAATGTGGGATGCAGGGCCTCTTGACAACATTATTGGCCTTGAAAAAGCAAAGCAGCAATTCGATTCGCCTAAAGCAATTAATACGTCTGCGCTCGCTGTTTCAGTCTTCGTTCATAGTATGTGCGGCGCGTGTGAGGTTCAGCTTTCAACCATGGCTAAACTCCAAGAGCGTTATCCTGCATTAAAGATTACTGTTTTTCAGTTCGACGATAATCCAGACGGCTTCAAATCAAAAGTTACTGATCGAGGCCTTAAAGGTCGCATCCTAAACCCGCTTGAGGCACGTAACGCTTTGAAGGCAGGTGTAGATAAATGGCCGACCACTTGGATTGACAACCTAGCTATGAAGCAGCGTGAACCCCTACCCGGCGTTAGAAGCATCGTCCAGCTCGAAGAACGACTGCAAGGGATCAGCCACATTATTACGGCCAAGAAGTGAGACGTATTGACATGAAAATGAACAAGATTGCCGTATCCATTTTCGCCGCATGCACATTCTCGGTGGCTGCTCCGACATTTGCGCTCGAAGATAGCCTGATCGCCAGTTCTGAGCCCAAAATTCAAGACCCGTATGCCAGTGATCCATCTAACTCTCCATGGGCAATGAGCATGGAAAACGTGACCACCTACGGCGGCAAGGTGGTCAGCGGAGCCGGCGCACTGATAGAAGGAACAGGCAAGCAGTTCAATTCTTACACACCTTATTTCCCTGACAGGACGACAGCTTTGAGCGGTTACGGCTCCACTCAGGTAGGGGTTGGCTGCGATGGGATCAACCTGGGCGGGGTAATCGACGGTCAACTGGCACAGTATCAACAGATGGTTGAAGCCTTCATCCAGAATGCTCCGACCTTGGCGATTATGTATCTTGCGTATTCCCAGCCTACTGTGAAAGCCGTCATTGATGAGCTTAATAATGTCGGACAGTTTGGTCTTGATCTGACAAACATGAGTTGTTCTGGCGTTCGTGCAATTGCAGATAAAGCTGCCGAGGAAAAGGTTCAGGCAATGGCCGAAGCTCGTTGCACAGCCGAGGCAGGCTACAAAGACCCAGAGTGTATGTCTGACGACGGTCTTCTTTCTAATGTTGCTGGAGTCATGAAAGATACCAAGCAGAAAGTAACCGAGCGCA
Organism: Pseudomonas oleovorans subsp. oleovorans; assembly: GCF_002197815.1. Lineage (GTDB taxonomy): Bacteria > Pseudomonadota > Gammaproteobacteria > Pseudomonadales > Pseudomonadaceae > Aquipseudomonas > Aquipseudomonas oleovorans. Next base: position 49,632 of record NZ_NIUB01000028.1, read on the forward strand.
GTAGCCAATATCTTGGAAAAGTATCAAGCGCAACTGGCGGGCTTGTTAGCTTCAATACTGGGGGCAATGGTTCAAGCGGTAGCGGTTCAGGCTCTAACGGAAATACTCCGGGCAGCACCAACAATGGTGTAAGAGCTAAGGCCTGCTCTAACATTGATAGCGAGGGGCTACGCACAATGATTCTTGCCGCTAGCGGCATTCCTTGTGACGATATTAAAAATTACGGCCCCCTTCTACCAGACTATAAGATAAGTGATAACGGCGAGAGCGGTGTCATTCCACGCACGATGACCCTCCGCAAATACGCCGCTGACCTAGTTGTTTCATATGAAGGGTGGATCACAGAGGTTATGTCAGCCGACGAAGATACTTTCGTGAATTCTGCCGGCTTCAAAGCTATTTACAACCGTACTGGCGTCGCCATTACACGAATGCAACATCGTAAACTAGCTAAACTGATGAACTCTGAATCTGATCGGCAAAACCAAGCGCAGGGTCTTGCAATGATTCAGAACCTTGCGCAGCTGATCGCTTTGAAAGACCTCAACAATGTCGTCAATACACTTGAAATCGCTGTTCTGACTGGCATCCAAAACCAGCCAGACGATCAGGTGTTGTCAGACCTGAGAAAGCGTCAATACGTACACTCTATCGAGTCTTTGAAGTCTGAGCTTGACAATCTGACCCAAGAAATCAATTGGGACCTCAAGCGCAACGAACTCGTCCACGCTTCTTGAGCGAATAGAAATGGAAACTGACTTTCTAGAATGGATGTACTTGAAACTACTGGTAGGGAATTTCGAATCCCTGTACCAGTATTACTTCCACAACATGGCCTTTATGGCCCCGTATTTCAGGCAAGGTGCCGTTGGAATACTATATTCAGTTGGGCTGGCGTGGGCTGCTGTTTGTTTTCTCAAGTCTCCAGTTGACAAGTTGCTCACTGGTATAGCTGTTCTTGGGATGGTCTTTGTTGCCGGGTTCCTGGTTAGCCCGACTACGAACACCAAGCACCTTGGACGTGCAGCAGGTACTGAACTGTCTGTAGGTGGCTATTATTCGTTTGTGGTAGCGGGAACGATCACTAATGTCTTTGACAACATCGTGGCCGCTAGCTGGAAAGCTACAGTAAGTGGTGCCGTGAACGGTGGTGGGCCTAGCAGGGAGGCGCTTGCTATGGCCTACAACGATAAGGCTGAAATATTTGCTGAAAAGTTCCTAAATGGTGAGGGGCGCGCAGCAGTCCTTGACTTCCAGCAGCAATGTGGTTCAGAAGCGCTGAAACAAGCTACTTCCGATAAGGATAAAGCTATCCTTCGGAGCGTAGGTATTGGCGCCAATACCCTCGGCATGGAGGTTGGAGACGCTACTACGCTAGGACAGTACACTGCGCGTGCAAACAATGACAATTTTGACTGGCAAACGCTTGCGATGAAGACTCTTGACTTCACCAAGTTGAGTCCTATTGTCTTAACGACTATCGAGGCTAACAAGCTCAACAATCGACGGACCGAAGCTGTTAGCTACCTCAAAAATTTACCTCCAGCCAATAGCCAAATTGACGGAACTAAAGGCTATCGAATACCAACAAGCAACTACTACAAAAACAAACTTTCCAACAATGGAGCATCAGACGAGTCAAGCTCTGATGCCTTCAAGTCCGTCTCATCCTCTGGCAGCGACTTTCAGAAGATGCTGCCTATTGGCGCCACGGCTACTGAGCCTAACACTCAAGGTGACTACGTTTTTTACCCTAAAAACTGCTATGACCTTTATCTAATTGCAAACGAGACTATGAAAAGTCTTCGTACTGGCGCCAAAGGCGTTCCTGGCTACGAAAATCTAGAGCTTGCTCAAGCATACGTTTCATTGTCGGCTGCTAACGCTGTACGCAGGGGCATCAATGACGCGATGAACAAGGAACTCCAGCAGGCTGGCAGTACAGAAAAATATGATGAATCACTGGTCGAAGCATTCGGTGATACCATCTATCAGGGTGCTGCCGAAATCAGCAGCAAATACGATAAATGGATGCTTGAATATAAGATTCCTACAATGATTTCAAGCATGGCCATGATCGTAGCGCTCTTGTTGCTGACCTTCCCTGTATTTGCTGTGGTTTCGGTAATTTTCGGTCATAAGGTTCTAGTATCGTTTTTCAAACTTATGGCTTTCCCCTTCATCGTGGTATTCATCAACAATCTTCTTTTGTCGCTGTCTGCCAACTTAATTGCCTATAACAAAGGCTTTCAAGCAATCACCAACACTTTTGACCCTGGTGGTGTTGACGTGGCTTCCTCGATCAGTGTTATGAGCGCAGAGTCAATCATCTACACTGTTATTACGATTGCCGAGGTTGCTATCGCGAAATTCATTCTGTGGGATGATGTACGTGCTATCACCAGCTTCAATCCCGGTGCGGCAGGCACGCAAGCAGCTGCCCGAGGCGCGGCTATGGTAGGCGCTGTCGCCTCACTGGTCACAGGCGTTCTCGGTCGTGGTGCAAGAATGGCTGCGGCGACCAAAGCTGGCGGAGCGACTAAGGCACTCAACCAAACGGTGTCTGCAATCAGCCAGCAAGTTTCTCAGATCGCCAATGCCGGTGGCGGAGCGCAGAATAGAAGGGGCAATCTCGGACAGGGACAGCAAGGGGGCTCTGGTAGTGGATCAGGCTCTGGCGGCAAATCGACTGGCGGTACAAAACCGACCGGCGACAAGCCATCTGGTGGAGGTGGCGGAGGCGGAAACCCACTTGTTCCACCACAGCCGCCCAAACCTTCCGAGTAACACAAAAGGCCCTACGGGGCCTTTCTTATTGATTCCAAATGCTGAGCCGTTATAAAGACAGCAACGGAGGATCACATGAAAAAAATCATCATCACTACCCTGCTTGCCGCCTTTGCCGTTGCCTCGGCTGGCTGCAAGGACGAGTCCAAAAATGCAGCCGGCCTAACAGAAGCTACCTACGAGCCATCAAAGGTCAACGTTTTGCCAATGACCTTCCCTGGTAAAGGGCAGACTGTTTTCAAGACATTCGGGACTTTCAAGGAGAATATTGCCCCTCAGCCGTACACACACCGTCCTGAGTGGGTAGTGTACATGGCGTCGCCAGGATGGACTGATGGCGGTGATCCGATCACTGAGCGCCTAGCTACTGATGCGGTGGCAGTACAACGTGTCAAACAGTTCCTTCGTGACAATGGCCTATCAGCGACCGTGAAGGTCGCATGGCTCCAGTACGACCGGAATCCTGGGAGCCCATATGTTGAGTCCCTTGACTCTGTGCCGGATAACTTCATCCCTCTGTTCTTGAAACCTCACGGCCCACAGGTTGACTACTACATCTATTCCCCTGCCACCAGACTGGGGGGGAATGGTTCCTCTATGCGCTACGACCAATGGCTAAAGCCTTACCTTCCCTTTGCGAAGAAGCAAGGCAATGACTACATCGCGGCTACTGAGTTCCAGCGCATCGAAGGGTTCGATGATGTGGCCGGCAATTATTGGGATCACTGGGCGCGTCACTGGTTCATCGTTGATCCACAGGGCAACGTTGTTGATGCCTATTTTTCCAACCTGGGCGCTTTCAACGTTCGTGGTGCTAACTGGCCCATCAACAGCTTGATCCATCACCTCAAGCTCGATGGAGACAACCTCACCATTCCTCAAATCGTCACTGCTAACTACAAGTCTTTGTACACGGAGCCGTACTGGAACAAGCTCGACGCCAACTTCCGTGACCAGATTGGGCTGGGCGACGGCAAATGATTCATTTCAGTTACAGCCTTGATGCTGCTGGGAATCTAATTCGGCTAGAGCTGGGAATGTTTCCTGATGCGCTTATACCTGGGGCAGCCTCGATTGCCTCGGCTGCCGATGAGCTTGCCCACCCTTTCCCTTGGACTAAGACCGTTGAGGACGCAATCAACGAAATCAGGTTTGTTCCCCGACCTCACCTAGTAGGTACGCCGGCCCAGGCGATCAGCGAGACACGCAGGCTACCTCAGTCGCCGTTCGTTTTTGTGCCCCCCTCACCCGACTACGCTGATGATTCGCAGATCATGGAAATGATCTTGCTTTACGACGAACTGCCGATTGCTGCTTCTGATGGCCGTGAACAGATTGCCAGCGCTTTGTGTGTTGTGGGTGTTCAGCAGATTCCCTTTATCAGCAGGTATGTCCCAGAGTTACATTCCAGTAGGTGGTCGCACGATATTACCCAGTACGCTCAGCCGGGCTGGATTTCGAATACCAAGGTCTACCGGAAGGCTGCTCTCGTATGAATACAGGATTCGCGACGATGGACAATGACCTGTTCTATCAGCCAGAGGACGGCTTTTGGGCTGGCCTCGATAAGCTATCCTTCGAAGCTGATCAGCTTGAACCTGAGTGGCCCGAGCCTTCCAATCCTTTCATTCGCCGCATGGCCTTTCAGTTAGCCAACCATCGCAGCTACCACAACGTCGCCCTGGCCGACTTCCAAGAAATGGTCGGCTGCCTTCTTATCGAGGCTCCAGGTACGGTTTTCAGGTTCGTCCTCGTTCCGATGGGACCCAGCGCCAGTTTCTTCTCGGTCAAGCTCATCGATACGAGCACATCACTTCCACCGTTACTCTCGGACAACATCTGTTCGATTCGAATTGCCACCAGCTGGATGGCCAAGCGATTCGATCACTTCGAGATTTCATGCTCCAGCGGCGGCTGCTATTGGGTGCATCGGCAATGATCAGGGCTGCGGACTGCGATGAATTGGCTCTCGCCCTGGTGGCTGCTGCCAAAGCTGCACCATCTAGGATCACTTTTCGTATTGATCCATCAAGGATGACTGCCCAACAGATTCTAGCTGCGGCTACACCGGCCCCGCTTTTGGTCGCTCATGGAAATGAAACAGAGCTTGCTGCGCTGATCCATTCATTCCACCAGTGGGGTGATTTAGTGCAGCTAGAGCTGACTCATTCAGACGGGCTAACCCACTTTTGGATTGGGGATGTTTGAGTTGGCGGAGGATAGGAGCCGTTGCTCAGGGTTGTATGAACAACGGCTTCCTGTCAAAGCCCGACATGGACTGCTGATAAAGGGTCGATGGTCGGGGAAGGCGCGAGAGCAGCGTCATCATCCGAGGACGAGTTGTCAGGTGGTACTGCTTGTAGATTCCCTTCTGCTAAGGGCTCAAGCGGCTGAGCTTCACGTTGAGCCTCCTGAACGGAAGCAACGGCTGGGAGGTCTTCCATCGTCCCCTTCCAGTAAACTTGCTCAAGCATCTGCCTATCGCCTTCAACCATTTGGACGTAGTGGTTCATGAGGTTGATGGCGACTAGCACTCGGGACCCATACGGCAGCTCTTTGTAGAACTGCCAAAACATTGGACAAAGGTCCTTATCGACCCTGATCGCAATCTTTCGGGACTTCGCGCCCGGCGTAGCCGGATGGGGACGAAAAAACGAGAGATTGGGTTTGTAGGTAGGCATGAAGGCCTCGCACAAGCGCAACAGCAGCTTGTTCACGAAAAGCCTAGGATAGGTTTCGTAGAACGCTATCAGCGCGTCGTGCTGCCCTTCGAACAGCTCGGCTTTGATCTGAACTACATCTTTCATTGGTCAATCATCGGCAGGATTTGAGTTTTGGCGTAACGGTAAAAGCCACGCACGATGCTCAGCTCAGGTGTTTTCGCCTGATAGATCGGGCAGTGGATGTGTTGCTTGAACACATCCAGGCCGAGCACGCTTGCTCCACCTCCGGCCAAGATCATGCCTGCGAGGAAATCAGTTGAGCCCCATACTTTCTCAATGCAGCGCGGCAGAACGTCTTTGGCAAACTCGTTCCTAGCTGGAGAGCTGATTCCTTTCATGTCCAGCTTCTGTCCCCGCCACGGGATGTAACCATCACGAATCCACTGGTCAATGGTGTATTCCGTGGTCTGCTTGTCCAGCGTGAATTCCTTGGGGATCAAGGCAGTCTTTTTACCCTCAGCGACCAGGGACTCTGGCTTGGTTTTCAAGGTCGTGAATATCGCCTTGTGAATATCCGATACACCCTTCGATTCACCATGGCGCTTGTCCGAGACGCGCCCATTGTTGAACTGGCCAACATCGGTGGTCCCTTGCCCAATGTCGATAATGCCCCACTTACCCTTGAGGACTAGATCGAGAGGAATGCGCTCGCCGCTCTCGTTCTCCAGCTGATCATCAAACCATGGGCCTGCCCACTGGGGCACAACCTTTACAGCTTTCACCTGGAACCCTTCACCTTTTGCCCAGCGACGGATGTTTTCCTCGAACTTCTGAACCTCCTTTTCATAGAACTCGGTGGGGAGCCCGGTCACGATCACTGGATTCTTGATGTCACATTCATGGAGGACCTTGAGCAGAAGAATGTGGATCGTGCTGGATGAGTAGAACGACGAATCTGTGCTGCGCGAAGGGGCTCCCTCATCGCGACAGCTCTCGCCGACAAGAAAGCTTTTGCCATCTTTGGTAGTGAAGCCTTCCTTCGCGAAGCCCAATCCAAGCCCGCTGGTGTCTTTATAAGGTGTGACGAGCGAAGGGAAGCTCCCTTGCTTGCCGTTTCCGGCGATGTAGGAGGTGGTCCCGTTCCCCAGATCAATGGCAATCAGGGATTGTTCGTTCGTAGTGTTGGTCATGGTTTCCCCTTCTTAGGAAGTAGTGCTTGCAACTGCGCCCGCAAAGCGGTCCAGGACTGCATAACGGCTACCAGTTTTTCTTGAGCTTCAAATACATCGTTGATCGACCTGCCGAGGTAGCAAGCCTTGATCACATCCTTAGTGATCCAGGCAGTTTCCTGCCTTGGTCTGAGAGCCTTTATTGCTTGCTGAACCTCCAGCTTGTCAGGCTCACGCCCCAGCTCGCGCCGCAGCTTCTGACCGATTCGCTTTTTCTTCAACGCCTTCTTGAAATCAACCATCTGGTTGTAACGGCGTCGGCGCGTATGAGGGTTGATGCTTGTGACCACCTTGAGGGATGGGCTCGCGGGACCCAGCAGGTCGAAATCATCAATGGTGTAAGTACAACGAATCGATCTATAGCGAACCGGACCCATGGTCGAGTTGAACTCGAACATTGCCTCGTCCAGTTGGCGAGACAGCTCAAGGAATCGGTCGAATGCTGCCGCAAGGACTGGGCGGCATTTCAATCCATAAGCATGCAGAGCTTCAAACCAACGAGGGAGTACAGGCCCGCCAACAGGCAACGACTCCAGCTCGACACCAAAAGGCCGGAGTGACGCGACTCTTTCGTTGAACTGATCGAACGCCTGAAACGCTAGAGCATGGCTTTTGGCCTCAACTGAACCGCAATGCGAGCCAAGAACCTTTGCGACTCCAGATGGGCCGACCTTTGATAGGTCCGTCCTCATTGTGTCGGTGCGCAGTGATACTCCAAGCGCGCCGTATCGCTTGGGAGTTGTATGAATCTCGAAGACGATTCGATAGCTACCTTCTGGCAGCTTGCGTGGGAACAGAGAAACCAAGGGTTCGATTTTGATGAAGGCTGCCGCTGCGTGCTCATCCAGACGATTCACCCAGTCAAGGATTAGCGTCCGTGTAGCCAGCAGCCGAGTCCTGGCCGCATCTAACTGAGCCAGATACTCAGCTTTCTCGTACTTGTTCGGATTGATTTCACGGGTCATTGAAGCGGCATGTCTGGTTGGATACAGCAGATTGTCCTGAGATAGCACCTACGTTGCATCCGAACCCGTTGCCGTTACTCATCGCTGCCAGAACAGACGGAAACTCATGTGGTTTTCATAGAGGGCAATAGTCTTTGCCAAAAAGCAGAAAGCCCCCATGCCAACCCGGAAAGTTGGTGGCGTGCCCTAGTTTTTCTTCTAGCCACCCGCACCAAGCCATCAGAAATGAACCGCCCTCATCTTGCGCACCGTCGCGGCTCTACTGATCTACACCTGCACACCATCGATAGAACCCAAGCCTGCATGTAGGCGGCGCTAGATAATCCTTGCCCCTCGCTAAATCCTCTCTACGGAAGAACTGGATTACCTGTTCCATCACCCCAAAAACCACTGAGAATCCACTGCGGATTGCCGTGCTAGCACCGCCGCCATCTGGCTCGGCACTTGAAAGCACCTTAGATTTATCTGTATATCACTCGGAGCCCGACTGGAAGGCGCCGCCGCACTTCTAATTCCAGCTTTAATCCACTGGATGCCTCACCGGGACACTATTTGTCAGCGCAACGCATCGACTAGCCCACAGAATCCTAGTGCGACCATTGAAAGCGGGATTTCATTCGACGACACGGATAAATTCGCCCAGCCACCCGCGCCCTCCATCAATAGATGAAAAGCCGGGCAGTGGCTCGATGCCGCAGTTCAGCCTGAAAGAGGGTCGATTACGCAGGGGGGCCTCGCCGAAATGAGCCTGGATGATTTGCACCGCACCCAATGAATAAGCAGTGAAACGCAAGAACAGACCAGAAAATATGGATATATATCGCCGCTATAATAATTGGCTGGACTGCGCCAAAACTCGCCGGATTGCACCAGCTAACCTTCCCATGCCACTGACCAGATAGCTACGCTAAATCCTACCGCTATAGAATAATTGATAAGGTGCCAGCAGCATCAACGACCCACGCACCCACAATGCACGTACAGACCAGTTAATCGACCTAAAACACCATCTAATATAATTATTGTGCGTACTTCTCCCCTCCCCACCCCAGATTCCACCTCCAGTACCCGCGAGCAATAAAAAAGCCGGCTTATGGCCGGCTCCTACGGAGGTGCGAGGCGAGCGCTAGAACTCAACCTCCACACCCACCTCACGCTTGTGCTGCGCTGTATACATCTCAACGAGCATTCCAACGACGTGCTCGCTGGCCTTCATGCTTTTGTTGGTAGCCCGAACGACAGCCAAGGCATCGAACCCATCCTCGCCCACGAAAACAACGTCCTTGAGAGTGTTGTTGGGAGTCTCATTCCAGAGACAGCTCACTGCTGGCCGTCCTTGATGCGTCTCTTTAATGAACGCGTGCAGGCGCCCAGCGACCTTCGCGTGAAACGCCTCCAGAATCTCCTTGGGTGACGGGTGCGCGTTGTTCGTATTCATCGTGATTGCCCTCGGCTCTGATTTCGATAACACCTTTATAACGACCCTCCCCCTCCCACTACACACTCGAACCCTTTTCACACACGTCAGCACCACCTTGTCTACCCGACTGCCCGCAAGCGCATGTAAATGCACCGGGTTGAGTTGCACGCCATTTCCCATATCCCAAGAATCGACAGGACTGAACGCCAATGGCGTCAACGGGGCAGAAGACCCCACCACGAATGACAGAAGGGGGGAGCGGCCAAGGCCGTTCCAATCGACGGATGCTGGTAGGAGGCACGCCGTGGAACACCGCACAACATGGTTGGCAGAGCTTACTGAGCAGGAGCTACGGGGACTTAACCCGTGGGTGATCCTGACCTCTGACAAAGCACGCGGCTTCCTAATCATGTCGGCCAGGGATGCCCTTGGCCGATACCGGAAGTTCGGCCTAGCGCAGATGAGCAACGATGAGCTGCTGCATGAAATCTACCCGATGCTGCATGACGCGCTCCCCGGCATCCTTGCCAACTGCGCATCGTCGGTCGAGCCAGAGAACCGTGATCGATTTATCTACGGGAGCCTTCGTCGCCTGATCCGCTGCCGACTTGCTGAGCAGGTTTTCGGGCAGGTAAGCCCTGGCGACCTCATCTATATAGAGGAAGTCTCCCGCACCCCCGATGACGCTGACGACTCCTACCTCCCAGCGGCGCATTCGTTGATGCTTCCTTACATAGCTGACGTGAACAGCTATCTGGAGGCTCAAGCAAATTATCAGCCCCAGTTCCTCTCCGAATCCCAGTTCGTACCAGAGGAACATGTCCAAATGGTCCACCTTCTGATCGAGCGGTTTCGCCACTACCTGACCAACAGGGAGGTAGACGTGCTGCGGAACCTGCTTTTGAACTACCAGGATCGCTCAATGGTTGCTTTGGAGGTCGGCACCACCCCAAAGATGGTTTCGCGCTACAGGCAGAGCATTCAGAAGAAGATGAAGGCTGTGCTCAACCAACTCGGCTGGTCTACCGCCGAGGTGCAGGCTTTGCTCGGTAAGCAGTGCCCCAGTGAAGAAACAGCGGTCTGAGGTGCTGATGAACGATTTCTCCCCTGCGGAGTTCCTACGCCGCGAGGTATTCCCCCGCCTCGATGCAGTGCAAGCGAACCTGCTCGATGGCTTTGATCCCAAACAGCGCACTGGCAGTGGCTCCTACCCACTGACGTGCCCAGCCTGCAAAGCCAAAGAGGCCTTCTACTTCCCGTTCAGTGGATTCATCAACTGCCCACGTAAAAAGGAGTGCGGCAAATCGACCAGCATCTGGGACGCGATGCTTCTCAGCGGCTACGACCATGGCGAGATTTTTTCTACTCTCTGCGAGGCGGCCAGGGTCGAGCCTCCTAAGCGGGATCAGTCCGGCGCTCAAGCTAAACGGGAAGGCGCTGCTGAGATTCGAATTGGCAAAGCCATCTGGCAGATCACCCAGAAGATGGCCAGTGAGAACGCCGCCGCACTCAAGGCATTCCAGGAAGCAAGACGCTATACCCCTGAGCATATGGCAGCCATGCGGCTTGGCTACTACACGACACCTCAAGAAATTCTTACGCGCCTTACTGCATTGGGCTTCACCAAAGAAGACGCTTTAGCTTGTGGCTACGTTGAGGCCGATGAATCGGGAGCCCTGCTAACTGGGTTATCCGGCAGAGTAGTCGGCTACTGGCCGCACCCTGATGGCGAGGACCGGCTCTGGGGCCGTATCCCTGTTGGCTCTGGGGGCAAACAGGTCAAGAAGTACAAGTTCTCCGTCTCGCTCAAGAAGGACATTCCATACCTGTTCAACCAGCGAAAGCCCGGTGTGCTTGTCTGCGTGGAAGGCACGATGGATGCGTGGGCACTACAGCATTCCGAGATATGGGGCTGTGCCGTGGGCGGTGCCTCTATCAACGGCGCCCAAGCCCTGTACCTCCAGAACAGGGGCATCACCGAGGTAGCTCACATGGTTGATGGTGATCAGGCCGGCTGGAACGGGGCCATCACCTCCATTCGTAATTGTGAGTCACTGGGGATTGTGTTGAGCATCATCCCTCTGGGTGCAGGCATGGATGACGCAGATGCACTGCTCAGCTCGGGCCAGTCTGGAATGCTTCACACACTGGTTGCGAAACGAATGAACGCAGGGCAATACCTCGCGTTGATGCTCCGCTCGCTCTACAACGTCGCTGCGCCGGATGTTCAGGCCGTCAACCGCATACATACGGTAGCCGAGTGTCTAACACCTACCTCCCGAATCATGTTCGACAAGCACGCCACCCTACTTGGCGTGCGGGTTGATTTGCGCCTTGAAGCGGGTCGGCTTTTTGGACAATTGCTTCGAGCCGGAATGGGCTTGGACGAAGCCATTTCCAATGTCCGCCGCAGAACAGGCCACGTCATATCCATAGACAAGGAAGAACCGAATGCCTGAAAGCGCACCAGCTCAACGAGGCCCATTCCGCCAAATCGTTCACTTGGTCCTCATTGTTCTACTGATCCTCTACGCAGCGAAGGTTTACCTCCGCGACCCGAACTACAGGCATGTGGAGGTTTGCTACATGCCTTACAAAGTCGCCCACCTTGTGTGGGTAGACGTATGGGGTGCTGTGGTCACTGATGACACAGCGTCCCTACTCAAACACAGCCGCGACTTGACCCACTTCTTCAAGGTCTGCACCGATGAAGTGAGCACCTGGACGTTGCTGCGGAGCCACGGAACCAACCCATAATCAGCAAAGGATGACTCACATGGCTGAGAAGTCGAATCAACCGAATATCACCCTGCCGCAGCGCACCATCACTATCACTGGTGAGTACAGCGCTCGTATGTGTCAGAACACCGTCCGCGTCTCTCGAATCGAGCAGCGCGCAATCCAGATCGCCATGGCGCCACCTGCAATCCGCGATGCAGGCCGACGCGCCATGGACCGATTCGCACAGGCAACCGCTCAGTTCGAATCCGAGCTGGCACAGATCGAGCGAGAACTGGAGGCCTCCAGCCGTGGCGGCAATCGTCGCAGCAATGGTGCTCAAGCGCGTGGCAATGAGCAGCGCCAAAACCAGGGCCGTGACAATGCTGCGGCTTCGGCTTCCACCCCGGCCAAGGCAGCGGCAAAGCCCACAGCTAAGCCTGCGGCTTCCACCAAAGACGCATCTAAAAACGGGGCCTCGAAAGGTGAGCAGGCCAAGCCAGTGAAACCCAGCGCTACGCCCCCCACTGGTCAGGTTGAAGCAGCTTCGAAAGCGCAACCCTCGGCGACTCAGAACGACGCTGAGCCTGCCAAAGTGCAGGATGCCGTACTCGCGCAGGGTCAGGCTGTTGAAGCTAAACCAGTGGCTGAAACAGCCACTGCTGCCGAAGGCGCCACTCCGGCCAATCTCGAAGCCCTCTAACACATCGGTGAGACTATGGGACTGCATAATCTGAAAGATGCTGGTGGCCTGATCCCAAACTGGGTCACGGCCTGCTTGCTGAACGCTGCGTTTCTGGCCATGTTTGTCGTAGCCCAGTATCGGTACGACTCCAAGCCGAGTGCATTTGTGGCGAGCGCCTGCACCATGGCGATTTTGCTGTCTCTGGTCTTGGGACTTGCCCTGCTGATCCGGGAGATTGTGCTGGCCAGAACGGGCGAAGTTGCGAACGCAGTCAGTAAAGGCATGATGGCCGGGCTCAATCTGAGCTGGGCCATCACCTGTCTTTCCTTCATTTGCTTCGTAGCCTGGAAGCCGGTCAGCTCGTATGTGGTTTCGAACCTGACCATCGTTGCCAGTGGCGCGGTGGCTTTGGCAATCGTAGCCATAGGGTACTTCTTTGCAGCCCCAGCCAAGCGCTCGAATGGTGAAGATGCAAAGGAGGGCCACTCCCTGGTCGCTGTTCCAGGCATTAAGCCTTCGGTGCCACAGCAACCCGCATTCCAAGTGACGATTGCCGACCTAACCCGCCTCCTGACTCATCAGGCGGGTCGCGCAATCGGCTACGCAGGTTCGAATGTACTGTTCGATGACGCTTTCAGCTTGGAGCTGGACGCCAACGAACGTGTTGCCCGCGTGTACAGCAATACGAACCTCGTCAATACCGAGGACTTCCTCTACTGGCGCCTGCATATGCTGATGATGGGCTCTGCGGCAGAGAAGGTACTTACTGGTAAATCGAGTCAGGCCGCGCTAGATGACCTAACGTCTTTCGACCACCTTGCAAGCAACTATCTGACCTTACGACCTGATCGAACCTTCAATGCAGCCCCCATCAACGTGCATGAAGCCCAGATCAAGGCCTCACGCATCGCAATGCTCAGGAAGAATGTCTTCGACCGCTGCTATGCTGCCTGCCTGGAGAATCGCAAGGTACTGGCCGATCTGGTGAAAATGATGCGCACCCGCAGCGTGCTCACCTACGGTGATATTCGTCAGCACCTTGAGCGAGTGACCATGCCAGAAGGGTTTCCGGTAGCACGGTTTGACGACGATGAGGTGCTACTGAAAGCGTTGCTCACTCATGACGACCACCCGGAGGTAACTCTTGAGGGTGCCGCAGTCGTCGCGAGCGATGCGGCTGACCAGGACCTCGACTCTACCCTGTCGAGCTTTCCCCACGCTCAGGCACATACCACCGAGCGCCAGCCCGCCGACGCGGCGAACGAAGAACCGCAAGCTACCTGCATGACTGCTTAAATGGCTTAGGGGCGAACTGTCACTCGGTTCCGCCCCGCCTTTTTAGAATCGTATAGGGCCTGATCGGCTTTCTTGTACGCAGCACTCGCATCCATTCCAAGCGTTGTCATCCCTCCGCTGAACGTACAACAGAACTCAGCCCCCCCCTCCCCCGACATTGCCACCACCGCGAATCTCTCTCTCAGCCAGTTGAGCACGACTTCGGCATTAGCTAAATCACAGGCCGGCATGAGAAGGGCGAATTCTTCACCGCCCATGCGTCCAACATAGTCAGTGCTTCGAACGCCATCCTCTAGGACTTTCGCCAGATGGCAAATAACTTGGTCGCCGACAGGGTGGCCATGGGTGTCATTTACTTTCTTGAAGTGGTCAATATCAAGGACCGCCAGGGCGCATACCTCTCCACGCTCTGACAGGCGCCGCATTATGGAATCGAACTGCGAGCGGTTCAGTAGGTTAGTGAGAGGATCGCGGCGCATGCGATTTTGCAGTGCGACAGAGCGCCTGATCGTAGACTTGAGCACCTTGATGAAGGGCTCTTTGTGGAGCGGCTTTCGGATAAACCCGTCTGCACCCGCAGCAATAGCGATCAGCTGCTTCTCGCTGTTGCCTTCGGCTGATAGGAAGATGATCGGCATAGTAGCCTCTCGGTCCTGGCGGATTATCCGAGCCATCTGATCACCTTCGCACTCTGGCAGGTGAAGATCGCTAATTATCAGGTCAGGCTGGAAGGCATCAATAGCATCGAGGACTTCTACCGCACTGGTAATGTGCAATACCTCCACCCCAACCTCGGCCATGTACTTCGAGGCAAGGTAGGCGTCGGTCTTACTGTCCTCAACCAGGAGCACACGGTAGCCCAGCATTGTCCGGTCCCTCATCCAATCTCGGATGAGGTCACGGACACGCTTGGGCTCGTCCTGCACGCTCGTTAGCCGAACGTTACCTAAACTGGAAAGCCGTCTGCGCTCATCAAAGGTGATGGCCCGATCAGTCATTACGATGATCAATCGATCCTCGCCGCCATGTTTGAGCTGACCGCAAAGCGTGTTGAATGAGTCCGGCCAGTCTAGGACTTGATTTCCAACAAGCAGCACAGGCACCTCGCTGACGCTTATGTCCATGCTGTAGCTGGCGCCAGACAGGTCAGCTTCAACCATTTGGATACCAAGCCTTTCGAGGAAGGTTGCGGTCGAGGCGGCTGAGCATTTATCTGCATGCAAGTACATTACTACTGGCGCTGTATCGGTAGCGCGAGAATGTTGCTGGTCCATTACAAACATCCCATAGCGTGTGTCCTGCTATTGTCGGCACATGCGATGGCCATGTCGCTTGTGCGCCGCCATTTCTGCTTGCGTACACCGTGTTGTCTGAGAGCGTGCTGGTGTTGTTCAGGCAGGAGGCGGGGTTGAGTGAAGCTTCGGCCCCTCAGCTCTCAGATTCGGAAGCGAGCGTTGATGTGAGCCTGCACGGTGGGACTTGGCCGCTCGGCTCCCATGTTCGGGCGCGGGCAGCGTTGATTCCCGATGTTTGGGAGTCAGGCGTGAGTAGGCAAGATCGGCTCTGATGGCTCGGCCCCCGTACCGTGGCTTGAGATTCGGCTTCCAAATCTGCCTCCTGACGCCAATGTTCAGCACTTCGAGTAGTCAGATGGCACCACCACTTCACAACCTGCGTATCGGCAACTGAAACCACCCCCTGCCCGCAGGAGATACCAGCACCTCACTTCCAGAGACTGGCCGTCACCTCCCGCTCCCAATCGGTCGATCCCAGGATGCGTGGTTGCCCTCTCTCGCGTCCTATTCTCGGGCTTTGCGATTTCCACCCCTCGGCGCCAGCGTTGAGGCTTGAGGTTTGAGGTTTGAGGTTTGAGGATTTTTCGCTTGGCGACTTGCAAGCGGCTGGGATTCGACTCGCCAATTCCCACGCTCTAGTCCGAGGATTAGTGCCAGCAGTTCAGTGACACTGCTCGACTGCATTCACTATGGCTCCAGTTCAATCGCACAGGAGCCACCATGAAGACGAGCACCGATCAGGGCGTCATCGCCCCCATCCACCCCCAATGTCATCAACTTTGGAAATTATCCATAAATATCATATAATTAGCGCTCAAATCAGTGCATGGGAGAAGCCCTTTTGACTACCTATACCGCATCGCTTGACACCGCCAGCCAAACCCTGGCTTG
>NZ_NIUB01000029.1 GCF_002197815.1 Pseudomonas oleovorans subsp. oleovorans
ATGCCGTTTGAGTTGCTTGCGGCATTTGACCTGCTCATGGCTGTCGACACCATGAACTTGAAAAACCTGCTTTGCCAAATCCACGCCTATGCGTTTAAGTTTCATGCGGGCTCCCCCTCCGGGATTGCTTGTTTTACAACCTTCAGTCTGGCGCAATGACGCCGTAGGAGGGAGGAGTCCATCTCATTGGGCTACCGGCGTTTGCTCTGTTAGGCACACTCGCCCTGCTCGGCGGCTGCTCGACCTTCGGCGGCGGCTCGGGCAGCAGCGAAACCGGCAAGGCCTCCTACTACGGTGATCGCCACCACGGCCAGCGCACCGCCAGCGGCGAACGTTTTGATCAGAACGCGCTGACCGCCGCGCATCGCACCCTGCCCTTTGGCACACGCGTGCGGGTCACCAACCTCAACAACAACCGCAACGTGGTACTGCGCATCAACGACCGTGGCCCCTTCGTGCGCGGGCGCATCATCGACGTTTCCCGTGCTGCAGCGGTACGCCTGGACATGCTGCGCGCCGGCGTGGTGCCGGTACGGGTCGAAACACTGGACTGACCAACAATTGGCAACAAAATCTTTCTGCAGCCTCTAGCGGCCAACAATGCCATCGCTACACTAGCCGCACTTTTTCTGGAGCTACCCTGCAATGACTCTGATGACCTTCGTTTACCTGATCGCAGGCCTGGTGCTGCTGGTCGCTGGTGCCGAAGTGCTGGTACGCGGCGCCGCCAAACTGGCCGCGCAATTCGGCATTCCGCCACTGATCATTGGCCTGACGGTGGTGGCATTCGGCACCAGTGCCCCGGAAACCGCCGTGAGCGTGCAGGCGGCCCTGGATGGCAGTGGCGATCTGGCCATCGGCAATGTCGTTGGCAGCAATATCGCCAACGTCCTGCTGATCCTGGGCCTGACAGCTCTGATCGCGCCGCTGATCGTCTCGCGCCAGCTGATTCGCCTCGACGTACCGATCATGATCGGCGCCAGCCTGCTCACCTTCGGCCTGGCCTGGGATGGCTCGCTGAGCCGCCTCGACGGCGCCTTGCTGTTCGCCGGCGTACTGGCCTATACCGGTTTTCTGATCTATAGCGCGCGCAAGGACAAGGGCGGCGACGATGATGAGTTCGCCAAGGAATTCGGCCTCGACGAGGCACCCAAGCCCTACGCCTGGGCCATCAATCTGGGCCTGATCATCGCTGGCCTGGTGCTGCTGGTTACCGGCTCGAACTTCCTGGTCGAAGGCGCCGTGACACTGGCACGGGCACTGGGCATTTCCGAGCTGGTCATCGGTTTGACCGTCGTTGCGGTCGGCACCTCGTTGCCGGAGTTGGCCACCTCGATTCTCGCCGCCATCAAGGGTGAGCGCGATATCGCCGTGGGCAATATCGTCGGCAGCAACATTTTCAACCTGCTCTGCGTGCTGGGCCTGGCCTCGCTGGTCTCGCCGGCCGCCATTTCGGTGTCGCCCAATGCCCTGGCGTTCGATTTCCCGGTCATGATTGCCGTCGCCGTTGCCTGCCTGCCGATCTTCTTCGCCGGTTACCGCATCAACCGTTGGGAAGGCCTGTTGTTTCTGGCGTATTACGTGGCCTACACCCTCTACCTGATCCTGTCTTCCACGGGGCGCCCCTTCGCTGACGTGATGGGCGAAGCCATACTGGGTTACGTGCTGCCATTGACCGCTGTCACCCTGGTGGTCATCGCCGCACGCGCCTGGTGCAAACAGCGTGGCGAGCCGGTGTGACGATGAGCGAGAACCATGATCGCGGCCTGCAGGTACGGCGTGAGGTGATGGGCGACGCCTTCGTCGACCGCGCCCTGGGCAACGCCAGCGAGTTCACCCAGCCGCTGCAGGATTTCGTCAACGAGCATGCCTGGGGCGGCGTGTGGACGCGCAGCGGCCTGCCGCGCGCGACCCGCAGCCTGATCACCCTGGCGGCGTTGACCGCGCTGAAATGCCCGCAGGAACTCAAGGGCCACGTGCGCGGCGCGCTGAACAACGGCTGCACGGTGGAGGAAATTCGCGAAACCCTGCTGCACTGCGCGGTGTATGCCGGCGTGCCAGCCAGCATCGATGCCTTCCGCACGGCACAGGAAGTGATCGACGAGTACCAGAACAACGCCTCGTAGGAGCTGGCTTGCCGGCGATCCGTTAATCGCCGGCAAACCGAACCCTGAAGGACGAGCTAGCAGGCCGTTGAAAAACGTAGGCGACGACTGCATGGATGCAGGAGGTAGAGCGAAGCAGGAAGCCCGAGCCGAGGCAGCCAGTGCAATACCGATGGCGGCCCCGCAAAAACAGCCGAAAAACGACCGGGGTCGCGTCCGACTTTACGTGTTGTAAATGAGCATTTTTGACGGGGGCGCCTAGCCTGGGCTCGCACGCGAGGCTGTTTTTAACGCAGCAATGGCAACGTAGGTAGTTTTTCAACGGCCTGCTAGATCCAGCCACCCCACTGCAGCAATAGCAGGCCAATGTTGGTGGCGACCACCGCCGCCAGGGTGGTGATGACGATGATGGCTGCCGCCAGCTCATGGTTGGCGCCCACCGCACGGGCCATGACGAAGCTGGCCGCCGCCGTCGGGCTGGCGAAATAGAGAAACAGGATCGCCAGATCCGCCCCACGAAAGCCGAACAGCCAGGCGCCGAAGGTGCTCAGCAGCGGTAGCCAGACCATCTTCATCAGGCCCGAACCGATGGCCGTGCCGCTGCTGCGTCGCAACGACGCCAGGCTCAGGGTGCCGCCAATGCAGATCAGCGCCAGCGGCAGGGTCATCTGCGCGAAGTACTCGGCCGAGGTCAGGAACCACTGCGGCAGCGGAATTTTCCAGTAGGCAATCGGTACCGCCAGCAGTACGCCAATGATCATCGGGTTGGTCACGATGCTGCGCGCAATGGCCTTGGCACCAGGCTTCACGCCTGGGCTGTAGATGGCCAACACGACGGCCGAGAGCGCGTTGTAGCAGAGGATCGCCAGTGCGGCGAGCAACGAGCCGACTGACAGGCCATAGTCACCATACATGCTGGTGGCCAGCGCCAGGCCGACGATACCGTTGTTACCGCGGAAGGCCCCCTGGGTGTAGATGCCACGATCCTCGAACGGCACCCGCCAGATCGCCCAGGCCCAGGCGACGAAGAACGACGCCACGGTGGCTAGGAAGAAGTAGGACAGTAGTTGCGGCTGCATGGCCGCATCCAGGTCCGCCTTGAACACACCGAGAAACAGCAGGGTCGGCATGGTACCGCGAAACACCAGGCTCGAAGCGGTATCGATGAAGGGCGTATCGATCCAGCGCAGGCGTTTGAGTGCCACGCCGAGAAACAGCATGGCGAACACGGGCGCGGTGATGGCAAGAGTTTGTGCAGCGACGGCGAGCATGGCGACACCAGCAGGTTGTCTGACGACCTATGTTAGCTGGCTAAGTATTTATCTGCCATGGGCAAAAACCGCGCAGTTGTAGGATGGGTCAGGCGGCGATCCGCTTCAGCCCACGCGAACCCGCGTTGATGAGCTCAAGCCCATCTTGCGGCCTGCCCCCCCCTGGTGGGCTGAAGCCCACCCTACGGGTCAGAGCTTACTTCGCCATTGGCAAAAGCTACGCAATGGTAGGGTGGGCTCAGGCATACCAGGGCTCAGCGGCGAACAGGACGCTTCTGCAATTTGCGCTGCAGGGTGCGGCGGTGCATGCCCAGGGCGCGGGCGGTGGCGGAGATGTTGCCCTCGTGTTCGGCCAGCACACGCTGGATGTGCTCCCACTGCAGGCGGTCCACCGACATGGGGTTTTCCGGCACCAGGCTGTCGAGGTCGGCATGCTCGGAAAGCAGCGCCGTGAGCACGTCGTCGGCATCGGCCGGTTTGCACAGGTAGTTGGCCGCGCCACGCTTGATCGCCTCCACCGCGGTGGCGATGCTGGAATAGCCGGTGAGGATCACCACACGCATCTCGGCGTCCAGCTCAAGCAGCTTGGGCAGCAGCACCAGACCGGAGTCGCCCTCCATCTTCAGGTCGACCACGGCGTAATCCGGCAGGTCGTCCTTGGCCAGGGCCAGGCCTTCTTCGGCGCTGGAGGCGGTGGATACGCGCAGACCGCGGCGGCTCATGGCACGCGCCATCACGCGGGTAAAGGTGGGGTCGTCATCGACCAGCAGCAGATGGGGCTGCTCTTCGCCTTCGAACAGGGATTCGTCGCTCATGCTGGGTTTTCCTTGTCAGGCCACGCCATAGGCTCGCGGCAACTTCAATTCGGTAAGGGTGCCGCCTGCTTCATGGTTATACAACTTAACCGTGCCACCAGCACGGGTCACGCTGGCCTGGCTGAGGAACAGCCCCAGGCCGAACCCCTTGCCCTTGGTGGTGAAGAAGGGCCGCCCAAGCTGCTCGGCGATGGCCAGCGGCACGCCGGCGCCGTGATCGCGGATGCTCAGGCGCAGCCACTGGTGGTCCCAGTCCAAGCGAATGTCGAGTTTGTCCGGGCAGGCATCGGCGGCGTTGTTGAGCAGGTTGAGCAGCGCCTGGGTGAGATCGGCCGGTGGCATGATGCGCGGCGGCGTACCACGGCCCAGGCACTGGTAGCGGTAGCTGGCTTCCGGGCGCATCAGGTGCCAGCGATTGAGGGTGGTTTCCAACCATTCGACGCAGGACTGCTCGACCACTGCCTGACGCCGATCGTTCTCGGCGGCGCGCACCAGTTGCTGCAGGGTGAACTTGCACAGTTTCACCTGCTCCTGCAGCAGGGCCAGGTCATCCTGCAGCGCCGGTTTGTCGCGATATTCCTGGCGCAGCTCCTTGAGCAGCACGCTCATGGTGCCCAGCGGCGTGCCCAGTTCATGGGCGGCACCAGCGGCCTGAGTGGCCACGGCCAATAGCTGCTGGTCACGCAGGCTTTCCTCACGCCGTTCGGCGCGCAGCTCGTCCTGGCGGCGCAGCTCCTCGGCCATCTTGGCAACGAAGAACGTGATCAGCGCCGCAGACAGGGCGAAACTCAGCCACATGCCGTAGACCAGCAGGCTCTCACGCGCCGCCGGCAATTCGAGCGGGTGCGTCCACACCAGCAGCAGGGTGTAACCGGCCAGCGCCAGGCCCGCGAGGACGATGGTGAACATCCACGGCAGGGTCGCTGCGGCGATGGTCAGTGGCACCAGGTAATAGGACACGAAGGGGTTGGTCGAGCCCCCCGAGTAGTACAGCAGCACGCTGTGGATGATCAGGTCACAGGCCAGTTGTACGGCATATTCCACCTCGGTCACCGGCCAAGGCCCACGCAGGCGCAAGGCCGTGCCCAGGCACAACAGCAGGGAAATGCCGAGAGTGACTGACAACTGCAGCCAGGGCAGCGGTAGCATGCCGGACTTGTAGGCGAGCCCGACCGAGCCAGCCTGAGCGGCCAGCACCAGAATACGGATAAGCGTCAGGCGCCAGAGGTTCTGGCGACTGGCAGAAAGCAGCTGGACGTGTTCGAGCATGGCGACTCCAATGGTTGCGCCGAGTATAACCAAGCCTGCTGCGGCCTTGCGCCGCTGCGGCAACCGGCCGCACACCTCAACAACGCCCTGGATGAAAAAAGTTGTAGCGGCATTAACCCGGGTCGCGACTCGCCTTCGTCTAACCTCGGGAAACGGCCAAAAGGCCATCGAAAAAGGAACCGCACCATGCGCACCATGACCCGTATCGCCACCGCCCTCGCCCTCACCGCTGCCAGCCTGGCCAGCACCGGCCTGCTGGCCGCCGAGGCGCGCTACAACCAGATCGCCCTGCGCGCCGAGGTCAATCAGGAAGTGGCACACGATCTGATGCACGTCACCCTCTATACCGAAGCGCAGCACAGCGACCCGGCCAAACTGGCCGCCGAGATCACCACCACCCTCAACAAGACGCTGGAAAAAGTGCGCCAGGTCCGTGGTGTTTCGGTCAAGCTCGGCAGCCGCCACAGCTACCCGGTTTATTCTGAAAACAAGGGCGACGACAAGGGCCAGAAGATAACCGCCTGGCGTGAACGCGCCGAGGTGCGCCTGGAAAGTGCCGACTTCGCCGCGCTTTCCACGCTGACCGGCGAGCTGCTGCAATCGATGAAAATAGCCGGCATGGACTTCAGCATCGCCACCGACACCCGCAAGAGCCGCGAAGATGCCCTGCTCAAGGACGCCGTCAATGCCTTCAGGGCACGTGCGCAGCTGGCCACCGAAGCGCTCGGCGGCAATGGCTACAAGCTGGTCAGCCTGAACCTCAACACCGGTGGTTTCCAGCCACCAATGGCCATGCGCAACTTCGAAGCCAAGGGCATGGCGATGATGGACGCAGCCCCCACGCCGCAAATCGAAGCCGGCACCAGCCAGGTCACGGTCAGCGCCGACGGCGTCATCGAAGTGCAGATGCCCTGAATCACGCTCCGCAACAAAGCAGCGCCGTTATCGGCAGATAACGGCTTTTTGCCATCTTTTCCCTGCATATTTTCATAAATGCGACAGCGACTTATAACGCTGTAGCGCTAAGCTTGTTTGCCTCGAAAACGCACTTGCCTCAGGCACATGCCCTGCATATCTTGCCAGGAGGCTCCCATAAGGAGCTCCTCGACAAAAAGCACAAAAATGAAGAGGTCATGATGCGCAAGAACGCCGTTATCCAGGCTTTGCTTACCGCTGGGCTGATCGCCAGCGCTCCCCTCGCCAGCGCCGCCAACCTGGTGTTCTGTTCCGAAGGCAGCCCCGCCGGCTTCGACCCCGGCCTGTACACCACCGGCACCGATTTCGACGCCGCCGCGGAAACCATCTTCAACCGCCTGACCCAGTTCGAGCGCGGCGGCACCAAGGTCGAGCCTGGTCTGGCACAAAGCTGGGAGGTGTCCGAGGATGGCCTGGTCTACACCTTCAAGCTGCGCCCCGGGGTGAAATTCCACACCACCGAATACTTCAAGCCCAGCCGCGAATTCAATGCCGATGATGTGCTGTTCACCTTTGGCCGCATGCTCGACAAGGACCACCCGTTCCGTAAGGCGTACCCCACCGAGTTTCCCTACTTCACCGACATGGGCATGGACAGCAACATTGCCAAGCTGGAGAAGCTCGATGACCTGACCGTGCGCTTCACCCTCAACGAGGTGGACGCCGCCTTCGTGCAGAACCTGGCGATGAGCTTTGCCTCGATCCAGTCCGCCGAGTACGCCGACCAGTTGCTGGCGGCCGGCAAGGCCGCCGACATCAATCAGAAGCCTGTCGGCACCGGCCCCTTCGTGTTCAGCCGCTACCAGAAGGACGCAGTGATCCGCTACAAGGGCAACCCGGACTACTGGAAGCCCGAGGATGTGAAGATCGACAACCTGATCTTCTCCATCAACACCGACTCGTCCGTGCGCATGCAGAAACTGCGTGCCGGCGAATGCCACGTCACCCTGTTCCCGCGCCCGGCCGACATCGCCTCGCTAAAGCAGGATGCCAAGCTGAAGATGCCCGAGCAGGCTGGTTTCAACGTCGGCTACATCGCCTACAACGTTACCCACCCGCCGTTCGACAAACTGGAAGTGCGCCAGGCGCTGGACATGGCGGTGAACAAGCAGGCGATTCTCGACGCGGTGTACCAGAATGCCGGGCAACTGGCGGTCAACGGCATGCCGCCGACCCAGTGGTCGTATAACGAGGACATCAAGGACCCGGCCTTCGACCCGGAAAAGGCCAAGGAGCTGCTCAAGGCTGCAGGCGTCAAGGAAGGTACCGAGATCACCCTGTGGGCCATGCCGGTGCAGCACCCGTACAACCCCAACGCCAGGCAGATCGCCGAGATGCTGCAGGCCGACTGGGCCAAGATCGGCATCCAGGCGCGCATCGTCAGCTACGAATGGGGCGAATACCTCAAGCGCGCCAAGGCCGGCGAGCACGACGCCATGCTGATCGGCTGGAGCGGCGACAACGGTGACCCGGACAACTGGCTCGGCACCCTCTATGGCTGCGACGCGGTCGACGGCAACAACTTCTCCAAATGGTGCTTCGAGGACTACGACAAGCTGGTCAAGGCCGCCAAGCGCACCACCGACGTGGCCGAACGCACCGAGCTGTATAAGCAGGCGCAGGTGATCCTCAAGCGTGAGGTGCCGATCACCCCGCTGGCCCACTCCACCGTGTACCAGCCGATGCGCAAGGAAGTGCAGGACTTGCGCATCAGCCCGTTCGCACTCAACTCCTTCTATGGTGTAGGAATAGCCAAGTGATGGCAGGCGGCGCGCCTGCGGGTGCGCCGCCTCTACCCCGCTCAGGAGTTTCCATGTCACCCATGCCCTTTCTCCGCGGCGGCCTGCTGCTGGTCGCGCTGCTCTGCGTTCACGCTCAGGCGGCGGACAGCCTGGTGGTCTGCACCGAGGCCAGCCCGGAAGGTTTCGATATCGTCCAGTACACCGCGGCGACCACCGCCGACGCCACGGCGGAGACCCTGTTCGAGCGCCTGGTGGCCTTCGCCCCCGGCAGCACCGAGATCGTGCCGGCGCTGGCGCAGAGCTGGGAAATCGCCGCCGACGGCCTGAACTACACCTTCACCCTGCGCCAGGGGGTGAAGTTCCACGCCAACCAGGGCTTCACCCCGAGCCGCGCGTTCAACGCCGACGACGTGCTGTGGAGCTTCCAGCGCCAGCTCGACCCGGCTCACCCCTGGCACGGGCTGTCGCTGCGCGGTTTTCCCTACGCCGAGGCCATGGGCCTGGCGCAGTTGATCGAGCGCGTGGAGAAACTCGACGAGCACCGCGTGCGCTTCGTCCTCAAACACCCGGAGGCGCCCTTCCTAGCCAACCTGGCCATGGGCTTCGCCTCGATCTATTCGGCCGAGTACGCCGACCACCTGCTCGCAACGAACCAACCCGAACGTCTGAACAATGCACCCATCGGCACCGGGCCTTTCATCTTCGAGCGTTACGCCAAGGACGCCCAGGTGCGCTTTCGCGGCAACCCCGACCACTGGGACGGCGCACCGTCGGTCGAGCGCCTGGTGCTGGCCATCACCCCCGAGCCCAACGTGCGCCAGCAACGGCTCAAGGCCGGCGACTGCCAGATCGCCCTCTACCCGCGCCCGGTGGACATTCCCGCCCTCAAGGCCGACGCGAAGCTGCAGGTGCTGGAGCTGGATTCGCTGCTGACCGCCTATATCGGCATCAACACCCGCCACCCGCCGCTAGACGATGTGCGCGTGCGCCAGGCGCTGAACCTGGCCTTCGACAAGGCCGCCTACATCCGCGCGCAATATGGCGAAGGCAACGCCACGCCGGCCGTAGCGCCCTACCCGGCGACGTTGTGGGGCCACGATGCCGAGCTGCAGGACTGGCCGCATGACCCCGGGCGCGCCCGCCAATTGCTGGCCGAAGCCGGCCATGGCGAGGGTTTCAAACTGTCGATCTGGACGCGCCCCGGCGGCGGGCCGACCAACCCCAACCCCGGCATCGGCGCGCAGATGCTGCAGGCCGATCTCGCCGCCATCGGCATTCGCAGCGACATTCGCGTGTTCGAGTGGGGTGAGCTGATCAAGCGTGCCAAGAACGGCGAGCACGACCTGGTGTTCATGGGCTGGGCCGGCGACAACGGCGACCCGGACAACTTCCTCACCCCCAACCTGTCCTGCGCCGCCGCCAAGAGCGGCGAGAACCAGGCGGGCTGGTGCGACGAGCAGTTCGACGACTTGATTCGCCAGGCGCGCCAGGAAGCCGAGCAGGAAAAACGCGCCGCGCTGTATCGTCAGGCCCTGGCGATCTTCCATCAGCAGGCGCCCTGGATCGCCCAGGCCCATCCCAAGCAATTCGTCGCCCTGCGCAAAGGCGTCGAGGGTTTCGTGCTCAGCCCGATGGGCTCGAACAATTTCGCCCGAGTGAAACTGCCATGACCCCTCGCGACACCACGCTTGTGGGAGGCGCTTTAGCGGCGACAAGCTCGCGGCTGAAGCCCCTCCCACACTGCTCAGACCCAGCAGAGAGCGGCCACCTCTCGGCTACGCCCTGCCTAAAACAACGCCAGACCACGCCGTCCGGCACCCGCATCCCGCCACGGAGTAGAACCGCTTGATGCTGTCCTTTATCGCCAGACGCCTGGGGCTGCTGATCCCCACCTTCTTCGGCGTCACCCTGCTGACCTTCGCGCTGATCCGCCTGATCCCCGGTGACCCGGTGGAGGTGATGATGGGCGAGCGCCGCGTCGACCCGGAAATGCACGCTCAGGCCATGGAGCGCCTGGGGCTGAACAAGCCCCTGTATGCGCAGTATTTCGACTACATCGGTCAGCTCGCCAGCGGCAATCTGGGCGAATCACTGCGCTCGCGTGAAAGCGTGTGGAAAGAGTTTCTCACCCTGTTTCCCGCCACCGTCGAACTGGCCCTGGCTGCCCTGCTGTTCGCCGGCACCCTCGGTGTGATCGCCGGGGTAATCGCCGCCCTCAAGCGCGGCTCGCTGTTCGACCACGGGGTGATGGGCATCTCGCTGACCGGCTATTCCATGCCGATTTTCTGGTGGGGCCTGCTGCTGATCATGTTCTTCTCGGTTGGCCTGGGCTGGACGCCGGTATCCGGGCGCATCGACCTGCTCTACGACATTCCGCCGGTCACCGGCTTTATGCTGATCGACACGCTGCTTTCCGAAGAGCAAGGTGCCTTCGTCGATGCCCTGCGCCACCTGATCCTGCCGGCCGTGGTGCTCGGCACCATTCCGCTGGCGGTGATCGCGCGGATGACCCGCTCGGCCATGCTCGAAGTGCTGCGCGAGGACTACATCCGCACCGCGCGGGCCAAGGGCCTGTCGCCGACGCGCGTGGTCTTCGTGCATGGCCTGCGCAATGCCTTGATCCCGGTGCTGACCGTGTTCGGCCTGCAGGTCGGCGCCCTGCTGGCAGGCGCAGTGCTGACCGAAACCATCTTCTCCTGGCCGGGCATCGGCAAGTGGCTGATCGAAGCCATCGGCGCCCGCGACTACCCGGTGGTGCAGAACGGCATCCTGCTGATCGCCTGCCTGGTGATCCTGGTCAACTTCACCGTGGACATCCTCTATGGCCTGGCCAATCCACGTATTCGCCATCAGAAGTAAGGAAGGCGTGATGAATCGACAGACCCTAGGGTGTCGCGGGGCCGCCCAGGCCGTGCGCCCCAATAGCGGCGACCAACCATCGGTGCGCACAGCGCACCCTACCCAGGGGGTATGCCCATGACTGCAGCCACCAGCCTCGACCAGAGCCTGCTCTACCCCTCGCCGCTGAAAGAATTCTGGCAAGCCTTCAGCCATAACAAGGGCGCCGTCTGTGGCCTCGGCTTCATGCTACTGATGGTGTTCTGCGCGCTGTTCGCCCCCTGGGTCGCGCCGCACCATCCCAGCGAGCAGTACCGCGACTTCCTGCTCACCCCGCCGGTCTGGCTGGATGGTGGTCAGTGGCGCTTCCTGCTCGGCACCGACGAGCTGGGCCGCGACCTGCTCTCGCGGCTGATCCACGGAGCACGCCTGTCGCTGCTGATCGGCCTGGCTTCGGTGGTGCTGTCGCTGATTCCCGGCATCCTGCTGGGCCTGGTCGCCGGTTTTTTCCCGCGCCTGCTCGGCCCCGGCATCATGCGTCTGATGGACATCATGCTGGCGCTGCCATCGCTGCTGCTGGCGGTGGCCATCGTCGCCATCCTCGGCCCAGGGCTGATCAACACCATTTTCGCCATCGCCATCGTCTCGCTGCCCTCCTACGTACGCCTGACCCGCGCGGCCGTGATGGGTGAGCTGAACCGCGACTACGTCACCGCTGCGCAGCTGGCCGGCGCCAGCCTGCCCCGGCTGATGTTCTTCACCGTGCTGCCCAACTGCATGGCGCCGCTGATCGTGCAGGCCACCCTGAGCTTTTCCTCGGCGATTCTCGACGCCGCCGCGCTGGGCTTTCTCGGCCTCGGCGTACAGCCTCCTACACCTGAGTGGGGCACCATGCTGGCGTCGGCGCGCGACTACATCGAACGCGCCTGGTGGGTGGTGACCCTGCCTGGCCTGGCGATTCTGCTCAGCGTGTTGGCCATCAACCTGATGGGCGACGGCCTGCGCGACGCCCTCGACCCAAAACTGAAGAACGCCATCTGAGGAGGCCCATATGCACAAGATGATCTCGGTGCGCATGGCGCACCACAGCTGCGTAGGGTGGATGACGCTCTTTTCATCCACCATCAACGCACGGCGGTGGACGGGAGAAGCGTCGTCCACACTACGCACGGAGGGCGCCCGATGAGCCTGCTGGATATCCGTAACCTCTCGGTACGCTTCGGCGCGGCCGACGCCGTGCCGGTGGTCGACGGGCTCGACCTCAGCGTGGACAAAGGCGAGGTACTGGCCATCGTCGGCGAATCCGGCTCCGGCAAATCGGTGACCATGATGGCGCTGATGGGCCTGATCGACTCGCCCGGCATCGTCCAGGCCGACTGCATGCAGTTCGACAACACCGACATGCTGCGCCTGAAGGGGCGCCAGCGTCGGCGTATCGTCGGCAAGGACCTGGCCATGGTCTTCCAGGACCCGATGACCGCGCTCAACCCCAGCTACACCGTGGGTTTCCAGATCGAGGAAGTGCTGCATCAGCACCTCGGCCTTAAAGGCAAAGCGGCGCGCGCTCGCGCCCTCGAACTGCTCGAAAGGGTCGAGATACCCGGCGCGGCCAATCGCCTCGATGCCTACCCGCATCAGCTCTCCGGCGGCATGAGCCAACGCGTGGCGATCGCCATGGCGATTGCCGCCGAACCCAAGCTGCTGATCGCCGACGAACCCACCACCGCCCTGGACGTGACCATTCAGGCGCAGATCATGGAGCTGCTGCTGGATCTGCAACGCGATGAGGGCATGGCCCTGGTGCTGATCACCCACGACCTGGCCGTGGTGGCCGAAACCGCCCAGCGCGTCTGCGTGATGTACGCCGGGCAAGCGGTGGAGCTGGGCCAGGTGCCGACCCTGTTCGATGCGCCCAGCCATCCGTACACCGAAGCGTTGCTCAAGGCGATCCCCGAACACAGCGCAGGCGCTCACCGCCTGGCCACCCTGCCCGGTATCGTGCCCGGCCGTTATGACCGTCCACAGGGCTGTCTGCTGTCACCGCGCTGCCCCTACGTGCAGCCGCGTTGCCGCGACGAGCGCCCAACGCTGGACGCACACGAGCGCGGCGCCGCGCGCTGTTTCTTTCCTCTTGTACCAACGGCGGAGGTGGCCTGATGAGCACCGTACTGCAAGCCCATGAGCTGACCCGTCACTACAGCGTTTCCCGCGGCCTGTTCAAGCCGGCGGCTTTGGTGCAGGCGCTCAATGGCGTGTCTTTCAGCCTCCAGGCCGGCAAGACGCTGGCGGTGGTTGGCGAATCCGGCTGCGGCAAGTCCACCCTGGCGCGCGCCCTGACCCTGATCGAAGAGCCCAGTGCAGGCTCGCTGCAGATCGCCGGACGGGAAGTGGCAGGCGCCAGCCATGCCGAGCGCAAACAGCTGCGCCGCGACGTACAGATGGTGTTCCAGAACCCCTATGCCTCTCTCAACCCGCGGCAGAAGATCGGCGATCAGCTGGCCGAACCGCTGCTGATCAACACCAACCTGTCGCGCGTCGAACGCCGCGAGCGGGTCCAGGCGATGATGCAGCAGGTGGGGCTGCGCCCCGAGCACTACCAGCGCTACCCGCACATGTTCTCCGGCGGCCAGCGCCAGCGCATCGCCCTGGCCCGCGCCATGATGCTGCAGCCCAAGGTGCTGGTGGCGGACGAGCCGACCTCGGCGCTGGACGTGTCGATCCAGGCGCAGGTGCTCAACCTGTTCATGGACCTGCAGGAAGAGTTCGACACCGGCTACGTGTTCATCTCGCACAACCTCGCGGTGGTGCGCCATGTCGCCGACGACGTGCTGGTGATGTACCTCGGCCGCCCCGCAGAAATGGGCCCGGCCGAATTACTCTACAGCCGCCCGCTGCACCCCTACACCCGCGCCCTGCTGTCGGCGACACCGGCGATTCGCCCAGACCCGGACAAGCCCCGGATGAAGATCAGCGGCGAGCTGCCCAATCCGCTGAACCCGCCGTCTGGCTGCGCCTTCCACAAGCGCTGCCCGCACGCCGACGAACGCTGCCGCAGCGAGCGCCCGGAGCTGCGCCTGATCGATGCGCGGCAGGTGGCCTGTCACCATGTGGAGCGGATCGTCGACTAGCGCGCTGTTTGCGTCTTGCAGGGTGTGGCGCGGGTAATCCAGGCTGTAAGCACCCAGCACCTCGCTGCCCGCGGTGCGCACGGCGCACCCTACATAAGCCGGCGCCGCGTCACGGCGTCGGCGGCAGAGTCAGTTCGATGCTTTCTGCCAGCGAATCCTCCAACCGCTGCAGCTCTACGCCGACCGCAGCGGCATCATCGGCCAGGGTTTCGGCGATATGCAGGAACTCCGTCGTCGCTTCGACGAAGGCCAGCACCACCATAGGGTCGAAGCGCGTGCCGCTGGCCGCGCTGATCTGCGCCACCACCTGCGGCGGGCTGATGGGCGGCAGGTAAGGATGCCGACAGCTCAGCTCTTCGAAGTGGCCCACCAGCGCCATCAGACGCGCCGAAAGCGGAATCTGCTCGCCGAACAGCCCCTGCGGATAGCCTTTGCCATCCCAACGCTCATGCTGACCGTAGACGATGTCTTTGGCGTCGGACAGAAAGTCGGTGACGCTGCCCAGCTTGCGCTCGGCCCGTTCCAACGCGTCGCGCCCGGCGATCACACCCTCGCTCAGCAGGCGCAGGTCATTTTCATCCGGTTCGCCATGACTGAGCAGCACACGATCCGGCAGGGTCATCCGGCCGATCACATGCAGCATGGCCGACTTGCCCAACTGGGCGATGCGCTCCTCGCTCAGAGACTCCGACAGGGCCGGCTGCTGCCGCGCAAGCGCAGCGGTCAGGCAGGTCATGTAGCGCTCGATACGCTCCAGGCGACGACTGCTCGGGTTGTCACGCATGACTGCAACGCTGGCCATGGCCTCGATGGTGACATCCTGCAGGTTCTGGATATCGCGTGTGCGGCGCTTGACCTCGAGTTCCAGATACTCGCTCTTGTCACGCAGGTAGTCGGTGGCCGCCTTGAGCTGCAGCTGCGCCCGCACGCGCGCAAGCACGATGGGCGGGCTGACCGGTTTGGTGATGTAGTCGGCGGCACCGTGGTCGAAGCCCATTTGCTCGTCGGCCGCATCGCTTCTGGCCGTGACCAGGATCAGCGGGATATAGCGGGTTTGCGGATCACTCCTGAGCGCGCGACAGAGTGCGTAGTCGTCCTGCCAGCCCAGCAGAATCAGGTCTGGCTGCGGCCGCGCTCTGGCGGCGTGCAGCGCGTCCTCGCTGGCAACCAGCCTTACCTGATAGCGGTCGACCAACAGCGCGCCAAGCCGCTGGCGCGCGTCGACCGAATCGTCCACAACCAGAATCAGTTCCTGCTCCAGCCTATCGAGCATCCCGCGCATGGTGATCTCCGTTGGCACCTGCCTAACCATCATTAAAGGCGCTGGGCTGTATTTGCGCTCACGCCGTCATACAAATGACCTCGGCAGGGGTTTGAAAGTGCAATGCGGATTGGCAGAGCAGCGAGCGCAGCCGACAATCGTCAGAGGATCGTCACCGAAGGGCTGCCCCATGCTCGACCAGGAACGCTGCTGGCAAGCCGTCTGCGAACGTGATGAGGCGTTCGACGGGCGCTTCGTTTTCGCCGTGCGCAGCACCGGCATCTATTGCCGGCCGAACTGCCCGGCGCGGCGGCCACGGCGCGACAACGTCAGTTTCCATGCCGATGCAGCCAGTGCCGAGGCTGCCGGCTTTCGCCCGTGCAAGCGCTGCTCACCGCAGGGGCAAAGCCCGGCGCAGCAACTCGACGCGCTGGTCGCGGCCGCCTGTACGTTTCTAAGTGGCGAGCAACGCCTGACCCTGCCGCAGCTGGCGGCGCGTATCGGTCTGTCAGCCTCGCATCTGGCCCGTGCATTCAAGGCGCGCACGGGCATGACACCCAATGCCTGGGCCGCCGCTCTGCGCCGGCAACGCCTGGAAACCCATCTGCCACAGGCAGCTAGCGTGCTCGACGCAGCGCTGGCCGCCGGCTATGGCGGCACCCGCGCCCTCTATGCCCAGCCACAGGCCATGAGCCCGGCCCGCCGCCGCCAACAGGGCGCTGGGGAACGCCTGCGCTATACCATTGCCCCCTGCCCACTCGGCCAGGTGCTGCTGGCCACCAGCGAGCGCGGTGTTTGTGCCCTGCTGTTTGCCGATGAACCGCAACACCTGCGCAGCGAACTGCAGCAGCGCTTTGCCGCAGCGCAGCTCGAAGAGGATGCCGCGGGCCTGCGTGACTGGCTGCAGCAGGTGCTGGAGCAACTCGCAGAACCGCAGCGCGCCGCCCATCTGCCACTGGATATACGCGGTACGGCGTTTCAGCTGCGCGTCTGGCAAGCGCTGCAGAATATTCCCTGCGGAGAGACGCGCAGCTATGCCGAACTGGCCGGCCAGCTGTACAGCCACCCGCGCGCAGTGGCGCGCGCCTGCGCCAGTAATACCATCGCTCTGCTGCTGCCGTGCCACCGCGTGGTGGCCAGCGATGGCCAGCTCAGTGGTTATCGCTGGGGGCTACAGCGCAAGCGGCAGTTACTGGCGCACGAAAGCGAGGATCACTGAGCCCGTTAGGTGCCCCTTGGCCTAATGTCTGTCAGTTAAGCGTCGACGCTGCCAATGGGTAGGAGCGGCGCCCCGCCGCGAACCAGGGCGATACGCGATTGAAAAGCTTCGCCCCGGGGCGGGGCTCCTACGAAAGACCGCTTTGGCAAGCGTATCTGATCGGCATTGCCCCTTGGCCTGCTTGTAGCGACATGCCCGACACAGCCAGGGCAAAACTGTCTACCCGGTCATGAAAAGGCTGAAAAGGCCATAAATTCACCCGGCAAAACCTTGCTGGTATGATGCGCGGCTTTTGCGAAATCGAGCCATTTTCCCAGCTCATGCGGACGAATGTGCTTTGCTTTCTGCAGACCAATTTCGGCGCGTTCGCGCCTCGGGGAGCCACCATGCTGGAAAGACTGTTCCAACTCAACGCCCATAACACCACGGTGCGCACCGAGGTACTGGCCGGGATCACCACTTTCCTGACCATGGCCTACATCCTCTTCGTCAACCCCAACATGCTGGCCGAGACGGGTATGGATCATGGCGCGGTGTTCGTCGCCACCTGCCTGGCCGCCGCCATCGGCTCGCTGGTGATGGGCCTGTTGGCCAACTACCCGATTGCCCTGGCGCCGGGCATGGGCCTCAACGCCTTCTTCACCTACACCGTGGTGATGACCATGGGCTACAGCTGGCAGACCGCCCTGGGCGCGGTGTTTCTCTCCGGTGCGATCTTCTTCCTGCTGTCGATCTTCAGGATCCGCGAGTGGATCATCAACAGCATCCCACTGGCCCTGCGCGCCGGTATCGCCGCCGGTATCGGCCTGTTCCTGGCGATCATCGCGCTGAAGAACGCCGGCATCGTGGTCGATCACCCGGCCACCCTGGTCGGCCTCGGCGACATGAGCACCGGCGGCGCACTGCTGGCCTGCCTGGGCTTTTTCGTCATCGCCGCGCTGGCCTATCGCAAGGTCACCGGCGCCGTGATGATCGGCATTCTGCTGGTCACAGGCCTGTCCATCGCCCTGGGCCTGTCGGAAATGCCGAGCGTGGTCTCGATGCCGCCGTCGCTGATGCCGACCCTGTTGCAGCTGGATATCGCCGGCGCACTGGATATCGGCCTGATCAGCGTGATCTTCGCCTTCCTCTTCGTCGACCTGTTCGACACGGCCGGCACCCTGGTCGGCGTCGCGCAAAAGGCCAACCTGCTGGACAAGGACGGCAAGATGCCGCGTCTGGGCCGCGCCCTGCTGGCCGACAGCACCGCGACCATGGCCGGCGCTGCGCTGGGCACCAGCACCACCACCAGCTACATCGAATCGGCGGCCGGCATCAGTGCCGGCGGGCGTACCGGCCTGACCGCGTGCGTGGTCGCCGCGCTGTTTCTGCTCAGCCTGTTCTTCGCCCCGCTGGCCGGCTCGGTGCCGGCCTACGCCACCGCCCCGGCGCTGCTGTTCGTCGCCGTACTGATGATGAGCAGCCTGGCGCAGATCGACTGGGACGACCTCACCGTCGCCGCCCCGGTGGTGGTCGCTGCCCTGGCCATGCCGCTGACCTTCTCCATCGCCAATGGCATCGCCTTCGGCTTCATCGCCTGGACGGCGGTCAAGGTACTGGCCGGCCGCTGGCGCGAGCTGAACCCGGCGATGTGGGTGCTGTCTGCCCTGTTCATCGTCAAGCTGGCCTACTTCGCCTGATCAGCACATAAGGTAGGCGGCAATAGGTTTAGGGCGGACATCGCATTTCATGTCCACCAATACCTTCTCTCCAGGCACACAACCGGTGGATGAAAAAGCGTCATCCACTCTACGACCAGAAGTGTTATCGGTGGGCTGAAGCCCACCCTACGCGGCCGCTGCGCAAGTACGTCCTACGCCGCGCCCTGGATACTCTGAGTCATGATCGTTCCCACGCTCCGCGTCCAGCGCCACCAATGATCGACGACAACGGCACGCCGGCAACGGAATCGCTACAATGGCGCCCCGTTTTCCTGCCCGCATGAGTGACCGATGAGCCGCCCCGCATTCGACCCTGCCACCTACGACGCCCAACTCGCCGAGAAGAAGGCCCGCCTGGTCGAACTGCTGGCGCCCTTCGCCGCGCCGGAGCCCGAGGTATTCGACTCGCCACGCGAGCATTACCGCATGCGCGCCGAGTTTCGCCTGTGGCGTGAAGACGGCCAGCGTCACTACGCCATGTTCGCCCCAGGCGACAAACACACACCGATCCTGCTCGACGACTTCCCCATCGCCAGCCTGCGCATCAACGAGCTGATGCCGCGCCTGCGCGCCGCCTGGCAGGCCAGCGAAGCGCTGTCGTTCAAGCTGTTCCAGGTGGAGTTCCTCACCACCCTGGCCGGCGATGCGCTGATCACCCTGGCCTACCACCGCCCGCTGGACGAGGCCTGGCAGGCCGAGGCAGAGAAACTAGCCGCCGAACTGAACGTCAGCCTGGTGGGACGCTCTCGCGGTCAGCGCCTGGTGATCGGTCGTGACTACGTGGAAGAGGCACTGAGCGTAGCCGGACGCACGTTCCGCTATCGCCAACCGGAAGGCGCCTTCACCCAGCCCAACGGCCGGGTCTGCGAGAAGATGCTGGGCTGGGCCCATGACGTGCTCGGCGAGCGTGACGACGATCTGCTGGAGCTGTACTGCGGCAACGGCAACTTCACCCTGCCGCTGGCCACCCGTGTACGCAAGGTGCTCGCCACCGAGATCAGCAAGTCCTCGGTCAACGCCGCCCTGGCCAACCTGGCTGACAACGGCGTGGATAACGTCGAACTGGTGCGTCTGTCCGCCGAGGAGCTGACCCAGGCGCTCAATGACGTGCGCCCATTCCGCCGCCTGGCCGGTATCGACCTGAAAAGCTATGCGTTCGGCAGCGTCTTCGTCGACCCGCCGCGCGCCGGCATGGACCCGGACACCTGCGAGCTGACTCGCCGTTTCGAGCGCATCCTGTACATCTCCTGCAACCCGGAGACCCTGGCCGCCAACATCGCCCAACTGAGCGACACCCACAAGGTGACGCGCAGCGCGCTGTTCGACCAGTTCCCCTACACCCACCATATGGAAGCGGGTGTGCTGCTGGAGCGGCGCTGAACCGCTCCTCGTAGCCCGGTGCAATCCGGGCTTTGCCTGCTCGGCTCAGTGTGACACGCCGCGCAACGCCCACCAGGTCAAAGCGGCCGAGAGCACCTCGAGCAGCAGCGCGTAGAGATTGAAGGTCTGCTGCGCGCCGCCATCCAGCCACAGCCCGGCGAAGCGTGCCAGCGCCAGCACGCTGTACAGCAACACCAGCAGAAGCAGCGCCGGGCGCAACACAGCAGCGCCATCGCCAGGTAGGCTGCAAGCCCCAGTTGCAGCCCTCCGTAATAGGCACGCACTTCCGTGACAGCAGCGCTGCCCATCAGCAGTGCGCCGCTGAAGCTGGCCATTTCCTCGGGACGGATGAAATACGCCAGCCCCAGCGCAGTCAGGGCCACGATCTGGATCGACAGGATGATTCGGGCAGCATCGGCAGATTCCTGATCATCAAGGCATGGCCAGCATAGGCGTACCTGATCGCGACGCATAGTCGCAGGCACTTGGGCCGTGCCGGTAGCGGCGCTATGCTCAGCACTCAATCATCCGGAGCCTGCCATGCGTCGTC
The DNA here is from genome assembly GCF_002197815.1 of Pseudomonas oleovorans subsp. oleovorans. GTDB lineage: Bacteria > Pseudomonadota > Gammaproteobacteria > Pseudomonadales > Pseudomonadaceae > Aquipseudomonas > Aquipseudomonas oleovorans. The sequence goes on from NZ_NIUB01000029.1 coordinate 20,254, forward strand.
CCCTGCTCGCCCTCTGCCTCTTCACCAGCCTGGCCAATGCCAGCGAGCCCCTGAGCATCGATGTTCACCGCGATGCCAACTGCGGCTGCTGCAAGGACTGGATCAGTCACTTGCAGGACAACGGTTTCACCGTCAACGATCACGTCGAGACCGATATGCGTGCCGTCAAACAACGACTGGGCGTGCCGCCGCGTCTGGCTTCGTGCCACACCGGAGTGATCGACGGCAAGTTCGTCGAAGGCCACGTCCCGGCTGCCGACGTTCTCAAGCTGCTCGAACGTGTCGACCTGATTGGCGCCGCCGTACCCGGCATGCCCATGGGATCGCCGGGCATGGAATACGGCGACCGTGTCGATCCTTATCAGGTGATTGGCCTGGACAAGCAGCAGCAGGATGTCGTGCTCAGCGACTACCCCGGCAACTGACGCAGCTCAGACCGCGAAACGCCTGCACCACCAGGCCATGGCGCAGGCACCGGCGCCGCACAGGGCAATCACCAGCGCCATGGGCACTGCCGAACCATCATGCAGCCAAGCCACCAGCGCCGAGGCGCTGGCCGCCACGCTGAACTGCATGCTGCCCAGCAGCCCCGAGGCACTGCCGGCATGACGCCCCTGCCCGGCCATGGCGCAGGCCGTGGCATTGGGCAGCACGCAGCCCAGACAGGCCACGCAGATGAACAACGGAACCATCAACGGCCACAGTTGAGCTGGCTGCATCCAGGCCAGCACCAGCAGGCTCAGGGCGCTGAGCAGATACACCAGAACCATGCGCTGCAACCACAGCACCGGGCCACCGCGCCGCACCAGGCGTGCATTGACCTGCGCCATGATCACGAAGCCCGCCGCATTGGTGCCGAACAGCCAGCCGTAGCGCTCGGCCGGCACACCGTACAGTTCGATGAACACGAAGGGCGAGCCGGCGATATAGGCGAACATCCCGGCCATGGCGACACCGCCAACCAGGCTGTAGCCCATGAACGGAGCATTGCCGAGCAAGGCGCGGTACTGGCCGAAAGCCCCACTCAGCGGCGCCGGCTGCAGATGCTGCGGGCGCGTCTCCGGCAGCCCGAACATCACGGCCAGCAGGCACAGCCCGGAGAAAATCGCCAGGCTATGAAAGATCCATGGCCAGCCCAGCGTGTTGAGCAACAGGCCGCCCCCCAGAGGCGCCAGGATCGGCGCCAGGCCCATCACCAGCACCAATTGCGAAAAGACCTTGGCAGAGGCCAGCGGATCGCACACATCACGCACCACCGCACGGGTGATCACCATCCCGGCGCAGCCACCCAGCGCCTGAACGAAACGCGCCACGATCAGCCATTCCAGGCTCGGCGCCAGCGCACAGGCCAGCGATGCCGCCGTGAACAGTGTCACGCCTACCAGCAACGGCACACGCCGACCGAAGCGGTCGGCCAGCGGGCCATAGAACAACTGACCAATGGCAATGCCGACGAAATAGGCCGCCAGCGACAGCTGCACATGCTCGACGTCGGTGGCGAACTGCTGCGCCAGAACCGGGAAGCTCGGGAGATAGAAATCGATGGCCAGCGGGCCAAAGGCGCACAGCGCGCCAAGAATCAGAAGGGTACGCAGGTTCATGAGCATTCCGAGCTATTTGTTAGCTGGCTAATCATCTCACTGTTCGCGCCGCCCACGAAAGGCCAGCCAGTGCAACGCACTGTACCTGCGATTCCGCCAAAGTCTTGCGGCTCCGGCTCAGGGACATCGTGCCAGGTAAAACAGGGTAGCCACCAGCAAGCGGGACAAAGTCGGTAAACTCGGTAGCCTCTGAGCCCAGTTTCAACACCCGGATCACCATGCGCAGAACCAAAGAAGACGCGGAGAAAACCCGCCACGCCATCCTCGCTGCTGCGGAACAGTTGTTCCTCGAGCGTGGGGTCGCCCATACCAGCCTCGAGCAGATCGCCCGGCATGCCGGGGTTACGCGCGGTGCGGTTTATTGGCACTTCCAGAACAAGGCCCACCTGTTCCACGAAATGCTCAACCAGGTACGTCTGCCGCTGGAGCCGCTGGCCCAGCAACTGGCGGCGGTCGATGGCCTGTCATCGCTGCAGCTGCTGCGCGATCTGTGCATAGAGGCCATGGCCAATCTGGTGCTCGACGAGCAACGCCGGCGCATCCTCACCGTACTACTGCGGCGCTGCGAGTTCACCGAGGAGCTGCGCGAGGCCGAGGAGCGTCACGAGACCTTCGTCAATCAGTTCATTGACCTGTGCGAACAGCAGTTCGCCTTGCCGGCTGTGCAACCATACCTGCAGCCAGGCATCACCCCGCGCCTGGCCTCGCGCACGCTGCACGCGCTACTCGTCGGCCTGTTCAGTGACTGGCTGCGAGACCCCAACCTGTTCGATGCCCAGACCGATACCCCGACGATGATCGACAGCTGCTTTCGCGGCCTGCTGCGGCAGTGGCCTTAGCAGGCCCGAGCTCTACGCGGGGGCAACCTGGTAGCCCTCTTCGCGAATGGCGGCCTGTATCTGCGCAGCATCCAGGTTGCCCTCCACTCGTACCAGCCCCCCAGCCAGATCCACTTCGACTCTGGCCGTCTGCTCCAGCGCCTGGATCGCCTGGGTAATGGCACGCACGCAATGACCGCATGACATTCCGCTAACCTTGAATTGTTGCATTGCTGACTCCTTGAATCAGTGGTCGATGGGTGTAGTCTCAACCTTGCCACAATGGCAAGGTCAAGCCCTTGCTTCATGTCACCCGCGCCGTTTTCTGCATGAGGACCTTGCCATGCGCCTGCTCTGCTCCGCCCTTGCCCTGCTGTTGGCGACTCTGGCTCAGGCCGAACCACTGGCACCGCTGCCCTCGACAAGTCAGGGCGAAGGCTACGCAGTGCTGATCGTCTCGCGCGAACGCCTGGAGGTGGCCACCACCTGCGAGGTCGCGCTGTATCTGCATGACCAGATGGCCGCCCGCCTGCATCAGGGCCAGTCGGTGTCCTTCAACCTGCCGCCCGGCAAGGTGTCGTTACGCCTGGGCCTGACTGGCAGCGGCCGCTGCCAGGACGGTATCAACCAGCTCGCCGGTCAGTCGCTGGAACTGCAGGCCGGCGAAGTGCGCCGCTATCGCATCGCCATGGGCAGCGATGGACTGCGACTGCATGCCGCGCCGATGCTGAACTGAAGACTTGACCTTGCCATGGGGGTAAGGTTGATCCTGTAGCCACGACGTTACAGGGAGCCGAACCATGACCACCTTCGACCTGCCCATCCAGGGCATGACCTGCGCCAGTTGCGCCGGTCGTGTCGAGCGCGCGCTGCGCAAGCTGCCGCAAGTAAGTAGTGTCAGCGTCAACCTGGCCAGCGAGCAGGCGCGCATCGAAGCGCCGGCCGGAAGTCTGCCGCAACTGATCAGCGCTATCGAGGGCGCCGGTTACAGCGTGCCCAGCCAGCCACTGGAGTTGGACATCGAAGGCATGACCTGCGCCAGTTGCGTCGGTCGTATCGAACGCGCCCTGAGCAAACTGCCGGGCATCAGCCAGGTCACCGTCAATCTCGCCGATGAGAAGGCGCGCCTGCAGGTACTCGCCGGTTTCGACCCGCAACAGGCGCTGAAGGCGGTGGCTGCCGCCGGTTACAAGGCCAGCCTGCTCGATGGGCGCCCTGCCACGGATGAAGCCGGCAACCGCCTGCGTCGTGAGCGACTGACGTTGTTGGCGGCCATCATCCTGACCCTGCCACTGGTTGTGCCGATGCTGGCCGAACCCTTCGGCCAGCACTGGATGCTGCCGGCCTGGGCGCAATTCCTGCTCGCCACACCGGTGCAGTTCATCTTCGGTGCGCGTTTTTACCGTGCCGCCTGGCAAGCGCTGAAAGCCCGTGCTGGCAACATGGATCAACTGGTGGCCATCGGCACCAGCGCCGGTTACGGCCTAAGCCTGTACCAATGGGCCGTAACCCCGGCCGGGCAGATGCCGCATTTGTACTTCGAGGCCTCGGCGGTGATCATCAGCCTGATCCTGCTCGGTAAATACCTGGAAAACCGCGCCAAGCGCCAGACCGCTAGCGCCATTCGCGCCTTGCAGGCGCTGCGCCCGGACCACGCGGTGAGGCTGGTGGATGGCCGCGAGGAACGTGTCGGCATCGACGCGCTGGTGCTGGGCGACCGGATTCTGGTCAAGCCCGGCGAACGCTTCCCGGTCGACGGCCTAGTGCTGGAAGGCACCAGCCATGCCGACGAAGCGCTGATCAGCGGTGAAAGCCTGCCGGTGGCCAAACAGCCGGGCGACAAGGTCACGGCCGGCGCCATCAACGGTGAAGGTCGCTTGCTGGTGGAATCCACTGCCCTCGGCGCCGAAACCGTACTGTCACGGATCATCCGCCTGGTCGAAGACGCCCAAGCAGCCAAGGCGCCGATCCAGAAACTGGTGGACAAGGTCAGCCAGGTATTCGTCCCGGTGGTGCTACTGATCGCCCTGGCTACGCTGCTGGGCTGGCTGGCGTTCGGCGCATCACTGGAAAACGCCCTGCTCAATGCCGTCGCCGTACTGGTGATCGCCTGCCCCTGCGCGCTGGGCCTGGCCACGCCGACCGCGATCATGGCCGGTACTGGGGTCGCCGCGCGCCACGGCATCCTGATCAAGGACGCCGAAGCGCTGGAAGTGGCGCATGCCGTGCAGCACATTGCCTTCGACAAAACCGGCACACTCACCGAAGGCAAGCCACGCATCGTCCATATCGGCCTGGGCGAAGCAGACGAGGAAGAACTGCTGCGCCTGGCCGGCGGTCTGCAACAGGGCAGCGAGCACCCGCTGGCCAAGGCCGTGCTGCAGCGCTGCGCCGAACAGCACATCGCCCTGCCGGCGCTGAGCAACAGCCGTGCGTTGACCGGACGCGGCATCGCCGGCGAAATCGAGGGCCGCAGCCTGCAACTGGGTAGCAGCCGCCTGCTGGAGGAAAACCAGTTGCAGGCCGGCCCGCTGGCCGAGTCCGCCCGAGTATGGGAGGCCGAGGGCCGCACTCTGTCCTGGCTGATCGAAACCGGCAGCACGCCACGCCTGCTTGGCCTGCTGGCCTTCGGCGACCTGCTCAAGGACGGCGCCGCCGAAGCCATCGCCGAACTGCGTGCACAAGGCATCACCAGTCACCTGATCAGCGGCGACAACCAGGGCAGCGTGGCGGCGGTGGCCAGCGTTCTGGGTATCGACGAACCCCACGCCCAGGTATTGCCGGCAGACAAGGCGCGACTGATCGGTGAACTGCGCCAGCACGGCACCGTGGCCATGGTCGGCGACGGCATCAACGACGCGCCAGCGCTGGCCGCCGCGGACGTCGGCATCGCCATGGGCGGCGGCACCGATGCCGCCATGCACGCGGCCGGCATCACCCTGATGCGCGGCGACCCGCGTCTGGTGCCGGCCGCGCTGGAGATCAGCCGGCGCACCTACGCGAAGATCCGCCAGAACCTCTTCTGGGCCTTCATCTACAACCTGATTGGTATCCCGCTGGCCGCCGCCGGCCTGCTCAACCCGGTGTTCGCGGGCGCTGCCATGGCGCTGTCCAGCGTCAGCGTGGTGAGCAACGCACTGCTGCTCAATCGCTGGAAACCGCGTACATGAACATCGGCCAAGCCGCCAAACATACCGGCCTTAGCGCCAAGATGATTCGCTACTACGAGTCCATAGATCTGCTGCCCCATGCCGGGCGGTCGGAGAGTGGTTATCGGCAGTACAGCGCATCGGACCTGCACCGCCTGGCCTTTATCAAGCGGGCGCGGGATCTGGGCTTTTCGCTGGAGGAAGTCGGCAAACTGCTGGCGCTGTGGCAGGACAAGCAGCGCGCCAGTGCTGATGTAAAAGCACTGGCCGAAGATCACATCGCCGAATTGGAGCGCAAGATTGCCGAGATGACGGCCTTGCGCGACACGCTGGTGGATCTGGCGAACAGTTGCCAGGGCGATAGCCGGCCGGATTGTCCGATTCTGCAGGGGCTGGAGGAAGGAGTGAGTTGCGGCGCGGCGGGATGTTCGTCGCACCGTCAGCCGTAGGGCGGGTGAAACCCGCCAGACCGACAACGGCGGGTTGCACCCGCCCTACGTCAGTGGCGCCGCCAGTTCTAAAGCCCCTCCCATAGCACCGGGCGCAACGTGAGGATGTGCGCACGGCGCACCCTACGGAGCAGAGCCCGGCAAAAGCTTTATCAGCGCATCCAGGGCGGGATCGGCTCGGCGTCCTTGGGTTCGTCTTCGGCGTTGAGCAGGGCCTGCTTTTTCGCCTCTTCGGCCAGGGCGGCCTTGATCTCGCGCATCACCGCGTCGATATCGGCAGCGTCCTCGGGTTCGGCGAATTCGCCGGTCAGCTGCGTATCGGGCAGCAGTTTGCCGGCCTCGTAGAGCGCCCACATTTCCTTGGCGTACTTGGTGTATCTCAGCTCGGGGGCGAACTGGCCGAAGTACTCGGCCATGTTGCGTACGTCACGTTCGAGCATGCTGAAGGCATGGTTGTTGGCGGCGGCATCCACGGCTTGCGGCAGATCGATGATCACCGGGCCTTCGGGGCCAAGCAGCACGTTGAACTCCGACAGGTCGCCGTGCACTAGGCCGGCGCAGAGCATCTTGACGATCTCCTGGATCATGAAGGCGTGAAATTCACGCGCGTCGTCCGGGTGCAGGTCGACGTCATTGAGCCGCGGCGCAACATCACCCTCGCCATCACCGACCAGTTCCATCAGCAGTACGCCGTCGAGAAAGTCGTAGGGTTTGGGTACACGCACGCCGGCATTGGCCAGGCGAAACAACGCAGCGACCTCGGCGTTCTGCCATGCGCTTTCCTGCTCCTTGCGACCATATTTGCTGCCCTTGGCCATGGCCCGCGCCTGGCGACTGCCGCGTACCTTGCGGCCTTCCTGGTACTCGGACGCCTGGCGGAAGCTGCGTTTGTTGGCCTCCTTGTAGACCTTGGCGCAGCGCAATTCATCGCCACAGCGCACCACATAGACCGCTGCTTCCTTACCGCTCATCAGTGGTCGCAGCACCTCATCCACCAGGCCATCCTCGACCAGGGGTTCAATACGTTTGGGCGTCTTCATCGGTGTGGATCACGGGTCCTTTCTGACGGAGAAAATAATTACGGCGCCATCCTCGCATAGCCAGAGGCGTATGCCGACTGTTGATCATCATGCACTGACCAGATGACGCCTGAGCGCCTCGATGGCATAGCGCACTTTGGCCGGTTGCGCATCGCGCCGTGGCGTAACGATATGCAGGCCGATAGGCTCGAGTTGCCAATCCGGCAGCAGCGGCAACAGCTCGCCGCGAGCCAGCAGTTCACGGACTTCCGGCACCGGCTGCAGCGACACGCCCATACCCGCCAGGGTGAATTGACGCGCGGCCAGGATGTTGTTGCAGCTGATGCGCGTCTCCAGCCGCAGGCGCTGCTGCACGCCACCGGGGCCAAGCACGGTCAGGTGCTGGCTGCGCTCCAGATGCAGGCCGATCCAGTCGAGCTTGAGCAATTGCGACGCCTGGAGGGTATCGTCGGCAGTCACTTCGAACGCTTCGCCTGGCAGGAGGAGCTGACTCTGGACTGGCAGCCCATCTGATCCCTCAAAGCGCATCCAGCCGAGCGCGCAAACGGCGCAACACCGCCAGCAACTCGGGGTTGTCGCCATGCACGCAGAGGCTGTCAGCCCGCAGCCGCAGCGGCTTGCCATCGATATCGGCAAAGGACTCGCCGCTGGCAATGGCCAACGCCTGGTCCAGGGTTCGCTCGGGATCATGGTGCACCGCGCCGCTGAGCCGGCGTGGCGCCAGTTGCCCATCTGACAGATAGGCGCGGTCAGCGAACGCCTCGAACATCAGCGGCACATCGGCCTCGTCAGCCAGACGCAGCTCCCGATCATTGTCAGCCAGCGCCAGCACCATCAGCGGCAGACCCTTGCGGTAGCTGGCACAGGCATCGAGTACCGCGGTGAGCAGCGCATCATCACGAACCAGATCGTTGTAAAGCGCGCCATGCGGTTTGACGTAAGCCAGCTGACAGCCGCGCGCTCGGCAAAAGGCATCCAGCGCCCCCACCTGATACAGCACCAGCGCGCGAACCTCTTCCGGCGAGCACTGCAGATGACGCCGACCAAAGCCCTGCAGATCCGGATAGGAAGGATGCGCGCCAATGCTCACGCCATGCGCCACCGCCAGTTCGACGCTACGCGCCATGATCAGCGGATCGCCCGCATGGAAGCCGCACGCCAGGTTGGCCTGATCGATCAGCGGCATGGCCAGTTCATCGTCGCCCATGCGCCAGGCGCCGAAGCCCTCGCCCATGTCGCAGTTGAGAAGAATAGGGTTCATGCCGGCAGCTTAGAGCGCCAGGAAAGCCTGCGTAAAGCTCGCCGATCACTCGATAATTAATCTCATTTACAAAATTTACACCTGCCTGCAGCCCAACCACCACGGCCTCTCCAGCCGGTTGCCATGCCCACCGATATCATCCGCAATTGAACCTTATATGCAAATCACTATCATCCCGGCCGTTTGCAACCGTTCCGCCTGCACCCTCTTACTGCCAGGAGTAGATCGATGTCCGCCCTCAATTCCCGCACCGCCTTGGCCAGCGCCATTGCCTTGATCGCCAGTTTCGGCGCCCAGGCCAACGAGCCTATCGCCCTGGGCGATGTGGTAGTCAGTGCTTCCGGCTTCGAGCAGAAGATCACCGAAGCCCCGGCCAGCATCAGTGTGATCAGCCGCGAGGAGTTGCAGCAGAAGCGCTACAACAACTTGGCACAGGCATTGGGTGACGTTGAGGGCATCGATATCGGCCAGGGCACTGGCAAGACCGGCGGGCTGAACATCAGCATCCGTGGCATGCCTAGCCAATACACCCTGATCCTGATCGACGGCCGCCGTCAGAATGCAGCCGGCAATGTCACCCCAAATGGTTTCAATGAGACCTCCACCAGTTTCATGCCGCCGATGTCCGCCATCGAGCGTATCGAAGTGATTCGCGGGCCTATGTCGACCCTGTATGGCTCCGACGCCATGGGCGGGGTGATCAATATCATCACCCGCAAGGTTGGCAAAGAGTGGACGGGCTCTTTGACCCAAGACTACACCTATCAGGAAAATCGCGATTTCGGCGATACCCGCAGCACCAGCATCTACGCCAGCGGTCCGCTGATCGACGAGCTGCTGGGCCTGCAAGTACGGGGAAGCCTGTTCAATCGCGAAGAATCCGACCTGAGCTACGGCAACGGCGTGGAAGTCAGCAAGCGCGGCCCATCCCCAGTCGATGGTGGTACCAACAATCTGGGCGCACGCCTGACTCTCACGCCGCACGAGAATCACGACTTCGGTCTGGACATTGAGCGCAGCCGCCAGAAGTACAACGAAGTACAACAACGATGAGTGCCAGCTCGGCAGTCTCGATGGCTTGAACCGCGACTGCACTGCCAATGCCACCACCGCCAATGGTTATGCCGACGAGTTACGTTTCGAACGCGAGCAGATCGCCATGACCCACACCGCGCGTCTGGACTTCGGCACTCTGGATTCCAGCCTGATGCACAACCGCACCGAAACCATCGGCCGTACCATTCCAGGTAACGTTATCGGCAATAGCTCCGGCATCCCAGGCACGCTGATTGGTGATGATCGCGATCTGGAGACAACCAACCTGGTTTTCGACAGCAAACTCGTAGCACCAATAGGTGAGTCGCACATTGCAACCCTCGGCGGTCAGTGGTGGAAAGCCGAAATGACGGACGGCATCGCACTGGACGAGTTCGAGCAAAAAACCTGGGCACTCTTCGCCGAAGATGAATGGCGCCTGCGTGATGATCTGGCCCTGACCTTGGGTGCTCGTTATGACGACCACGAAGCCTTCGGCGGCCACGTCAGCCCGCGCGCCTATCTGGTGTGGAATACCACTGACAGCTGGACACTCAAAGGAGGCATCAGCCGTGGGTACAAGACTCCGGATCTGAACGACCTGCATGGCGGCATCAACGGTGTCACCAGCCAGGGACAAGTCGTCACCATCGGCAACCCAAACCTGAAGCCTGAGACGACCACCAGCACCGAATTTGGCGTCTACTTCGACAGCCTGTCCGGCTTCAACGCCAACGCCACGCTGTTCCACAACAAATTCAAGGACAAGATCGCCAGCGGTGATCCGGTCGCAGATCCGCTGTGCAGCGGTAACGCTGCAAGTGGCGGACTCCGGCTGGCACCTGCTCGCAGCAGATAAATATCGACGAGGCGGTCACCCAGGGCCTGGAACTGGCTGCCAGCTGGAACTTCGCGCCGGCCTGGACACTTTCTGGCAATTACACCTACACCGACAGCGAACAGAAAAGCGGCGACAACAAGGGTGAACCGCTAACCAACACGCCGGAACACCTGGCCAATGCGAAGCTCGCCTGGCAGACCACTGATCGTCTCAACCTCTGGCTGAAGAGCGAATACCGTGGTGAGCGTGCTCGCTTCACTTCGAAATACGAGAACCTGGCCAACACCAACGGCAGCTACTCCACCAACCAGTCCATCTACGACACCCTGGGCAAGAACACCAAGGCCTATACCTTGTTCCATCTGGGTGGCTCGTTCAAAGCCTCGCAAAACGTGACGCTCAATGCGGCAATCTACAACCTGCTCGACAAGGACTTCGTCAAAGGTAAGGCCTACACCACTTACGCCAATAGCGGTGCAGCCAATGGCACGGCCTACGGTACGGACTATATCCAGAGCACCCAGTCCACCACAGGCGTAATGGAAGAAGGCCGCCGCCTGTGGCTGTCGGCAGTAGTCGAATTCTGACGGTCACCCCACAACGCAAAACGCCAGCCCTGGGGCTAATGCCAGTCAGTTAAGCCGTCGCACTCGATCTTTGTAGGAGCCGGCTTGCCGGCGATCCGCCATAAAAAGCATCGCCAGCAAGCTGGCTCCTACGAAAAACGCCCCCTCTACTGCAAGTAGGAGGGGGTGGTAAAGAACTTATCTGATCAGCATTAGCCCTGAGGCTGGCGCTCTGCTTTCTAGCAATTGCCGACCCTGCAGGTGGGAAGCCACACCACTGCAGTCATCAGCGGCAGATCATCGAACAGTAAGCCGCAGCCAACTCGACATGGCGCGAACATTGGCCGTAGAAGCCATCTGCCAAAGAATGTTGGTCTAGCGAGTGGCAGGACGCCAGATCACATCCGGCCCGATGCTGGCCAGGTCGGCGCAACCGGTCAGGGCCATGGCCACCTCCAGCTCCGCGCGCAGCAGCTGCAGCACGTGCGCTACCCCGACCGCACCGGCCGCTGCCAAGCCAAAGACGTAGGGCCTGCCAACCAGCACGGCGTCCGCTCCCAACGCCAGCGCCTTGTGGATATCGCTGCCACGGCGAATGCCACCATCGAGCAACAGTGGCATCCGTCCTTGCACAACTGCCGCGATTTCGGGCAGCACGTCGATGGTAGCCGGCAGGCCGTCCAGCGTACGTCCGCCATGGTTGGAGACGATCAGGCCATCCACGCCCGCCGCCAGCGCCTGTTCGGCATCAACTCTGCTCATGACGCCTTTGAGCAGAATCGGCAAACGCGTCTGCTCGCGCAGCCAGGTGAGGTCGGCCCAGGTCGGCGCCGCGGCCAGCAGTGGGCCGCCCAGGAGCAGGCTGCTGTTCTGCGAGTCGGCCTGCGCCTGCAAGGGTCGCATCCCACGCAGATTGACTGCCTCGACGCCCGCCGGCAGGGCGAAGCCGGCGCGCTGTTCGCGATTGCGCACGCCGTTGACCGGGGCATCCACCGTCAGCACCAGCGCCTGGTAGCCGGCGCTTTCTGCACGGCGGATCAAGGCCGCAGTGAACTCGCGATCAGGCTGGATATACAGCTGGAACCACAGCGGTGCCTGCGCCTGCGCCGCAATGGCTTCCAGCTCGACACTGGCCTGGGTGCTGACCACCATGCCCGCGCCCAGTGCAGCCGCCGCAAGTACGCTGGCCAACTCGCCATCGGGATGGGCGAGCTTCTGGTACGCCACTGGCGCAAGAAAGATCGGGTGGGCGAAATCCTGGCCGAACAGACTCAGGCGCGTATTGCCGCCGCTCAGGTCTTGCAGCACTCGGCTACGCAGACGCAGACGCTCGAACGCCGCCCGGTTGTCCGCCAGGGTCAGCTCATCCGCCGCGCCGCCGGCCAGGTAGGCCCATGCCTGTTCGCTCATGCGTTCGCGGGCATAGGGCTCGTAGTCGACGACGGCGGCGATGGTCGGCGGAATCTGCTGCAGCGTGGGCAATGGCATGCTGTTTCTCGGCGGGTCGGTGCGTGGAGGACAACGTTCGATCAGGGTGATGGATCGAGCGCTCAGGTCTGCGTCCATTGCCGCAGCAGGTTGTGGTAAATCCCGGTCAAGCGCACTAGCTCTGGGCTGTCTGGCACCTGCTGGCGCAGCGTCTGGATGCTGTCATCGAGTTCCAGCAGCACGTTGCGCTGCTCGTCCTGGCGCACCAGGCTCTGCACCCAGAAGAACGAAGCCAGACGCGCACCGCGGGTCACCGGTTCGACCCGATGCGGGCTGCCGCTGGAATAGAGAACCAGATGGCCGGCCGGCAGTTTGATGCGCTGGTCCTGCACCACCAGTTCACCGCCTTCGTACTCGTCCGGCTCGCTGAAAAACAGGGTGGCCGACAGGTCGGCACGAATACGATGCGGCGTGCCCGGCACGCTGAATACCGCATTGTCGATATGGTCGCCGTAGGCGCCACCCCCGGCATAGCGATTGAAGCGCGGCGGTACCACTTTCAGCGGCAACGCGGCAGCCATGAAACGCGGATGCTGGGCCAGGCAGGCCAGGATGAAATCGCCCAGCTGCTGCGTCAGTGGATCATCCTGAGCGAGCTGCTGGTTGGCCTTGACGTTCACCGCCTGGTGCCCAGCCGTCAGCCGGCCATCCTGCCAGTTGCCGCCTGCGAGCGCGGTGCGGCACTGCTGCAGCTGTTCGGCATTCAGCACGTCGGGAATGCTCAGCATCATGTTCGGGGTTCTCCAGGCCAATCGCCGTTGCGAATGATTCTAAAGGGCTGCAGCACTCGGACAGAAGCCCGATCTGCTGTCGCCACCAAAATGAAAACGCCCCGAGAGCGCTGCAATCGGGGCGTTGTACCACTCAAGCGTGCTTAGAAGCGGAAGTTGGTGCTCAGGGTGAAGGTACGCGGGTCGCCCAGCAGCACGCGGCGACCGTTCCAGTTGCTGGAGACGGCGTATTCCTCGTCGGTCAGGTTGTCGACGTTCAGGCGCACGTCCACATTGGCATTGACCTCATAGCTGGCCATGGCGGCGAAGGTGGTGTAGCTCGGCAGTTTGCCATGCAGGCCGTTGGCGACGATGCGGCTGGCATCGTCCGGGCGGCCCAGGTAGGACGAACCGACGTGCTGAGCGCCCAGGCCCAGGGTCAGGCCGACCGGCAGGCGGTAGGTCGTCCACAGGTTGCCGGAGACCTTGGGCGTGAAGGCCAGCTCGTCGCCGTCGGTGCGCAGCGCAGTGCCGTAGTCGCCGGCGTTGGCACGGCGACGCACCTCGTCCAGATAGGCGCTGTGCTTGCGCTCGCTGTCCATGAAGACGATGCCGCCGTAGACGTTCCAGGCCTCGGTGATCTGGCCCGAGGCGCCCAGTTCCAGGCCCTTGACCACCTGCTCACCATAGCCCTTGAGGCTGTCGCTGGTCTCGCCGGCGTCGCGGCCGGTGATGGCCACATCCTTCTTCACCGTGTAGAACAGCGCCGCGGTGGTGGACAGGCGCTTGTCGAAGAAGTCCCACTTGGTGCCGACTTCGTAGTTGTGCGCGCGCACCGGATCGGCGCCCGGGACGAAGCCGGGGAAGGCCTGGCCGTTGACCCGCGAGATGTCCGGGTTGGACAGGTAGGAGCCGGGCGGCTGGGTGGACACGCCGTAGGCGGCATACAGGCTGCCGTTCTCCGCCGGCTTGTAGACCAGGCCGAGTTTGCCGCCAATGCTGAACTCGCGGTCGTCGAAGCCGTCGGCGCCCACAGCGGCGCCGGTCTGGACGTTACGGCTGCGGATATCGACGTCGTACTGCTCCAGGCGCAGGCCGCCGGTCAGTTGCCACTGCGGGGTGAACTCCAGGGTGTCGTAGACGTACAGCGCCACGGTGTCGACGGTCACGTCGCTGCGCTCGCGCAGGCGGCTGTTCTTGGAAACCGGCCCGCTACGCTCCCAGTCCGGATCGAAGATATTGACGTTGCCCGGGTTGACCTCGGCGTAGGTGCCGGCCTCGGACTCCTCGCGGGTCAGCTCCAGGCCGGCTGCCAGGTTGTGCTTGATAGAACCGGTGGCGAACTGCGCCGAGAGGTTGGTCAGGTTGCTCAGGCTGGTGTTGACCCGGTCGTAGAACTGGGTGTCGGTACGCAGCTGGTCGCCGCCCAGGTACTGGAAAGGCACGGTGTAGCGCGCCTGGCGGTCGACGCGCGCCCAGCGGGTCTGGTTGCTCAGGGTCATGCCGGTCGAGAGGTCGTGTTCCAGACGCACCAGCAGCGCATCGCTGGTGGTGTCGTCGAAGTCCGACTTGAGGCCGTAGAACTCGTCACGGTCGACCCCGGACAGCGCCGGGTTGTAGGGCGTGTCGCCCTTCATGCCCTTGACCGACGCGCCGGAAACGCCCCAGTCCGGGCGGTCGTTCATCTGCACGTGCTCGTAGGCGAAGATCGCGCGGGTGTCGGTGCCCAGGCCGAAGGCCAGCGACGGGGCGATACCCCAGCTGTTCTTCTCGGCGTGCTCACGACCCGCCACGCCGCTGTCTTCCACCAGCAGGTTGAGGCGGAAGGCGGCGCTGTCGTGGATGATCTGATTGGTGTCCAGGGTGGCGCGGCGGCGCGCCTCGGAGTCGTACTGGTCGAAGCCGAAGCTGGCGCCGCCGGCGACGAAACTTTCCAGAGTCGGCGTCTTGGTCACCAGGTTGACGTAACCACCGGCGCCGCCGCGGCCGTTGTCGGCGGCCGGGCCCTTGGCCACTTCCACCTGCTCAACGTTGAACACGTCGCGGGTGTAGCTGCCGTTGTCGCGGGCGCCGTCGATGAAGATGCTGCCGGTGGTGTCGAAACCGCGCAGGCTGAAGTTGTTGGTGCCGCTGGAGAAGCCGTTTTCACCGGCGTTGAAGCTGATGCCGGGGGTGTTCTTCAGTACATCGGTCAGGGTGCGCGCGTTCTGCTCGCGAAACAGCGCCTCTGGGATGATGTTGATCGTCTGCGGCGTATCCAGCAGCGGCGCGGTCTGCTTCGGCGAGGACGCCTTGTCGACTTTATAGCCCTGATCCTGCTGGCCCTTTACGGTGACGCTGTCCAGCTCCACCGTGCTGTCCTGGGCCACGGCGAAGCCGGAAGCCAGGGCCAGGCCGATGGCCGAGGCGAGCAGGCGACGCTGGGGAAAAGGTGCACGCTTGTTATGCTTATCGCTCACGAGAATCACTCCTGATTGGAATCAGCGCGCAATACTAGATGAGACTCAATCTTAATCAATCCTTGCGAAGGATTTACATGAACTTATTTGTAACAAAGATGTCACCGACACTCCCCTGCAGCAAGCCAAGCGCTCTAGCCCGGGATGCAGCCGAGCCGGGAAAACCCGCAGAAACCTGACGCCAGAAATGCCAACGCCCACACGAGGTGGGCGTTGGCGAGGCGCGGATGCCTTACAGGTAGTAGGACTTCAGCGGCGGGAAGCCATTGAACTCCACGGCGCTGTAGCTGGTGGTGTAGGCACCGGTGGACAGCCAGTACAGGCGGTCGCCGCTGGCCAGGTTGAGCGGCAGGCCGTACTTGTAGTGCTCGTACATGATGTCGGCGCTGTCGCAGGTCGGGCCGGCGATCACCACTTCTTCCATCTCGCCCTTCTTCTCGGTCCAGATCGGGAATTTGATCGACTCGTCCATGGTTTCGATCAAGCCACTGAACTTGCCGACGTCGGCATACACCCAGCGCTCGACGGCGGTACGCGACTTGCGCGCCACCAGCACCACTTCCGAGACCAGCACACCGGCGTTGGCGATCAGCGAGCGGCCCGGCTCGAGGATGATTTCCGGCAGATCATCGCCGAAATCTTCCTTGAGGAAGCGGGTGATTTCCGCTGCGTAGGTTTCCAGGTCGTTGGTGCGCTGGATGTAGTTGGCCGGGAAGCCGCCACCCATGTTGATCATCTGCAGGGTGATGCCGTCCTCTTCCTTGAGGCGCTCGAAGATCACCTTGACCTTGGCGATGGCGGCGTCCCACACATCGATGTCGCGCTGCTGCGAACCGACGTGGAAGGAAATGCCGTACGGCACCAGGCCCAGTTGCTTGGCCAGGATCAGCAGGTCCAGGGCCATGTCCGGCTGGCAACCGAACTTGCGGCTCAGCGGCCAGTCGGCGCTGGTGGAGCCTTCGGTGAGGATACGCACGTAGATCTTCGAACCCGGCGCGGCCTTGGCGATGTTGCGCAGGTCGGCTTCGGAGTCGGTGGCGAACAGGCGCACGCCTTTTTCATAGAAGTAGCGAATGTCGCGCGCCTTCTTGATGGTGTTGCCGTAGCTGATGCGCTCGGGGCCGACGCCGGTGGCCATGACCTTGTCCAGCTCGTAGATCGAGGCGATGTCGAAGCTCGAGCCCTTGTCACGCAGCAACTCGATGATCTCGACGGCCGGGTTGGCCTTGACCGCGTAGTAGATCTTGGCGAAGGGGAAGCAGGTGCCCAGCTGATCGTAGGCATCAGCGATGATCTGTCGGTCGATCACCACGAACGGGGTTTCGTGCTGATCGGCGAATGCCTTCATGCGCTGGAAAGTGGCGGGTGCGTAATAGTCTTCGACCTTGATCGACATGCTGGGGACTCCAATGGCAAAACCGGGAACACATTGATTCGGGCAGCAGAACCGCTTACAGGTTCCGCTACGTGTCGGGGCTGGCCGCGCTAAACGCTGGCCTGAACGTCTGACAGTTTCCCCACTTTGGTTCGCCTACTTCCCAAGGCATGTCGCCGAGCATCACCGGTACCGACCATTAGCCGGCCGGCAACCTCTCGTCGTCAGTACTTGAGCCGGATGGATCGTTTCCAGCATGGACGTTCGGGCGCGGACTTTAAGACCATGCGCCCCTCAGATCAACCGGAAATTCCTGCTAATTTCATCTCGTTCCGGATATCACACAAAACGTTCTGAAATGCTGAACAGGCGGGGCTTTCAGCCAGTTTGGCGCAGCCGTGTTTCAGGGCCATTGCAGCACCTCACGGCGAGCGGCTTGCACCGCTCGCCCACCGGCTCAATACACGTCGCGCCGATAGCGCCCTTCCTCGATCAAATCGTCCACCACCTCGTCACCGAGCAGCTTGCGCAATGCCGCATCGACGCCACCGGCCATGCCCTGCAGGCTACCGCAGACATAGATCGCCGCACCCTCGGCCAGCCAGGCACACAGGCGCTCGTGCTGCTCACGCAGCAGATCCTGCACATAGCGCTTCTGCGCCTGGTCGCGGGAGAAGGCCAGATCCAGGTGCTGCAGCTCGCCCGCTCTCAGCGCCGCTTGCAACTCATCACCACAAAAGAAATCCTGCGCGCGGTTGCGCTCACCGAACAGCAGCCAGTTGCGCCCCTGCCCGGCCAGTGCCCGCGCGCGCAGCAACGAACGCAGTCCGGCCAGGCCGGTGCCATTGCCGATCAGAATCAGCGGCCGCTCGTCGTCCGGCAGATGGAAACCACTGTTGCGCCGCACCCGCGCCAGCACCTGCCCGCCTGTAGGCAGATGTTCGGTCAGCCAGCCGGAGCCCAGGCCGAGGCTGCCGTCGGCCTGCACGGCCTGGCGCACGATCAACTGCAGCACGCCATCGGCCGCCACCGAGGCGATGGAGTATTCCCGCGACCCCAGCGGCGCCAGGGCATCGACCAGCGCCTGGGCATGCAGGCCGACCAGATGCGCGAGGCTTTCCGGCAACTGACGCTCGGCCAGGGCTTCGCTCAGGCTCATCGCCTGGCCATCAAGGGTCACCGGCTCGAGGCCGTCGCAGCCGCAGTGCTGCAGCCAGGCCTGCACCCTCGCCGGGTCATGACGCGGGCGAATCTGCAGGATGTCGCCCGCCTGCCAGGCGCTCTGCGCAAGCGGCATCAGGCCGATGAAGAACACCGGCGCGCCCTGGCTGCCAGGATTGAGCAGACGCCGTTCGATCAGTGTCCAGCTCTGCCAGGGCACCTCTTCAAAGCGTACTGGCGCGGCGCCGGTCAACTCGCTCAGTTGCTGCTGCCAGCGCTGCAGCGCGACCTGGTCAGCGCCATCGACTTCGATGCTGTCGAACAGACGCTGCGCCCCCTGCAAGCCCAGCCAGTCGTTGATCCGCCGGGCGAAGCCGCAAAAGTGCTGGTACTGCCGATCCCCCAGCGCCAGCACGGCATAGCTCAGCTGTTCGAGCGGCAGCGAGCCGCCCAGCACCTTGCGCTCAAAACCCTGCGCAGCATCCGGCGCCTCGCCATCGCCAAAGGTGCTGACCACGAACAGCGCCTTCTGCGTCTGCCGCAGCCTGTCAGCGTCGAGGCGCGACAGCGGCTCGACCCGCACCGGGATGCCGGCGGCCTGCAACTGCCCGGCGCTCTGCCAGGCCAGTTGCTCGGCGAAGCCGCTCTGGCTGGCGAAACCGACCAGCCAACCGTCACCGGCATCGTCGCCCTTTAACGCAGAGCGTGCCGCCAGCGCCACGCGCTTCTTGCGCCGGCGATCCAGATACAGCAGCCAGCCGGTAATGAAGAACAGCGGCATGGCCGCCGTCGCCAGCATCATCAGGATGCGCCCGGGCATACCGAAGTACTCGCCCACATGCAGGGCGTAGACGCTGGTCAGCAATTGCGCCTTGAAGCTCTTGTCGGCGTAGCGCTCATGGCGGCTGACTTCGCCGCTTTTCGGATCGACCTGAAACTGGTTGAAGGCACGCACATGCTCGGCGCCATCGAGCATGTAGAAGACCGTCGCCGGCTGCCCGGCCACCAGCGGCAGGCGCAGATTCCAGGCGACCATCTTGGGCCCGGCGGTCTGCTGGATGCTCTGCCATACAGCATCGTAGTCGACCTCGGGCGCGGGGCCGCTGGGCGCCTGACGTACGCGACGATCACGCTCACTGCGCTGCTCGAGCGGCGTGTCGGAGAGCAGATGCGTCAGTCCTTCGCGATACCAGTCATAGGACCAATACAAACCGGTGAGCCCGGCACACAGATAGAACAGTAGCGCCCAGGTGCCGGCTATGGCATGCAGATCCCAGTTGAAGCTACGGCCCTTCTTCTTCCAGTCCAGGGTCAGCCAGGTGCGCCAGCTCAGCGCCTTGCGCGGCCAACGCAGATAGAGGCCGGAGAGACAGAAGAACAGCAGCGCCAGAGTGCTGGCAGCGGTGATCTGCTTGCCCACTTCGCCCATGGACAGGAAGCGGTGCAACATCAGCATCAGGTGAAAGAAGTCCTGGCCAACGGGCTCGGCCAGTACTTCACCAGTGTAGGGGTCGAAGACGATGCGCGGCCCGCGTCGCTCGCCCGGCGGGGGTACAAGAAAAGCGGTGCCAGGACCGTCGTGGCGACCATCGATCCACAGTGCGGTGACGCGATCGGCGGTAGCGGCCTCGATCTTCGCAGTCAGTTCGCCTGGCGTGAGATGCCCCTGCGCACTGGGCTGAATCTGCCAGCGCTCGGCGTTGAGCGCCCGGGTGATCTCGCCCTCGAAGCTGTAAAGGGCACCGGTGATGCCCATGACGGCCAGCACCAAGCCGGCACTGATGCCAAAGAACCAGTGCAACTGAAAGATGATTTTCTTGAACACGACGGAGCCACCCTTGCCCTGACCCACTGCGACGGGCGGCCACTCTATATGGGAATAATTTTCATAACCATTCATTTACGCATTATTTACGCGTCTACGGCACGGTCCGGCAGCATCACCTACCGGCCCATCTGAAAACCGATAGCCGCTCTCCGCCAGAGCTCGCAGTTATCGGTATAATCCCGCGTTTTACGGGTGCCAGGTTCTGTACAAAGGTCGTCGAGCGAAGGTCAGGCAAGGCAAAAACAGGCGAAGAAGCGGAGTTTACGTGCTGTAAATGAGCATTCTGAGGCTGTTTTTAACGCAGCCTCACCGAGCGCAGGCACCTTTCGTACAGAACCTGAGGCGCCTTCAACGATTCCATCCAGGCACATATTCATGACCACCCAGGCCGCCGAAGTCGCCAAGCGCCGTACCTTCGCCATCATTTCCCACCCGGACGCCGGTAAGACCACCATCACCGAAAAGCTGCTGCTGATGGGCAAGGCCATCGAGGTCGCGGGCACGGTGAAGTCGCGTAAATCCGACCGTCACGCCACCTCCGACTGGATGGAGATGGAGAAGCAACGCGGCATCTCCATCACCACCTCGGTGATGCAGTTCCCCTACCGCGAGCACATCATCAACCTGCTCGACACCCCCGGCCACGAAGACTTCTCCGAAGACACCTACCGCACCCTGACCGCGGTGGACAGTGCGCTGATGGTGCTGGACGGCGGCAAGGGCGTGGAGCCGCGCACCATCGCCCTGATGGACGTGTGCCGCCTGCGCGACACGCCCATCGTCAGTTTCATCAACAAGCTCGACCGCGACATCCGCGACCCGATCGAACTGCTCGACGAGATCGAGGCGGTGCTGAAGATCAAGGCGGCGCCCATCACCTGGCCGATCGGCTGCTACAAGGATTTCAAGGGCGTCTACCACCTGACCGGCGACTACATCATCGTCTACACCCCAGGTCACGGCCACGAGCGCACCGAAGCCAAGATCATCCAGAAGCTGGATTCCGACGAAGCCCGTGCCCACCTGGGCGACATGTACGAGCGCTTCGTCGAGGAGCTGGAGCTGGTGCAGGGCGCCTGCCATGAGTTCGAGCCCGACGCTTTCCTCAAGGGCGAGATGACCCCGGTGTTCTTCGGCACCGCGCTGGGCAACTTCGGCGTCGACCATGTACTCGACGCCGTGGTCGACTGGGCGCCGCGTCCGCTGCCGCGCGCCGCCAACGAGCGCATTGTGGAGCCGACCGAGGAGAAATTCTCCGGCTTCGTGTTCAAGATCCAGGCGAACATGGACCCGAAGCATAGGGACAGGATTGCCTTCATGCGCATCTGCTCGGGCAAGTACACCCAAGGCATGAAGATGCGCCACGCGCGCCTGGGCAAGGACGTGCGCGTTGGCGACGCGCTGACCTTCTTCTCCAGCGAGCGTGAGCACCTGGAAGAAGCCTACGCCGGCGACATCATCGGCCTGCACAATCACGGCACCATCCAGATCGGCGACACCTTCACCGAAGGCGAGAACCTGAGCTTCACCGGCATCCCGCACTTCGCCCCGGAACTGTTCCGCCGCGTGCGCCTGAAAGATCCGCTGAAATCCAAGCAACTGCGCCAGGGCCTGCAGGAACTGGCCGAGGAAGGCGCCACCCAGGTGTTCTTCCCCGAACGCAACAACGACATCATCCTCGGCGCAGTCGGTGTGCTGCAGTTCGACGTGGTCGCCAGCCGCCTGAAAGAGGAATACAAGGTCGAGTGCGCCTACGAGGCGATCAACGTCTGGTCGGCGCGCTGGATCGAGTGCAGCGACGAGAAGAAGCTCAAGGAGTTCAGGGACAAGGCCTACGAGAACCTCGCCATCGACGGCGGTGGCCACCTCACCTACCTGGCCCCGACCCGCGTCAACCTGAGCCTGATGGAAGAGCGCTGGCCGGAGGTGAAATTCCGCGCAACGCGTGAGCATCACTAAAGGCTCAAACGTGTAGGAGCCCGCTTGCGGGCGATCAGCTTCTGAACCACGCTTAACAGGCCGTTGAAAACGTAGGCGAGGCAGCCAATGCAAGGCAAAAACAGCCGAAAAAGCGCAGTTTACGTGTTGTAAATGAGCATTTTGACTGGGCTCGCACGCGAGGCTGTTTTTAACGCAGCAATGGCAACGCAGGTAGTTTTTCAACAGCCTGTTAACCCTGATCGCCGGCAAGCCGGCTCCTACATTTGATAGCGAGAGACTTGGAATGGATTCCAGCCGTTTTACCCATCATGGCCATGCCCTGCGCTCCGGGCGCGTTTCCGAAGCGAATCGTGCCTACCTGCTAACTACCGTAACCCATCAACGACATACGATCTTCCAGGACTGGCGCCTTGCCAGGCTGCTGATTGCAGAAATGCGTCGCCTGCATGATCAGCAGCTCGTCCACTCCCTCGCCTGGGTAGTAATGCCCGATCACCTGCACTGGCTCGTCCAACTGCAGGCGATGCCACTGTCAAAACTGGTGTTGCGGCTCAAATCCCGCAGCGCTATCGCCATCAACAAAGCTCGTGCAACCAGTGGTCACGTCTGGCAGAAGGGTTTTCACGATCATGCCCTGCGCAAGGAAGAAGATCTGGCCGCCACGGCGCGATACGTTGTCGCCAATCCGCTGCGTGCCGGATTGGTACAACGCGTCGGAGACTATCCGCACTGGGATGCGATCTGGCTGTAATGCACACCCTGTAGGAGCCGGCTTGCCGGCGATGCTTTTTCGTCAGCCATGATCGCCGGCAAGCCGGCTCCTACGAAGAGGAATCGCTGACCAGCAAACTATCGTGCTCGCAGGTACAGAGCAGTCGCGTCGCAGTTGGCTCAGCCAACAGCCACTCGGCAATTGCCGGTTCCAGCTCGGTACGTATACGGCGCGCCAGGGCCCTGGCTCCGAAGCGAATGTCATGCTCGCGACACAGCCAGGCGCGGGCGCTCTGATCCACCTGTAGCGCACGGCCCTGAAGGCCCAGGCGCTGATTGAGCTTGTCCAGTTCAATGTTCAGCAAGGCATCGAGCCACTGCTCATCGACACGTTCGAACACCAGAATGCGGTCGAGGCGATTGAGCCATTCCGGCTCGAAGCGCTCGTGCAGCACCTGTTCCAGCAATGCACCCTCGCCCTTCGGTGCCAGCCCCAACCAACGCCGCCAACCACGGGTGAAACGCTCGCGGTAGCGCTGCGCCTGCTGCGCACCGACATTGCTGGTCATGAAGATCAGGCTGTTACGAAAGTCCAGGGTGCGGCTGCCCGCAGTCAACGTCAGGCGGCCATGTTCGAGAATCCCGAGCAGGCTGCGTAGCACCTCGGGGCTGGCCTTCTCCAGTTCATCGAACAGCACGATACCGGGCCGGCCGAAACTGCCGGCGATGGCTTCGGCATCGAACAGCGTGGTGCCTTCCTTGCTGCCAACGTAACCAGGCGGCGCGCCGGTCAGCGCGGCGGCGTAATGCTCCTGGGCCAGGGTGTGCATGTCGATGCGGCACAGGGCATCGGCGCGACCATGAATGGCCTGGGCCAGCAGGCGCACGATCTCGGTCTTACCAACACCGGTGGGGCCCATGAACAGATTGACCGCCAACGGCCGCTCGCGCTCGCCGATATCGGCCTTGACCACCTTGAGCATGGCCTCGACCTGCGCCAGCACCGCATCCTGGCCGACGATGGAGCGCTGGGAAACCAGTCGCCTGATTCGCCGCAACACGCGCTGCCGGGCGCCGATCATCGTCATTTCCGCCAATGCATTCACCGACGACCGCGAACGCAGCATCGCCGCTGACTGCGACGACTACGTGACCAAGCCGATCAACCCCGAGGAGGTGCTCGCCCGCGTCGCCTCGCACCTGCGTACATCCTGCAGGCTGCACGCGCGGCGTCGAAACCCGCCAGCCTCAGCCTCGACGATGCTCCGGCGCATGCCAAGCTATCGGCGCGCTTCCAGCTCACCGAGCGCGAAGTGCAGGTGCTGCGCTGGGTCGCCTGCGGCAAGACCAACCGCGATATCGGCGACATCCTCGGCCTCAGCCCGCGCACGGTGAACAAGCACCTGGAGCATGTCTACGTGAAACTCGGCGTGGAAACCCGCACCGCCGCCGCCTCGGTGGCGCTGGCGGCGATGAGCGAGCGCGCCTAAGGCGGGTGCCCCGCCAATTGCTAAAGCGCAGCACGCCTTGCCCTACCATCGGCCACCCTCCTACGAGCTGCAACACCCCGTAGGAGCTGGCTTGCCAGCGATCATGGCTGACGAAAAAGCATCGCCGGCAAGCCGGCTCCTACGAAGAGCACACGGCATTGCAATTGGCTTAGAGTTGCAGCAACGCACCTGCTTCGGAGCCAGCATGCCCCAGCCCAATATCGTCATTCTCACCGGCGCCGGTATATCCGCCGAGAGCGGCATTCGCACCTTCCGCGCCGCTGACGGCCTCTGGGAAGACCACCGCATCGAAGAGGTGGCCACGCCCGAAGGCTTCGCTCGCAACCCGTCACTGGTGCAACGTTTCTACGACATGCGTCGCGCCCAGTTGCGCGACCCGGCCATCGCGCCGAATGCAGGGCATCTGGCCCTGGCCGAGCTGGAAGATGGTTGGCAGGGCGAGTTTCTGCTGGTCACGCAGAACGTCGACAACCTGCACGAACGCGCCGGCTCCAAACGCTTGCTGCACATGCACGGCGAGTTGCAGTCGATGCTGTGCAGCAACAGCCAGCAGCGTTTTCCGCTACTGGATGACATGCCGGTCAGCCAGGCGTGCGCCTGCTGCGGGCTGGTCGGTACGCTGCGCCCGGATATCGTCTGGTTCGGCGAGATGCCCTATCACATGGAGCGCATCTATGACGCGCTGGAGCAGTGCGAGCTGTTCGTCAGCATCGGCACCTCGGGGCATGTCTACCCGGCTGCCGGTTTCGTCGAGCAGGCACGTCGCGCGGGCGCGCATACCCTGGAGATCAATCTGGAGCCCAGCCAGGGCTATTCGCTGTTCGCCGAGAAACGCTACGGCCCGGCCACCGAGCAGTTGCCCCGCTGGGTGGCGGAGCAACTGGCCTGCCGAGAGAGAACGTAGGGCGGGTGAAACCCGCCAATACGCAAATGGCCGGCCGGCTAAGCATTCCAACCCCCAGGAGTGGCTTCAGCCACGAACAGCTTTCGCGGCTGAAGCCGCTCCTACAAGAACCCGGCATGTAGGGCGGATCGGGACGCCCTACCCGGCTGGGTGACAGAGCTGTTGGCGGGTTGAGCGGGAATGTAGGGCGGGTGAAACCCGCCAATTATCGAGCCGGCGGGTTGCACCCGCCCTACGCTTATCAGCTGACTGCCCCTCTCCCACAAGCGGGAGAGGGGGAGACGAGCACCTACTGCGCAGCGGCGTCGACAGGCGCCGCCGCTTCGGCCGGCACCTCCGGCTCCGGGCTGAACACGCCGTTGCTCCAGGCGTAATAGCCCAGCCCCAGCGCCAACAGCAGAGCGATGATCCAGGGCCATACCAGCGGCTTGTTGGCATAGGGATCGCGCAGTGCACGGTCGCTGCCCTTGGGCAGTTCCGCCATTTGCGTCAGCGCGGTGCCGAACGGGATGCTGATACGCGCCTGGGCATTCACCGCCCAGCCGTTACCATCGAGGATCGGCCCCAGGCTGCGCCGGCGCAGCTTGAACCAGGCCAGCAGCATCGACGGCCCGGAGATGGCCAGCAGCACGCCGAGCAGCAGCAGCGGAACCTGCCACCAGGCCAGCGACAGAATCCCCGTGACCACCGCCGCCAGTGCCGTGCCCAGGGCACCGACCGCCAGGCCGATGGCCGCGAAGATACCGGCGAACTTGGCGATATCGAAGGCCGGGGTAGGTGTGGCGGCTGGAGCAGAGCCGGTTTCGCCGACCTTGGCTGCGGTCTTGCTGACCATGTCGGCGTCGCGACTGGCTGCAAGCTTCTGCACCTGATCGGACACCAACTTGGAAACGCGTCGATACGGCGACCAGAACGCCTCGCGAATGCTGATCGCATGCTGTACCACCTTGACCACAGTGGCATCCCAGTCGTTACCGTCGCGGTCGTAGAACAGACCATGGCGACCGGCCTGCAGGTCGCCCTCGCTACCGGCGGTCACCGCCACCACGATGTTCAGCGCCTCCTTGCCCCGCACCGGCTCGCCGCGACGGGTGCAGGCGCAGTAGAGCAGGAAGCACTCACTGGCCGCCGCCACCTTGGCATGGGCCTCGACATCACCGACCTCAACCACCAGCTCGCAACTCTTGCCGTCGATATAGAGGACGCCAGCCTGGAACACGGCCTTTTCCTGCCGCGAATAAAAGGCCTGGAAAGACACGAAGTTGCGCAGCAGTCGGACCAGGCCATGACGCAGGCGAATCAGCTTGTCCAGCTCGACCAGCCCGTCCGCCGCTTCGGCCACGGTCTTGTCCTCTTCCACCAGCGCCAGCAGGCGCGCTTCGGCCCCCTGCTCCACCAGTTCGAGAATACGTCCGCGCTCGAGCACCTCGGCAATCGCCACTTTCGGCGTCTCGGCGCGCCAGGCCAGGTAGTTGCCGCACAGCGCGACCAGATGCTGCCACTGCTCGCGCGACAGGCTGTCCTGCTCGCCATACACCGGCACCACCACACGCTGGCGGAATTCATCGACGGCGTGCTGCCAGGCCGGGTTGAGGCCCTTGCTCAGCGGCAATTCGTCGCCATGCTGCACCACCGCCAGGGGCAGACCGGCCACTTCGCCAGCATCGGCCAATGACAGCGATGCCAGACGCACCAGCTCTTCTTCCTTGGCGTTCATCAGGGCCGCGGCGCGCGGGTCGAACTCGGCCATGGCCACACGGGTGAAATAATCGTCGATCTTGGCGCGCACGGCGCTCAGCGCTTCGACCGCCGCCACCGTGCCTTCACCGAAAGCGTCCAGCCCCTGTTCAGCTGCACGCGCGTGCCAGGCGTGCAACTGGCGCGCCTGGTCGAAGAAAGCGGTGATCTGCTCGGCACCGATGGCGGGCTCGCCACTGCGGTCGGTCTGTGCACCCAGGCAGGCGATGATGTCGGCGATGGCGGCCTTGAGCTCGGCATCATCGGTCATGCTGGCTGGCACCAGGCCATCGCCATTGGATTCGTGAGGCGGGAACAGCAATGCCAGGTCAGCGGTATCGGCCGGGGTCAGGCTGTCGCCATCGGGCCGGCCGAGTACACCCAGCAGACGCTGCGCAGCCAGACGCAGGCGTGTGCCCACGGCATCGTCGGTGAGCGAGGACAGCAGCAGCGGGCCTTGCTGAAACAGCACGGCAGGATCGGCCAGGCGCGCCAGAGTCCAGTCGACCACATCGAGCATTTCCGGCGCCCGAATACGCCCGTCCCTGTTCAGGTCGATGTAATCGAGCATGCGCCGGTCCAACTCGAGGTTCTGCACAGGGCAGGCCAGGCTGGCCCAGAGTTTCTGATCCAGGCCACGCAGGGCGGCGAGGTCGGCAGGGGTTTCCAGTTGCACCTGATCGAAACCGCCGGCACGGAAGAAGCGCCAGCGATGCG
The DNA here is from genome assembly GCF_002197815.1 of Pseudomonas oleovorans subsp. oleovorans. GTDB lineage: Bacteria > Pseudomonadota > Gammaproteobacteria > Pseudomonadales > Pseudomonadaceae > Aquipseudomonas > Aquipseudomonas oleovorans. The sequence continues at coordinate 47,556 of NZ_NIUB01000029.1, forward strand.
CGAGAGTTTGGGTCATCTAGAGCAGTTCCTTTCTGGGTGAAGGTGTCACGCCACGGGGCAGAGCAGTACAACGCCACCCCAAATCCCGGCGTCAGTGCAGCCAGTGTAACCGAGCCTCGTCACCTTGCACTCATCATGCCCCAACTGCCTGCGGCTGCACCTCGGGCTGTTTGATTAACGCGTAGAGCACACCCGTGACCAGGCTGCCGGCGACGATGGCGAACAGGTAGGGCAGCGCATGGTTGATGGCGTTGGGAATCAGCAGCACGAACAAGCCGCCGTGCGGCGCCATCAGCTTGCAGCCGAAATACATCGACAGCGCGCCGGTCAGCGCTCCACCGGCGATACTCGCCGGGATCACCCGCAGCGGGTCTTTCGCCGCGAAGGGAATCGCCCCCTCGGAGATGAAGCACAGCCCCAGTACCCCAGCGGCCTTGCCGGCCTGGCGTTCGCTCTCGGCAAACTTGCGCCGCGCCAGCACGGTGGCGATGGCCATGCCGATGGGCGGCACCATGCCGGCAGCCATGGTCGCGGCCATCGGTGCATAGCTGCTGGAGGCCAGCAGACCGACGGAGAAGGCATAGGCCGCCTTGTTGACCGGCCCACCGAGGTCGACGCACATCATGCCGCCGAGCAGTACGCCAAGCAGGATGGCATTGGTGCTGCCCATGCCATCGAGAAAGGCGGTGAGCCCCGCCAGCATACCCGCCACCGGGCTGCCGACCAGATAGATCATCACCAGCCCGGTAAACAGGCTGGCCAGCAGCGGGATGATCAGAATCGGCTTGAGCGCTTCGACGCTGGCCGGCAGACGCACCCCATGGGCGATGGCCTTGGCCGAATAGCCGGCAAGAAAACCGGCGACGATACCGCCGATGAAACCGGCACCCAGTGAACTGGCGAGCAACCCGCCGATCATCCCCGGCGCCAGGCCCGGACGGTCGGCGATGGAATAGGCGATATAGCCGGCCAGCAGCGGCACCATCAGTTGAAAGGCGCTCTCGCCGCCGATCTGCATCAGCGCGGCGGCCAGGGTGCCCTCCTCCTTGAACGCCTCGATACCGAAGACGAACGAGAGGGCGATCAACAGACCGCCGGCCACCACCATCGGCAGCATGTAGGAAACACCGGTGAGCAGATGCTTGTAGGGGCCGGTTTTCTCGCCACTACTGGCGACGGCCTTGCCCCCGACTGGCGCGGCTTCGCTCAGCGGTCGCGCCTCGCTGAGCGCCCGCTCGAGCGTCTGTTGCGGCTGCTTGAGCGCCACGCCAGTGCCGCAGCGGTAGACCTTCTTGCCGGCGAAGCGGCTGGTGTCCACCTCGATATCGGTGGCCAGCAGCACGGCATCGGCCGCATCGATTGCCGCATCGTCGAGCAGGTTGCGCGCACCGACCGAGCCGCGGGTTTCCACCTGCAATTCGATACCCATGCGCAGCGCCGCCTGTTGCAGCGCTTCGGCGGCCATGAAGGTATGCGCTACGCCGGTCGGGCAGGCAGTGACAGCGACCAGCCGACGACGCCCGCTCGGGACGGGTTCTCTGTTTTCACCATAGGGCTGAGCACGCTCGGCGGCCTCACGCAGAAAACGCTGCGGGTCGGCCAGTGCCTCGGCCGGCGTAGCCTGAAACAGGCGCTTGCCGGCAAAGCGGCTCAGCGGCAGCTCACCGGTCTTGACCACCAGCACCCAGTCGGCAGCGGCGATCTGCGCCTCGCTCAATGGCGAACCAATGGCGCGCGCGTCGTGCACCTCGACACGGGTTTGCCAACCCAGGCGCTCGGCGGCGGCCTGCAGCAGGCGCGAACACAACACGCTGGTGACCTGGCCATTGGGGCAGGCGGTGACGATCAGCAGATTCATGGTGGGTGCCTCTTATTCTTCTATGGAGTGCAAGTGCACGGCCGCTTCAAGACGGGCCAGCTGCTCGCGATCATGGATGCCGAAGCCGATCTGGGTGACCGCCTGCGCCGCCACCGCCGTGGCCAGACGCAAGGTGCGTTCGGCTGGCCAGCCTTCGAGCAGGCCGTGCAGGCTGGCCGCCAGCAGCGAATCACCGGCGCCGACCGTACTGGCGACCTCGACACGCGGCGGTATGGCGCGCAGGGCGATGTCCGGGCCGTGCCAGTCGACGCCAGCAGCGCCGCGCGACAGCAGCACGTGCTCGATACCCTGCGCACGCAGCGTCTGCACGGCGGCAGGCAGATCGCTGCCGCATACCTCAGCCAGTTCTTCTTCATTGGGTTTGATCAGCCAGGGCGCGACGCCCAGGGCCGCCTGCAACGCGGCACCGCTGCTGTCCACCGCCAGCGGCACGCCACTGGCCTTGATCCGCCGCAGCAGGCCGGCGAACCATTGCGGCGTCACCCCACGCGGCAGGCTGCCGGCGACCACCACGGCGTCATGCCCGGCGAGCAGCGGCTCCAGCTCCTCTTCCAGGCGTTGCTGGTGTTCGACCTCGACCTGCGGGCCGGGGCCGTTGAGGTCGGTGATGCAGCCGTCGGCTTCGGCCAGTTTGATATTGCTGCGCGTCTCCCCCGGCACACGGACGAACAGGTCGTGAAAACCGCGCTTGTGCATCAGACTCTCGAACGGTGCGGCATTGGCGCGGCCGAGAAAGCCGCCGACGCTCAGGCTGTGGCCAAGGTCGGCCAGCACCTGGGCGACGTTCAGGCCCTTGCCGGCGGCGTGGCTGCGCAGCTCATGGCAGCGGTTGATCGCGCCGGGCTGCAGGCGGTCGAGACGCAGGGTCAGGTCCAGCGCCGGGTTCAGGGTCAGGGTCAGGATTCGGGCCATCAGTGCATCTCCGCCACCAGCGCGCGCACGGCGCTGGCACTGTCCAGGGTCAGGGCGCGGTCGGCCAGGGTTCGCGCCTGGCGGCTGTCCAGCTCGCGCACGCGCGCCTTGACCAGGGCAATCGAACGCGGCGTCACGCTCAGCTCGTCGACACCCAGGCCGACCAACAGCGGCACGGCCAGACGGTCACTGGCCAGTTCGCCGCAGATGCCGACCCACTTGCCCTGGGCATGGGCAGCGGTCACGGTCATCTCGATCAGGCGCAGCACGGCCGGGTGCAGGCCATCGGCCTTTGCCGACAGCTGCGGATGGCCGCGGTCGATGGCCAGGCAGTACTGGGTCAGGTCATTGGTGCCGATGCTGAAGAAGTCCACCTCGCGCGCCAGCACCGGCGCCAACAACGCTGCCGAGGGCACTTCGATCATGATGCCGATCTGCAGGTCGCGTACTTCGATCTCTTCGCGCAGGCGCTGCACCATGTCACGCGCCGCGCGCCACTCCTCCACCGAACCGACCATGGGGAACATGATCCGCAGCGGCCGGCCATCGGCCGAGGCGAGCAAGGCGCGCAGCTGGGTTTCCAGAATCTCCGGGCGCTGCAGGCTCAGGCGAATGCCACGCACACCAAGGAAGGGGTTTTCCTCGGCCGGCATCGGCCAGTACGGCAGGGGCTTGTCGCCGCCGACATCCAGCGTGCGCACCACCAGCGGGCGCCCGGCCAGCGCATCGAGCACGCGTCGATACTCACGCTCCTGCGCGGCGTGATCCGGCGCCTGGGCATGCTCCATGAACACCAGCTCGGTGCGCAGCAGGCCCACCGCTTCTGCGCCCAGCTCCACGGCGGCGGCGGTTTCACCGCTGGCACCGATATTGGCCGCTACTTCCACACGTACACCATCGCGCGTCTGCGCTTCGCTAAAGCGCTCGGCATGCGCCTGCTCGCGACGCTGCTGCGCCGTCTCACGTTCATGCAGCGCTTGGTCGCGCTCGGCCGCATCCGGGGCGATGCGCAGCAGGCCGCTGTCGCCATCGAGCAGCAGCGGCGTGCCTTGCGCCAGCGCCAGCACACCATCGCCGGCACCGACCACGGCGGGAATCCCCAGGGCGCGAGCGATGATCGCGCTGTGCGCGGTGGCGCCCCCCTGCGCGGTCAGGATGCCGGCCACGCGCTGACGGTCGAGGCCAGCGACGTCCGACGGCACCACTTCAGCCATCACCAGGATGTACGGCTCGTTCGGCTCACTGGGCAGCTCTACGCCACACAGATGCGCCAGCACACGGTTGCCGATATCACGCAGGTCAGCCGCCCGTTCGGCCAGCAGCGGGTCATGCAGCGCCTCCTGACGCTTGGCCGCGGCCTCGACCTCGACCTGCCAGGCCGCTTCGGCGCTCGCGCCCTTGACCAGGCGGGCGTCGACGTCCTCGCGCAACGCCGGGTCAGCGAGCATGGCCAGGTGGGCACTGAAGATTTCCCGAATGCTCGCCACACCGGCACCATCGACCAGACGCTGGATCTGCGCGGCGACAGCCGCCAGGGCTGAACCCAGTCGTGCACGCTCCTGCTCGACACCCAGGCCTTGCTCAGAGAAATGAAACGCCGGCGGCGTGCGCACCAGCGCCGGGCCGATGGCGATGCCAGGTGAGGCACCGACCGCCTGCAGACGGCTACCGGCAACAGGGGCGACCGCTTCGACCGGTTCCAGTTGCGCCGCGACCTCGGGCAGCGCTTCATTCAGCGGCTCGACCGTTTCGCCCAGGCCACTTTCCAGCGCGGCGCGAATGGCCGGCAGCGCGCTGTCGGCAATCGCCGGTTCGGCGCTGAATTCGAGCATCTGACCACGCCGCGCGCCCAGTGCCAGCAGGCGGCTGAGGCTCTTGGCCGAGACCCCGGCGCCCGTATCGCCGAGCAGGCGCACACGGATCTCACCGGCGAAGTCCTGCGCCAGTTCGCTCAGCGCCTTGGCCGGACGTGCGTGCAGACCATGGGCATTGAGCAGCGGCACGCTGAGGCTGGGCCAGTCCGGCGGCACTTCACCGCCCAACGCCTCGATCACCTGGCGGCTGTCGCTGGCTTCACTGAACGCCGCCGCGCGGCCACCGATCAGCACATCGCACAAACGCTCCAGCGCCTGACGGTGCGCCTCGCCCTGGCTGGCCAGGCAGAACAGACCACGCAGCGCTTCACCACGAAAACTCAGCGGCTGCGCCGGGGTGACGAAAGCCAGGCCGGGCCGCTCGACACTGGCCTCGCTGTGCAGCCACCACAGGCCATCGCCCAGCGGCAGCGGCTCGCCACGGGCCAGCCCGAGGGCGAAGCCACTGCGTGCGCAGCCAGCCTGGCGCAACAGGCGCGCGCCCTGCCAGAGCAATTCGTCGAAGTCTTCGGCGGGCTGCGCCAGCGCCACCAGTTGACCGTCCAGTGCCAGCGCCTGCGGTGCGCCCTGCAGCAGTTCGAGTATCTGCGCCGGCTCGCGGGCTTCACGCAGCGCCTGGCTCAGGTCCCCCTCGCCGAGGGCACGGGTCAGCAGTTGCAGCAGGTGCAGGTGCTCGTCGGATTGGGCGGCAATGGCAATGGCCAGGTAGACCTGCTGGCCGTCGCCCCAGTCCACGCCCGCGGGGAACTGGATCAGGCTGACGCCGGTGCGCAGCACCTGATCGCGGGTCTGCGGCGTGCCATGGGGGATGGCGATGCCCTGGCCGAGAAAGGTCGAACCCTGGGCTTCGCGCGCCTGCAGGCCTTCGAGGTAAGCCGCAGTGGCCAGGCCGGCACTGGCCAGCGCATCGCCGAGCATGGCCAGGGCTTCGCCCTTGTTCGCCGCCGCCCGGCCCATCTGGATTTGGCTGGCATCGAGTTCGAGCATGGTGGTCTCCGGCTTGTTGTTTTGGCTAAGACTAGCCGATGAATCCGCCTTGCTGAAACGATTCATCAAGCGCTGGCACCTTATCCGATAATGAGTGATCCTTGAAGCCCGGCCGTCGCCGAGTCGCGTAGACTCGCGGCGCTCGCACGCCCTCTCACTTAGCGATTCAGGATGCGCCCGTGAAACTCAGCGACATCGCCCGCCTGGCACAGGTCTCGGTGACCACCGCCAGCTACGTGATCAACGGCCAGGCCGAACGTCGGCGCATCAGCCCTGCGACCGTGGCCAGGGTCTTGGCCGTGGTCGAGGCGCATGGCTATCGTCCGGATCAGCAGGCCGCCAGCCTGCGCCGCGGGCAGAGCCGCTGCCTGGGTTTCATCCTGCCGGACCTGGAAAACCCCAGTTATGCGCGCCTGGCCAAGCTGCTCGAACAGAAGGCGCGCGCCGCCGGCTATCAGTTGCTGATCGCCAGCTCCGACGATGACCCGAGCAGCGAGCGGCAGTTGCTCGAGCTGTTCCGCTCACGCCGCTGCGAGGCGCTGATCGTCGCCAGCTGCCTGCCTGCGGACGATCCGCTGTATCCGGCCATCGTCGCCGCCGGCCTGCCGGTCGTAGCCGTGGACCGCGCGCTGTCGCCCACTCACATCCGCTCGGTGGTCAGCGATGACGAACAAGCCGGGCGCACCCTGACCGAAAGCCTGCTGACGCCCAAACCCCGGCATATCGCCCTGCTCGGCGCGCGTGCGGAGCTGGTCATCAGCCAGGCGCGCGAACGCGGCTTCCGTTCGGCACTGGAAGGTTTCGACGGGCGCGTCAGCGTCTATCACGGTGAGCTGTTCAGCCGTGCTTGTGGCTACCGACAGATGCAAACACTGCTGGAGGAAGTCGGCTCGCCGGATGCGCTGCTGACCACCGCCTACGTGCTGCTCGAAGGGGTGTTCGATGCGCTACGCGAACAGGGCAGCGAACAATGGCCTTCAGTGCGCCTGGCCACCTTCGGCGATACCCAGTTGCTGGATTTCCTGCCGCTGCGGGTCAATGCCATGAGCCAGCAGCACGAACGCATTGCCGAACGGGTATTGGCCTGGACCTTACAGGCGGTGGAGAACAACGACTATAGCCCCGGCATCGAGGCCATCGAACGCAGTTTCAAGGCGCGCCTGTAGTTTCTGACGCCCGCTGGCGGGCGATCATGACGGGTAGTAGACGTATCCACGCCTGGCATCTGCCTGAAAAATCACCGAAGCTTGGCCCATGCGCCTGATCGACACCCATACGCACCTGGACTTCCCCGACTTCGACGCCGATCGCGACGAAGTACTCGCGCGCAGCCACGCGCTGGGCGTGCAGCGCATGGTCGTGCTGGGCGTCTACCAGGCCAACTGGCAGCGGCTGTGGCAGTTGGTCGAAGAGGATGAAGGCCTGTACGCAGCCTTCGGCCTGCATCCGGTCTACCTGGAAGACCACCACCCGCAGCATCTCCTTGAGCTGCGCGACTGGCTGGGCAAACTGGCCGGGCACCGCAAGCTGTGCGCCGTCGGTGAGTTCGGTCTGGATTATTACCTGGAACACCTGGATCGCCAGCGCCAGCAAGCGCTGTTCGAAGCGCAGCTGCAACTGGCTGCCGAGTTCGAGTTACCGGTGCTGCTGCACGTGCGCCGTGCCCATGCCGCGACCATCGCCACACTCAAGCGTTTTCGCCTGGCACGCGGCGGCATCATCCACGCCTTCGCCGGTAGCTATGAGGAAGCTCGCGAGTACATCAAGCTGGGCTTTCGCCTCGGTCTCGGCGGCGCCGCCACCTGGCCGCAGGCCAATCGCCTGCGCAAGGTGGTGGCGCAGCTGCCGCTGCAGACCATCGTGCTGGAAACCGACGCCCCGGACATGGCCCCAGCCATGTACCCCAACCAGCGCAACAGCCCGGAGTACCTGGCTGACATCTGTGCCGAGCTGGCAGCGTTGCGTGGCGTTACAGCCGAAGAGCTGGCTACGGCCAGCAGCCGTAATGCGGATGAGTTGTTCGGCTGGGCATAGACCTCAGGCAAATCATCCTACATGACCATCTGTAGGAGCCCCGCCCCGGGGCGAATGTTTCCAGACCGTGTCGCCCATATTCGCGGCGGGGCGCCGCTCCTACACGTGCCATCTGTGCTTCCGGTTGTTATGGAACAACCTTCACCGTCACTCCCGCGAAGGCGGGAGCCCAGGAGCTACAGAGACTCTGGATTCCCGTCCTCCGACCAGGAACGCTTCGAGGACAGGCTCTGCGCAGGAAAGGCGACTGGAGAGAGTCGCCCAAGCTCGCGGCGGGGCGCCGCTCCTACAGGGTCAGAGCAATGGCCAAGGGAAGCCTGTGGGAGGAGCGATCAGACGCGAAACGCGCCGATCAACTGCTTGAGACGCGTAACCAGCTCGCTCAGCTCGCGGCTGGCCTGCTCGGTCTGGCTGGCACCGGCAGCGGTGCGCTCACCCGCATGGTTGATCTCGACGATGTTCTGGTCGATATCGTGCGCCACCGCCGTCTGCTGCTCGGCCGCCGCGGCGATCTGCTGGTTCTGATCGACGATCATGCCCACTGCGCCGAGGATGTTCTCCAGGGCCTGCTGCACCTTGGCCGACTGGCTGACCGTGCCATCCGCCATCTGGTGACTGGCGTTCATCGCCTTCACCGCCGCCCCCACACCGCCCTGCAGCTTGGCGATCATCGCTTCGATCTCTTCGGTGGACTGCTGCGTGCGCTTGGCCAGGTTGCGCACCTCGTCAGCCACCACGGCGAAACCGCGACCCTGTTCACCAGCCCGCGCCGCCTCGATGGCAGCATTGAGCGCCAGCAGGTTGGTCTGCTCGGCGATACCCTTGATCACATCGAGCACCTGGCTGATCGCCGCACTGTCGCTGGCCAGTTGGTTGATCACCGCCACTGACTGGTCGATTTCACCGGCAAGACGCTGGATCGCACCGACCTGCTGCTCGACCAATGCGCGGCCACTGACCGTTTCCTGATTCACGCTCTGCGCACTACCCACCGCAGCGGCGGCGCTGCGCGCCACCTCCTGGGCAGTGGCGGACATCTGGTTCATCGCCGTGGCCACCTGCTCGATCTGTGCACGCTGACCAGCCACCGCCTGGTTGCTCTCGCCTGAAACCAGCTCGACGCGATCCGCCTGGCCGCCGACCTCGCCCACCGTATGTCCGACGCGCTCGATCAGATCATGAATGCGCAACACAGTCTGGTTGAATACCTGCCCCAGCTCGCCCAGCTCGTCTCGGCTCTGCGCCTGGAAGTTGGCCGTCATATCGCCTGCGGCAACCCTGTCCATCACCTTGCCGAGGTTTTTCAGGGTCGAACGGGTGGACACGTAGAAGCCGCTGTAGAGGTAGACGATCAACAGGAACACCACCACCAGCGCCACCACCAGCAACACCATCTGCGCACGGTTCTCGGCCAGCCGCTCACTCAACTGGCTGTCGAGGAACGCCAGCAGGCCGTCGTTGAAGGCGTAGGTCTTGGCCATTTCCTGGCTGACCTGATCGTAGAACTGAGCCCAAGGCGTATCCAGGCTGTCGGCGATGATCACCTGATCCTCGAACAGCACGCCGCTGTCCTTCAGACTCTGGCGACTGGCTTCGGCCAGACTGCCCAGCCCGTTCTGCGCAGCGACGTTACCGGCCAGTGCCTCCTGCAGATTCAGGCCGTACTCGGCGTGCAGCTTCTCCAGCTGCAGCAGCAGGTCATCGAACTGGGTGCTGGCTGCGGAATTGAGAAAACCCTGCCCCAGGGAATAGGCGCCGATAGCACGGCCTTGGCTGAGCACATCGGTGATCTGCGGGGTGACGTTGGTGATCAGCTCGGTGATCTGCCGCACCTGGCGTTGCGGGTCCTGGCTCAACCCCGCCTGACTGGCCACCAGTTTGATGAAGACCTGGGAAGACCCCAGCAGCTTCTCGACGATGACGGTCTTGCTCTGCAAGGAGGTCTCGGCCTCTGCGCCTTTCAGCTCGGCCAGCAATTCGTCGCGCTTGGCGACGAACTCCGCTGCCTGCTCGGTATCGCTGGTCACCGGCTGCAGCCCTTGCAGGCCGGCATTGAGCGACTGCTGCAGTTGATCTATACGCCCCTCCAGATCCCCCGCCTGACCGGACTGACCGATCATCGAGTTGATCTGCACCAGATCGTTGAGGCTTTCAAGATCACGGCGCAGTTGCAGGCTGCTGCCGAGTAGCTCGAGGCTTTGCAGGGCAGTCTGGGTGCCGACGAACTGACGATAGGAGTCGCGCACCAGATAGAAGTTGGTGACGAGCATGGGCAGGAAGAATAAAACGCTGATCAGGCTGAACTTCATGCCGAAGCTGAGGCGATTCATCAGCGCGATGGCCGGATACAACACGGTCTTCACTAGACGTCTCCAGTTGCCATTATTGTTATAGGTATCGCTTGGATCGCCGACGAGCCTCTCACGGGCTGATCACGGCGTCCTCTGTCGACCGACCTGCGGCGCGCCGATCCATACGGCGAATACAGGCAGATAAATGTGACGAAAATCACCAAACAGGGTCGACTACGGCCTCCTTATACCCCTTATCGACACGCGCCTTTGTAACTTAAGGTTAAACGCGCGCTGAGCGCATCCAGCCAAGGCCGTGCAGGAGCCCCGACTCGGGGCGAATGCTGTTTTGCTCTTGCTCGACATTCGCCGCAGGGCGCGGCTTCCACAAAGCCGGCATGTAGGGCGGGTGCAACCCGCCACTGTGCGTGACAGCAGGCTGCCCCCCGCCCTGCATAGCGCTTGGGCAGGATCTCTAGATGAACAGCACCCAGACCGCGTACCCGGCGTACCAGACCACCGCAGCACGGATCAGCAGTTGCCACAGCTGATCCAGGGTCTCGACGCCTTCCTCGCCCATGACCGGCGGCGGCATCTCACCGGCCGCACGCCCGGCCTTGATCACCAGCTGCGCAGCAGAAATGTCCCAGCTCAGCAGCTCATGCAGCAAGGCACGGCTGACGGCGACGAAGTTGCCGACCAGCGCGAAACTGGAAGCCAGTACCCGCGCCGGCAGCCAGTCGAAGGCGTGGCGCAGTTGCACGGCGCGCTCACGCAGGGCGGCTTGCTGCGCATGCTCGGCGCTCAAGGCCAGCAGGCGATAAGCCAGCGCCGCCATGGGGCCGAGCAGCAGATACCAGAAGATAACGGCGAAGAAGCTCTGATAGGCCTGCCACAGCAGATGCCCCTGAACCTGCTGCAGCAGTTCGGTGCCCTCCTCCGGCTGCAACGAAAGATCACGTTCAGCCACGTGGTAAGCCGCCTGACCGTCACCGCGCCGCCAGGCGTCGCGAAACGGCCCTAGCGCCGCAAGCAGATCACCACGCCCCAGGCTGTAGATCAGCACCAGCAAATGCACGGGCAAGACCAGCCAGCCGTAAGCCAGCGGCTTGAGGATCAGCAGCACCAGCCCCAGCGCCAACACCGGCAACAGCACCAGAATGGCCAGGCACAGCCACGGAGCCTGCTGCAGACCGCCTTGTTGCAGGCGCTGCAGTTGCGCCAACCAGGGGCCGTCCTGCTGGATGCGCAGACGCCAGGCGGAAAATTTCTCGACCCACAGCACCAGCAGAATCACCAGAAAACTCATTGCTACCTCTCCTTCAATTCGGCGTGCAGACGCGACCAGTCGAACGCTGCCCCCGGGTCGGTCTTGCGCCCAGGGGCGATATCGCTGTGGCCACGGATACGCTGCGTCGACAGCGCCGGGTAAGCGTCCAGCAACTGTCGCGTCAGCTCGGCCAACCTGGCGTACTGGGCGTCGCTGTAGGGCAGATCATCCGTCCCTTCCAGCTCCACGCCCAGGGAAAAATCATTGCAGTTGTCGCGCCCCTCGAACCAGGAAATCCCGGCGTGCCAGGCACGATCCAGACAGGAGACGAATTGCGTCAGGCCGCCATCACGCTCGATGAAGAAATGCGCGGAAACCTGCAGGGACGCGATCTCGGCGAAGAAAGGATGCTCATGCACGGCCAAGCGGTTCTGAAAGAACGCCTGCACCTTGCCGGTGCCGAACTGCCCAGGCGGCAAGCTGATGTTGTGCACCACCAGCAGAGAGATCTCGCCACCGGGGCGAGCGTTGAAATTCGGCGATGGGCAGTGAGGGATGCCCTGAAACCAGCCAGTGGAAGGGTCGAGCTGCATGTGGCACTCCTGAACGTATCACCACTCTAGAGCAGGTGGCTACGGCGGCCAAGCGCGAGGCCGCAACAGGATGTGCAAAGGCGGGAAAATCTCACGCTAAAACGAAGAGTGGCAAACGTTAGCGGGTGGGCGATACCAATCAACCAAACGCAGGCGGGAGTTTGTAGGAGCCAGCTTGCTGGCGATCAAATGCTCGCCTGACAAGGACCATCGCCAGCAAGCCGGCTCCTACAGATATCAGCAGCGGAGTTGCTCTCAGGCGTTCTTCAACTTACGCAGATTGCCAATGACCGACTCCAGGGCGCGGTCGAACAGCAGCGCATCGTCAAGCAGGCGCACAGCGTTGCGGCGGAACTCCACCGCCAGCGCGTTGCGCGTCTTCTCCAGCACCTTCATGCCGGTGCGATTGACGAACACGTACTTGCCAGTGGGTTTGATGATGGCCGCCAGCTTGCAACGCAGCTTGTGCTCTTCATCTTCCTGGATTTCCACCCAGCTACCCACACGCAGGCTGTCTACCTGCAGCAGCGCCTCGTCGTCGTCCGGGAGCACCACGTCCGGCTCCTGCGGACGGGTCTGGCCCGGCGCGAGCAGAATGATCTCTTCGACCACCTCGACCATCGCCGGAGCGTCCTCGACCTCTTCAGCCGCCGGCAGTTCCAGCAGTGGCAACTCGATGCCGGCTTCGCTCGGATCGGTGTGCGCAGCATCCTCGGCAACGGCCGTCTCAGCTTCCGGGGCCGCGCGCTTGAAGCGTTGGAAGGCCTGCACATGCAGCCCCTCCAGCTGGCTGAAAAACTCGCTGGTGGAGAACGGATCGAAGGCCGCGCTGGCCATGCCCTCGCGCAATGCCTTGAGCAGCCCCGGCACCAGCTCCAGCAAACGCAGACGCGCCTCTGGATCCTCGTGCGGGGCGACACTCCAGACCAGGTCGTCCATGGTCTGCAGCGCAGCCTGCCATTCGTCCGAGTCCAGACCGTGCTTGAGGCAGGTCAGCATCAGCACCTTGCTCCAGGCTTCCTGCAGCAGCCGCACCACCACTTCCGGCAGGGTCTTGCCGAGCAAACGCTCATTCAGTGCCTGCTCGACCTGACGACGGGCCAGCTCGGCCTTGGCGCTGCCTTCCTCGGCATCGCGGGTACGCTGTTCGAGCAACTCACTACGACGACGCTCATCGCCCGTGAACGCCATGAATTCGGCCAGCAGTTCGGAGAAGATCGCCGGATCATCGACGAAATCGTTCAGCAGACGCTGCACCACCTGCTCGATCTTCTGATAAAGGCTGTCACGCTGTGCATCGTCCTGATCGACCCAACCCAGCGCGGCAGAGGCGATCTCGTTGAGCAAGCGGCGAGCAGGATGGCTGCCACGGCTGAAGAAGGTCTTGTCCAGCACCGCCACCTTGAGCATCGGAATCTGCAGACGGCCAATCAGTGCCTTGAGTGAATCCGGCAGGGTGCGATCGTCGAGAATGAACTCAAACAGCATCGACACCAGATTGATCACGTCCTCGTCGACTTCACCGACCACCCGCGCCTTGCCGCTTTTGGCACTGGCACGTTCGAGCAACCGCTCGAGTTGCTCACGCAGATCGAAATCCTCGACGCTGACCTGTGCCGGAGCCCGCTGCTGCATATGCGAGAGCAGGCGCATCAGGTCACTGCTGGTGATCGGCATTGCATCGGCTGTCTGAGCCCGGCGTGGCATCGCCGTGCCGCGCACTTGCGAGAGTAGATCCTGCAACGCACCGAACACTTCCTGCACGCCCTGATCGGCGCCTTCGAGCAAGGGCATGCCTTCCTCGCCGGACGACTGGACATAAGCGGAAGCTGCCGGGCGCTGCTGACGGCGCGGCGGTGCGGACTTCAGCTCAGGCAACACGCCCGCACTGACCAGCGCCTGATTGGCCTCGGCGTAAAGCATGTCGCAGCTGCCGAGCACGTACTTTTCGAACAGCTTGAGGATGATCAGCTTGACCTTGATCTCCACACCCAGGCTACTGCAGGCGTCGAGGAAGTATTCGCTGAGCAGGGTGGGGCCGAGCGGGTTGCTCTTGTCGTCCAGCTTCTTGCTGATCACCGCATTGAGGCGCGTGGTGAGATGGCCCAACGCAACAGCGTCTCGGCTCATCACCTTGGCGACCATGGCGTCCAGTGCCACGGTTTCTTCCAGCTCGTCGTTTTGCACCAGGCTCAGGCTGTCGAACGACACCGCATCCAGAGCAGGCTGCGGCTTGCCGATTTCGTACTGATTGAGATTGGCGAAGCACTCGAACACCTTCTGCAGAAAACCACGCTCGATGTTCTTGCGCTTCAGACGCAGGTCACGCATGGCCTCGAAGAAGGCATTCTGCTCGGCATTACTGGTCGCCCGATCCGCCATCTCGAAGAGGGTATCGTCGGCATTGTCGAACAGGCTCTGCAGACTCTGCTTGAGCTGTTGCGCCGCTTTGTCACGCACCTGAATCAGCGCCACGGGCAGTCTTCCTACCGGCGAAGTTGGCGATTGCTCTGCGATGACCTTGGCCAGGTGCACCACATTCGCGTCGGTCTTCATTCTAGTCTCCCGCAGACTGCCCGAACCCGGGCTTCCTGGTCTGCACAGCGTCAACCGAGCGTCGTCCGTAACGTCAAAGGCCTGGCGTCAATAATGAAAAAAGTAAAGCCATTATAGGGAGGCTGCGCGTCATACCAAGCCAATTTTTCCCACAGACATGACCCAGATCACAGATAGCCTCACGCCACCTCCAGACGGTAGCCAACACACGACAGCCGTATCTCTGCAGCCTAACGCTGACAGCCCTGTGACGCTGCCCCGCTGGTCGGGCCGCACATGCCTTTTCTGATGCCGCACGCCGCAGCGAAATCCTTTGCCCTTCGATGGCTGCGAGCACACTTCAGCCCATTGCCCTGCCCCTGCCTGGCTCTATAATCGCCGCTCGTCTACACCGGAGCCGATCATGCCCAACCTGACCCTCGCCGACCTCAGCAGCGAAATCGAAGCCAACGTCCGCCGCGCCCTGGCCGAAGACATTGGCAGCGGCGACATCACCGCCCAGCTGATACCGGCCGAGCGCCTGGCCAGCGCCCGCGTGATCACACGGGAAGAAGCAGTAATTTGCGGCACCGCCTGGGTCGATGCGGTATTTCGCCAGCTCGACCCGCGCGTCGCAGTGCACTGGCAGGTGCAGGATGGCGACAAGGTCAGCGCCGACCAGACTCTGTTCCGCCTAGAAGGCCCGGCCCGCGCCCTGCTCAGCGGCGAGCGCAGCGCCCTGAACTTCCTGCAGACCCTGTCTGCAGTCGCCACCCGCTGCCGCCACTATGCCGACCTGGTTGAAGGCACCCAGGTAAAACTGCTGGACACCCGCAAGACCCTACCGGGCCTGCGCCTGGCCCAGAAGTACGCCGTAACCTGCGGTGGCTGCCACAACCACCGCATCGGTTTGTACGATGCCTTCCTTATAAAGGAAAACCACATCGCTGCCTGCGGCGGCATCGCCCAGGCCATCAGCGCCGCCCACAAGATCGCCCCGGGCAAGCCGGTGGAAGTGGAAGTGGAAAGCCTGGAAGAACTGCGCGAAGCGCTGGAAGCGGGCGCCGATATCGTCATGCTCGACGAACTGTCACTGGAGGATATGCGCGAAGCCGTAAGACTCACCGCCGGCCGCGCCAAGCTCGAAGCCTCGGGCGGCATCAATGACAGCACCTTGCGCGTGATCGCAGAGACGGGGGTGGATTACATCTCGCTAGGGACGCTGACCAAGGATGTGAAGGCGGTGGACTTGTCGATGCGCTTGGCGCTGTAAGCCACCGACTCACTGCAGGAGCCGCGCCTCGCGGCGAATCGCAGCCTCAGCGAAATCGCACTGAGCTACAAAAAGCTCGCCCCGGGGCGTAATGCTGTTCACTTAGGGTTGCACGCGATTGACTCCCCTCTCCCATTTATGGGAGAGGGGCTGGGGGAGAGGGCTGAAAACGCCGCAAAACTGCCAGTTTTCCCCTCTCCCTAACCCTCTCCCCGAAGGGGCGAGGGGACTGATCGCGTCCGACCATTTCTTAAATGAACAGCATTACGCCCCGGGGCGGGGCTCCTACAATTTCAGGGCCATTGAAGGCATCGCGCGGGATGAATTAGCGGAAGCGTAATCCGTCGTTACGCAGCCCACACCTGACACCAGAGTAAACCACCGACCCACTGTAGGAGCCGCGCCCCGCGGCGAATCGCGGCCTCAGCGAAATCGCACTGGATTACAAAAATTCGCCCCGGGGCGGGGCTCCTACCATTTCAGGGCTGCTGATGGCATCGCGCTGAGTGCAGCTATCTGCATCACCAGCAGCCTGATGACAAACGATGATGATGGAGGCAACTACGACGACTCCACCCTACACATCCGCCCTGCCGCGCTCATAAAAGGTCAACCCGACGCGAGCGATATGATCGAGCAGCGCCGGGTTATCGATACGATCCTTGAGAGAAAGATCGACCATCCAGGGCAGCAACAACTCGTCGATCTGGCTCTCCATGGCCAATAACTGCGCCAGTGAGAGCCCTTCCCCCTCAACCGTCAGATCGATATCCGACCCAACTCGATAATTACCTTTGGCACGTGAGCCATACAGAATGACTCGCTCGACCTGCGGACACGCGCGAAAAACAGCGCATAACTTCTCGACCGCATGCAGCGGCAACCCGAACCGACTCTCACCCGTCATAGTTCGCTGGCCAGCCCTTGCATCCGTTGCTGAAATTGCACGAAGAGATCCTGATAACGCGCCAGAATGCGCTCGGCGATCTCAATAGCGATGGATTCATTGTAGGTATGGGCCGTCTGATTACGGCTCTTGATCATCTCCATCCAACCTTCGCCATCGACGACCAGCCCCTGCTTGAACGCCGTGCGAATCGCATCGCGAGACCCCGTAATAGTCGGATTGCCCTGATAAACAAAATAATCTTTCATCAGATTCCAGGCCAACTCGAAAACAAACTCGAATGCCTGGATCAGCCCCTGTCGCTCCAACTCGCTGAGCGGACGACTCTGCGCCAGCTCAACCGCTCGGGTCAGTTGCCCAAGGGCACGCTGATAGTTGCTCAGTCGCTGTAGCCAGCGGATATCTTGATCAGTCATAGCAAACCCTTGCTCTATGCCAGGAGTTGAACGCTGCACCATCATACCGGGCACCATTCGCAGCTGCGCCCTTTTTGATAGTTGTCACAGCGCTAAATGACGTATTCGCCTACGGCGATTTCATTTCACGAATCCGCCACACCGCGATCCCCCCACACAGAGACATTCGACACCTTCCAGATCACGGAAAACCACATCGCCCAGGCCATCAGCGCCGCCCAGCAGATCGCCCCCGGCAAGCCGGTGGAAGTGGAAAGCCTGGAAGAGCTGCGCGAAGCCCTGGAGGCGGGCGCCGATATCGTCATGCTCGACGAACTGTCGCTGGACGACATGCGCGAAGCCGTGAGACTCACCGCCGGCCGCGCCAAACTCGAAGCCTCGGGCGGCATCAATGACAGCACCTTGCGCGTGATCGCCGAGACGGGCGTGGACTACATCTCGCTAGGGACGCTGACCAAGGATGTGAAGGCGGTGGATTTGTCGATGCACTTGGCCTCGCAAGCCACCGACCCACTGTAGGAGCCGCGCCCCGCGGCGAATCGCGGCCTCAGCGAAATCGCACCGGATTACAAAAATTCGCCCCGGGGCGGGGCTCCTACAATTTCAGGGCTGCTGATGGCATCGCGCGGGATGGATCAGCGAGCGTAATCCGCTGGACGCAGCCCACACCTGACACCAGAGTAAGCCACCGACCCACTGT
>NZ_NIUB01000030.1 GCF_002197815.1 Pseudomonas oleovorans subsp. oleovorans
TCCCCACACCCATCAGCGCCCCTTGCGGTTTGCCTGCCTGACCATGCTGCTGGTCAGGCGAGTGGTCGGGATTGCCACGTTCCCCGAGTCGCATCTATTCCCCGTTTAGGCTTCGTCTTTCCCCCGGTAGTCGTATTGGTACCGCAACGCATCATCCCACTGCGCTGTCCGACTACATGCCGATTTTGGCTAAGGCCAATAATTGCCGTAGGCCTATCCGTAGTTACGAAGGTTCAGGCGACGATTCACATGCGTTAGCCATGCGGGTTGGGTCATTAGCCTCGTTACGTCCGTGCAATTCGGACGTATAGCGTTCTCCGTCACCGGATAACACCCTCATAAGAGCGAGACATTGTTAATCGGGCTTCACGCCCCAGGGTTGGCCCCTGACGCATGCCGATCTAATGAACTGGCAGGTACATACCAGGCTCGGTGCTTCCTATACAAGCGAAGTTGAGCAATGCGATTCGGAGCTTTTCGCTCCGTGCTTGGTTCAACACCCTACAACGTCTCACGACGGTGAATTGGCTCACTGCCGGACGTGCAGGGGTGAGTTCTGCCCAGAGGGCAAATTCACCCTCGGGTCAGACATTTTTAGTAACAATTCGATGATAGCTGAACGTTACTATCCTGTTTCTGTAACCGCTCATTGACCCATTTTAGGGTTTGAACAGATACAGCTTTTGTTATCCATCCCCGCCAAAACGAAGCGTTTCCAGGGTGTGGATTAACCAGGCTGAGCCGGTTTGTTGAATGCTTTTTCGGGCTTCAAACCCCCTGATAGCAAGGGATTAAGGTGCCTAGGCGCATTAACCAAACCAAGCACGACACGCTCAACGTGTCGCACAATGCCGGCCAGTATACACAGCCCCACAGGTCGGCCAAACCCCGTCTGGCAGTGACGCGCCAGGCGCTTGGCCCTAAAATACCGGGCTGTTTCCTTGCCCCCTCAGACGCAGAGCGAGCCAGTTCAATGAGTGCCACGCCAAAACCCTTGGTTCTGATCATCCTCGACGGCTTCGGTCACAGCGACAAACCCGAGTACAACGCCATCCATGCTGCCAACACGCCGGTCTACGACCGCCTGCGTGCTACCTACCCGCACTGCCTGATCTCAGGCAGCGGCATGGACGTCGGCCTGCCGGACGGGCAGATGGGCAACTCCGAAGTCGGCCATATGAACCTCGGTGCCGGTCGCGTGGTGTACCAGGACTTCACCCGCGTGACCAAGGCGATTCGTGACGGCGAGTTCTTCGACAACGCCACGATCAACCAGGCCGTGGACAAGGCCGTGGCCGCCGGCAAGGCCGTGCACATCCTCGGCCTGCTCTCCGATGGCGGCGTACACAGCCACCAGGATCACATCGTCGCCATGGTCGAACTGGCCGCCAAGCGCGGCGCCGAGAAGATCTACCTGCATGCCTTCCTCGACGGCCGCGACACCCCACCGAAAAGCGCACAACCGTCCATCGAGCTGCTCGATGCCACATTCGCCCGCCTCGGCAAGGGCCGCATCGCCAGTCTCACCGGCCGCTATTTCGCCATGGACCGCGACAACCGCTGGGACCGCGTCGAGCAGGCCTACCACCTGATCGTCGACGGCGCCGGCCAGTTCAACGCCGCCAGCGCCGTTGAAGGCCTGCAAGCCGCCTACGACCGTGGCGAGAGCGACGAGTTCGTCAAGGCCACCACCATCGGCACGCCGGTGCAGGTGGAAGATGGCGACGCCGTGGTGTTCATGAACTTCCGCGCCGACCGCGCCCGCGAACTGACCCGAGCCTTCGTCGAGCCTGGTTTCAAGGAATTCGAGCGCAAGCGTGCACCGCAGGTCGGTTTCGTCATGCTCACCCAGTACGCAGCGAGCATCCCGGCGCCCAGCGCCTTCGCTCCGGAAGCCCTGACCAACGTGCTCGGCGAATACCTGGCGAAGAACGGCAAGACCCAGCTGCGCATCGCCGAGACCGAGAAATACGCCCACGTCACCTTCTTTTTCTCCGGCGGTCGCGAAGAGCCGTTCGAGGGCGAAGAACGCATCCTGATTCCGTCGCCGAACGTCGCCACCTACGACCTCAAGCCGGAAATGAGCGCGCCGGAAGTCACCGACAGGATCGTCGATGCCATCGAGAACCAGCGTTATGACGTGATCATCGTCAACTACGCCAACGGCGACATGGTCGGCCATACCGGCGTGTTCGAGGCGGCGGTCAAGGCCGTGGAAACCCTCGACCGCTGCGTCGGCCGCATCACCGAGGCGCTGGAGAAGGTCGGTGGCGAAGCGCTGATCACTGCCGACCATGGCAACGTCGAACAGATGGAAGACGAGTGCACCGGCCAGGCGCACACCGCCCACACCTGCGAGCCAGTACCGTTCATCTACGTTGGCAAGCGCCCGGCGCGTATCCGTGAAGGTGGCGTGCTGGCCGATGTGGCGCCGACCCTGCTCACGCTGATGGGCCTGCCACAGCCGGCCGAGATGACGGGCAAGACCATCGTCGAGCTGCAATAAGACGCAAGCATCGTAGCCTGGATGCAATCCGGGGAATCTCCCCCCGGATTGCATCCAGGCTACGCGTCACGTTCGCTCTTCTAGCTGCTTGTGGCTTGCAGCTTGCCGCCGGTTTTTTAGGCATACTAAGCGCCATTCGCTACTCCGCCAGGTATCGCCCCGCCCATGCTTCGCATCCTTGCCCTGATTCTGCTCAGCAGCCTGATCGCTCCGGCCATCGCCGATCAGCGCGCCGATACCCAGCGCCAGCTGGAAGCGGCGCGCCAGGACGTCGCCGAGTTGAAGAAATTGCTGGAGAAACTGCAGCAGGAAAAATCCGGCGTGCAGCAGCAGTTGAAGAAAACCGAAACCGAGATGGGTGACCTGGAAGGCCAGGTCAGGGAACTGCAGCGCGAACTCAAGGACAGCGAGCAGGAAATCCGCCGCCTGGATCAGGAGAAAAAAAAACTCCAGAGCGCACGCACTGAACAGCAACGGCTGATCGCCATCCAGGCGCGCGCGGCCTATCAGAGCGGCCGTCAGGAATACGTCAAGCTGCTGCTCAACCAGCAGAACCCGGAAAAATTCTCCCGCACCCTCACCTACTACGACTACCTCAGCCAGGCGCGCCTCGAACAACTCGCAGCCTTCAACGAGACCCTGCGCCAACTGGCCAACGTCGAACAGGAAATCACCCGCCACCAGGCCCAGCTGCAGGCGCAGAAGGCAGGCCTGGATGAACGCCACGCCAAGCTCGCCGAGGCGCGCAAGGAGCGCCAGCAGGCATTGGCCAAGCTCAACCGCGACTTCGCCAGCCGCGATCAGCGACTCAAGGCGCGCCAGCAGGAACAGGCCGAACTGGGCCGCGTACTGAAGACCATCGAAGAAACCCTGGCGCGCCAGGCGCGCGAAGCCGAGGAGGCACGCAAGCGTGCCCTGGCCGCACAGCAAGCGCGCCCGGGTAACCCGGCAAGCGCTCCGGCCAGCGGCCCTCTGGTCAGTACCGGCGCCGTCTACGGCGGGCCTTTCGCCAGTGCACGCGGCAAATTGCCGTGGCCGGTAGATGGCCGATTGGTAGCACGCTATGGAACCCCGCGCGGCGGCGACGCTCGTACTAAGTGGGATGGCGTGCTGATCGGTGCACCTGCCGGTACTCAGGTACGTGCCGTGCACGGCGGTCGCGTGGTTTTCGCCGACTGGTTGCGTGGCGCCGGTCTGTTGGTCATTCTCGACCATGGCAATGGTTATCTGAGCCTGTACGGCCACAACCAGAGCCTGCTGAAGAATGCCGGAGACGTGGTCAAGGCCGGCGACCCCATCGCTACCGTTGGCAGCAGCGGCGGTCAGGAGGCTTCGGCACTGTACTTCGCCATTCGCCAGAACGGTCGCCCGAGTGATCCGGCACAGTGGTGCCGCGCGCAGGGATAGTCAGGCCTCGAGTCTGATGGCGCCTCATTCATTTAGGAGTTCTTTTCATGTCTCATCGCTTCCGCCCCACCTGCCTGGCCCTGGCCCTCGGGCTGCTGCTCGGCGCTCCAGCCCTGCATGCCGCCGAGCCGGCCCCTGCGCCGGCAGCAACGGCGAGCGGCAAGGCTCCGCTGCCGCTGGATGATCTGCGTACCTTCGCCGAGGTGATGGACCGCATCAAGGCCGCCTATGTCGAGCCGGTGAGCGACAAGACCCTGCTGGAGAATGCCATCAAGGGCATGCTCAGCAACCTCGACCCGCACTCGGCCTACCTCGAGCCGGAAGCCTTCGCCGAGCTGCAGGAAAGCACCAGAGGCGAGTTCGGCGGCCTGGGCATCGAGGTCGGCATAGAGGATGGCTTCGTCAAGGTGGTCTCGCCTATCGACGATACTCCGGCATCGAAGGCCGGTATCCAACCCGGCGACCTGATCGTCAAGATCGATGGCCAGCCGACCAAGGGCCTATCGATGATGGAAGCCGTGGACAAGATGCGCGGCAAGGCCGGCAGCAAGATCGAACTGACCCTGGTGCGCGACGGCGGCCGCCCGTTCGACCTGACCCTGACCCGCGCCGTGATCAAAGTGCGCAGCGTCAAGAGCCAGATGCTCGAAGACGGTTACGGCTACCTGCGTATCTCGCAATTCCAGGTCAACACCGGCGAGGAAGTCGGCAAGGCGCTGACCAAGCTGCGCCAGGAGAACGGCAACAAGAAGCTGCGCGGCCTGGTCATGGACCTGCGCAACAACCCGGGCGGCGTGCTGCAGGCCGCCGTGGAAGTGGCCGACCACTTCCTCAAGAGCGGGCTGATCGTCTACACCGAAGGGCGTATGGCCAACTCCGAGCTGCGCTTCAACGCCGACCCGGCCGATGCCAGCGAAGGCGTACCACTGGTGGTACTGATCAATGGCGGTAGCGCCTCGGCTTCGGAAATCGTCGCCGGCGCGCTGCAGGATCACAAGCGCGCGGTACTGATGGGCACCGACAGCTTCGGCAAGGGCTCGGTGCAGACCGTGCTGCCGCTGAACAACGACCGCGCGCTGAAGCTGACCACGGCACTGTACTTCACCCCCAATGGCCGTTCGATCCAGGCCCAGGGCATCATCCCCGATATCGAAGTGGCGCGCGCCAGGGTTACCCGCGAGCAGGACGCCGAAGGCATTAAGGAAGCCGACCTGCAGGGCCACCTGGGCAATGGCAACGGCGGCGCGGATCGCCCGAGCAAGGCCGCACAGGCAACACGCGCCGAACGCCCGCAGGACGACGACTACCAACTGAGCCAGGCGCTCAACCTGCTCAAGGGGCTGAACGTCACACGCGGCAACTGAGCCAAGCCGACCAGATAAGGCTCCCGAGGCACCTACCATAGGTGCCCCGGGAGCCGGCATCGCTACAGAATCGTAGGAGCCGGCTTGCCGGCGATGCTTTTCGCCAGCAACGCCGGATGGCTATCGATACGTCGGATCGCCAGCAAGCTGGCTCCTACAGGCTCATCTTCCTATGCCTCACTGACAGGCATCACCGTTTCCGCAGAGCGCCGCAAAGCCGCCTAGTTCGCGCTATCGCACGGAGTTACAGGTAATTCTCGGTAATGTCGTCGATAAAGCCTTCGCTGCGCAGCTCATCCAGCGCCCTCTGCAGACGCTGCACCACCTCATCCGGGGTGTCCTTGTTCAGCGCCAGGTACAGCTCGGCATCATTGAAGCGCAGCACCGTGTTGAGGCCGCTGACATCTTCCTGCTTGGCCAGGTAGCGACCGACCGGATCGGTGGTGGCCCACAGGTCGATTTGCCCGCGCACCAGCTTCTTCACGTTCTCCTGGTCACGCAGGGCGTTTATCGGAGCTAGCCCCTGGCTTTCCAGGTGCTGGCTGACCGCATCGTTCTTGTAGGCACCGACGCGGTACTTGGCGGCATCCTGCAGGCTCGACACCTTGATATCGCTGCCCGGGGCGGCGAGCAGCACCCAGCCGGTCTTGGCCAGTGGGCCGACCCATTTGAACAGCGGCTTACGCTCTTCGGTATAGGTGGTGGAGAACAACCCGTAGTTGGGCTTGTCCAGGGTCAGGCGATAGAGGCGATCCCAGGGGAAGCGCAGGGTCAGGGTGTAATCGATGCCGGCACGCTTGAACATCTCGCGCACGATGTCGGCACTGATGCCATCGATGCCGTCGTCACGTGCGAAGTTCTTGTCGTCCACCGCCATGTTGAAGGGCGGGAAATTCTCGGTCAGCAGCACCACCTTGTAATCCTGCGGCAACTCCGCGTGGGCGGAGCCGCACAGCATGATCAAAGCGACAAACAGGCTTTTCTTCAGAGTATTCAGCATAAGACGTACCGCTCGCATGATTTTGGTTATGGCTAGCGACATCCCTGCATGGGCCCGAGCCCGCTCATTGGCACTCAGCGGCTCTGCCATCCATGGCCAGCGACCGGCTCGTGGCCGGTCGCGTGTTCGGTGCTTACAGGTAGTTGTTCAGCGTCTCGTCGACAAAGCCTTCGGCGCGCATCTGATCCAGCGCGGCCTGCAGCTTGGCGACGATCTCGTCAGGCATTTCCTTGTTCAGCGCCAGGTACAGCTCGGCGCTGTCGAAGCGCAATACCGTACGCAGACCGGAAATACCCTCCTGCTTGGCCAGGTAACGGCCGGCCGGGTCACCAGTGGCCCATAGATCGATCTGCCCGGCCATCAGCTTGCGCGCATTTTCCTGATCACGCAGCGAAGTGCTGTGTTCGACGCCCTTCTCGGTGAGGTATTGGGAGATGGCATCGCCCTTGTAGGCACCGATGCGATACTGCTTGGCCTCGTCCAGGCTGGTCAGGCTGAGCGGGCTGTCGCCCTTGGCCAGTAGCACCCAGTCGTCCGGGCCGATGGGGCCAACCCATTTGAACAGTTGCTCGCGTTCCGGCAGACGGGCAGTGACGAACACGCCATAACCTGGTTTCTCCAGGGCCAGCTTGTAGATGCGGTCCCAGGGGAAACGCAGGGTCAGGCTGTACTGGACTCCGGCACGCTTGAACATTTCCCTGACGATATCCACGGCGATGCCATCGATATTCTCTTCCTGGGCGAAGTTCTTGCCATTGACCGCCATGTTGTAGGGCGGGAAGTTCTCGGTCAGCAAAACCACGCTGTAATTCGGATCCACTTCGGCGCGCGCGACACCGGTCAGCACCACAAGGGTGCCGCCCAGCGCGACCAGCAGGCGTTTGAACATGGCATTTCTCTTTCTAGTAATGAGGCAGACCGCCACAGGATAACCGCCAAGCCCTCCCCGGCCCAGCGATTGCCGGCAATCTCACTCAGTAGCGGGCCTCGATGCCCTTCAATGCACCCTCGGCCCGCAATGCGTCCGGGGCACTGTGCAACTTCTGAACCAGCTCATCCGGGGTTTGCAGATTGAGCGCCAGGTAAAGATCTACCGAGTTCAAGTGCTGAACGACCTTGAGACTATCCACACCTTCCTGGCCGGCCGTGAGCGGACCGGCCTGACTGGAGGCGATCCACAGGTCGATCTAACCTTTGTCGAGTTTCCGGACGTTTTCGGCATCACGCAGTGCAGCCTGCACCTCTATGCCTCTGTCCAGCAGGAACTGGGGCTTGGCATCGCCTTTGTAGCCGCCTATCCGGTATTGCCGCGCGTCTTCGATGCTGGCCAACTGGATCGGGCTGTCGCTCTTGGCAAAAAGCACCCAGTCGTACCTGGAAATGGGCCGACCCATTTGAACAGGCTCTCACGCTCCGCTGTGCGCGCGGCACAGAACACCCCATAACCGGCATCGTCCAGCGTCTGCTGGTATACGCGCTGCCAGGGGAAACGCAGGATCTGCTGGCACTCGACCTCTGCACGCCCGCATACCGCACGCAGAATATCCGAGCTGATACCGGTGACCCTTCGTCACGGGCATAGTTGGTACCGGATACCGACACATTGAAAGGAGGCATATTTTCCGTCAGCAGCACCAACGGCGCTGCGTGGGCAATGCTGAGGCCAGATGCAAGGGCCAGGTGGTTACGAATCGAAGAAGAAAGATGCAGACTCCGTGTCGAAATGCTCGGCGACAAGCAGCCCCGTGCAATCGCGCGGGTTCTCAAGGCTTGTGATTAGCGCGTAATGCTAGCTGGATCGCTGGCACTTTGCCGTCGACTCGCCCGCAGCTTTCGCACCCGCATTGTCGAGTCCGCCACAAGGCCGCAACTGCGGCCCGAGAATAGAAAACCTAGCGCACCACGATGCCACGGCTGGCCAGATAGGCCTTGGCCTCAGGCACGGTGTATTCACCGAAGTGAAAAATACTCGCAGCCAGCACCGCGTCGGCCTTGCCTTCGAGAATACCGTCGGCCAGGTGCTGCAGGTTGCCGACACCGCCGGAGGCGATCACCGGCACGCGCACGGCCTCGCTGATGGCGCGGGTCACACCGAGGTCGTAACCGCTTTTGACGCCGTCCTGATCCATGCTGGTGAGCAGGATCTCACCGGCGCCCAGCCCTTCCATCTTGCGCGCCCACTCCACGGCATCGAGGCCGGTCGGCTTGCGCCCGCCGTGAGTGAAGATCTCCCAGCGGCCCGGCTCGCCCGGTGCGGACACACGCTTGGCGTCGATGGCGACGACGATGCATTGCGAGCCGAAACGCGCGGCGGCTTCGCCGACGAACTCAGGGTTGAACACCGCGGCGGTGTTGATCGACACCTTGTCGGCACCGGCATTGAGCAGGTTGCGAATGTCCTGCACGGTGCGCACGCCGCCACCGACGGTGAGCGGGATGAACACCTGGCTGGCCATGCGCTCGACGGTGTGCAGGGTGGTATCGCGGCCATCGACGCTGGCGGTGATGTCGAGGAAGGTGATCTCGTCGGCGCCCTGCTCATCGTAGCGACGAGCGATCTCCACCGGGTCACCGGCATCGCGGATGTTCTCGAACTTGACGCCCTTGACCACGCGGCCGTTGTCCACGTCGAGGCAGGGGATAATGCGTTTAGCCAGTGCCATACGGAGCTCCCGTAGGGTGGGTGCAACCCACCGATAAAGATTGCGTCAATTGCGGCGGGTTTCACCCGCCCTACGGTTTAACCCTTGAAGTTATCGCAGAAGCTCTGCGCCTCGGCCACATCCAGGGTGCCTTCGTAGATGGCGCGGCCGGTGATGGCGCCGATGATGCCGGGCGAACGCGCCAGCAGCAGCTTCTCGATATCACCGAGGTTATGGATACCGCCGGAGGCGATCACTGGGATGCGGCTGGCGGCAGCCAGCGCGGCGGTGACTTCGACGTTGCAGCCCTGCATCATGCCGTCTTTGGCGATGTCGGTATAAACGATTGCCGAGACGCCATCGGCCTCGAAGCGCTTGGCCAGGTCGGTCGCCTGCACGCTGGAGACTTCCGCCCAGCCATCGGTGGCGACGAAACCGTCCTTGGCGTCCAGGCCGACGATGACCTTGCCGGGGAAGGCCTTGCACGCCTCGGTGACGAACTCGGGCTCTTTCACCGCCTTGGTGCCGATGATCACGTAGCTGACGCCCGCGCGCACGTAGTGCTCGATGGTTTCCAGGGTGCGGATGCCGCCGCCGATCTGGATCGGCAGGGTCGGGTAGCGCTTGGCGATGGCGGTAACCACTTCACCGTTGACCGGCTGCCCTTCGAAGGCGCCGTTCAGGTCGACCAGGTGCAGACGACGGCAGCCGCCCTCGACCCACTTGGCTGCCATGCTCACCGGGTCATCGGAGAACACCGTGGAGTCTTCCATGCGGCCCTGACGCAGACGCACGCAGGCGCCGTCCTTCAGATCGATAGCGGGGATAATCAGCATCGGTTGAACCTGCTCAAGTCTTGAAAACGAAAAAGAAGGGTCAGCTCATTTCGAGCGCCCAGAGATCGCTCTCGATGCTGTCGAACCTGTCTTTCAGGTGCGCCTGCACATCGAGAATCGCCTTGTTGTAATAGTGCGGCGCCAGCTCGCGGGTGATCTGGTCGAGAACTTCCTGCACTTCGAAGGTGCCCAGTTGCACCTCGAAACGCTCATCGAGAAAGCGCTTCAGCATCAGCAGCGCAGCCTGCTCCTGAGCAGGCTCGAGCGCCAGGCTTGGCACCTTGGCGCGGGCCATTACCAACGACCGTCCCAGGCGGCGAAGTTCTGCAGCAACTGCAGACCGTGGGTATGGCTCTTCTCCGGGTGGAACTGCACGGCGAAGCGCGAGCCTTCGGCCAATGCCGCAGCGAAGTCCTTGCCGTAGTGGCCACGACCGACCACCTGTTGCGGCTTGCCGGCCTCGATGTAGTAGCTGTGCACGAAGTAGAAGCGCGCCTGGTCGGGAATGTCGTGCCACAGCGGATGCTTCACCGCCTGGCTGACTTCGTTCCAGCCCATGTGCGGCACCTTGAGGCGCTCGCCGTCTTCGTTCAGATCCTTGCCGAAGAAGCGCACCTGACCGGGGAACAGGCCGATGCAGTCGACGCCGTCGTTTTCCTCGCTGCGCTCGAGCAGCGCCTGCATGCCGACGCAGATACCGAGGAATGGGCGGTCGGCGCTGACTTCTCGCACCAGCTCGTCGAAGCCCAGACGCCTGATCTCGGCCATGCAGTCGCGGATCGCGCCGACACCGGGAAACACCACGCGGTCGGCTTCACGGATCACCTTGGCGTCGGACGTCACCAGTACGCGGCCGGCGCCGACGTGTTCCAGCGCCTTGGCCACCGAGTGCAGGTTGCCCATGCCATAGTCGATTACGGCTACCGTCTGCATTTACAGGCAGCCCTTGGTGGAAGGCATCTGCCCGGCCATGCGCGGGTCCAGCTCCACGGCCATGCGCAGCGCGCGGCCGAAGGCCTTGAACACGGTCTCGATCTGGTGGTGGGTGTTGTGCCCGCGCAGGTTATCGATGTGCAGGCTGACCAGCGCGTGGTTGACGAAGCCCTGGAAGAATTCCTGGAACAGATCGACGTCGAAGTTGCCAACCACCGCACGGGTGAACGGCACATGCATCTGCAGGCCCGGGCGACCGGAGAAATCGATCACCACGCGCGACAGCGCTTCGTCCAGCGGCACGTAGGAATGGCCGTAACGGGTCATGCCCTTCTTGTCGCCGACGGCCTTGGCGAAGGCCTGGCCGAGGGTGATGCCGACGTCCTCGACGGTGTGGTGGTCGTCGATATGCAGATCACCCTTGCACTCGATATCGAGATCAATCAGCCCATGACGGGCGATCTGGTCGAGCATGTGCTCGAGAAAGGGCACACCGATATCGAAGCGCGCCTTGCCGGTGCCATCCAGATTGATCGAAACCTTGACCTGCGTCTCCAGGGTGTTGCGCTCGACGAATGCCGTACGTTCGGCCATCACCAGCTCCACAAAATTGCCAACGGAAAAAGGCCAGTATTATAGGCGGGGCAGGGCGGCAACGGCTACCGGCGATGGTCGGACGGGCAGATACGAAAAAGCCCGCGCAGGCGCGAGGCCTGAGCGGGCTTTTCCCAGAGGCGCGACGTTACTGGAACAGCACGACGGTCTTCTGCAGGGTGATCCACACACCCCAGGCCAGCGGAATACCCACCACCAGCCAGGCGGCAACCGCCACCGGCTTGCTCGACGGATCAGCCGACCACTCCAGCTCGCTCGCTGCCGGCGCCGACTTCTCGCCATGGGCGCGCTCGGCGGCCAGCTCGGCCTCGGTCATGAAGTACTTCGGCGCCACCGGACGCACCAGGGCGTTGCAGATGAAGCCCAGCACCAGCAGGCCGGCGAGGATGTACAGGGTGATGTCGTAGGCTGCCGCCTTCTCCACACCGATGCTCAGCTGATATTCGCGCAGGTAGTTGACCAACACCGGGCCGAGCACACCGGCCACCGCCCAGGCCGTCAGCAGGCGACCGTGGATCGCGCCGACCATCTGTGTGCCGAACAGGTCGGCCAGATAGGCCGGCACGGTGGCGAAACCACCGCCATACATCGACAGGATCACGCAGAACGCCAGCACGAACAGCGCCAGACTGCCCAGCTGACCCAGCATCGGCACCGCAGCATAGAGCGCGAAGCCCAGGCCGAAGAACACGAAGTAGGTGCCCTTGCGCCCGATGAAATCCGAGCAGGAGGCCCAGAAGAAGCGGCCACCGATATTGAACAGGCTGAGCAGACCGGTGAAGCCCGCAGCGATAGCGGCGATCTCGACCAGTTGCGTGGAGCTGAGCTCGTTGAAGGCCAGGTCGACACCGATCAGCTTGCCGGCGAAGACCTCCTGCAGCAGCGGCGAAGCCATGCCGATGATGCCGATACCGGCCGACACGTTCAGGCACAGTACGGCCCAGACCAGCCAGAACTGCGGGGTTTTCCACGCGGTATTAACGTGCACGTAACCCTTGGTGATCATCGCGTTGTTGGCCTTGGCTGCCGGCGCGGTCCAGCCCGCCGGTTTCCAGCCGGTCGGCGGCACACGGTAGGACAGCGCGCCGCCCATCATGAAGACGAAGTAGATCACCGCCATGACCACGAAGCTCTGCCACACACCGACACCTTCAGGCGAAGCGAAGTGGTTCATCAGCATCGCTGCCAGCGGCGCACCGACCATCGCACCGCCACCGAAACCCATGATCGCCATACCGGTGGCCATGCCACGCTTGTCCGGGAACCATTTGATCAGGGTCGAGACCGGCGAGATGTAACCCAGGCCGAGACCGATGCCACCGATCACCCCCGAGCCCAGCCAGAGCAGCCAGATCTGATGGGTATAGATACCCAGCGCGGAAATCAGCAGACCGCCGCACCAGCACAGTGCGGAAACCACGCCTGCCTTGCGCGGACCGGCATGCTCCAGCCAGCCACCCCAGATGGCAGCCGAGCAACCGAGGAAAACGAAGAACAGGGTGTAGATCCAGCCGAGCATGGAAATCTGCCAGTCGCAGTTGCTGGCGAAGACTTGCTCGAAGAAACCCATTTCCGGGGCACAGGCCGTGGCAGCGGTGATACCGACCGCCTTCGACAGCGGCAACCAGAACACCGAGAAGCCATAGGCCATGCCGATGCACAGGTGAATGGCGAGGGCGGCTGGCGGAACCAACCAACGGTTGAAACCAGGGCGCGCGATGATGCGCTCCTTGGACAGAAATGCAGGCTTCGCCACATCGCCGTCCAATACAAAGGCGTCAGTCATAGGTGTGTCTCTTCTTATGGTTACGAGCAAGCAAAGGCGACCGCATCAGCCCACCAAGGCAAAAGCTTGCGGAGAGTAGCACCAGGGCGCGACAAATCGCCGCGCAAGAAGCCATTTTTTATCAATTTATGCAGTTTTTTTGCTTTTCCCGCAAAAACCCAAAAGACCCTATCTATGGCGCGATAGATGGTGTCGATACACCCCACCCTTGCACGCCTTATTTGCTTGCCGGGGAACCGCCCGCAGTGTTTTCCATCCAAACTCGAGCCGGTTACCGCCCACCCGCCTTGCCAGGCGCCTGGCCGTGAGGCATGGCGTTATAATCGGCGCTCATCTGCATCCGCCATTCCAGCTCTCAAAACCAAGGACCCGTTCATGAAAGCGTTAGGCAAGATCCTGGGCCTGTTCCTTCTCGGCTTACTGCTGATCGTAGTGGCGCTGCTGTTCGCCCTGACTCATCTGTTCGATCCCAACGACTACAAGGACGAGATCCGCCAGATCGCCCACGACAAGGCCAATCTCGACTTGCAGCTCAAGGGTGACATTGGCTGGAGCCTGTTTCCCTGGCTGGGCCTGGAACTGACCGACGCCACCCTGGCCAGCGCCGACACCCCGGACAAACCCTTCGCCGACCTGCGCATGATCGGCCTGTCGGTGCGCGTGATGCCGCTGCTGCGCAAGGAAGTGCAGATGAGCGATATCCGCGTCGACGGCCTCAACCTCAATCTGCAGCGTGACGATAAAGGCCATGGCAACTGGGAAGGTGTCGGTCGCCCCGCTCAGGCCAGCACAACGCAACCCACACCCAGCGAGCCGGCGCCGAGCGCAGAAACGCCGCCGAGTCAGCCAAGTGACAAACCAGCCGGCCAGTCGCTCAAACTGGATATCGACAGCCTGACCCTGAGCAACTCGCGCATCGACTACAGCGACGCGCAGAAGGGCCAGCAATTCACCGTCGAGAACATCGAGCTGAAAACCGGCGCCATCCGCGAAGGCGCCAGTATTCCGGTCAAGCTCAGCGCCTTCTTCGGCACCAATCAGCCGGTGCTGCGCGCACGCAGCGAGGTGGAGGGCGCACTGCGCTTCGACCGCGCGCTCAAGCGCTACCAGTTCGAAGACCTCAAATTGAGCGGCGAAGCCTCGGGCGAGCCGCTCAAGGGCAAGACCCTGAACTTTTCCGCCCAGGGCCAGTTGCTGCTCGACCAGGCCGCCAACGTCGCCGAGTGGAATGGCCTCAAGCTCTCCGCCAACCAGTTGCGCGCCCTCGGCGAAATCAAGGCACGCGAGCTGAATCAGGACGCGAAGATCTCCGGCGGGCTGTCCATCGCCGCGCTCAACCTGCGTGAGTTTCTCGACGGTATCGGCGTCGAACTGCCGGCCATGCAGGCCAGCGATAGCCTCAGCCAGTTCGAACTGGTCACCCGCCTGAATGGTTCGCGCCAGGGCATGATGTTCGAAGAGCTCAACCTCAAGCTCGACGGCAGCACCTACACCGGCAGCGCCGGCGTGAGCGACTTTGCCAAACAGGCGCTGCGTGCCGATATCAAGGGCGACAAGCTCGATCTGAACCGCTACCTGCCGCCCAAAACCCAGGACAGCGCCGCTGCCGCACGCAAGGCCGAAGTCAAGGAAAGCATCGCTGACGCCGGCAAGGACGGCACCACCCCGCTGCCCAATGCGCCGACCCAGCAAGCCTGGAGCAGCGAGAAAGTGCTGCCGGTGGATCACCTGCGCAAACTCGACCTGCAACTGGCCCTCAGCCTCGCCCAGCTCACCTATGACAAGCATCAGCTCAGCGACGTCAACCTCAAGGCCAATGGCCGTGGCGGCCTGATCACCGTGGAAGAAGCGCGCGGCAAACTGCAGGGCGGCAGCTTCGTCGGTAATGGCCGCATCGATGTGCGCCAGGCCGAGCCGATGCTCAGTCTGGAACAACGCATCAGCCGCATGCCGCTGGAACCACTGCTGAAGAAGGACGATCAGCCGTCGCCGATCAAGGGCCTGCTCAACCTGGATGCCAAATTCAACACCCGCGGCAACAGCCAGAAGGCCTGGATCGAAGCGCTCAACGGCAATGCCAGCTTCGTCCTCAATGATGGCGTGCTGGTCGACGCCAATCTCGAGCAGCAGCTGTGCCGTGGCATCGCCACCCTCAACCGCAAGGCGCTGAGCAACCCGCCAACCGGCAAGGACACCCCCTTCCGCGAACTCAAGGGCAGCCTCAGCGTGCGCGACGGCGTCGCCCACAACCCAGACCTCAAGGCTCAGGTGCCGGGCCTGGCAGTCAGCGGCAACGGCGACCTCGACCTGCGCGTGCTCGGCCTCGACTACAAGGTGGGCATCGCCCTGGAGGGTGACCAGCGCGAAATGCCCGATCCGGCCTGCCAGGTCAACGAGCGCTACGTCGGCATCGAATGGCCGCTGCGCTGCCGTGGCCCGCTGGAGCTGGGCGCCAAGGCCTGCCGCCTGGATCAGGACGGCCTCGGCAAGATCGCTGCACGCCTGGCCGGCAACAAGCTGACCGAGAAGTTGGAAGAAAAACTCGGCGACAAGGTCAGCCCGGATCTGAAAGACGCACTCAAGGGCCTGTTCAACCGATGAGTCCCGAGCAATTCAACGGCGCCGTACTGGCCTGGTACGACCAGCACGGGCGCAAGGATCTACCCTGGCAGCAGAACATCACGCCGTATCGCGTCTGGGTCTCGGAAATCATGCTGCAGCAGACCCAGGTCAGCACCGTACTCGGCTACTTCGACCGTTTTCTGGCCGCGCTCCCCACGGTGCGCGACCTCGCCGAAGCGCCGGAAGACGAAGTGCTGCACCTGTGGACGGGCCTGGGCTACTACACCCGCGCCCGCAACCTGCAGAAAACGGCGCAGATCGTCATGCGTGAGCACGGCGGCGAGTTCCCGCGCAACGTCGATGCGCTCAGCGAACTGCCCGGTATCGGCCGCTCCACCGCCGGCGCCATCGCCAGCCTGAGCATGGACATGCGTGCGCCGATCCTCGACGGCAACGTCAAGCGCGTGCTGGCGCGCTACGTGGCGCAGGAGGGCTATCCGGGCGAGCCGAAGGTGGCCAAACAGCTGTGGGACGTCGCCGAGCGCTTCACCCCGCACGAACGGGTCAACCACTACACCCAGGCGATGATGGACCTCGGCGCCACCCTGTGCACCCGCAGCAAGCCGACCTGCCTGCTGTGCCCGGTGCGCAGCGGCTGCCAGGCCCATCTGCTCGGTCTGGAAATCCGCTATCCCATACCGAAGCCACGCAAGACGCTGCCGCAGAAACGCACCCTGATGCCGATTCTGGTTAACAATTCCGGTGACATCCTGCTCTATCGCCGCCCGACCACTGGCCTGTGGGGCGGCCTGTGGAGCCTGCCAGAGCTGGACGATCTCGCTCAGCTCGAAAGCCTCGGCCAGCAGCAACAGCTCACATTCGGCGCACGCCGCGAACTGGAAGGCCTGACCCACACCTTCAGCCACTTCCAACTGGCCATCGAACCCTGGCTGATCGAAACCACCGAGCAACCCAGCCGCGTGGCCGAGGTCGACTGGCTCTGGTATAACCTCGCCACCCCGCCGCGCCTGGGCCTCGCCGCCCCGGTGAAGAAGCTGCTGAAACGCGCGGCGCAAGCCATTACCGCTGGAGAACCGACATGACCCGCACCGTACAGTGCCGCAAATACAAACAGGAACTGCCCGGCCTGGATCGCGCGCCCTACCCCGGCCCCAAGGGCGAAGACATCTTCGCCAACGTTTCCAAGCAGGCCTGGGACGAATGGCAGAAGCACCAGACCATGCTGATCAACGAGCGCCGCCTGAACATGATGAACGCCGAAGATCGCAAGTTCCTGCAGACCGAGATGGACAAGTTCCTCTCCGGCGAGGAATACGCCCAGGCCGAAGGCTACGTGCCGCCAAGCGAATAAGCATGCCTGTGGGAGGGGCTTCAGCCGCGACAACCGCCGCATATCCATGCCCGCGGCCCCGGCTCGCCCTCCCTGTTTTCCGCGCTCACGAACCTAAGCGCCCGAAATAATTAAATATTTTTCAAACCCGCGCTTGACACTGACCCTTCAAATCCGTCTAATAGCGCCCCGTTGGCCCAGGTAGCTCAGTTGGTAGAGCAGGGGATTGAAAATCCCCGTGTCGGCGGTTCGATTCCGTCCCTGGGCACCATGAATACCGAAACCCCCGATACCACTGGTGTCGGGGGTTTTCTGTTTCTAAACCTCCACGCTGCGTCCTTATGGTCGTACAAAGATGGACTTGGCGTCTCTTGCCCCGTAGCAGCGCAACCGAATAATCGCTATCTCGCCTCAAATACGGGTGAGCTCAGCGGCAAATACAGGTGACTTACCCTGTAAATACGAGTGACCTCCGAGCAAATGCAGGTGACCTCGGCGTAAATACGAGTGACCTCGTCAATGCATTGCTCAAAACATGAGCAGCACATTGATGACATGGTCGAGCTGTATTTGAACGACGTACGTTGATTGGCTCGTTTTGCATCTGCGCGACAAGCAACTGTAACCAGGCGACACCTGCGACCCAGCGACCCTCTATCGCCCGGCAAACGGCTTGGCGGTCACGGAAACGCTATGCTAGCTTGGCCGCCAGCCAGGACGGCCCGCCGTACGCCGGAGCGCATTCGAAGAAGAAGAGGACCCCACCCCATGGCCGAGGCGACGCCCGCGCTGGAAATCCGCAACCTGCACAAACGCTACGGCGATCTCGAAGTGCTCAAGGGTATTTCCCTGACGGCCAAAGACGGCGACGTCATCTCCATTCTCGGCTCTTCCGGCTCCGGCAAGTCCACCTTCCTGCGCTGCATCAATCTGCTGGAAAACCCGCACAAGGGTCAGATTTTCGTCGCTGGCGAGGAGCTCAAGCTCAAGGCCGCGAAGAATGGCGATCTGGTTGCTGCCGACAACAGGCAGATCAACCGCCTGCGCAGCGAGATCGGTTTCGTCTTCCAGAATTTCAACCTGTGGCCGCACATGAGCGTGCTCGACAACATCATCGAGGCGCCGCGTCGCGTACTCGGCCAGAGCAAGGCCGAGGCCATCGAGGTGGCCGAAGCGCTGCTGGCCAAGGTCGGCATCGCCGACAAACGTCACGTCTACCCCAACCAGCTTTCCGGCGGCCAGCAGCAGCGCGCGGCCATTGCCCGCACCCTGGCCATGCAGCCGAAGGTGATCCTGTTCGACGAGCCGACTTCGGCGCTCGACCCGGAGATGGTACAAGAAGTGCTTAATGTGATTCGCGCGCTTGCCGACGAGGGTCGCACCATGCTGCTGGTGACCCATGAAATGGGTTTCGCTCGCCAGGTGTCCAGCGAGGTGGTGTTTCTCCACCAGGGCCTGGTCGAGGAACAGGGGCCACCCGCCCAGGTATTTGACAACCCCAACTCGGCACGCTGTAAACAATTCATGTCCAGCAATCGCTAACACGGAGCAACATGCATGCAGAACTATAAGAAGATCCTGCTGGCCGCAGCCGCTACCCTGGCTTTCGGCACCAGCGCTGTCGCAGCTGACAAACTGAAACTCGGCACCGAAGGCGCCTACCCACCCTTCAACCTGATCGACGCCAGTGGCAAGGTCACCGGCTTCGACGTGGAAATCGGCCAGGCGCTGTGCGCCAAGATGCAGGCCGAGTGCGAAGTGGTCACCTCTGACTGGGATGGCATCATCCCGGCCCTGAACGCCAAGAAATTCGACTTCCTGATCGCTTCGATGTCGATCACCGAGGAGCGCAAGGCGGCGGTGGACTTCACCGAGCCCTACTACACCAACAAACTGCAGTTCATCGCGCCCAAGTCGGCCGATTTCAAGACGGACGAAGCCAGCCTCAAGGGCAAGGTGATCGGCGCCCAGCGCGCGACCATCGCCGGTACCTGGCTGGAAGACAACCTGGGCAAGGTGGTCGACATCAAGCTGTACGACACCCAGGAAAACGCCTACCTCGACCTGGCCTCCGGCCGCCTCGACGGCGTGCTGGCCGACACCTTCGTCAACTGGGAATGGCTCAAGAGCGACGCCGGCAAGGACTTCGAATTCAAGGGCGACCCAGTATTCGACAACGACAAGATCGGTATCGCCGTACGCAAGGGCGATCCGCTGCGCGAGAAGCTGAACGCCGCTCTGCAAGCCATCGTCGAAGACGGCACCTACAAGCAGATCAACGACAAGTACTTCCCGTTCAGCATCTACTGATGACCTGAAGGCACCGCGCCGCCCATTGGGCGGCGCAGTTGCCCGAGCCCTCCGATGATTTTTGACCTCCACGGATTCGGCCCCGCCCTGGCCACCGGCACCCTGATGACCATCAAACTGGCGCTGTCCGCGCTGGCTGTAGGTCTGGTGCTCGGCCTGCTCGGCGCGCTGGCCAAGACTTCGCCGTACAAGCCGCTGCAGTGGCTCGGCGGCAGCTATTCCACCATCGTGCGCGGCGTACCCGAACTGCTCTGGGTGCTGCTGATCTATTTCGGCACGGTTGGCCTGATGCGCAGCCTGGCCGACCTGCTTGGCGTCGAGAGCCTCGAGCTTTCCGCCTTCGCCGCGGGCACCATTGCCCTCGGCCTGTGTTTCGGTGCCTACGCCACCGAAGTGTTCCGCGGCGCCATCCTGGCGATCCCCAAGGGCCACCGCGAAGCCGGCCAGGCACTCGGCATGTCCAAGACACGTATCCTCTGGAAGCTGATTCTGCCGCAGATGTGGCGCATCGCCCTGCCCGGCCTGGGCAACCTGTTCATGATTCTGATGAAGGACACCGCCCTGGTGTCGGTGATCGGCCTGGAAGAGATCATGCGCCGCTCGCAGATCGCCGTGACCGCCAGCAAGGAGCCCTTCACTTTTTATATGGTCGCAGCCTTCATTTATCTGGGCCTGACCGTTCTCGCCATGATCGGCCTGCATTTCCTCGAGAAGCGCGCCAGCCGCGGCTTCGTCCGGAGCGCCTCATGAGAAAGAACGCCGCCATCATCGCCTGGCTCGCAGCAGGCGTGCTCATCGCACTGGCGCTCTGGACGAGCCTCTCCAACCTGAACTGGGCGGTGATCATCAAATGGCTGCCGCGTCTGTCGCAAGGCGCACTGCTGACCCTGGAGCTGGTGGCCATCGCGGTCGTCGCCGGCCTGATCCTCGCCCTGCCGATGGGCATCGCCCGCGCATCCAAGCACTGGTACGTGCGCGCCCTGCCCTATGGCTACATCTTCTTCTTCCGCGGCACACCGCTGCTGGTACAGCTGTTTTTGGTCTACTACGGCCTGGCGCAGTTCGATGCCGTGCGCCAGGGCCCGCTCTGGCCCTACCTGCGCGACCCATACTGGTGCGCGATCATCACCATGACCTTGCATACCGCCGCCTATATCGCCGAGATTCTGCGTGGCGCCATCCAGGCCGTACCACCCGGAGAAGTTGAGGCGGCGCGCGCACTGGGTATGTCGCGGGCCAAGACCATGTTCTATATCGTCCTGCCGCGCGCTGCGCGCATCGGCCTGCCGGCCTACAGCAACGAAGTGATCCTGATGCTCAAGGCCAGCGCCCTGGCCAGCACCGTGACGCTGCTCGAGCTGACCGGCATGGCGCGCACCATCATCGCGCGCACCTATCTGCCGGTGGAGATCTTCTTTGCCGCAGGCCTGTTCTACCTGGTCATCGCCTTCGTTCTGGTGCGCGCCTTCCGCCTGCTGGAGCGCTGGCTGCGCGTCGACGCCTGCCAGGGTCGCTAAGCCAATCGGGCGGCCCACTTGGCAGCCCGGTTCAACCAGACGCATGAGCGCCGTGTCCGAGCCCATCCTTACCTCTGGCGATCTGCTCGCTCGCTTCCGGGCCCTGGACAGTTTTCTTCTGCAGCATCAGGCGCTCTGGCGACCTCGGCCGTTTCATCACCTGCAGCTGCCCTGGGAAACGGAGCTGGCGGAACTCGCTACCTGGCTGCGCAGCCGCTCCCTGGAGCAGGCTGAGGCCAGCGACAACAGCCCCTTCACACTCTCTGCACCAGCGCCCTATCCCGACCTGGCCCGCCAGGCGCAAGCGCTTAGCCAGTTGGGTGAGATTCCAAGTCTGGACAGTCCGCCGCGTGCACATGCCCTCAGCGTCGATGTACCCGGCAGGAAGCTGGCGCAGATCCAGGCCTTTGCCAGCCACCTGCAGTTTCGCCAGCGCCCCGCGCACTGGCTCGACTGGTGTTCCGGCAAGGGCCACCTCGGTCGCTGGCTGACTCAGGATGACCAGTACCTGACCTGCCTGGAGTACGACCTGGCACTGATCGAGTCCGGTAGCGCACTGAGCAAGCGCCTGGGACTGGGTGCCGCACACCTACAGCAGGATGTGCTTGCCGATGATTGCGACGAGCGCCTGACGAAAGAACATACTCCCGTGGCCCTGCACGCCTGCGGCGACCTGCATGTACGCCTGCTGCAACTGGCCAGCCGCAACGGATGCCCGCAACTGGCGGTAGCGCCCTGCTGCTACAACCGCATCGCCGGCATGCACTACCAGCCGCTGTCGGCAGCGGCGCAGGGCTCAGGCCTGCAACTATCCCGCGATGACCTCGGCCTGCCGCTGAGCGAAACCGTCACGGCTGGCGCCCGCGTGCGCAGACAACGCAATCAGTCGATGGCCTGGCGCCTGGCTTTCGATCTGCTGCAACGTCAGCTACGTGGTATCGATGACTACCTGCCAACGCCATCACTGCCCAGCGACTGGTTCAGCAAACCGTTCGCCAGCTTCTGTCATGACCTCGCCGAACTGCGCGATGTGCCGTCGCCCGGTGAGCAGGACTGGCACGCGCTGGAAGCTCGCGGCTGGCAACGCCTGGCCGAAGTGCGCAATCTGGAACTGCTGCGCAACCTGTTCCGCCGGCCACTGGAACTCTGGCTGCTGCTCGACCGCGCCCTGTATCTGCAGGAACAGGGCTACAAGGTGAAGCTAGGCACCTTCTGTGATTACCAACTGAGCCCGCGCAACCTGCTACTGCTGGCCGAGCGCGCCTGAGTTGCGCACAGAAGCTGTGGATAACTCTGTTGATCCTTTCTGGGCAAATGCTGCAAAGCCACTTGGGAATTGCCTCGTAGACATCTGATCATTTTTCGCACAGCACTCGAAGCTATAGCAAAAACAATGACTTGCGAAAAATCGTGATCCAGCGCACAGAGCCGGTGCACGGCTATCGGATACGCCTTCTCTTTGTGCATAAGCCGAAAGCTGCTGATAGCCGAGCCCGGAAAAACCTGGCTCGAAGGTGGCTTTACTCAGGCTGACGAATGGATATAATGGCGCCCCCACAATGCCGGTATAGCTCAGCTGGTAGAGCAACTGACTTGTAATCAGTAGGTCCCGGGTTCGACTCCTGGTGCCGGCACCATACAAATCAAAGGGTTACGTGAAAGCGTAGCCCTTTTTTGTGCCTGAAATTCGGCTTGGGGTAGGATTGGGGTAGGGATTTGCCACCACACCACCACTCGGTTAGAAAAAATCTGCGCCAGTCTTACGACCGCTCATCGGGCTATTTCATCCGCCATCACCGATGACGCCCTCCGCATCACATCCCCCGCCATCAAAATCTAGGCATTACCAGCATCTTGAAGGCTACTCATGGTCAGAGCCTTTTTCGCCGATATCCCGTAAAGTGCCACCTTGCAGGGCCTCTGCGGGCAGCATAGGGTGATTGGGCGGGTCGACAGACCTGGCTTCAGGAACACAGCGCCAGAGGATTCTTGTGTCATGGTGGCTGCATGCGGGGCGCTTCGGCGCGCCGAGTTCCTAGAGTCTCGGTCTTCCACACCCGCATGCAGCCGCCACCCTTCGTGTGGAAGCGAAAGGTGGTGGCCTCTCTAAAACTCTAGAGGTCACCCTATGCCGCAGACCAACATCCCTTCGGGCACCACCGACTCAGTGCCCCAAGCCCTCGACGCGTTTAATGGCCTGTTCACTGTTCGCACTGACGTCACCTCCGGCCAACTGCATGATGAAGCCCAGCTTCGCCAAAACGCCGCAGTCGGCATGCTCCACGCACTCTCCAGTGCAAGTGACTTGAACACCTTGGAAAACCATTTGCTTCTGGACTGCATCATGGCACTACGGCTGCTGTGCTCCGATGCGGCTGCGCTGTACGCGGCAGCATGCGAACGCAGCAAAGCAGAAAATCTGCTCCAGCCTTAAGCGTCCTTACGCGCTAACTCGGTCTCGAAGCGCTGCACGAATTCGACGAGGCCGATGTTCAGCGCGTGGCAGATATCCCGCAGTTGGACGAGATCAATCCGGCGCAAGCCGCGCTCGATATCGCTAGCAAACGACTGTGGGCGCTCCAGCGCTTGGGCGAATTGCGCCTGGGTCAAACCAGCTTCCACTCGACACTGCTTTAGCAGTCTGAGCAGCACCAGGTTCTCATCCCGATACACCGACTTTTCCAACGGGTACACCTCACGCTTGACAATCCGGCAAGGGTATATCTAATCTACAGATATCTGATTTACAGATTATCTGGATAAAGGTTCACGGAGCCATTCATGGATACCCTCACCAAGACACCATCGAGCAATTCGGAAATCCTGTTTTTGATCGACAAGAAAACACAGCAAACCAAGATCGAACTTGGCTCACTGCTCTGCGCGTTCAGCGCACCCACCACCCTGGCTAAAGCTGCAGCTTCGATCTGGGAAAACGAGCTCTTAATTAAAGAGGATCCCGACTCAGGATCACCGCTGTACTACTTACCAATGCAGCTATCTGCTGACTTCATCGATCTGATTCTTGACCAGTTGGATTCAGATAGCAGAACAGATGCCGTGCAATTCCGAGATGCTTGCCGAACCATTGAAGCTAGCGCCAACAAGATTTCCAGGCTGCAACAGACCAAACCCCACGTCTACGAGACATGGCTGAAGTGGATGGACTCTGATGAAGCCACGCAAACAATGCACAAGATCCTCAGCAGACAGCATCAACACCCACCGGCCACTTCCCCCAACCATGCAGCTCCGGGAGGACAGTAATCCGATGCGCGCCACCAAAATCAAAATCCAGGGACTGTCGATTCCAAGTCTGATCAGCAGCGACAATGAGCGTTACTGGCCGATACGCCCCATTTGCGAAGCTATGGGTCTTAACTGGCATGCTCAAGCCGCCAAACTGCAGCCCCCTCGCTACAGCCCGACCGAGCATGACGTTGCCCTGCCTGGGGAACCACTGCTGAAACGAATGCTGTGCCTGCCGCAGTCGGAATTCGAGTTCTGGCTGAAAAGCCTTAGCTCGCGCAAGGTTTCCCCCGGCGCCCGCATGCGACTCGATCAGTTGCGCGCACATTTCTTTGGTGAGCCCACACCGCTGGCAGGGCCGACACCGCCAACTGCAACGGCAGCACCTGCGGTGCTGAAGCGGATTCTGAACTGGCGAGCGCAACAGGCTGAGCCAGGAAACCGCAAAGCCGTGCTCAAAGAGCTCTCCGACCAATTCAGTGCGAAAAACGGTTTTGAAATTGCTGAAGCGCAGGAGCACCAGTTGCGTGGAGCCGTCGCTTCGCTCAGCACGATCATTTATCAGCATGACCGCTCGAAATCGCCAAGCCAGATGCCTGTTTCACAACGGGTCGACGCGATCATCAAATCCATCGTGGATGCCCGCCCTCAGCGCATTCATCTGCTCGACTCGGACTTTGCGGCCCTGTTGTGCAGCATTGAGCTTGAGGAGCACCACCATAGCAGCGCTCAGCACGAACAGCCTTAGACCATGGCCACACTTAGGGAAATGGCGGACTTGCTGTATTCAGCAGGCGAGCCGATGAGCGGCAGTGGCATGAACGACACTGAGGCCATGGCCTATGCACGGCAGCATTTTGTTTATGGCGGCTATTGCTTGGTGCGGAACTGGCGGTGGCTTGATCTGGATGTCACTGAAAGCCAGCGCCTACAACTGGCAAAGACCCGACGACAACCTGCTCTGGTCTATGCACACACGGTTATCTTCGACAGTGAAAGACGGTGGGATGTCGGAGACTTCGTCCGAACGTCGCTTCTGCACCATCACGAGGAGTTCCATTTCAGAACGCTCAATACAGCCTACTTGCTTCTAGGACCAGGCACGCGCATCCAGGTCAGCGCAGACGCCGTTGCGAGCATTTTCTGATCGAGCCAACACATTTACTGATCTGTCGACATAGCCATGTATACACACCCAGTCTTGCAGAAGCTGCTGGAGCAGGTCGAAGACCTTCCTTTCAGCAGACCCGTCACCGGATACCTGACTGATGCCTATATTCGCGGATCAAGCGGCTACGGGATCACTTACCGGCATGTGAGAGCTGATCGTTTCAGTGACGGTGCCTACATTCATACATCAGCCATCGTTCAGGCTGAGCGAGAGGGGCCGTTTTGGGTGCTGCACACGCTAAGTGGCAGCTTCTACGTAATCCTCAGCTTCAACATTTTAAAAGGTGCGCAATCGCTGGATGACTATCTGCATCGAATGCTAACTATGGAGTATCCAGAGCCATGGCAGCTGCACTAGCAGTGCGATGGGATAGCCGATGCGACATGACCTGCGTATCGCAGGAGGCACTGCGACACTCAGTGAGTGTCGCGGAACCCCTATGCGACACACGTGGACTGTCGCACAGATACGCTGCGACACGCTGGCCATGTCGCAACGATACACCGTGTATGTCGCACCATGACTTTGCGACACTCGGGGTCGTGCCGCTAGCGGCAGTTTGAGTGCCCAATACGGCGCTGAAAGTGGCCCAAACCGACACCGAGCTGGCCAGTTATGGCGCTCAGCGTGCCAAAACTGGCACTCCTTTTTTTGGTTATATTATCGCTACAACCCTTGAAAACACTGACTTCGGCGACTTTTTTCATAACCAAATCGCCACTGCGTGGCTAGCATTTTTGAATGCCCCATTTCGACACGCCAGCCACGCACCGCTTCGCGCTACCCCGGCTCGTCCTTTCAGCGCCATGGCGCTGGCTGCTCTTCGATTTTGATGACAAAACGCTTGCGCGCGCTTTTGCTCACGGCGCACGCTGAATTTAGATGAAGCGGGTCGCGTGAGTGAGAGCGCGCAACCCTTACTCGCGCCGCGAGTAAGGGGGCGTTGAGGCAGTTCGGACGTAACGAGAAAAACGGAGCGGCTGCGGAGTGTTTCAGTGGAGTTCGAGCTGACACAACGCCGTTCGCGAAGCGGCTTAGCTTTGTCATCAAAACAACAAGAAGAGAGATGACAGCGATGCAACCTACGACCTTGCAGCGGTACCAAACCCGGGCACAAAACTTTTATCGGTCTCACTGCGGTGAGGACGATCCATCTTCGGCGCAGATCTGCGCAGCTTTGCTTGCCTGTGCACCGGACTATCGACCGAATGCGTTCAGCACCCTCAAGAACACCCTAATGAATGACCAGCTTGCCCGGCGAAACATCGAGGCAGCAAACACCATCAGAGCGCTGGTCAACCCGGTCACGGCACCAGG
Source organism: Pseudomonas oleovorans subsp. oleovorans (assembly GCF_002197815.1). GTDB lineage: Bacteria > Pseudomonadota > Gammaproteobacteria > Pseudomonadales > Pseudomonadaceae > Aquipseudomonas > Aquipseudomonas oleovorans. Next base: position 26,567 of record NZ_NIUB01000030.1, read on the forward strand.
CAGTCAGATAGTGAAAAAGCCCAAGCCGGGGCAGATTCGGAAAGTCCCCTTCGAAGACTTTAAATTGCTGCACCAGCACCTGCGCGCAGGCGGCAATCTCGACGAAGCCGCATCACTGGTGCTCGCTTATTGCCTCGGTGTACGCCCATGCGAGATGCGCACGATCACTATCTCCGGCAACCACGTGCACATCATTGGAGGCAAGAAATCGGCTGAACTGCACCGTGGCGCTGACCGCACCTTGGTAATCGACAAACCAAGAACGCTGAAGTTGGTGGAATGGGCCGCGCAGTGGATGGCCGGGTGCCCACGCACTAATACCGCCATCAGAGACTGCCTGCGCAAGGAGTGCCGACGCCTCTGGCCCAAGAGGAAAAAGCAGCCAACGCTGAAAAGCTTCCGGCACCAGATGGGATCAATTCTGAAAGCATCCGGAGAAAGCCCAGAAAGCATGGCTTACATCATGGGGCACCAGTCCATCTCGTCGATCAGCGTGTACGGTGATGGCCGACTGGGCGCAGGCATGAAATCACATGTACGCCCCGCAGAGAGCGCCGTCTTGGCGAGCATTCGCCAGCCGCAGAAGCCACCTCGATATGGTCAGGGGCGCATTCTGGGAGCAATCGAATTTCCCGCCGCAACCCGGGGCCATTGGTATACGGAGATGAAGCAACGGCAAGCAGGCAAGATCCTACCTGCTCCGCAGTCGTAGCCACGTGACTGCTGTGAGTGGCCCCTAGTCGCAGGGATCTATAGCTCGCATGAAAAATCTCCAGACATGCTCGGGGCTATTGAATGAGCTATTGCGGCCAAGCACTCTGGGGCCGGGGAAGTATGGCTGTGGCACCTTGTGACCACCACCGTGGATGGGCACCAGCTCCACACTTGCCGTCCTAGCCTCCTGCCACTGGAATAGCTCAGGCTAGGGCTCGCTCGCATCACCTGGAAGCCGGAATACGCTGGACTAGTGCAGGCTGTGTATATCCAGCAAGTCGAGCAAAGTAGCTCTCGCTCACCTGCGCTGAAATCACCTAGCCTCGCTCGCTCATCCCCCAGAAGCCAACGTCTCCGCCCTCTACGGAATTGATAGGATCATCTGTGCCGTTGACCAGTATCACCAGCAATGCCTTGCTGACCGCGCCAGGCGCGGATGAACGCAGTGAGTAGGCTGCTCCCCACGTACCCTTCAGGCTTGATCTGCGCTAACAGCACTTTGGCGGCACGCCGTTGCGATTTGGGGTGCAGCGCATCAGCTTTTAATGCCTGGCGACATGTCAATTTACGGTGTGGGCGCTTGAGGTTCTGACACGTTATTCCGGGGGTTCTGACCCACTCGCGCTGATGGTTCTGTCCCTCCATTCCAGTGATTGTGAGCCACTTTGCTGGTGATTCTGACCCATCCCTCAAGCACTAAACTGTCTGCTCTCACGTCCTGTAGGTCACCGCAATTGATTGAGGAAGGCAGCAAAAATGTCTATGCCGATCTCGGTTGCACCGATGCTGACGTAATGCAGCGCAAGGCCAGTAAACGTTCGGCCAAGCCACCTTCCGAACTCCTGCATTAAGTCCTCGTTTTTTAAGCGGACGGCATCGCTCATCGATAGCGGTGATCACCCAGGTTGCAGGTGATGGTAGGCTTTACGCCAGCGGCTCTTTCACCAGCGAGCCATGAAGCCAGGAGTGCTCAATGGCCCACGTCTGGATAACATCCAAGCTTGCCAGCTTGGCCATATGCATAGCAGGGTTGATGTCGACTTCTCACCTAGTGGCTTCAACACAAGCCACAGAAAAACGGATATTCAAAACCGAAGATATCGCCAGGGTAAAAGAACTCGGCGAGCTGGCCATTTCTCCCGACGGGACAACACTAATTTTCCAAGTAACCGAACTGAACGGTGATGGCGATCAGCGGGAGGGCGCGCTCTGGAAGATGAGTCTGAAGGAACGACGCGCTTCGAAACTTTTCCCTGATCAGCATGATGACAGCATGCCTGCCTGGTCGCCTGATGGTTCGAAGCTGGCGTTCCTTCGAGCCGATGAGGGAGCGACGCAGCTTCATGTCCTGGATTTGACACGAGGACTGGTCTGTTCACTGACCGATCTGGAGAACGGCGTTAACGACTATCGATGGTCACCTGATGGTCAAAACATTGCCTTCACCTCGGCTGTAGCCATCGCTCAGGCGCCCGTGCCGCCGCCTGGGGTCAGGATAATCACACGGGCCGATTTCCGATCTGAAGAAGTAGGGGGCGGTACTGCCTCTTTGCCCCAAATTTGGGTGGTGGCGGTCGACTCTCACTGTGGCACGCAGACCCCAAGACAGCTGACGCAGGCGTCTGTAGCAGCCACGTTGGCATTCTGGTCTGTCGATAGCCGCTCTATCCTGTTCACCACGAACGATACGATGGAAGCCTATTACGGCGCAGGCACGTCTACTTTGCGCAGTGTTGCCCTAATTGATGGCCAGCAGAGCGTGGTTAGGCCTTTCAAGGTGCCGGGAACCAGCACAGACATGGAAGCGGCTCCGCAGCTTTACCTCAGCCCCAACGGTTCGAAGGTCGCCTTTTCAATGGGCAATCCAGAAGCCCCGTCGGACTTCGCCCAAGATGATGTTTTCGTGATGGATATGGTTACTGGCGAAACTACCAACATAACCGTGGGCTATGACCGTGAGGTGGGCGGTGATGGATTGATGTGGCGGGATGATCGCCGACTGATCAGTATCAAAAGCGACGCGGGCAACGCCAATCTGATCGAGTTGGACATCCTGACCCAGAAGGTTCGGCCACTATGGATTGGCCGCCACGTGGTACAGAGTTTTCATCTAGCTCAGGAAAGCAATCGGCTGATTGCTGTCGCCTCTAGCTTCGTAAGCCCGCCTGAGCTTTATGAGGTTGCTGATGGTACCGGCATGCAGATATCCGAGATCAATCGGCATATTCGAGATGAATTGCTGCTCACTGCCCCTGAAGAAATCACATACGAAGGCCCAGGCGGCGAAACAATTCATGGCTACTTGCATCAGCCACCGATGCTCACTGCCTCGCAGAGGTATCCCCTGATCGTATGGGCGCACGGCGGGCCATATAGCTGGTGGAGCAGCGCTTTTGACGGAGATATCCAGGCCATGGCTGCTGCTGGCTATTTCGTCTTGTATGTGAACCCGCGAGGCAGCATGTCATACGGCCAAGTTTTTGCCGGCAGCCTCGCCGGAGAATGGCCAGGGCCTGAGTATGATGACACGATGGCGGGCGTGGATTACGTGCTTGCCCACCATGAGATCGATGCAGAAAAAATCGGCATCGCAGGTGGTTCAGCAGGCGCGATCCTGACGGACTGGGCCATAACCCACACGAACCGATTCGGCGCTGCCGTTTCGATCAGTAGCGTTGCGGATAATTCGCTCTATTGGTTCTTGGGCGATCAGCCTGACATGGCAGACCCCGATAAATATCCCTGGCTGGATGAAAAGGATAAGGCTCGGTCGCCGATAACTCATGGGCTCGACGTCTCGACGCCTACGCTTTTCATGAGTGGAACCAGAGACTATCGAACGCCTTCATCCGTAGGCAGCGAGTTGATGTTCAAGTTGCTTAAGCACCTGAGAGTGCCCACTGCACTGATTCAATTCGAGGGTGCGGGGCACGTTATTAGAGGAAGTAATGACGCGCGCCACCGTGGTCTCAGCATTCACTACCTGCTGCGCTGGATGGATCTGCACCTGAAAGGAAGAGCCGCCCCGGAGTTTCAGGTACGCCCCGCAGGCTAGCGCGCCATCTGGTGCGTTGAGAGTTCGATTGGCTCAGTGCGAGGGCGCAATCGCTGGAGCTGGGTGTCAGCATCACTGGAATACACACATAAGCCTGGGCTTACGATTCTTTAGGCGGTGTGGTCTTTCTCGATGGTGTGCCCGCTGGGCTCTGGCTCCCATATCGGGACGTGGATCAAGTCGCGCTGCACCCCAAAAACGGAAATCGGTTGATCTAGCTTGACCTGGTGAATGTGGGCCGGGCTCTGGCTATGCGGTGTGGATGACGTCACCACGCCGCGATATGGAGCAAGTTCCGTCGAGAGGTCAGGCCAAGAGACCGTTTTTTGATTAGAATTACGGATTGCATCCAAGACCCAGATTATCTCGGCATCAGGTGCACGTATCCCACATTCCCACAGCTGTATCACCCGCCACCCCGATGCCAGTAACACAGCCTTGTTCCTGGTATCTCGGGCGACGTTCTGGTCAAATTTTCTCTGCCAGAAGTCCAACCGGGTCTTGGGGCTAGTAGCGTAGCGACATCCGGGGTGTCTGTGCCAAAAGCAACCGTGAACAAAAATGCAGACACGATAGCGAGAAAGCACCAAATCAGGCTTTCCAGGAAGATCCTTCTGGTGCAGGCGATACCTGAAACCATGCCGATGCAGCAGGCGTCGGACCTTCATTTCTGGTGACGTGTTGCTGCCCCGAATGCCCGCCATCATGCGAGACCTGACTTCCTTACTGACTATGTCCATGACTCAAGGCCAAAAGAATCTTTTCGATAGTACGCCCACAGACCCTACAGGTGAGCTCGACCACGCCATTCAGGTGGTGGACCTCTTCGCGGGGCCGGGTGGCCTGGGTGAGGGATTCACTTCATTCGGGGACGGTAGACGGTTCGACATAGTTGTGGCAACCCAAGCGACATCACCCATTGGTAAAGTCATCAGGCTACTTTATCGAAATTCAAAACTAGCTCACCAATACCCCATCGAGAGCCTCCGCCCCGACTTAAGCTCACGGAACGGGCGCTCTGCTGCAAAAACTAACAAACAACGAGTGCAGGATGGTTCATTACCTCAGCTCAATGTAGATTTTGTAACCAATGGTAGCCAACATCACCACTATCCCTGTGGCCATCACCAGCACACCACTGTCCCGTTCCCGCCGGCTGTAGCCGACCATCAGGAGCAGGAATCCCAGGCCGATCAGGCCAATCATCACTTCAAGTTCTCGCATCAGTCTCTGCCTTCATCATTGTGGCTGGTATCGGTGGGAGACACCCAGCCGGGCACTCCGCGCCGGATCTGCCTGGAAAAATCGCTCGCATCGTTGGCCATCCGTGCCCGTTCGGTAAAGCGCCCGTGCTGACGCAACGTATCGAGGCTGTAGCCACCCTGCAGGCCACCGACCGACATGACATAGGCCGGCAGGTAGCCTGTCAGCAGCAAACGGTAATCGACCGGCAGTCCGCCAATGATCGTCTGCAGCATGTCGAAAACGATGGTGGTGCAGTTGGCCGTAATGGTGTTGTAGAAACGCGGCTGATCGACCAGGGCGTTGGCCTGCTGCACATAGGAGAGCAGCAACGCACGCATCGCCTCGTCGGGCATAGCAATACGATAGAGATAGCTGTCTTCGCCGCGCACGTTGGTGCGCACGCGCAAGGCATCACGCTCGTCAGTGGCGACGATGCTCAACTCGAACTGCTTGAAGAAACCACCAATCTCCGAATAGGCCTCGCCTTGCTCCTTGCGCACCTCAACGGTGAACGTCAGAAAACGCCCATCCGTGAAGCCGAAAGAAACCAGAACATGGGCGATGGCCGGCATGCCCCAATAGGAGGTGATCAGGTCGACCGAGGCGAGCTGGTCGAGATCGTAGCGACGTGTTTCCCAGGCAACGTCATAGTCATCATCGCTGCGCCAGTTGAAGTTGCGCACATTGTGCAGGATGAGCTGATTGCCCACGAGCTCGCCCTGGGTCATCTGCGCGACATCACCAGCCCAGATACGCTGGTTTGACGGTTCCAGGCTTGTCCACCAGACCAGCAACGCGGCGAAGACAAGCACCTGACCGACAAGCGCCAGTATGGGACGCCCGCGCCACAGCAGAACCTGCAGAATGCAGCCAAGCAGGCACCAGCCCGCAATCAGCACCCAGGTTGCCAGCCCTCCAGTCTGGTAGAACAGCGCCAGCACGCCCCAGGCCATGATCAGAAAAAACGACAGCGCGAGGACACTGCGCAGGAGAAGACCCAACAGCCCGTTCATGGCGCTCGTACCGTAGCCACCTTGGGGCTGGCCAGGCCGGTGAGGTGTTCATGCAGCACGCGGCGAATTTCGATGATCGCCTGCGGTGTTTCCTGCACGCTGTGCCACGATGGCACGACCAGCTCCGAGTCGGCGCCAGCCAGGTGCGAGCTGGCGTACGGCACCACGCCGTCACTGGACAGCAGGACCTCGAGGTCTGGCGTGTAGTTGCCGATGATCGAGTGATAGTGCACTCGTGGCGAAATGGGCAGGTCGGCTGCGGCCTTGACGAAGGGGTCCTGGTTGCTCAGGTTGTCGATGCTGTTGAGGGGGCGCACCAACGCGACCGGTGCCGCCGCATTGGGGTCAACCAGCACTTGGGCAACCTCCTTGAAACGGTTCAACATCGACACCGGCATCTTCACCAGCCCTGCGGCCCAGCGCGACACGCGATTTTCGGCAAACGGGGTACCCCGGTGTGGCGCCGCAGCGAATACGGCCCGGCTCACCTGAGGCAATGGCTCGAAATACAGGTAGGGCCCGAGCTTCGCCCGGGCTTTTTCCAGGCGCGCGCCTTGCATCCCGTAACTTCCCAGCATGGCATCCCACAACTGGTCACCCGATGAGGACAGCATCAGCCGTGACAACACGCCCCCCATGCTGTGCCCGACCAGCACCATATCGTGGCTGGCCTTGGCCGTGCCTTGCGGATCGAAATTCGCCAAGGTCTGCTCGATGGCCTCGCGGATGGCCTGATTGTTGACGGCCAGCGGCAGGTTGGTCGGGTAGTAGACCTGCCAGATCTGGTAATTGCGGCGCAGTTCCTCGTCGCCCAGCACTTCATTGGCCACGTTGATCCAGGCCTCCGGGCTGCTGGCCAGGCCATGCAGCATGACCACGATGCGCCGGTCGGGATCGAACGGCTGCAGCAGGTAGACATGGGGGCGTTCCAACACTTCGCCGCGTCCGACCAGAGTCAGCAGGGACTGCCGGGCAAACCCGGAACGCGCCAGCCACAGGCCATAGCCCGACGTGAAGTTGGCCGCCAGGGGCGCCTGCACACCTGCCATGTCCACCGAATCCTGCCGGTAGGGGTCATAACCGATCACTTCCACCTGATAGGTGGACAACACCTGCTCCAGGGTCTCCCCGGGAAAGCGCGCCACGGCAGTAATCGCCGGGAAGGGGGTTTCGCTCCAGGGTATTTCATCGCTCCCCTTGCTCACCACGCGCTTGGCCGTCACCGCTACCAACTCGGCACCCAGTCCATCCCGACGGTACTGGTTGCGCAACCCGCCAAAGGACAGGGACGCAGCCGGAATCAGCTCCTTCGGCAACAGGCGGTCATCGGCCAGCCTCACATCGGTCATGCGCCCGCCGATCGTCCAGCGCCCGGTCTTGAGGCGGAAATTACCCTGAGTGTCCTCGGGTGATGGTGGCCGTCCACGGTAGCGATCGAAGACCTCGACGAGCGCCTGCTGCACCGAAAAGTTGTAGTAGTCGCGCACCTGCGTCTGCCGGTCTTCCAGGGCGCGCTGGCTCGGTGTGCGGGTGGTCAGGAAGAGGTAGGCGTAGGCATACCGGGCACTCTCCAGGTAGGCATCGGTGCGGGCCTCCGCCGCCATCACCTTGCCGCCGTCCTGGGCTTCCTTCAGCCACAGCTCGGCCGGCGTGGAAAGCCGCTGTTCGTCACGCAACCCCGTTGTGCTGTCCAGCGCCTCGCGGCAGGCCGGCAGGTCAGCAAGGCAGCGCTTCTCATCACTGCCCACGACCTGCAGGGCAGCAACCGCCGAAGCACTGAGGTTGCCGGTGGTCAACACATCACCGCGGCGCTGGGCCAGGTAATCATTGTTGCTGACCGCCGTGACCTTGACCCCTGCACACCCGGCCAGCACTAGAACCAGCAGGACTGACGGAAAGCAACGCAGTGAACGACTCACAGTGAACGAAGTGGTGGTATAAGTTGAAGAGCTCACAATCGGTAGATACCCATTACGTCGGAAATGGCGCGGATCATCACGATCCGCATATGGTTCAGACGCCATCTCGACTGATACAGCGCGAAGTGATTCTGCTGGCGGTAGATGCCAGCCCCAAGTAAGTATCTGCGAATATCTTACGGCCTTATATCCGAAAAACTAAAACAACCAATTATCCCCGCATTAACAATATATCTACACCGGGAGAGGCCTGAGATAATACCTGCCACAGACACTCCGACTCATAATGAGACGCTACACATGTCCGATGACGGCCACAGAGCCCCACGCCTGATCAAGAAATACGCCAACCGCCGTTTGTACGACACCCATACCAGCACCCACGTCACCCTCCCCGACATCCGCCAGTTGGTCATCGACGAAGTACCGTTCCAGGTGGTCGACGCCAAGACTGGCGAGGATCTGACTCGCAGCATCCTGCTGCAGATCATTCAGGAAGCGGAAAGCGACGGCGAGCCGCTCTTCTCCAGCGATATGCTCAAGGGCGTCATCCGTTTCTATGGCCCATTCCAGGGCATGCTCGGCAACTATCTGGAAAAGAGCATCCAGACTGTGATCGAAATCCAGACCCAGACCGGGGTGCAATCCTCACAGGCCTGGAGCGACTTTATGCACAAGCAGGTGCCCGTCATGCAGGAGATGATGAGCCAGTACGTAGAACAGTCGAAGAAGCTCTACTTGGGCACCCAGAACCTATTCGGTATGTTCGGCGGCATCCCACCCGGCAATTTCAGGCAGACGAAAAAAGACGGTGATGAGCAATGAAACTCATCACCGTCCGTGACACGGCCGCCCTGCCTTACTTGCGCCCGCCCGCAGCCTTGCCGGCTTCACGAGTGGCCTGACCGGCCGCGGAAGCGGCGGCAGCGATGCCGTTCTCAGCGATCTCGGCTGCCTGCTTGGCGGCTTTCTGCGCGCTTTCATAGACACTGCCGGCGCTTTCCAGTGCCGACTTGAGCACGGCTACCGCCGGTTCCGCACCCGCCGGGGCGTTTTTGGCGATAACGTCCACCAGTTCCCGCACCTGCTTGGTGCCCGCCTCGACCTGGCGCTCGGCAAGCTTGGCGATATCCGCCTGCGTGCTGGAGACCAGATCGTACACCTCGCGATTGAACTCCAGCAGGCGCTCCGCCTGGGCTGCCGGCTGAGCGAAGGACGCCTGCAACTCGGCGAAGGCCTGCGGGTCACGCACTGACAGCAGCTTGCGCAAGCTGTCGAACTGCTCGCCACTGGAAGCGCGTAGCGCCTTGAATTGCAACTGACTGAGCTGCTCGACGCTCTCGAATACCTTGCCACTGATCTGCTGCAGCAGGTCAAGGTTGGCTTTCTGTGCGCTTTGCAGTTTTTCCGAATCGAAAAAAGACATGGTCGGATCTCCTGGCAATGGGGAAGGCCACCTACGGCCTGACACGCGAAAGCCATCCATGATGGAGCTGCCGCGCCAGCATAATATTGCACCGCACAAAAAAGATCGCAAGAGCTTTTTTGCACTGCAAAAAAATTTTGCCCAAGCCGCAGCGATTCGCTATAAACCTAGCCTTAACGCCATGCAGCCTCTCCAAGGGGAGGATTGAGCGCAGGCCTTTAGCACGCCACCGAGATAGGAAATGCTCATGAGCCAGGAAAGTTTTTTTGCGAAGCGAGAAGACAGCTTTTCCTCATTCCATAATCTGTTCGAACACCTCAGCCGTCTGCAGCAGTTGCACGGCAAGCTTATGCTCGATGCCTTCGGCCAACGCCATGCGGCCCTGCTCGCGCCCCTCAACGAAGGTCGCCTGCGTGCCCCCAGCCCGGGAGACTGCTGGGAATACCTGGTCGACTGCGGGCAACGCGGCCTGCTGTTCTGGGATGCACTGCGCCAGCGTGGCGACAATACCCTGGCCCACGAGCGCGCCGGCTATCCCCTGCTGCTCAAGTTTCCCTACGAGGTGCTGATCGACGGCCACGACCTGCCTCATCCGGTCAACTATTCCCTGCTGCGCATCCTTCCAACGGCTGACCAGCCAAGCGATGCCACGCGTCAGCCGGTCATCGTCATCGATCCGCGCGGCGGTCATGGCGCCGGCATCGGCGGCTTCAAGCAAGACTCCGAAATTGGCGAAAGCCTGCGCGCCGGGCATCCGACCTATTTCATCGCCTTCAGCCATGCCCCCGCGCCCGGCCAGACCCTGCTCGACATCGCCGCCGCCGAAGCCCGCTATATCGAAGCGGTCAGCGCACGCCATCCCGAAGCCGGCAAGCCGGTGGTGATCGGCAACTGCCAGGCCGGCTGGGCACTAATGGGCCTGGCGGCGGCACGTCCGGAACTGCCGGGCCTGGTGATCGTCAACGGTGCGCCGCTGTCCTACTGGGCCGGCGTCAACGGGCGCAACCCGATGCGCTATGCCGGCGGCCTGCTCGGCGGCGCCTGGATGACCCGCCTGGGCAGCGACCTGGGCAACGGCCGCTTCGACGGCACCTGGCTGGTCAGCAACTTCGAGAGCCTGAACCCGGCCAACACCTACTGGAGCAAGTACTACAACCTGTTCCGCGACGTCGACGCCGAAACCCCGCGCTTTCTCGATTTCGAACGCTGGTGGGGCAGCCCGACCCTGCTCAACAGCGAGGAGATCGAGGTGATCGTCGACGACCTGTTCATCGGCAACCGCCTGGCCGGCGGTTCCGGGGGCAGGAGCAGCATCGACCTGAAACGCATCGAGGCCCCCGTGGTGGTGTTCTGCTCGTATGGCGACAACATCACCCCGCCGCAACAGGCGCTGAACTGGATAGCCGACGTCTACCCCAGCGACCTGGCACTGCGCAGCGCCGGACGCACCATCGTCTACCTGCAGCATGCCAGCATCGGCCACCTGGGCATCTTCGTCTCCGGCAAGGTCGCCCGGCGCGAACACCGGCAGCTGCTCGGCGCCATCGATGCCATCGCCCTGCTGTCGCCTGGCCTGTACGAGTTGATGATCGACGATCTACCGGCATCCCCCAGTGGTGACCAGGCGTATCAGGTACATTTCGAACCACGACGTATCGCCGATATTCTCGCCCACGATGAAGATGGCCGAAGCGACGAGCGTGAATTCGCCCTGGTCGACCGCGTCTCCGGACTCAACAGCACGCTTTACGACTGGTTCGTGCGGCCCTGGATGCGCAGGGCGATCAACGAACCACTCGCCGAATCCCTGCGCAAGAGCCACCCATTTCACCAGCAGCAGATCGTCTGGAGCAGCCTCAATCCAGCCCTCTGGTGGCTGGCGGGAAGCGCGGCCCTGACCCGCACCAATCGCCGCCCGGCATCCCCCAACAACCCCCTGCTTGCCTGGCAAGAGGTATTCTCCAGCGTCATCGAGGCCCAGCTCGATGGTTATCGCGACATCCGCGATGCATCCCAGGAGTTGCTCTTCCACAGCTTCTACGGCGGGCTGAGCACCCTGACCGGAGGGCAAGCACCGCGCTCGCAACAGAGCCACATAGAACAACGGGACAAGGCTCTGATCGAGCATCTGCACGACTCGCTTCTCCAGGGTGGGGAGCGGGAAGCGCTCATTCGCATTTTCTGCCTGCTCGCACGTGCCAGCGGCAGGTTCGGCAAAGAACGCATCGAAGAGCTCGCCCAGCGCGCTCGCACGCTCTCGCAACAGCTCGGCATCGACCCTCTCGCCGTACGTGACAGCGTCCGCCTGCAGGATCTACTGGTCTTCGCCCACCCCGAGGAAAGCCTGAACACCTTGCCCCTTTTGCTAGCCAAGGCCAGCCAGCGTGAAGTCGTCCTGACAGCCGCCACGCACCTCGTGCCTGAGTTGCTGTACGCCGAGGGTGCCGTGGGTGATCTTTGGCGTCGGTTGCATGATCTGCTCGAACACCCATTGCCGGATTTCGCCCAACCATCCGTGCCACTCATCACGGTGGACAGCCCGCCAGAGCAAATCCAGGCAAGCCTGCGCCTCCCCGAGGCGGACGCCCCTACGTCCAAGGCCGCCACGCGACCAAGGAAGAAAAATGCCGCCCGGCCTGCCAAGGCGCAGGCACAGACTGATGCCAGCCCGCCCCCGGCAGCGACCCGGAGCAGGAGCCCAGTGGCCGCGCCGGAAAAACCAGCACGCATCAAGGCAACCCGCTCCGCGCCCGCACCTGGCCTCGCGAGCCCGGACAAGGGAGGCAACGCCGAATGAGCTTGGATCACTACCAGGCGCTGCTGAACCGCTGCGCCGAGATTGGCCCGCTGCCCACCATCGTCGTGCATCCTTGCGAGGCGAACGCGCTACGCGGGGCGCTGGAGGCCACCCAGGCCGGGCTGATCACACCGATTCTGGTTGGCCCGCGCCAGAAGATTGCGGCAACCGCCAGCGAAGCCGGTCTGGATATCGACGGGCTGACCGTGGAGGACGTGCCACACAGCCACGCCGCCGCCGAGCGTGGTGTCGCCCTGATCCGCCAAGGCCGTGGCGAGTTGCTGATGAAAGGCAGCCTGCACAGCGATGAACTGCTGCATGCCGTGGCCGACCGCGAAAACGGTCTGCGCACGGAACGGCGCCTCAGCCATGTGTTCGCCATGAGCGTGCCCAGCTACCACAAGCCGCTGTTCGTCACCGACGCGGCGGTCAACATCTTCCCCGGCCTGGAAGACAAGGCCGACATCTGCCGCAATGTGATCCAGATGCTGCACGCTCTCGGCATCGAACAGCCCAAGGTGGCGCTGCTGTCGGCGGTGGAAACCGTCACCGCCAAGCTGCCTTCAACCCTGGAGGCCGCCGCACTGGTGGTCATGTCCCGGCGCGGACAGATCGACGGCGCGCTGCTCGACGGGCCACTGGCCTTCGACAATGCGATCAACGCCGAAGCCGCGCGGGTCAAGGGTATCCACTCAGAAGTCGCCGGCGACCCGGACATCCTGCTGGTACCGGACATGGAAGCGGGCAACATCCTCGCCAAGCAGCTGATCTATCTAGCCGGAGCCGAAGCTGCTGGCATCGTCCTTGGCGCCCGAGTACCTATTGTTTTCACCAGCCGCGCTGACAGTCCAAGAGCGCGCATCGCCAGTTGTGGGCTGGCCGTGCTACTTGCCGAAGCACGGCGCGCTCGCCTGGGGATACCTGTATGAGCCCTGTTCAGGACGAACTCATCGTCACCGTCAACGCAGGCTCTTCGAGCATTAAGACCGGCCTATTCTCCGGTCGCCGGGGCGAAGATCAACCTCGCTTGCTGGCGCGCGGAAAGCTGGACGGGATTGGCGTGGCGCCACGTCTACAGGTCGTCATGGCCGACGGAACGATAATGCAGGACACGAGTTTCGAGCCGGAACAGATTGCCAATATGCAGGCGGCCTTCCAGCAGATCTATCGTGTCCTTGAAGAAGGCCTACAGGATCGCCCACCGGTGCTGATCGGCCATCGTGTGGTGCACGGGGGCATGGATTTCAGCGCACCGGTGCGCGTGGATCACACTACACTGGCACGTCTGAAGACGCTGGAGCCTCTGGCACCACTGCATCAACCGCACAACCTCGCGGCAATCCATGCCGCGCTCGAGCACGACCCTCAACTGCCCCAGATCGCCTGCTTCGACACGGCTTTCCATGCTGGACGCAATGAAATCAGTCAACTCTTCGGCTTGCCCTACGCGCTATACGAACAGGGCGTACGCCGTTACGGCTTTCATGGCCTGTCCTTCGAATACGTCAGCCAGCGCCTAATCGACAAAACACCGGAGCTCGCTACTGGCAAGCTGGTCATCGCTCACCTAGGCAATGGTTCCAGCCTTTGCGCTATCGAAGCTGGCCGCAGCATCGAAATGACAACAGGTTTTAGTGCTCTCGACGGCTTACCCATGGGAAGCCGCTGCGGCGCCGTGGATCCAGGCGTATTGCTGTACCTGCTGGGGCAAGGCATATCTGTTGATGAGCTGGAAAAACTGCTGTACAGACAATCCGGCCTGCTCGGCATATCCGGGGTCAGCAGCGACATGCGCAAGCTACGCGCCAGCAACGAGCCGCGCGCGGCCCTGGCCATCGACTACTACGCCTACCGTATCGCCCAGGAAGTCGGTCGGCTTGCCACATGCCTGGGCGGACTGGACGCACTGGTATTCACGGCCGGTATCGGCGAGAAGGATGCTGAGCTGCGTGCCCAGGTACTACAGCATCTCGCGCCGCTCTTCGGGCTGCAGCTAGACGACACGGCGAACCGACGCAACGCCGAGCTTATATCCGGTACATCCAGCACCCGATCAGTATGGGTCATCCCCACCGACGAAGAGAGCATCATCGCGCGCCATAGCTGGCACCTGTATCAGGAGCAACACCCATGAGCATCAAAGAAAGTCTGTCCCTGGCTGGCAAGCGCGGCCTGGTGGTAGGCATCGCAAACACCCATTCGATCGCCTGGGGCTGTGCCCAAGCGCTACATGAAATGGGCGCGGAACTGGCCATCACCTGGCTGAATGAGAAAGCCAGGGCGCATGTCGAGCCCCTGGCGCAACAGGTGCAAGCCAGCGTGCGGATGCCGCTGGACGTCACCCGGCCCGGCGAGCTAGAGGCTCTATTCGAGCACATTACAGAGCAATGGGGATCACTGGACTTCGTCGTACACTGCCTGGCCAGCGCACCCAAAGAGGAAATCCGCGGCCGCCTGCTGGACAGTTCCAGCAGCGGCTTTCAGCAGGCCATGGACATTTCCTGCCACTCCTTCATCCGCATGGCGCACCTGGCCGAGCCGTTGATGCCCCAGGGCGGCAGTCTGGTAACCATGAGTTACTTGGGAGCCCAGGAAACGATCGAAGGATACGCACTGATGGGCCCAGTCAAAGCCGCCCTGGAATCAAGTGTGCGCTACCTGGCCACCGAGCTGGGGCCACACAACATCCGCGTGCATGCCATTTCCCCCGGCCCCATGCCGACTCGAGCAGCATCCGGGCTGAAAGACTTTGATCACCTGCTGCAAACCTCTACCCATCGCGCGCCCCTGCGCCGCCTAGTCAGCTTGGAAGAAGTCGGCGGTCTGTGCGCATGGCTGGTCAGTAATGCCAGTCAGGGCCAAACTGGCGGCGTCCACTTCGTCGATGGCGGCCTGAACATCCTCGGCTAACCGCAAGGACTCTTCATGCAGGACAATACCTTTCTCGTTGAGGGGCTGGTCAGTTTTACTCTGGCGATCATGCTGCTGTTCGCGGGCAAGAGGCTCGCACAGCGTTACGAACCACTAGGCCGCTACAGCATTCCAGAACCAGTGCTCGGTGGCTTCCTTTGTGCCGCTGTTACCGCCGTTCTGTTCTACATACTGGATATCGAAGTGGTCTTCGACCTGGAGGTACGCGATGTACTGCTGCTCTACTTCTTCGCAGGCATCGGGTTGAAGTCGGATATCCGCAACCTGGTCAAGGGTGGCCGCCCGCTGCTAATTCTGCTGGTACTCGCCAGCGTGTTCATCGTCTTGCAGAACCTGCTGAGTATGGGCGTGGCCAGCGGTTTCGGCCTGGATCCCAGAGCCGGCCTGATGCTCGGCTCGATCTCGCTCACCGGCGGCGTCGGTACCACCCTGGCCTGGGCACCGCTGTTCACCGAGCAATTGGGCATCGAAAATGCCATGGAGCTAGGTATTGCCAGTAACACAGTGGGGTTGATCGCAGCGTGCTGTATCGGCGGGCCGATCGCTAACTACCTGATACGCCGCCACGCCTTAACCCCCTCTCGCGATTCAGACCTGGAAGTTGGAGTACCAGCAACCTCGGCAGACATCTCCGCCCCCATCAGCCATTACGACATCCTGTGGGCCTGGATGTGGTTGAACATGACGCTGATGTTGGGCCACGGCTTCAACTTGCTGCTGCTCAACAGCGGAATCACCCTCCCCTCGTTTGTCAGTTGCCTGTTGGCCGGGATCGTCATTCGTAACCTGTTGCAAGCAGCCATCGGCGGTCAACGCATCAAGCACTGGAGCGGAGCCGGCCAAGGGTTGGCGCTGATATCCGATATCTGCCTGGGTATGTTTCTAGTCATGGCGCTGATGGGACTGCAGTTGTGGCAGTTAGGCGGTGTTCTGGTCTTCGTCGTCACAGCCCTGACATTGCAGATAACATTGACGATCCTCTATACCGTATTGCTGGTTTTCCGTTGTATGGGCCGCAACTACGAAGCCAGCGTGATAGCCGCCGGCTTCGGCGGCATCGCCCTGGGTTCAACTGCAACGGCCATCGTCAACATGACGGCAGTTACTCAGCGCTACGGAGCCGCGCACCAGGCGTTCATTATCGTTCCGCTGGTCTGCGGCTTCTTCATCGATATCGTCAATGCACTGATCATCAGCCTGATGAGCGGCATCTGAGACATCCTCATGGGGCGTACTCTGCTCGCCTTCGTCCAGCCGGTATCGACCCGGAGACCTCCCGAACCAGCGCAGGCAGGCCTTGTGGAAACTGCTCTGATCGTGGAACCCCAGGTACTCGGCCACCTGGGTCAGACTGTATGAGCTGCGGCACAGGTAATAATCGGCCGACTGCCGGCGAACATCACCGAGAATGTCCTTGAACTTCAGCCCTTCCTTTTCCAGGCCTCGCTGCAGGGTACGCTTGCTTATGCAAAGAGCCAGTCCGATCGACTCCATGTCGCATCCTTCCTGACCCAGGCGCTCGATTATCAGGCCACGCACGCGCCCCCCCAAGGAGACACCACCCAACTGCCCCAGACGAAACTCGGCGAAGCGCTTATGTAACAACGCAAGCGCCTCATTGGCCGTGCTCAACGGGCGCAACAATTCTTGCTGGTCGAACAGGACACTAGTGTGCTGGGCACCGAAACGTAACGAACACCCGAATAACTGCTGATATTCAGGGAGATTACCCGGCTCGTCATGGACAAAATCGAATTGCAGCGGTTGCGGCAGCCCTCCCCCCATCAGCCAACGGCAAAAACCCAACAGGGCAGCGGCACCGGCATCCTCAAACGCTCGATTTCTGGGACAGCCCTCTTCAGGATGCTCCAAACATGTCAAACGCAGACGCCCGCCTTGCTCAGGAGACAGTGCGAGAGTGACACCATTGCCAAGTAGCAAGTGAAAACGCACAAAATGCTCCAGAGCCTGTTTCAGGTTGGCACTGGACATCATCACGTAGCCCACCAACTGGAAACTGCCAGGTTTGAAATGCACGGCAGCCTTGAGGCCGAGATTCGGATTGTCCGAATCCAACTCGGCCAGCGCCATCAGTCGATAGGCGCTAGCGCGCGTGAAGAACGCATCCTCCTGTGCCAGCAAACACATATCGATTCCTGCCTCACGACACAAACGCACCGCATCCAGTCCCTCCGCCTGCAGCATAGCCACCAGCATCCCGACGTAACTGGAACTGATCCTGTACATAGCATCCCTCTGCGCCCGTTCCCAGCCGAAAGGCAAACGATTGATCGCCGTGAAATACGCATATTAGAGGCCCGCAAGGCATTCTTCCTGATCCAGATCAAGACCAGGCCGAACCACTGTCAAAACGCGACAGAATTGGCGCGCAAGGACAACCCAGCGTCACCCAGAAACATTGTTCCTGCCCGTGAAGCACCGGAAGCTTGACCAAAATATCAAGGCTTCGATTAAGGAGGCATGGTCAATGGCTACTTCGAGTAATTCGACACGTATAGCACTGGTCACCGGCGGCATGGGCGGCATCGGCACAGCGATCAGCCAGCGCCTGCACCAGGATGGTTTCACCGTAGTGGTGAGTTGCAGCCCCTACTCAAGCCGCAAAGCCTCTTGGATGGCGAAGCAATTAGAGGCTGGCTTCCACTTCCACTGCATCGACTGCGACATCACCGACTGGGACAGCACCCGCCAGGCTTTTGAGATGGTGCGCGAAAATGTCGGCCCGATTGATGTACTGGTCAACAATGCGGGGATCACCCGAGACGGTACGCTACGCAAGATGCCTCCCGAAAACTGGAAAGCAGTGATCGATACCAACCTCACCGGCCTGTTCAACACAACCCGTCAGGTCATCGAGAGCATGCTGGCCAAGGGCTGGGGGCGTGTCATCAACATATCCTCGATCAATGGACAGCGGGGTCAGTTCGGCCAGACCAACTACTCTGCAGCCAAAGCCGGTATCCATGGTTTCAGCATGGCTTTGGCCCGAGAAGTGAGTGGCAAGGGCGTGACCGTCAATACGGTTTCCCCTGGCTATATCAAGACAGATATGACTGCGGCAATTCGCCCAGACATCCTTGAAGGCATGATTGCCGGAATCCCCGTCGGTCGCCTCGGCCAGCCTGAGGAAATTGCCTCGATCGTAGCCTGGCTAGCCTCTGATCAATCCGCCTATGCCACCGGCGCCGACTTCTCGGTGAACGGCGGCATGAATATGCAGTGATGCGCAATCGACTAGTCATAACATGAGGCATTCCAGATGATCGACGTCGTTATCGTCGCTGCAACCCGCACCGCCATCGGTAGCTTCCAAGGCAGCCTGGCCGAGATTCCGGCACCGGAACTCGGCGCCATCGTCATCCGGCGCCTGCTCGAGCAGACCGGCCTCGATGCTGCCCAGGTCGATGAAGTGATCCTCGGCCAGGTGCTCACTGCCGCGTCCGGACAGAACCCCGCACGCCAGGCTGTGATTCGCGCCGGCCTGCCCCACGTCGTTCCTGCGATGACCCTGAACAAGGTCTGCGGCTCGGGCCTCAAGGCCCTGCACCTGGCTGCCCAGGCTATCCGTTGCGGCGATGCCGAGGTGATCATTGCCGGCGGCATGGAGAACATGAGCCTGTCGCCCTACGTGCTGCCCAAAGCCCGCACCGGCCTGCGCATGGGCCATGCGCAGATGCTCGACAGCATGATCGTCGATGGCCTGTGGGATGCCTTCAACGATTACCACATGGGCATCACCGCCGAGAACCTGGTGGACAAGTACGGCATCAGCCGTGAAGCCCAGGACGCCTTCGCCGCCGCCTCGCAGCAGAAAACCGTGGCCGCCATCGAGGCCGGTCGCTTCGATGCCGAGATCACGCAGGTTTTGATCCCACAGCGCAAGGGCGATCCAATCGCCTTCGCCCGTGACGAGCAACCGCGTGCCGGCACCACCGCCGAGTCGCTGGCCAAACTCAAGCCGGCGTTCAAGAAGGACGGCAGCGTTACCGCCGGCAATGCCTCCAGCCTCAACGATGGCGCCGCCGCCGTGCTGCTGATGAGCGCAACCAAGGCCAAAGCGCTGGGCCTGCCGGTGCTGGCGAAAATCAGCGCCTATGCCAACGCAGGCGTCGATCCGGCGATCATGGGTATCGCCCCGGTCTCGGCCACCCGCCGCTGCCTGGACAAAGCCGGCTGGAGTCTGAACGAGCTAGACCTGATCGAAGCCAACGAAGCCTTCGCCGCCCAAGCACTGGCCGTTGGTCAGGAGCTGGGCTGGGATGCCGCCAAGGTCAACGTCAACGGCGGCGCCATCGCCCTGGGTCACCCGATCGGCGCCTCCGGCTGCCGCGTGCTGGTCAGCCTGCTGCACGAGATGATCCGCCGCGATGCCAAGAAAGGCCTGGCGACGCTGTGCATCGGCGGCGGCCAGGGCGTGGCGCTGGCCATTGAACGCTGACTAACGATTTCGCGGATCTATCGGGCGAGCTCCCCTGCACCCTCACCGCCTGGATGGCGGTGAGGGTATTCCCCCAAATGATCGCACCGTGCCCTTTGCCGGGCGCGGCCTTTTTTCATTTTCTTGGACAAACCATGAACATGAACAATTCACATTCTTTCGCTCACTACTGGTCAGGACAGGCGCCTTTCATCACCAGCTTCGCCCTACAGCAACTGCGCCTGTACGTAGCGCAAAACTCTTGGTTCAACGGGCATGACCAAAGCCAGTGGTTCAATGTCTCCCCCGAAGCGTTGGAACAATTGCAGGTTGACTACCAGCAACAATGGACAGCGCTTGGCCAGCAACTGCTGGCCCGTCAACCGTTCGACTTCGACGACCGGCGTTTCGCTAGTGGCAACTGGAGTGAACCGTTGTTCGGTTCCATGGCCGCCTTCTACCTGCTGAATTCCGGATTTCTGCTGAAATTGCTGGAGCTGCTCACCATCAAAGAAGAGAAGCCACGTCAGCGTCTGCGCTACCTGATCGAGCAGGCAATCGCCGCAAGCGCCCCGAGCAACTTCCTGCTGAGCAATCCCGATGCCCTGAAATGCCTGGTGGAAACCCAGGGGGCCAGCCTGCTCAGTGGTCTATTGCATCTGGCCGGAGACCTACAAGAAGGCAAGTTGCGTCAATGCGACCGAGGCGACTTCGAAGTTGGCGTGAATCTCGCCGTCACTCCCGGTGAGGTGGTGCTGGAAACTCCGCTGTTCCAGTTGATCCAATACCTGCCGCTCACCGATACACAGTACCAGAGGCCAATATTTATCGTCCCGCCGGCCATCAACAAGTACTACATCCTCGACCTCAGCCCGGAAAATTCTCTGGTTCGCCATCTGCTGGAACAGGGTCACCCGGTATTCCTGATGTCCTGGCGCAACTTCACCCAGAAACAGGCTGACATCACCTGGGAGCAGATCATCCAGGACGGAGTGATCAGCGCCCTACGCACTACCCGGGTCATCAGTGGCGAGCGTCATCTGAACTGCCTGGGCTTCTGCATCGGCGGCACCCTGCTGAGCTGCGCGTTGGCAGTGCTGGCTGCGAGGGGCGACCACGACATTGCCAGTCTGAGCCTGTTCGCCACCTTCCTCGACTACCTTGATACCGGGCCGATCAGTGTCTTTGTCGATGAGCAACTGGTGGCCTACCGCGAGCGCACCATCGGTGGCCATGGTGGTAAATGTGGCCTGTTCCGCGGAGAGGATATGGGCAACACCTTCTCCCTGCTGCGGCCCAACGAGCTGTGGTGGAACTACAACGTCGACAAGTACCTCAAGGGACAGAAACCACGCGCCCTAGATCTGCTGTTCTGGAACAACGACAGTACCAACCTACCTGGCCCCATGTACTGCTGGTATCTGCGCCACACCTACCTGCAGAACGACCTCAAGTCGGGCGAGCTGGAGCTGTGCGGGGTCAAGCTGGATCTGCGCTCCATAGAGGCGCCAGCCTACCTCCTCGGAACCCACGATGACCACATAGTCCCATGGCGCAGTGCCTATGCCAGCACGGCTCTTCTTGGGGGATCGAAACGCTTCGTCCTCGGATCTTCTGGCCACATCGCCGGAGTGATTAACCCACCAGCAAGCAACAAACGCCATTACTGGGTAAACGAGCACATCACGCCGATTGCTGACGACTGGCTACAAAGCGCTCAACAACACGCAGGTAGTTGGTGGGTCGATTGGTTCGCCTGGCTGGCCGGGCATGCCGGCGAGCTCCGGCCCGCCATCACGCGGATGGGCAATGCCGAATACCCTCCCCTAGAACAAGCGCCTGGGCGCTACGTGAAGCAATGACCGCCCGAAGTTTAGGAAAACCCTCGATGAAGCCACAACAGAAGAAAACCCTGATCCACACGGCCTCCGCCGTCGCCCTGGCCGCCGTGGCCGCACTGGTCTGGCTGGAACTGCGCCCGAGCGGCCTGGGTTCCGGTTTCGCCAGCGCCAATGGCCGGATCGAGGCAACCGAAGTGGACGTCGCCACGAAACTAGCTGGCCGTCTGCTGCAGATCGACGTCGACGAAGGCGATTTCGTCGCCGCCGGACAAGTACTCGCGCAAATGGACATCCAGGTGCTCACCGCCCAGTTGAGCCAGGCCCAGGCCCAGGTTCGCCAGGCGCAGAACGCCACCCGCACGGCCCATTCCCAAGTTTCCCTGCGCATCAGCGAGAAAGCCACCGCCGAAGCCGTTGTGCACCAGCGTCAGGCCGAGCTGACTGCGGCGCAGAAGCGCTACGCCCGTACCGAGACCCTGGTCAGACGCAATGCCTTGCCCCAGCAGAAACTCGACGATGACCTGGCCGCCCTGCAAAGCAGCCAGGCCGCACTCAGCGCCGCCCGTTCCCAGGTTCTGTCGAGCCAGGCCGCCATAGATGCTGCGCAATCGCAGGTGATCGAGGCCGAATCCAGCGTGGAGGCAGCCCAGGCCAGCGTCGAGCGGCTGCAAGCGGATATCGAGGACAGCCGGCTAAAGGCGCCCCGAAGTGGCCGTGTGCAGTATCGCGTCAGCCAGCCAGGTGAAGTCTTGGGTGCCGGCGGCAAGGTACTCAATCTGGTCGACCTCAACGACGTGTACATGAACGTCTTCCTGCCGGCGCAACAGGCTGGTCGAGTCGCCCTGGGCGCGGACGTGCGACTGATCCTGGATGCCGCACCGCAATATGTAATTCCAGCCAAGGTGACCTTCGTCGCCAGCGTCGCACAGTTCACCCCCAAGACAGTGGAAACCGCCAACGAACGGGAAAAACTGATGTTCCGGGTCAAGGCCCGAATCGATCCAGAACTGCTGCAAAAACACCTCGAACAGGTCAAGACCGGGGTTCCCGGCATGGCCTACCTGAAACTTGACGCCGCCGCCGAGTGGCCCGAAAGCCTGCACGTGCGAATCACACCATGACAGCGAACGACCCCAGCGTGGTGCAACTGATCGAGGTCAGCCTGCGCTACAACAAAACCTGCGCGGTGGACGCGGTCACCCTCGACATCCCCGCCAACCGCATGGTCGGCCTGATCGGCCCAGATGGCGTGGGCAAGTCCAGCCTGCTGGCCCTGATCGCCGGGGCGCGTAGGATGCAGGACGGCACGATACGGGTGCTCGACGGCGACATGGCCGATGCCGGCCACCGCCGCGACGTCTGCCCGCGCATCGCCTACATGCCCCAGGGCCTGGGCAAGAATCTCTACCCGACCCTGACCGTGTTCGAGAACCTCGACTTCTTCGGCCGCCTGTTCGGCCAGGATGAGCAGGAGCGCAGGGCGCGGATTGCCGACCTGACGCAAAGCACCGGCCTGGCGCCGTTTGTCGAACGCCCGGCGGGCAAGCTGTCCGGCGGCATGAAACAGAAGCTCGGCTTGTGCTGTGCGCTGATCCACGATCCGGATCTGTTGATCCTCGACGAACCCACCACCGGCGTCGACCCGCTGGCGCGCAACCAGTTCTGGGAATTGATCGAGCGCATTCGCAAGCGCCGCCCCGGCATGAGCGTGCTGGTCGCCACCGCCTACATGGACGAAGCCCAGCGTTTCGACTGGCTGGTGGCCATGGACGACGGCAAGGTGCTGGATATCGGAACCCCTGGCGAACTGCTCGAACGCACCGGCACCGACAATCTGGAAGAAGCCTTCATCGCCCTGTTGCCCGAAGCCAAGCGCAGCGGCCACCATACCCTAGTGATTCCACCGCGCCCGGCGGCCAGCGGCGAGAATGCGGTGGCCATCGAGGCGCACGGCCTGACCTGCCGCTTTGGTGATTTCGTCGCCGTCGATCATGTAGATTTCCGCATCGAGCGCGGGGAAATCTTCGGCTTCCTCGGCTCCAACGGCTGCGGCAAGTCGACCACCATGAAGATGCTCACCGGGCTGCAGCCGGCCAGCGAAGGCGAAGCCTTCCTGTTCGGCAAACCGGTCGACCCAAGGAACATCGACACCCGCCGCCGGGTCGGCTACATGTCCCAGGCGTTCTCGCTGTACAGCGAGTTGAGTGTGCTGCAGAACCTCGACCTGCATGCCCGGCTGTTCGAAATCCCGCCGCAACGGCGTCCCGCGCGCATTCAGGAAATGCTCGACAGGTTCGATCTTCAGGGAGTCGCCGAGCAGTTGCCGGAGGATCTGCCCCTGGGGGTGCGCCAGCGCCTGTCGCTGGCGGTGGCGGTGATTCACCAGCCGGAGATCCTGATCCTCGACGAGCCGACTTCCGGCGTCGACCCGGTAGCCCGCGACGGCTTCTGGGAGCTGTTGATCGACCTGTCGCGCAATGACGGCGTGACCATCTTCATCTCCACCCACTTCATGAACGAAGCGCTGCGCTGCGACCGCATGTCAATGATGCATGCCGGCCGAGTGCTGGACAGCGACACGCCTCAGGCACTGATGGACAAGCGCGGCCTGTCCACCCTGGAAGAAACCTTCATCGCCTACCTGCGCGATGCCACTGACGACAACGACACACCGACAGACACTTCGCAGGCGGCCCTGGAGGAGACGGCATTCGCCCAGACCAACGCAGTGAAATCACGTTTCAGCCCTAGGCGTCTGTACAGCTACGCCCAGCGCGAAGCCATGGAACTGCGACGAGATCCTATCCGCGCCACCCTGGCCTTGATCGGTACGGTTCTGCTGATGTTCATCATGGGCTACGGCATCAACCTGGATGTCGAGGACCTGAGCTACGCGGTGCTCGATCGCGACCAGACCACCACCAGCGCCGCCTATGCCGAGACCCTTACCGGCTCGCGCTATTTCCAGGAAAAACCGCCACTGCGCGACTACGACGAACTCGAACGGCGCATGCGCCAGGGCGATATCAGCCTGGCCGTGGAGATTCCGCCAGGCTTCGGTCGCGAGCTCAAGCGCGGTGACACACCACAGATCGGCTTCTGGGTCGACGGCGCCATGCCAACCCGCGCTAACACGGTCAAGGGATACGTACAGGGCATTCACCAGAGCTACCTGCAAGATCTCGCCGAACAGGCTCCGCAGGGCGCAGCAGGCACAGCGTTCGATGTCGCCCTGCGCTACCGATACAACCCCGATGTGCAAAGCCTGCAAGCCATGGTGCCAGCGGTGATCCCGATTTTGTTGATGATGATTCCGGCAATGCTCACCGCCTTGGGCGTGGTGCGTGAAAAGGAACTGGGTTCGATCACCAACTTCTACGTCACACCGGTGACCCGCCTGGAATTCCTGATCGGCAAGCAGTTGCCTTATATCGCCTTGGGCATGGCCAACTTTTTCATGCTGGTGGCATTCTCGGTCTGGGTCTTCGACGTGCCAATCAAGGGCAGCATGCTGACCCTGACACTCGGCGCACTGCTCTACGTGACCTGCGCCACCGGTCTCGGCCTGCTGATCTCCTCGGTGCTCAACAGCCAGATCGCTGCAATCTTCGGCACCGCCATTGCCACTCTGGTGCCGGCCACGCAATTCTCCGGTCTGATCTACCCGGTATCGGCCTTGGAAGGCGCCAGCGCCTTGATCGGCAACCTCTACCCGACCAGCCATTTCCTGATCATCAGCCGTGGCGTGTTCTCCAAGGCGCTGGGCCTGGCCGAACTCTACCCCTACTTCATTCCCTTGCTGATCACCATCCCCACACTGACCCTGCTCAGCGTCGCCGGCCTGAAGAAGCAGGAGAAATAAGATGCGCAAACTGAACAACATCCTGCAGTTGGGCATCAAGGAACTGCGCAGCCTGTATCGCGACCCGGCCCTGTTGCTGCTGATCCTCTACGCCTTCACCCTGAGCATTTACTCCCAAGCCAACAGTGTGCCGGAGTCGCCGCACCGGGCCAGCATTGGCGTGCTCGACGAGGATCGCTCGCAACTGTCGACGCGCATCGTCGGCGGCTTCCAGTTGCCCTACTTCATCAAGCCCGCGGCCATCGACCTGGAAACCATGGACAGCGGCATGGACGCCGGGCGCTATACCTTCACCCTGAACATCCCGCCGCAGTTCCAGCAAGATCTGCTAGCCGGACGCCAGCCAACCATCCAGCTCAATGTCGATGCCACACAAGTCAGCCAAGCGTTCACGGGGGCTGGACATATCCAGCAGATCATTAATGACGAGGTCGGCGAGTTCCTCAGGCGCTTTCGTGGCGCCAACGCGGTACCCGTCGAAGCGGTGGTACGCATGCAGTACAACCCCAACCTGGTGCAATCCTGGTTCGGCTCCGTCAACGCAATCGTCAGCCAGATCACCATGCTGTCGATCATCCTCACCGGCGCCGCACTGATCCGCGAACGCGAACACGGCACCATCGAGCACCTGCTGGTGATGCCCGTCACGCCGTTCGAGATCATGTCGGCCAAGGTCTGGTCGATGGGCCTAGTGGTGCTGGCCGCCACCGCCCTGTCCATGCGCATCATCATCGAGGGCTGGCTGGCCGTCCCCATTCCCGGCTCCGTGCTGTTGTTCCTCGGCGGTGTCGCCCTGCACCTGTTCGCCACCACCTCGATGGGCATCTTCTTCGGCACCCTGGCCCGCTCGATGCCACAGCTGGGCCTGCTGATCATTCTCGTGCTGATGCCTCTGCAGATTCTCTCCGGCGGCATGACCCCGCGCGAAAGCATGCCGGAAGTCGTACAGAACGTCATGCTGGCGGCACCCACCACGCACTTCGTCGAGCTAGCCCAAGCCATTCTCTTCCGTGGCGCCGGCCCGGCTGTCGTCTGGCCGCAAATGCTTGCCCTAGGCGCCATCGGTAGCGTGTTTTTCATCGGTGCCTTGTCGCGGCTGCGCAAATCCCTGCATTGAGAAGGCCATCCACACGGTGCCATTCGAATAGACATGCAAGACAGACCAAATAAGGAAACTAATACGTGGAGATAACCACAACCGCTAGGTTGGCCCTGGTGACAGCCATCTGCCTGGGCATCCCAGCACAGGGCTGGGCAACCTCCCTACCCACCCCGGCCAAAACCGACCTGGTCACCGTGTACAAACAAGCAGCGAAGAACAACGCCGATATCGCTGCCGCTCGCGCCGACTACCAGGCGCGTCGCGAAGTGGTGCCGCAGGCGCGTGCCGGGCTGCTGCCCAACCTGTCGGCGGGGGCCAATTATGGCGATACCCGCACCGAGCTCGATTCGCCGAGTAACACCCTGTCGCGCAGCGGTCTGGTGTATCAGGCCAACCTGAGCCAGCCACTGTTCCGTGCCGATCGATGGTTCCAGCTGCAGGCTGCCGAAGCGACCAGTGAGCAGGCGGCGCTGGAGCTGTCAGCGACCGAGCAGAGCTTGATTCTGCAGAGCGCCGAGACCTACTTTGCCGTGTTGCGCGCCCAGGACACCCTGGCCTCGACCCGTGCCGAAGAGGCGGCGTTCAAGCGCCAGCTGGATCAGGCCAACGAGCGCTTCGATGTTGGCCTTTCCGACAAGACCGACGTGCTCGAAGCACAGGCCGGTTTCGATACCGCCCGGGCTAACCGCATTCTCGCCGAGCGCACTGTGGATGACGCCTTCGAGGCCTTGGTGGCGCTGACCAATCGCAGCTACACGGCAGTCGAAGGTATTGTGCATACGCTGCCGGTATTGGCGCCGACGCCGAACGACGCCAAGTCCTGGGTCGATACCGCCGCTGCGCAGAACCTCAATCTGCAAGCCAGCTTCTTCGCGGTCGATGCTGCCGAGGAAAACCTGCGCCAGCGCAAGGCCGGCCATGCGCCGACCCTGGATGCCGTGGCCAGCTATCAGAAGGGCGACAATGACAGCCTGGGCTTTACCAACTCTGCTGCGTCACCCACTACATACGGTGGCGATGTTTCGCAGCGCTCCATCGGCCTGCAACTGAATATCCCGCTGTACAGCGGCGGCCTGACCAGCTCGCAGGTGCGTGAGGCCTATCAGCGCCTGGGGCAGACCGAGCAGTTGCGCGAAAGCTTGCGCCGCCAGGTGGTGCAGAACACCCGTAACCTGTTCCGTGCGGTGAATACCGACGTGGAGACCGTGCAGGCGCGCCGCCAGTCGATCATCTCCAACCAGAGCGCCCTGGAAGCCACCGAGATCGGCTACCAGGTCGGCACCCGCAACATCGTCGATGTGCTCGATGCCCAGCGTCAGCTGTACAGCGCGGTGCGCAACTACAACGACGCGCGCTATGACTACATCCTCAACAACCTGCGCCTGAAGCAGGCCGCCGGCACCCTCAGTCCGGCTGACCTGGAAGCGCTGGACAGCTTCCTCAAGCCTGACTACAACCCGGACAAAGACTTCCTACCGGAAGAAACATTAGAAGCCAACTTTACTGACGACAACTTAGGAGCATCATCATGAAAAAAATCTGCCTTGTACTTTCCGCTCTGACTCTCAGCCTGCTTGCTGGCTGTTCTACCCCCTCGCTGATCGTGCTCAACAGCGGTCAGGAAATCCAGACACTAGACGAACCCAAATACGATGCAAAAAGTGGTTTCTACGAATTTAAGCAACCTGACGGGAAACCCCAACGTATAAATAAAGATCAGGTGAATACCATCAGGACGCTCTGATTCAGCAATGACAGCGGTTTCGTGATACCACCTTCAAACTTTCTAACCCCATTTATCACGACTGCATTGAACTTGTTAAACATTAGGAAAACTCCGAAAGAGTCTGCCCGGTAGTTATTACTAGACCAAGGAGGTCTCGCTATGTCTGACTCGACTCAAAAACTGCGCCTCGGCGCGTTGATCGCTCTGGTTGTTGGTTCAATGGTTGGCGGCGGGATCTTCTCCCTGCCGCAGAATATCGCCGCCAGTGCCAGTGCCGGCGCCACCCTTATTGGCTGGCTGATCACCGGTGTCGGCATGCTCACCCTGGCTTTCGTCTTCCAGACCCTGGCCAACCGCAAACCCGACCTCAATGGCGGGGTGTATGCCTACGCTAAGGCCGGCTTCGGCGACTACATGGGTTTCTCCTCGGCTTGGGGTTACTGGATCAGCGCCTGGATCGGCAACGTCAGCTACATGGTGTTGCTGTTCTCCACCCTCGGCTACTTCTTTCCGGTATTCGGCGAGGGCAACACCCTGCCGGCGATCATCTGCGCCTCTATCGTGCTCTGGCTGCTGCACTTTCTGGTGCTGCGCGGGATCAGGGAGCGGCCTTCATTAATACCATCACCACCATCGCCAAGATGCTGCCGCTGGCGCTGTTCATCGTCATCGCCGCCGTCGCCTTCAAGATGGACGTGTTCACCTCGGACTTCTGGGGCAGCGGCAACACCGAGCTCGGCAGCGTGATGGATCAGGTGCGCAACATGATGCTGGTCACCGTCTGGGTGTTCATCGGTATCGAGGGTGCGAGCATCTTCTCCGCCCGCGCCGAGAAACGCAGCGATGTCGGCAAGGCCACCGTCATCGGCTTCATCGGCGTGCTCCTGCTATTAGTGCTGGTCAACATCCTCAGTCAGGGCATCCTCGCCCAGGCCGAACTGGCCGGACTGAAAAACCCGTCGATGGCTGCCGTGCTGGAACAGGTAGTCGGCCCCTGGGGGGCGCAACTGATCTCCATCGGCCTGATCATCTCGCTGGCCGGGGCGCTGCTGTCGTGGACACTACTGTGCGCCGAGATTCTCTTCGCCAGCGCCAGTGACCACACCATGCCGGAGTTCCTGCGCAAGGAGAACGCCAACCAGGTCCCGGCTAACGCGCTGTGGCTGTCCAACGGGCTGATCCAGCTGTTTCTGATCATCACCCTGTTCAGCGAGTCCACCTACCTCAGCCTGCTGTATCTGGCCACCTCGATGATTCTGGTGCCGTACTTCTGGTCGAGTGCCTACGCCGTGCTGCTGGCCTTGCGCGGCGAGACCTACGAAAACGCCGCCGGCGAACGCAACAAGGATCTGCTGATCGCGCTGATCTCCACGCTGTATGCGGTGTGGCTGGTGTACGCCGCCGGCGTGCAGTACCTGCTGCTCTCCGCGCTGCTCTATGCCCCTGGCGCAATCCTGTTCGCCAAGGCCAAGCGCGAGCTGGGCCAACCGGTGTTCACGGGCGTCGAGAAGCTGATCTTCATCGCCGTACTGATCGGCGCCGGCATTGCCGCATTCGGCCTGTATGACGGTTTCCTGAGTTTGTAAAAGTGCCGCCCCGGACCTTCCGGGGCCACGTTCCACGAGAAGGAGTTTGACATGTCCAAGAAAGCCCTAGGCGTTCATTCCGAAGCCGGCAAGCTGCACAAGGTGATGGTCTGCTCGCCCGGCCTTGCGCACCTGCGCCTGACCCCCGCCAACTGCGACGAACTGCTGTTCGACGACGTGATCTGGGTATCGCAGGCCAAGCGCGACCATTTCGATTTCATGACCAAGATGCGTGAACGCGGTATAGAGGTCGTGGAGATGCACAACCTGCTCGAAGAGACCGTGCGCAACCCGCAAGCGCTGCAGTGGATTCTCGAGCGCAAGATCACCCCCAACAGCGTCGGCCTCGGTCTGCAGAACGAAGTTCGTTCGTTTATCGAAAGCCTGGAGCCACGGCGCATCGCCGAATTCCTGATCGGCGGCGTGTCCGGCGCAGACCTGCAGAAATACAAAGATTCGGAAGCAGCGAAGATGTTCAACGCCTATCTGGGCGAGTCCAGCTTCATCTTCCCGCCGCTGCCCAACACCCAGTTCACCCGCGACACCACCTGCTGGATCTACGGCGGCGTAACCCTCAACCCGATGTACTGGCCGGCGCGCCGCCAGGAAACCCTGCTCGCCAGTGCCATCTACAAATTCCACCCGGACTTCATCAATGAAGAGTTCGAGGTCTGGTATGGCGACCCGGATCAGGATCACGGCTCGGCCACCCTCGAAGGCGGCGACGTGATGCCAATCGGCAACGGTACCGTGCTGATCGGCATGGGTGAGCGCAGCTCGCACCAGGCATCGGCCAGGTGGCGCGTACCCTGTTCGCCAAAGGCGCCGCCGACAAGGTGATAGTCGCCGGCCTGGGCAAATCGCGCTCGGCCATGCACCTGGACACCGTGTTCAGCTTCTGCGACCGCGACCTAGTGACCATCTTCCCGGAAGTGGCCAACTCCATCGTGCCCTTCGTGCTGCGCCCGGATGAAAGCAAGCCTGGCGGTATCGACCTGCGCCGCGACGAGCGCAGCTTCCTCGACGTGGTCGCCGAGTCGCTCAACCTGAAGAAACTGCGCGTGGTGGAAACCGGCGGCGACGCCTACGAGGCCGAACGCGAGCAGTGGGACGACGGCAACAACGTGGTCTGCCTGGAGCCCGGCGTGGTGATCGGCTACGACCGCAACACCTACACCAACACCCTGCTGCGCAAGGCTGGCGTCGAAGTCGTCACCATCAGCGCCAGCGAGCTGGGCCGCGGCCGTGGCGGCGGCCACTGCATGACCTGCCCGATCATCCGCGACCCGATCGATTACTGACAAAGCCACTCCGGCGGCCAGAAGTCGCCGGATGGATTCCCACACCGACCTGGAGAAAGAACCATGGCTTTCAACATGCACAACCGCAACCTGCTCAGCCTGATGCACCACAGCACCCGCGAGCTGCGCTACCTGATCGACCTATCGCGTGATCTCAAACGTGCCAAGTACACCGGTACCGAGCAGCAGCACCTGAGCCGCAAGAATATCGCGCTGATCTTCGAGAAGACCTCGACCCGTACCCGCTGCGCCTTCGAAGTGGCCGCCTACGACCAGGGCGCCAACGTCACCTACATCGAGCCCGGCTCCTCGCAGATCGGCCACAAGGAGTCGATGAAGGATACCGCTCGCGTGCTCGGACGCATGTACGACGCCATCGAGTATCGCGGCTTCAAGCAGGAGATTGTCGAGGAACTGGCCACCTACGCCGGCGTACCGGTGTTCAACGGTCTGACCGACGAGTACCACCCCACGCAGATGCTCGCCGACGTGCTGACCATGCGCGAGCACAGCGACAAGCCGCTGCACGACATCGCCTACGCCTACCTGGGCGACGCGCGCAACAACATGGGCAACTCGCTGCTGCTGATCGGCGCCAAGCTCGGCATGGACGTGCGCATCGCCGCGCCCAAGGCGCTGTGGCCGAGCGCCGAACATGTCGCCGCCTGCAAAAAATTCGCCGAGGAAAGCGGCGCCCGCCTGCTGCTCACTGAAGACCCGAAGGAAGCGGTCAAGGGCGTCGACTTCGTCCACACCGACGTCTGGGTGTCGATGGGCGAGCCGGTGGAAGCCTGGGGTGAACGCATCCAGGAACTGCTGCCGTACCAAGTCAACGCCGAAATCATGAAGGCCGCCGGCAACCCGCGGGTGAAGTTCATGCACTGCCTGCCGGCCTTCCACAACAGCGAAACCAAGGTCGGCAAGCAGATCGCCGAACAGTATCCGCACCTGAAGAACGGCATCGAAGTGACCGAGGACGTCTTCGAGTCGCCATGGAACATCGCCTTCGAGCAGGCGGAAAACCGCATGCACACCATCAAGGCGATTCTGGTCGCGACCCTGGCCGACATCTAAACCGTAGCCCAATGAGATGGACTCCTCCCTCCTACGGCGTCATTGCGCCAGACTGAAGGTTACGAAACAAACAATCCCGGAGGGGGAGCCCGCATGAAACTTAAACGCATAGGCGTGGATTTGGCAAAGCAGGTTTTTCAAGTTCATGGTGTCGACAGCCATGAGCAGGTCAAATGCCGCAAGCAACTCAAACGGCAT
>NZ_NIUB01000031.1 GCF_002197815.1 Pseudomonas oleovorans subsp. oleovorans
ATGCCGTTTGAGTTGCTTGCGGCATTTGACCTGCTCATGGCTGTCGACACCATGAACTTGAAAAACCTGCTTTGCCAAATCCACGCCTATGCGTTTAAGTTTCATGCGGGCTCCCCCTCCGGGATTGTTTGTTTCGTAACCTTCAGTCTGGCGCAATGACGCCGTAGGAGGGAGGAGTCCATCTCATTGGGCTACGGCTGTTGCGGCGGTCTGTAGGAGCCGGCTTGCCGGCGATGATCGCCCGCAAGCGGGCTCCTACGAGGGGGCATGTTGCGCCTTGTAGGCCTTGAGCGCTTGCAGGCGCTCGCGGTTGAGCGCTTCGCCCAGCTCCGCCCCTTTGAATCCCTTCTCCACGAGCGGTTTGACCGGCACCTGCCGCGCTGCTTCGGCAGCACCGAGCAGGTAAGCAGCTTGTGGATAATCGCGCTGCTCCAGACCCAAGCGGCCACGCGCGTCCATCTCGCAGGCGGCGACGAATTCGACGAATCGCTGCGGGCGGCGGAACACGTCGAAGCGTTGCAGCAGTTCCAGTAGTGTCGAGGGTCGCAACTCCAGTGCGCGATGACCGTGGGTATGAAACTCACCGACCAGCATGGCCAGCTCGGCGCAGTCACGCGGCGCCTTGCAGCGCGCGTTAATCGCCTGGATCAGGCGCAGTCCCTTGTGCTCATGGGCGATATGCCGTGGCCACTCGGCTTCCGGTGTCAGGCCTTTGCCGACGTCATGCAGCAGGCAGGCCCAGCGCACGTTCAGCGGCTGGTCGTGCTCGGCACACTGGCGCAGGACGCTGAGCACATGCACGCCGGTATCGATCTCCGGGTGGTGTGTTTGCGGTTGCGGTACACCGAACAGATCGTCCACTTCCGGCAGCAGGGCTGCCAGGGCACCGCAGTCGCGCAGTACCTGGACGAACACGTCTGGACGCGGCTCCATCAGGGCGCGGGAGATTTCTTTCCAACTGCGTTCAGCGGTGAGGTGGGTCAGCTCGCCGGATTCGGCCAACTGACGCATCAGTGCCAGGGTTTCAGGTGCGACGCTGAAACCCAGCGGCGCATAGCGTGCGGCAAAGCGGGCGACGCGCAGGACGCGCAACGGATCTTCGGCGAATGCCGGCGAAACGTGGCGCAGGATGCGGGCTTCAAGATCATGCTGGCCACCGTAGGGATCGATCAGGTTGCCGTGATCATCCTCGGCCATGGCGTTGACGGTGAGGTCGCGGCGGATCAGATCCTGTTCCAGGGTGACGTCGGGGCTGGCGTGGAAGGTGAAGCCGCCATAGCCGCGCCCGCTCTTGCGCTCGGTACGGGCCAGTGCGTACTCCTCGCCCGTTTGCGGGTGCAGGAACACCGGAAAGTCGGCGCCCACCGGGCGATAGCCGAGTTCGAGCATCTGCTCGGCGCTGGCGCCGACCACGACCCAGTCCACTTCACTTACGGGACGGCCAAGCAGGCGATCGCGCACAGCGCCGCCGACTTTGTAGATCTGCATGTATGTTCCTCCACTGAGCGCAGAGGATACCGAAGAACGTGCCGGGTGCGCAGGCGCTCAAATCGGCGGGATGATCAGGTCCAGCCTCGGGTAGTCGCTTTCGCCCTCCGAGCTGCCGCGCGGTGGCACATGCTGAGTGGTGATCAACTGATCGCCCTGGCACACCTCCAGATGAATGTCGAAGCCCCACAGCCGATGCAGGTGCTTGAGCACTTCGCCAGT
Source organism: Pseudomonas oleovorans subsp. oleovorans (assembly GCF_002197815.1). Classification (GTDB taxonomy): domain Bacteria; phylum Pseudomonadota; class Gammaproteobacteria; order Pseudomonadales; family Pseudomonadaceae; genus Aquipseudomonas; species Aquipseudomonas oleovorans. The sequence goes on from NZ_NIUB01000031.1 coordinate 1,711, forward strand.
GGAGTCGCCCAGTGGTTTGCGGTCGTGCTGCTGGTGGCGCAGGGTCAGCGAGCGGTCGCCACGGCGGTCGATGTTCCAGATCTGTACGTTGGGTTCGCGGTTGCCCAGGTTGTACTGGGCGGCGAGCAGTTCACGGATGGTGCGGTAGCCGGGTTCGTCATGAATGGCAGGCACCAGCAGTTCGTCCTTTTGGTCGTCGTCGAGAATGCTGAACAGTTTGAAGTCGCGAATCACCTTGGGCGAGAGGAACTGCAGGATGAAGCTCTCGTCCTTGAAGCTGGTCATGGCGAACTTGAGCGTGGTCAGCCAGTCGCTGCCGGCGATGTCGGGGAACCAGCGCTTGTCTTCCTCGGTGGGGTTCTCGCACATGCGGCGGATGTCGCGGTACATGGCAAAACCCAGAGCATAGGGATTGATGCCGCTGTAGTAGGGGCTGTCGAACGGTGGCTGGTAGACCACGCTGGTGTGCGACTGCAGGAACTCCATCATGAAGCCGTCGGTAACCAGGCCTTCGTCATACAGGTCGTTCATCAGGGTGTAGTGCCAGAAGGTGGCCCAGCCTTCGTTCATCACCTGGGTCTGGCGTTGCGGGTAGAAGTACTGGGCGATCTTGCGCACGATGCGGATCACTTCGCGCTGCCAGGGCTCCAGCAGAGGTGCGTGCTTTTCCAGGAAGTAGAGGATGTTCTCCTGTGGTTCGGCGGGGAAACGCTTGCTGTCCTTCTCGCCGCCTTTGTCCGCACTTTTGGGAATGGTGCGCCACAGATCGTTGATCTGCTTCTGCAGGTGTTCTTCGCGCTCCTTCTGCCGGCGCCGCTCTTCCTCGGCGGAGATGGGATAGGGCCGCTTGTAGCGGTCGACGCCGTAGTTCATCAGGGCATGACAGGAGTCGAGCAGTTCCTCCACCGCGTCGATGCCGTAACGCTCCTCGCACTGCATGATGTACTGCTTGGCGAACACCAGGTAATCGATGATCGAGCTGGCGTCCGTCCAGGTGCGGAATAGGTAGTTGCCCTTGAAGAAGCTGTTGTGGCCGTAGCAGGCGTGGGCGATCACCAGCGCCTGCATGCAGATGGTGTTCTCCTCCATCAGGTAGGCGATGCACGGATCGGAGTTGATCACGATCTCGTAGGCCAGGCCCATCTGCCCGCGCTTGTAGCCTTTTTCGGTGGCCAGGAAGTGTTTGCCGTAAGACCAGTGGTGATAGCCCAGCGGCATGCCGACCGAGGCATAGGCATCCATCATTTGCTCGGCGGTGATCACTTCGATCTGGTTGGGGTAGGTGTCCAGCGCATAACGTTCGGCGATGCGCGCGATTTCCTTGTCGTATTGGCGAATCAGGTCGAAGGTCCATTCCGAACCGGTAGAGATCGGTTGGCGTTTCTTGGCGGTGGCGCTCATGGCAACTCCTCAACTCACCAGACGGCGCTGGAACAGTTCGCGGAACACCGGGTAGATGTCCGCGGCGGACACCAGTTGCTGCTGGGCGAAGCTGTCGGCGAAGGCTTCGGCAACTTGTTCGTACTCGAACCACAACGCCTGGTGTTCGCGTGGGGTGATCTCGACGTAGGTGAAGTACTGCACGAACGGCATGATCTGGTTGATCAATATATCCCGGCATACCGGTGAATCGTCATTCCAGTTGTCGCCGTCCGATGCCTGGGCGGCATAGATATTCCATTCGTTGACCGGATAGCGCTCGGCCATCACCTCCTGCATCAGCTTCAGGGCGCTGGAGACGATGGTGCCGCCGGTCTCGCGAGAGTAGAAGAACTCCTCCTCGTCCACTTCCTTGGCACTGGTGTGGTGACGGATGAACACCACGTCGATCTTGTCGTAGTTTCGTTTGAGGAACAGGTACAGGAGGATGAAGAAACGCTTGGCCACATCCTTGGTGGCCTGGGTCATGGATCCGGAGACGTCCATCAGGCAGAACATCACCGCCTTGGAGCTGGGGTTGGGCTGCTTGGTCAGTAGGTTGTACTTGAGGTCGAAGGTGTCGAGAAACGGCACACGATGGATGCGTGCACTGAGCCGCTCGATTTCCTCCTGAATGGCCTGGATATCGCCGAAGTTGTCCGGCTCTTCCCGGCGTAGTCGTTCCAGTTCGGCCTTGGCTTCGCGCAATTTGGCGCGGCTGGAACCAGACAGGGCGATGCGCCGTGCGTGGGCCGAACGCAGGGTGCGCACGATGTTGATGCGCGAGGGGTTGCCCTCGTTGCTGATACCGGCGCGCACGGTCTTGAAGGTTTCCGCACCGGTCAGGTGGCGCTTGACCAGATTGGGCAACTCCAGGTCCTCGAACATGAAATCGAGGAATTCCTCCTGGGTGATCTGGAAGACGAACTCGTCCATGCCTTCGCCGGAGTTGCTCGCCTTGCCACTGCCGCGGCCGGCGCCGCCGCCTTGCGGGCGTGGAATGCGCTCGCCAGTGGTGAACTCCTTGTTGCCGGGGTGGACGATGGTCTGCTTGCCGCCACGGCCATGGTGCAGCACCGGCTCGTCGATATCACGGCCAGGAATGCTGATCTGCTCGCCGTGCTCCATGTCGGTGATGGAGCGCCGGCTGACGGCTTCCTCCACCGCCTTCTTGATGTGTTCACGGTAACGCCGCAGGAAGCGCTGGCGGTTAACCGTGCTCTTGTTTTTGCCGTTGAGGCGTCGGTCGATCACGTAGCTCATGACGTCTCCCTAGCCTGCCCATAGCCACAGGCAGGCAGCGAATGACCCGGCACGCGCCGCGCGCCGGATTAGGCTTACTGAGACTTGCGAACCCGCAGGTACCACTCCGATAGCAGACGTACCTGCTTCTCGGTGTAGCCGCGCTCGACCATGCGTTTGACGAAGTCGTTGTGCTTCTGCTGATCCTCCTTGTTGCCCTTGGCGTTGAAGCTGATGACCGGGAGCAGGTCCTCGGTGTTGGAGAACATCTTCTTCTCGATGACCACGCGCAGCTTCTCGTAGCTGAGCCAGGAGGGGTTCTTGCCATTGTTGTTGGCACGGGCACGCAGCACGAAGTTGACGATCTCGTTGCGGAAGTCCTTCGGGTTGCTGATGCCGGCCGGCTTCTCGATCTTCTCCAGTTCCTCGTTGAGCGCCACGCGGTTGAGGATTTCGCCGGTTTCCGGGTCGCGGTATTCCTGATCCTGAATCCAGAAGTCGGCGTACAGCACATAGCGGTCGAAGATGTTCTGCCCGTATTCGCTGTAGGACTCCAGGTAGGCGGTCTGGATTTCCTTGCCGATGAACTCGATATAGCGCGGCGCCAGGTATTCCTTGATATAGCGCAGGTAGCGCTCGCGCACCTCGGCGGGGAACTGTTCCTGCTCGATCTGCTGCTCCAGCACGTACAGCAGATGCACCGGGTTGGCGGCGATCTCGTGCGGATCGAAGTTGAACACCTTGGACAGGATCTTGAAGGCGAAGCGGGTCGACAGACCATTCATGCCCTCATCGACACCGGCGCTGTCGCGGTATTCCTGGATCGACTTGGCTTTCGGGTCGGTGTCCTTGAGGTTTTCGCCGTCGTAGACGCGCATCTTCGAGTAGATGTTGGAGTTGTCTGGCTCTTTCAGGCGCGACAGGACGGAGAACTGCGCGAGCATCTTCAGCGTGTCCGGCGCGCAATGCGCCTTGGCCAGCGAGCTGTTGATCAGCAGCTTGTCGTAGATGCGGATTTCATCGGTCACGCGCAGGCAGTACGGCACCTTGACGATGTAGATGCGGTCGATGAAGGCCTCGTTGTTCTTGTTGTTGCGGAAGCTGTGCCATTCCGATTCGTTGGAGTGGGCCAGCAGGATGCCGCTGTAGGGAATCGCACCGAGGCCTTCGGTGCTGTTGTAGTTGCCTTCCTGGGTGGCGGTCAGCAGCGGGTGCAGCACCTTGATCGGCGCCTTGAACATCTCGACGAATTCCATCAGGCCCTGGTTGGCCCGGCACAGCGCGCCCGAGTAGCTGTAGGCGTCGGCGTCGTTCTGCGGGTATTCCTCGAGCTTGCGGATATCCACCTTGCCGACCAGGGCGGAGATGTCCTGGTTGTTTTCGTCGCCCGGCTCGGTCTTGGCCACGGCGATCTGGTTGAGGATTGAGGGGTACAGCTTGACCACGCGGAACTGGCTGATGTCGCCGCCGAACTCCTGCAGGCGCTTGGTGGCCCACGGCGACATGATCGAGCTGAGGTAACGGCGCGGGATGCCGTAGTCCTCTTCGAGAATGGCGCCGTCTTCGGTGGCGTTGAACAGCCCCAGCGGCGACTCGAACACCGGCGAGCCCTTGATGGCGTAGAAGGGCACCTTCTCCATCAGTTGCTTGAGCTTTTCCGCCAGCGAGGATTTACCGCCACCCACCGGGCCGAGCAGATAGAGAATCTGCTTCTTCTCTTCCAGGCCCTGCGCGGCATGCCTGAAGTAGGAGACGATCTGGTCGATGCACTCTTCCATGCCGTGGAAGTCGGCGAAGGCCGGATAGCGGCGGATGACCTTATTGGAGAAGATGCGTGACAGCCGTGAATCGCTGGAAGTGTCCAGCAGTTCCGGCTCGCCAATGGCCATCAGCAGGCGCTCGGCCGCAGTGGCGTAGGCGCTGCGATCCTGTTTGCACAGTTCGAGGTACTCCTGCAGCGAGTAATCCTCCTGGCGGGTCGCCTCGAAACGTTGTTGGAAGTGACTGAAAATGCTCATGACTTCACCTCGCTCGATGCTGAAAGCTGGCTCGGGATCGGTCGTGCGTGCAGGTGCTGGGTAACTCCGGCTCCGAAGAAGTCGGGAACAATCCCCCAAAACCCAAAAGTCGTTACCGATGGCCCGATGCCGGTTTGCCGGCTCTACCTTCAGTGGGATGGCCTGATTAACAGAATAGTTCGTTCTGCAGAGCGTCAAGGGCGGGACAGCGATAACGGGATGTTACCGTGCGTCGGGGAAGGGCGGCAGGCCAGAGCGGGCGCGGCCTGCCGGCTGAAGAAATTTATTCTTCGCTGCTTTGCGCGGTTTCGCTCGGGTAAGTGGCGTGCCACAACTCGAAACCACCGTCGAGGCTGTACACCTCGGAGAAACCCTGGGCGACCAGGTAGGCTGCGGCGCCCTGGCTGGAGTTGCCGTGGTAGCAGGAGACGATCAGTGGCGCGTCGAGGTCGGCGTGGCTGATGAAGTCATGCAGTGAGTGGTTGTCCAGGTGGCGCGAGCCGCTGATATGGCCATTGGCAAAGCTGTGCGGGTCGCGGATGTCGACCACGACGGCGCCCTGGGCGCGCAGTTCCTGCGCCTGTTGCGGGGAGATACGCTTGAATTCGCTCATGTTGGTGCCTCGCGTGATTCTTGGGGGCGCCTTGGGCGCTTATTCCTTGGGACAGGTGCAGCGGTGCAGTGCTCCGCTGTCGACGTCGAGCAGGGTCATCGCACCACCCCAGACGCAGCCGGTGTCCAGTGCGTAGAGGCCTGGTTCGCTGCAATTGCCTTCCAGCGCCGCCCAGTGGCCGAAGATGATCTTCTCGCCGCGCATCTTGCGCTGCGGGTGGCTGAACCAGGGGGCGAAGCCGGGCGGCGCGTTGTCGGCGCCTTCCTTGCTCTTGAGGTCCAGCGTGCCATCTGCCTTGCAGAAGCGCATGCGGGTGAAATAGTTGGTGATGACGCGCAGGCGGGTTACGCCATGCAGGTCCTTGTGCCACTTGGCTGGTTCGTTGCCGTACATGCCATCGAGAAACAGCGGCAGACGGGCATCGTCACGCAGCGCCTCTTCGACCTCGGCGGCACGACGCAGCGCCTTGCTCAGCGTCCATTGCGGCGGGATGCCGGCATGTACCAGGGTCACCTTGCGCTCGGCGTCGTGGTGCACCAGCTTCTGCATGCGCAGCCAATCGAGCAGATCGTTGCGGTCCGGCGCATCGAGAATCTCGCGCAGGGTATCGCCCTTCTTCAGACGCTCGATGTTGTGGGCCACGGCCAGCAGATGCAGATCATGGTTGCCCAGCACACAGGTCACGGCGTGGCGAATGGAGTAGAGAAAACGCAGGGTCTCCAGCGACTGCGGGCCGCGGTTGACCAGGTCGCCGACCAGCCAAAGCTGGTCTTGCGCGGGATCGAAGGACACTTGCTCGAGCAGGCACTTGAGCGGTTTGAGGCAACCCTGCAGGTCGCCGACGGCATACACCGCCATCAGTGAAGGGCTCCCGGTACAGCCAGGCGGAAGGGCGCGATAGTCGCGTCGAAGCGTTTGCCGTCCTCGGCGAGCATCTGGTAGCTGCCCTGCATGGTGCCGACCTGGGTGGTCATGACCGTTCCGCTGCTGTAGGTGTGGCTGGCGCCGGGCTCGATATGCGGTTGCTGGCCGATCACGCCGGCGCCGCGCACTTCCTGCACGCGGCCGTCGCCGTCGGTGATGATCCAGTGGCGCGACAACAGCTGAGCGGGCAGCTCGCCGTTATTGACGATGGTCACGGTGTAGGAGAACGCGTAGCGGCTCTGCTCCGGCTGCGACTGCGCGGCCAAGTAGCGGGTGGTGACGCTGACGTCGATCTGATAACAAGGGTCGGACATGCGAATGATCCGTTGGGCGTGATTGCAGTTTAGTCCTGCGCAGCAGAGGGCTGTAGAGCCAGTTGGTCGGCCAGGCGGACGAAGGCGGCCAGATCCAGTTGCTCGGGGCGCAGGCTGCCGTCGACCCCTGCCGCTTCGATGGCATCGGCGGGCAGCAATTGCTTGAGCGTGTTGCGCAGGGTCTTGCGGCGCTGGTTGAAGGCCTCACGCACGACGCGTTCGAGCAGGCGATGGTCTTTGGCGGGGTGCGGCAGGGTTTCATGCGGCACCAGGCGGACGATGGCCGAGTCGACCTTGGGTGGTGGGTTGAAGGCCCCGGGGCCGACGTTGAACAGGTGTTCCACGCGGCAGTGGTATTGCACCATGATCGACAGCCGCCCCCAATCGCCGCCGCCCGGGCCGGCGGCCATGCGCTCGACCACTTCTTTTTGCAGCATGAAGTGCATGTCGCGAATCAGCGGTGCGTTGTCCAGCAGGTGGAAAATCAGCGGCGTGGAGATGTTGTAGGGCAGGTTGCCGACAACGCGCAGGCTGCGTGGTGGCGCGTCGAGGCGGGCGAAGTCGAATTTCAGTGCGTCGCCCTGATTCAGGCGAAAACGCGGATTGTCGCCGAACTTGTTTTGCAGGATGGGGATCAGGTCAAGGTCGAGTTCGATCACGTCGAGCTGCGCGCCGCTGCCGAGCAAACCCTCGGTAATGGCGCCCTGGCCCGGGCCGATCTCCAGCAGGCGTTCGTCTTCCTTGGCGCGAATGGCGCGCAGGATACGGTCGATCACCCCGGCATCATGCAGGAAGTTCTGGCCGAAGCGCTTGCGCGCGCGGTGTTGGTATTCGGGCATGTACGGCTCCGCGCAACGCCTCGAGTCGTGTTGCTCGAGGCTGGATGCAAAAAAGAAAGTCGCACAGTCTACCAGCGAATGGCGCCGCGGGCGCGGGCCGCGGTCTCAGTGGTTCATTCCTGGCGGCTGGCGGCCATCTGGTAGGCGGTTTCCAGTGCCACCTGCAGGCTGCCGATGTCCACCTTGCCAGTACCGGCCAGATCCAGGGCGGTGCCATGATCCACCGAGGTGCGGATGATCGGCAGGCCCAGCGTGACATTGAGCGCCGCACCGAAGCCCTTGAACTTGAGCACGGGCAGGCCCTGGTCGTGGTACATGGCCAGTACGGCATCGGCCTGTTCGAGATACTTGGGGGTAAACAGAGTGTCGGCCGGCAGCGGGCCGATCAGGTTCATGCCTTCGCTGCGCAGACGCTCCAGCGTCGGTTCGATGATCTCGATTTCCTCACGTCCTAGATGCCCGCCTTCGCCGGCGTGCGGATTGAGGCCGCAGACCAGGATGCGCGGCTCGGCGATACCGAACTTGCTTTGCAGATCGGCATGCAGGATGCGCGTCACACGCTCCAGGCGTTCGGCGGTGATGGCGGCTGCGACATCCTTCAGTGGCAGGTGAGTGGTGACCAGCGCGACGCGCAAGCCGCGGGTCGCCAGCATCATCACCACCTGCTGGGTGTGGGTCAGTTCGGCGAGAAACTCGGTGTGACCAGAGAAGGCGATACCCGCTTCGTTGATCACACCTTTGTGTACGGGGGCGGTGATCATTCCGGCAAATGTCCCGTCCAGGCAGCCTTGGCCAGCGCGGGTGAGGGTCTGCAGCACATAGGCAGCATTGGCGGGCGTCAGTTTGCCGGGGACGGCAGGTGTCGCCAGGGGCGTATCCCAGACGTAGAGGCCGCCAGCCGCTGCGGGGCTGTTTGGCCATTGCTGCGGGCCGACGGTCAGCAATTCGATATTCAGCCCCAGTTGCTTAGCGCGTTCTGCCAGTAGCTCGCGGCTGGCGATGGCGACCAGAGGCGCTGGCTGCGCCTGCTGGGCCAGCAGCAGGCAGAGATCGGGGCCGATACCGGCGGGCTCGCCAGGTGTGAGGGCAAAGCAGTGCTGCGCAGTCATGGTCGCTCTCTGTGCGGGCTGGGGCGTCAGTTTACGCTGCCGGGCCAATAACGAAAAAGCCCGGCACTTGGCCGGGCTTTTGGAGCAATACCGCTATTACAGCTTGATCTCGACGTAGGCTTCGTCGCGGATCTGGCGCAGCCAGGCCTGCAGCTCTTCGTCGTACTTGCGGTTACGCAGCAGGTTTGCGGCCTGTTGCTCGCGGAACTGCGCGCTGTTATCGGTAGCGCGGCGGCCCATGACTTGCAGCACGTGCCAGCCGTACGGGCTCTTGAACGGCTTGGACAGCTCGCCGCTGGCAGTGTTGTTCATCACTTCGCGGAATTCGGGCACCAGCGCCTCGGGGTCGATCCAGTTCAGGTCGCCGCCATTGAGTGCAGAACCCGGATCTTCCGAGAAGTTCTTCGCCAGTTCGGCGAAGTCCTCGCCATCGACGATGCGCTGGTACAGGCGCTCGGCCAGGCGACGGGTTTCTTCTTCGCTGCGAATCTCGCTGGGCTTGATCAGAATGTGGCGAACATGCACTTCGTCACGCACCTGAGTATCGCCACCACGTTTCTCGATCAGCTTGAGGATGATGAAACCACCCGGCGTGCGCACCGGCTCGGTGACTTCGCCCGGGTTCAGCTGGCTGATCATGTTGTCGAACGGTGGCGGCAGCTGACCGGCTTTACGCCAGCCCATCTCGCCGCCTTCCAGCGCGTTTTCACTGGCCGAACGGGAAATCGCCAGTTGGGCGAAGTCTGCGCCTTGCTGCAGCTGCTGATACACCTCCTGCGCCTGCCGCTCGGCGGCCTGGATTTCACTGGAGGACGCGCCCTCGGGAACTGGAATCAGGATGTTGGCCAGACGGAACTCTTCCGACAGCTGCATCTTGCCCAGGTCGGAGGCGAGGAAGTTCTGCACTTCCTGGTCGGTGACCTGGATGCGTTCGGCCACGCGGCGCTGACGCACACGGCTGATGATCATCTCGCGACGCACCTGATCACGGGCATCGGCATAGGACAGGCCATCACGAGCCAGCGCTTCGCGGAACTGCTCCAGGCTCATGCCGTTGCGCTGGGCGATGGTGCTCATGGCCTGGTTCAGCTCTTCGTCGGTGATACGAATGCCGGAGCGCTCGCCGATCTGCAGCTGGATGTTCTCGATGATCAGGCGTTCGAGCACCTGCTGGCTGAGTACATTCTCCGGAGGCAGGGCGCCACCGCGCTTGTCGATGGTCTGTTGCACTTCACGCAGGCGAGCGTCGAGCTGGCTCTGCATGACCACGTCGTTGTCGACGATGGCCACGACGCGATCCAGTGGGCGAACCTGGGCCTGAGCCGTTGCCGCCAGCAGTGCTGCGCCCAATAGCAGGGGGCGCAGGCGATCAGAAAGCTTGGTCTTCACGTTCACGGTAACCTTGAATGCCTTGGTCGAGGAAAGTTTCCACCTTGTTGCCCACAACGCCACCGAGGCCCTTGAGGACGATCTGCAGGAAGATGCCGCGGTCCGGCTCGTCGTTGCGCGATGGATTGAGGCTGACTTCGTCGTAATCGATCCAGTAGCGGTTGATCAGGCGCAGCTTCCAGCAGCAGCTGTCGTATTCGAAACCACCGAAGGCTTCCAGAGTACGGTTGCGGCCATAGTCGTACTGCCAGCGCGAAATGACACTCCACTGTGGAGCCAGCGGCCAGATGACGGAGAAGTCATGCTGGTCGATCTTGTAGTAGTCCTTGATCTCGTTGGCTGTATCTGGGGCGTAATCGCCACCGAAAACCCACCGGCCGCTCTCGCGGTCATAACGCAGTGTGTCGTTACGATAGCGATAGCCCAGGTTGACCACCTTGTTCGGGTTGGCTTCCGGCTGGTAGTGGAACATGGCGCTGCCGGAGCGGGTGCGGCTGGTATCCGGGTCCCAGTTGAAGGTCGAGTTGAAGCGCCAGTCGCGGTTGAAGCGGTACATGTACTCCAGTGCGTATGGCGACACGTCGCTTGTGGCATCCGGGCGGGCCCGGTAGTCGATGCCCGGCATCTGCACCTTGCGGTCTTCGAAGTAGAAGGCCTGGCCGATGCTGAAGCGCTGGCGCTCGAAGCCGTTCGGCTCGATCCAGCGGCTGGTCACGCCCAGCGACAGTTTATTCTCGTCGCCGATGCGATCCTTGCCGGTGAAACGGTTCTCGCGCCACAGCGAGGCATAGCTGAAGGTCGACTCGCCGCTATCGAACACCGGGATATCGGTCTGGTCTTCTTCCGGTACGTAGAGATAGAAGGCGCGCGGTTCCAGAGTCTGGCGGAAGTCCTTGCCGAACAGTTGGGTATTGCGGTCGAAATACAGGCCGCTGTCGACGCTGAACAGGCCGACACCACGGTTCTGCGTACCCTTGTACTCCTGCTCGGCCAGCAAGCTGTTCTTGCCCTGGCTATCGAGGCTAAGGTCGTAGTGGGTCTGCATGTACTTGATCTGCGGCTTGAGGAAACCCCAAGTCCAATCCAGTGGCAGGCTGACAGCCGGCTCAAGATGCATTCGCTCGCCAGTGGCACGAGCTAAGCCGCGCAGGCGGGCGTCATACCAAAGACCTTCATTAACACCGTCTTTGTTAATGACTTCGCCTGAGCGCAGGTTGCGATCAAAGCGTACGTACTCGGTACCATAGGTGAAGTCCAGTCCGCCCGGATTGAACGGCAGTTTGCCGTCCAAAGTGATCTGCGGCAGACGGTCATACGGCGTCACATCGGTGATATTGGCCAGTTCGTAGGCATGCAGGTTCAGCCGCGCGCGGTAACTGTCACCACGATAGGTCAGGGTGCCGCGCTGGTTGACATAGGTCTGCTTGTCGATACCCAGGTCGGTATCGAGATCCTGGAAGTAGTAGGGATCGCTGATGTCGGTGTAGTCGACTTCGGCGAGCAGGCGCGAGTTCAGGCCCTGCTTGTGCTGCCAGCTGTACATCCAGCGCTGCTCTTTATACTCGGGCATCAGCTTGCGTTCGTCTTCCTTGTCATTCAGCCATGCGCCGCCGACCTGGCCTTCGCTGCTTTCGGTCAGGTAACGGAACTCACCTTCCATCAGTAGACCGCGTTTGGCCATGTAGGTCGGATAAAGCGTGGCGTCATAGTTCGGCGCCAGGTTGAAGTAGTAGGGCGTTTGCAGCGAGAAACCATTGCTGCTCGACGTGCCGAAGCTCGGCGGCAGGAAGCCGGACTGGCGGCGATCATCGATCGGGAAGTAGATGTACGGGGTGTAGAACACCGGAATGTCCTTGACCCGCAGCGTTACGTTGGTCGCGGTGCCGAAGCCAGTCGCCGGGTTCAAGGTGACGTTGTTACCCTTCAGGTGCCAGGCATTGTCGCCCGGTTCGCAACGGGTATAGGTGCCATCCTTGAGACGGATGATCGCGGTCTCTTCGCGCTTGGCGTAGAGCGCGCTGCCGCGCACGTGAGCCTGATGCATCACGTATTCGGCGTTGTCGATACGCGCTTCGCCGTTATCCAGTTGCAGTTCGGCGCGGTCGCCGACCACCAGCATGCCCTTGTCGCGCAGGCGTACGTTGCCGACCAGCTCGCCACGGTTTTCCGTCTGGTGCAGGCTCGCTTCGTCGGCCTCGACCTGCATGCCGGACTGGCGCAGGACGACGTCACCGGCGAGGGTGGCGATCTGCTTTTCCTGCTCGAAACGCGAGGCCTTGGCGGAAACGTACATCGGCGATTCGTCCAGCGGCGTGGTGTCATCCATGCCCGGGCGCAGTGGCTCGACATAGGCGCCTGCGCAGTAGGGGCCGGCTTCGGCCAGTTGCGCTGCGGTCAGCTTCTCGCGTGGGACCCAGTCCAGGTGGCTGTAATCGGGGCTGCGCGAGGCGAGGGCGCGGCCCTTGCTCTCGGTGACCAGCACTGGCGCGGCTTCCTGCCTGGTGCTGGCCTCGCTGCTCGAGCCGCTGCTGCTGACAGCATCACGGCTGTGCAGCGGGCGCGGGGGCAGGGCGCTGGCCACTGATTTCGGTGCGCAGGCCCAGCCGCCCGTGGGCGATGCCTGGCAATCGTATTGCTCGGCGGCAAAGGACTGTAGGCTGAACGCGGGCTGTAAGGCCAGGAGGCTGCCGGTGACCAGCAGCGGGAATTTCTTGCGGAACGCGGGGTATTTTACTGCCATCTTGTTAGTCCGGGCTTCCTGCGCGCTATCGGCCCAGGGGCCGCACGCCTCTCGATGGGCTGAAAAAGATGCTGGATAATAAAGCATGACCCGCGCAACGGCTAGCGCCGTCGGAGACCCCTAGATGTCTGAACACGATGTACGTCTGCAACAGCTGCAAACCTGGCTCGCCGAGCAACTGCCAGCCCTCTTCGCGGAGCGCGAATGGGGCGCGGTGCCTGCGGCCGTGCTCACGCCTGCCAGCAGCGACGCCAGTTTTCGCCGCTATTTTCGTTGGCAGGCCGGTGAGCGCAGCCTGATTCTGATGGATGCGCCGCCGCCCCAGGAAAACTGCGAGCCCTTCGTGCGTATCGCGGCTCTGCTGGCCAGCGCTGGCGTGCATGTGCCGCAGGTGCTGGCTGCCGATCTCGAGCGGGGCTTCCTGATGCTTGATGATCTGGGCCGGCAGACCTACCTGGATGTAATCAACGAAGACAATGCCGACGAGTTGTTCGACGATGCCATCGAGGCCTTGCTGCAGCAGCAGCGTTTGCCCCTCGACAGCCACCTGCCGCATTACGACGAGGCGTTGCTGCGTCGTGAGTTGCAGCTGTTTCCCGAATGGTACGTACAACGCCACCTGGGGCTTACCTTTACACCCGAGCAGGACGCCGCCTGGCAGCGTATCAGTCGCCTGTTGATCGACAGCGCCCTGGCGCAGCCCAAGGTGGTCGTGCACCGCGACTTCATGCCGCGCAACCTGATGCAGAGCACGCCCAATCCCGGTGTGCTGGATTTTCAGGATGCCGTCAACGGCCCGGTCACCTACGACATCACCTGCCTGTTCAAGGATGCCTTCCTCAGCTGGCCCGAGGCGCGCGTGCAGGCCTGGCTGCACGGGTATTGGGAGCGCGCCAAGGCGGCGGGTATTCCGGTGCAGGCATCGCTCGACGACTTTCTGCGGGCCAGCGACCTGATGGGCGTGCAGCGTCACCTCAAGGTCATCGGCATCTTTGCACGTATCTGTCATCGCGATGGCAAGCCCAAGTACCTCGGCGATGTGCCACGTTTCTTCACCTATATAAGGACTGTGCTGGCGCGTCGTCCTGAATTGGCCGAGTTGGGCGAGCTGTTCGCCAGCCAGGGAATCGATGAAGGAAGCTCTGCATGAAGGCGATGATCCTCGCGGCGGGCAAGGGCGAACGTATGCGGCCGCTGACCCTGCATACGCCCAAGCCGCTGGTTAAGGCGGCGGGCGTGCCGTTGATCGAGTACCACATCCGCGCCCTGGCTGCTGCAGGCTTCACCGAGCTGGTGATCAACCACGCCTGGCTAGGCAAGCAGATCGAGGACTACCTCGGCGATGGCTGGCGCTTCGGCGTGCGTATCGTCTATTCCCCCGAAGGTGAGCCGCTGGAAACGGGGGGCGGCATCTTCAAGGCGCTGCCGCTGTTGGGTGCCGAGCCATTTCTGGTGGTCAATGGCGATGTCTTCACCGATTACCCCTTCGGCGCGTTGCGTGAGCCGCTCGCCGGTCTGGCGCATCTGGTGCTGGTGGATAACCCGGCGCATCACCCGCAGGGCGACTTCGTTCTGGCGGCGGGTCAGGTTCGTGACGGTGAGGCGACAGGCGAGCGGTTGACCTATAGCGGTCTCGCCGTGCTACACCCGCGTCTGTTCGGCTCTTCTCAGCCCGGCGCCTTCAAGCTGGCGCCGCTGCTGCGTGAGGCGATGGCGGCCGGGCAGGTCAGTGGCGAGCATTATGGTGGCTGCTGGGTCGATGTCGGTACGCACGAGCGTCTGGCCGAAGTCGAGCGTTTGCTACAGGAGGCACGCTAGGTGTTGTGGCCGGCCACCATGCTCGGGGCAGCGGCCGGGCTCGCCCTGGCCAGCATCCCTGGCGCACTGCTGGGCGGTCTGCTCGGGCAGGTGCTGGATCGTCGTCTGCGCCTGCATGGTTGGGACAATCTGCGCGAGCGTCTGGGCGGTCGTGCTGCGCCGCCGGATGACGACCTGCTGTTTCTGATGCTGGGGCGTCTGGCCAAGAGTGACGGCCGGGTGGTGCAGAGTCATATCCAGCAGGCACGCTCGGAAATGCAAAGGCTGGGGTTGGACGCTGCGGCTCAGCGACGTGCCATCGAGGCCTTTGCCCGTGGCAAAACCGGGCGTGACAACCTGCGTGCGCCGCTGCAGCGTCAGCGTGTGCGCGCCGATGCAATGCTGCGGGCCTGCTGGCGCATGGCCTGGGTCGATGGACGGGTGTCGCCCAGCGAGCATGAGCTGATCCTGCTCTGGGGCAAGTGGCTCGGCTGGGACAGCACCCGGCTTGATAGCCTGGGCGCGGAATACGCGCCGCGTCGCAGTCAGCAGCCGGCACCGGCTGGCGGCAATTACCAGGAGGCGCTGCGCCTGTTGGGCGTCAATGAAGGCAGCGAGCCTGAGCAGATCAAGCGCGCCTACCGGCGCCTGCTCAGCCGCCATCACCCGGACAAACTGGCCGGCTCCGGCGCTTCGCCTGAGCGCATTCGTGAAGCCACCGACACCACGCGTCAACTGCATCAGGCCTATGCGTTGATTCGTCAGCGCCGAGGCATTCGCTAGCAGGTAGTTTTCAACGGACTGCTAGCTGCCTGCGGTGCGGATATGCTGCGTCAACCAGCCACGCAGGCGGCGGTAGAGTTGTTCGTGCTGCACGTCCAGATTGCCAGGCAGAGCTTTCATCGCTACCTGGATGTAGTTGGGCAGCTTGGCGCGCTTGCTCGCCTGCAGGCGTTTCAACGCAGCCATGCGGTCGGTGGCTTGGTCCTTGTAGAAGAAGTCGCCGGTGGCCACGGCCAGCTGCGCGACCATCTCATCCAGTGGCGGCGCGAAACCGGCAGGTAGTTCGGCTGCCACCATCAGCAGATTCTGCACGTTGTCCGGCTGGCGCTCGCTCAGGTAGCGCGCAGCCCAGTAAGCGCCACTGCCATGACCGAGGAGGACGATAGCCCTGGCCTGCTGCTGGTTGGCGAAGGCGATGGCGGCATCGATGCGCGCCATCACCCGCCCGGCATGCGCCAGACGCCGTTGCTCCGGGCTGATCGCGCCGCTGCCCGCAGGTTGTGCAGCCTCGTCTACGGTCGCGTCGGACGCGCTCTCGATGGCAGGAGCGCTCTCGGTAATGGTGGTATCGCTTTGCGGTGCCGCTGTTGCAGTGGCGGCAGTGCGCAGTGGCAGCGGGTCACCGTCCGGGTCCGGCAGCGTCAGGCTCAAGCTGTGCCAGCCGGCGTCGGGCAGCTTGCGTCGCAGCGGGCCGATCGCGGCGGCGCCGTCGGCGTTTTCCACATCAGCGGGCAGCAGAATCACCGCCCCACTGGGCTCGCCGACGTTGGCTGGCAGCCACAGGGCGAGAAAACTTTCGGCGCCGGCCTGCAGCATCTGCTGCTCACGTTTGTCCAGACGTTGCTCCAGCGTCTGCGCCTCGCTGATGCTGCGTTCGGGCAACAGCGGGCGTTCGCTCGCCGCGGGGGCGTCGGCGCTATCAGCCGGCGCATCCTCGGCCGGCTCCTCGGCCCAGGCCGCGGGACAGGAGAGCAGGCAGAAACCGAGCAGTGCTAGTGAATGAAGGCGCATCGATGAGGCTCCTGATCGTCTGCTACAGAGCCTAATGCCGGGCTCCGCTTTTGTCAGGCGATTGGCGCAAGACTGGAGTAAGGTAGGGGATCGCGTCAGCGGATTCGCCGTGCATGAATTTCCTTCTTCGTTCCCTCGCCCTCCTGCTGATGCTGGCTATGTCTACTGTCTGGGCCGAGAGCGCGCGTATGCCGTTGCGTCCGGCTTTCGATGCCGAGCAGCGCGCCTGGCTCAAGGAGCATCCCGTGCTGCGCGTGGGCCTGATCCAGCAGGCGCCTTGGGTTCTGCGTGGCCAGAACCGACGGTTGACGGGCGCCAATGTCGAGCTGATGCAGCGTCTGCTCGAAGGCATGGGCGTCGCGCCGGACTGGCGCCTGTATCCGAATCTGGAGGCGCTGGAGCGGGCAGCCAGCGCGGGCGAGGTGGATCTGGCGCCAGGCCTGCAGCAGACGCCGGCCGGCCTGCGCATCTGGCATTACTCCATGCCTTACCTGCGAGTACCGCATCTGGTGGTCGGCGAGCGCAGCGGCAATGGTGCGGTGGACCTCGACCAGTTGCCGCTGGAGCAGATGGTGGCCCTGCGCTCGCCGAGCCAGGCTGCCGAATACCTGGAGCGCACTCATACCAACCTGCGTCTGCGGGCGACGCCTTCGGAGCGTTCGGCGCTGTTGCTGGTGCTGAATCAGGAGGTCAGTTATGCGGTGCTGGACGAGGTGAGCCTCAGCCTGCTGCTGCGCGAGTCGCGTTTCTCCAGCCTGAGCATCGTTGGCGACATCGGTTTGCCGCAGCTCCTGCGCCTGGCCACGCGCCGCGATCAAGCGCTGTTGTCCGGTATCGTCGATCAGACCCTGAAGGCGCTGCCGGCGCGCGAACTGGAGGAGTTGCGCGACACCTGGATGCCGCTGCGCTATCCACAGTCCACCGATTTCGTCGGCTTCTGGAAGACGCTCGCGCTATTTTTCGGCCTGCTGCTGATGCTGGGGGCAACCGCGCTTTATCGGCAGCGGCAGCAGACACGTTCGCTGGAGCGTGGGCTGTTGGCCGCACGCGGCGAGCTGGATCGTCACCAGCAGGCCGCCGAGGCATTGCGCCTGAGCCAGTTCTCCATCGACCACAGCACGGTCGGCATCCTCTGGGTCAACTGGGACAGCCACCTGCGCTACGCCAACCGCGCCGCCGAACGCATGCTCGGCTACGCCCCCGGTGAGCTGGTGGACAAGCCATTGAGTCAGTTGGAACCCGGCCTGCATATGGACCGCTGGCTCAACCTGTGGAAGCGCGTGCGCGAGCAGGACGAGGGTTCACCCAGCTTTGAGGTCGACTGCCTGCGCGCCGATGGCAGCCGCATGCCGGCTGACGTATCGCTGAGTTTCCTACGCTATCGCCAGGCCGAGTACCTGGTGGTGTTTCTCAGCGACGTCACCGAACGCCGTCGCGCTCGTGCGGCATTGGAGGAGAGCGAGGCGCGCTTCAAGGGCATCGCCGGCAACGTGCCCGGCCTGGTGTTCCGCCTGGAGCGCGCCGGGCCGGGAGCGGTGGTCAACTTTGCCTACATCAGCGAGGCCAGCCAGGAGATGGTCGGCTGGCCGGCGCAGGAGCTGCAGCGTGAGGAGCGCGGCATCCGCAGCCTGGTACATCCGCAGGATCTGAACAGCTATCTGAACAGCCAGACGCTGGCGCTGGAAGGCGAAAGCGACTGGTACTGGCAGGGGCGCATCCTCACCGCCGAGCAGGAGGTGCTGTGGGCGGACATTCGTACCACCGCGCGTCCGCTGGGCAATGGCCGGGTGGTGTGGGACGGCATCCTCTGGGATATCACCGAGAACAAGCTGGCCGAGCTGGCACTGGCCATTCGCGGGCGCGTCTGCGCGAACTATCGGCGCACCTGGAAAGCGTGCGTGAGGAAGAGAAGGCGCGTATTGCCCGCGAAGTGCACGACGAGCTTGGTCAGGTATTGACTGTGCTCAAACTGGAGACGGCCATGTGCGAGCTGGTCTGCGCCGGGCAGATGCCTGAACTGGACGAACGCCTGGCGAGCATGAAGCGTCTGATCGCCCAGCTGTTCCAACTGGTGCGTGATGTGGCTACGGCGCTGCGCCCGCCGATTCTCGATGCCGGCATTGCCTCTGCCATCGAGTGGCAAGTGCGGCGCTTCGAGGAGCGCACGCAGATTCCTTGCCTGGTCGAAGTGCCGGAGCACCTGCCGCATCTGCCGGATGCCCAGGCCATCGGCCTGTTCCGCATCCTCCAGGAGGCGCTGACCAACATCATGCGCCACGCTGGCGCGCACAGCGTCGAGGTGCGTTTGTGGCAGGAGTGCGGCAGCCTGTGTCTGTCGGTGGTCGACGATGGCAAGGGCTTCGATCCGGTGCTGCGCAAGCCGGGGCAATCTTTCGGCCTGGTCGGCATGCAGGAGCGCATGCTCATGCTTGGTGGCCAGTTGCAGATTGACAGCCAGCCGGGCGAGGGCACTACCCTGTGTGCGCGCATCAATCTGGAAGAGGAGATCGCAGCGTGATTCGGGTACTGGTGGCCGAAGACCACACCATAGTGCGGGAAGGCATCAAGCAACTGATCGGCATGGCACGCGATCTCGAGGTAGCGGGCGAGGCATGTAACGGCGAGCAACTGCTCGAGGTGCTGCGGCGCACGCCTTGCGACGTGGTGCTGCTGGATATCTCCATGCCCGGTGTCAACGGTTTGGAGGCCATTCCGCGCATCCGTGCGCTGACCGAGGCCCCGGCTATCCTGGTGCTGTCGATGCACGACGAGGCGCAGATGGCGGCGCGTGCGCTCAAGGCTGGTGCCGCCGGTTATGCCACCAAGGACAGCGACCCGGCGCTGCTGATCACCGCGATTCGCAAGGTGGCCAGCGGTGGGCGTTATATCGACCCGGCATTGGCCGACCGCATGGTCTTCGAGGTCGGCCTGACCGATTCGCGTCCGCCCCATGCGCAACTGTCCGAGCGCGAGTTCTCGGTGTTCGAGCGTCTGGTACGCGGCGAAGGCGTCAACGACATCGCTCTGCACCTGGCGATCAGCAACAAGACCGTGAGCACACACAAGGCGCGCCTGATGCAGAAGCTTGGCGCGCATTCGATGGCGGATCTGGTGCGTTACGCCATGGAGCATCGCCTGGTCTGAGCGACCGCTTTCGTAGGAGCGGCTGGGCGGCACTCCGCTTCAGTCGCGATGAATCGCCCACCGGAGCTTCGCGGCTGAAGCCGCTCCCACGGTTTTCATGCGCTGTATAACCGATGCGATTACTCGGAATTTGTAGGGCAATCCCTACACAAGAATTTCCTCGCGCCTGATATCAGCTTGTCATCCCGCCCGATTTTTCACCCGGTCTTGTCAACCTACTCTTGAGTCATCGGCCTGAGACAAGAACAAGGGTGTGGTGTGATGGCAAACGATGTACTGGTGAGCTTCCGTGGCGTACAGAAGAGCTATGACGGCGAAACGCTGATCGTCAAAGACCTCAACCTGGATATCCGCAAGGGTGAGTTTCTGACCCTGCTCGGCCCGTCCGGTTCCGGCAAGACCACCAGCCTGATGATGCTGGCCGGTTTCGAGACGCCGACCGCTGGCGAAATCCTCCTCGATGGCCGCTCGCTGAACAAACTGCCGCCGCACAAGCGCGACATCGGCATGGTGTTCCAGAACTACGCGCTGTTCCCGCACATGACCGTGGCCGAGAACCTGGCCTTCCCGCTGAGCGTGCGTGGCATGTCGCGCACCGATATCAGCGAGCGGGTCAAACGCGCCCTGTCGATGGTGCAGCTCGATTCGTTCCGCAACCGTTACCCCGGCCAGCTTTCCGGTGGTCAGCAGCAGCGTGTGGCCCTGGCCCGTGCGCTGGTGTTCGAGCCGCAGCTGGTGCTGATGGACGAACCCCTCGGCGCGCTGGACAAGCAACTGCGCGAACACATGCAGATGGAGATCAAGCACCTGCACCAGCGCCTGGGCGTAACCGTGGTCTACGTCACCCACGACCAGGGCGAGGCGCTGACCATGTCCGACCGCGTGGCTGTGTTCCATCAGGGCGAGATCCAGCAGATCGCCCCGCCGCGCGAACTCTACGAAGCGCCGCACAACACCTTCGTTGCCCAGTTCATCGGCGAGAACAATCGTCTGGCTGGCGAGCTGGTCAGTCGCGATGGCGAGCAGTGCGTGGTGCGCCTGGCGCGCGGTGAGGAAGTGCGCGCCACAGCGGTCAACGTCGGCGCCGTCGGTGAGGCGGTGAGCCTGTCGATCCGCCCCGAGCGCATTCGCCTCAACGGCCACAGCGAGGCCTGCCCGAACCGCTTCTCCGGGCGCATCGCCGAGTTCATCTACCTGGGCGACCACGTGCGCATCCGCATGGAGGTCTGCGGCAAATCCGATTTCTACGTCAAGCAACCCGTGGCCGAACTCGATCCGGCGCTGGCGGTTGGTGACCTGGTTCCGCTCGGCTGGTCTGTCGAGCATGTCCGCGCGCTGGATCCACTCCACGTCGAGTGAGCCTTTCGCGCAGTGCTTCACCTTTACCCCGTAACACAGAGGAGCTGATAAGAATGACGAAATCCCTGAAGCTCGCGGCGTTGGCCCTGGGCGTTAGCTGTGCCATGCCGGCACTGGCGGTGGACCTGACCGTGGTTTCCTTCGGCGGCGCGAACAAGGCGGCGCAGGTCAAGGCCTTCTACGAACCTTTCGAGAAGGAAACCGGCAACAAGGTGCTGGGCGGCGAATACAACGGTGAAATGGCCAAGGTCAAAGCCATGGTCGACACCCGCAGCGTGAGCTGGGATCTGGTGGAGGTGGAGTCGCCGGAGCTGGCCCGCGGTTGCGACGAAGGTCTGTTCGAGGAGCTCGAGCCGGCCCAGTTCGGCGATGAAGCCAACTTCATCGACGGCGCCATCCAGCCGTGCGGCGTCGGCTTCTTCGTCTGGTCCACGGTGCTCGCCTACAACGCTGACAAACTCAGCGCAGCGCCGACCAGTTGGGCCGACTTCTGGGATGTGGCGAAATTCCCGGGCAAGCGCGGCCTGCGCAAGGGCGCCAAGTACACCCTGGAATTTGCCCTGATGGCCGACGGCGTGCCGGTCAAGGACGTGTACAAGGTGCTCGCCACCAAGGAAGGTCAGGATCGCGCATTCAAGAAGCTCGATGAGCTGAAACCGAACATCCAGTGGTGGGAGGCCGGCGCTCAGCCGCCGCAGTACCTCGCCTCCGGCGACGTGGTGATGAGCTCGGCCTACAACGGCCGCATCGCGGCGGTGCAGGGCGAGAGCAACCTACAAGTAGTGTGGAACGGCGGCATCTACGACTTCGACTCCTGGGCCATTCCGCGTGGCGCCAAGAACGCCGAGCTGGCCAAGCAGTTCATCGCCTTCTCGGTCAAACCCGAAGCGCAGAAGACCTACTCGGAGAACATCGCCTACGGCCCGGCCAACAAGCAGGCCATCGAGCTGCTGGCGCCGGAGCGTCTGAGCCTGATGCCGACCACCCCGGAAAACATCGCCAACCAGGTGGCCATCGACGTGACCTTCTGGGCTGACTACGGCGAGCAGCTGGAGCAGCGTTTCAACGCCTGGGCGGCCCGTTAACCCGTGCGTCGCGCAGCGACGCCTTCCTCGTCCCCTTCTCCTACGGGAGAAGGTGGCGCATAGCGCCGGATGAGGGGGCGGAGCTGCCCAATCGATGTTTGTCGTATCCCCGAATTTCTGCCGCCAGATGCGGCCTTAGCTTGCGGAGTTGTCCATGGCCGCCGTACTGCCTGCCAATGATTTGCCCGGGCCAAGCCTGAAGCAGCGACTGGCCCGTGCCGAGCGTCTCAATCGCTTGAAGTCCAAGGCACTGATCCTGCCGCTGTTGCTGTTCCTTCTGCTGACCTTCCTGCTGCCCATCGGCGCCTTGCTGCTGCGCAGTGTGGACAACCCGGAAGTGGTCGGCAGCCTGCCGCGCACCGTCGAGGCGATTGCTGCCTGGGATGGCCGTGGCCTGCCGGATGAGGCGGCGTACCGGGCGATTGCCAGCGATATGCTCGAAGCGCGGCGTAACCAGAGTCTGGGCGATCTGTCCAAGCGCCTGAACATGGAACTGGCGGGCTTTCGCAGCCTGGTCAGCGCCACCGCGCGCAAACTGCCGCTAAGCGAGGAACCGGCGTCCTACCAGGAGGCCTTCCTCGATATGGACGAGCGCTGGGGTGATCCCGCCTACTGGCAGGTGATCCGCCGCAATGCGTCGTCGGTCACGCCTTACTACCTGCTGGCAGCGCTCGATCACCGCATCGACGACCTCGGCGAACTGGCCAAGGCCACGCCGGATCAGGCCATCTATCTGGATATCTTCGCCCGTACCTTCTGGATGAGCCTGGTGATCACCGCCATCTGCCTGGTGCTGGCTTACCCGCTGGCCTACCTGCTGGCCAACCTGCCGACGCGGCAGGGCAACCTGCTGATGATTCTGGTGCTGCTGCCGTTCTGGACCTCGATTCTGGTGCGGGTGGCGGCCTGGATCGTGTTGCTGCAGTCAGGAGGGTTGATCAACAGCGCGCTGATATCGCTGGGCATCATCGAGCAACCGCTGCAACTGGTGTTCAACCGCAGCGGCGTGTACGTGGCCATGGTGCACATCATGCTGCCGTTCATGATCCTGCCGATCTACAGCGTGATGAAGGGTATCTCGCCCAGCTACATGCGCGCGGCGGTGTCACTCGGCTGCCACCCGTTCGCCAGCTTCTGGCGGGTGTACTTCCCGCAGACCCTGGCCGGTGTCGGCGCCGGTTGCCTGCTGGTGTTCATCCTGTCGATTGGCTACTACATCACCCCGGCGCTGCTGGGCAGCCCGAATGACCAGATGATCAGCTACTTCGTCGCCTTCTACACCAACACCACCATCAACTGGGGCATGGCCACGGCCCTCGGCGGCCTGCTGCTGGCCGCGACGCTGGTGCTGTACGTGGTGTACAGCTGGCTGGTCGGCGCCAGCAAGCTGAGGCTTGGCTAAAAAACGGTCTGCGCAGCAGGCCATCTGATGCCCCTCTCCCGCTTGCGGGAGAGGGTGCCCGAAGGGCGGGAGAGGGTGCTTGTTTCGGCACCACTGCTTCTCGGTAACCGAACACGGGAGGAGGGCGCATGAAGAGCGCCCTCTCCCCCAGCCCCTCTCCCATAAATGGTAGAGGGGAGCTAAACGCTAAATGGAGTCACAGCCATGCTCAGCCCCTACATGTCACCCGTCGAGCGCCTCTGGTACTACGGCCTGCGCATTCTCTGCGGCCTGGTGCTGCTGTTTCTGATCCTGCCGGTGCTGGTGATCGTGCCGTTGTCGTTCAACTCCGGAACCTTCCTGGTCTACCCGCTGCAGGGCTTCTCGCTGCGCTGGTACGAAGACTTCTTCATGTCCGCCGACTGGATGCGCTCACTGAAGAACAGCCTGATCATCGCCCCGGCCGCCACCCTGTTGGCCATGGTCTTCGGCACCCTGGCCGCCATTGGCCTGACCCGTGGCGAGTTCCGTGGCAAGGCCCTGGTGATGAGCCTGCTGATCTCGCCGATGATCGTCCCGGTGGTGATCATCGGTGTTGCCAGCTACCTGTTCTTCGCCCCGCTAGGCATGGGCAACAGCTACCTGTCGCTGATCCTGGTGCACGCAGTGCTCGGCGTGCCGTTCGTGATCATCACCGTGTCGGCGACGCTGCAGGGCTTCAACCACAACCTGGTGCGTGCCGCCGCCAGTCTCGGCGCCTCGCCATTGACGGCGTTTCGCCGGGTGACCCTGCCGCTGATCGCGCCGGGCGTGATCTCCGGTGCGCTGTTCGCCTTCGCCACCTCGTTCGACGAAGTGGTGGTGACCCTGTTCCTCGCCGGCCCCGAGCAGGCCACCCTGCCGCGGCAGATGTTCAGCGGCATCCGCGAGAACCTGTCGCCAACCATCGCCGCCGCGGCGACCCTGCTGATCGGTTTCTCCGTCCTGCTGCTGCTGACTCTGGAGTGGCTGCGTGGGCGTAGCGAGAAGCTGCGAACTTCGGCGCCGGAATAAATCGCTGCAGCTGCATGCTTAGGGCCTCGCCGGGAAACCGGCGGGGCCTTGCTCGTTTCCGGGCGTAGAATGTGTAGTTTCTCCTTCGTAACAAGGCGGCCAGATGGACTTCGATGATCCCGGTTTTCGTGAGCTGATCGACGCGTTGCACGATGGCGTCTACATCACCGACGCCGATGGCATCACCCTAAAGGTCAACAGTGCCTATGAGCGCCTGACCGGGCTGCGTGCCGAGGATGTCGTCGGCCAGCACATGCAGGCGCTGGTAGAGCAGGGTGTGATCTCGCAGTCGGTGTCCTTGCGTGTGCTCAAGGAAGGCAAGGCGCTGTCGCTGATGCAGAGCGTAAGCCAGGGCAAACGCCTGCTGGTCAGTGGTACGCCGATCTTCGCTGCCGATGGACGCGTGCGCTACGTGGTCAGTACCGTGCGCGACATGACCGAGCTGCTGCGCATGAAGCACGAGCGCGACGAGCTGCAGCAACTCAAGCAGCTGCGCAACAGCACGGCCAAGCTGCATGCCGGGCAGCGTGACGATCTGCTCGATGCCTCGCCAGTCGCCGATCAGCCCACCTCCGGGCGCGTCTTCATGCAGGCGCGGCAGGTCGCGGCCAGCGACGTGAAGGTGCTGTTGCAAGGGGAAACCGGCGTCGGTAAGACCCTGATCGCCCAGTACATCCACAAGAGCAGCCCGCGCGCGGCGCAGCCGTTTCTGGCGCTGAACTGCGGTGCGCTGCCGGAGAACCTGATCGAGGCTGAGTTGTTCGGCTATGTGCCAGGCGCGTTCACCGGCGCCGGTAGCAAGGGCAAGCGCGGTCTGCTGGAGCTGGCGCACCACGGCACGGTCTTTCTCGATGAGATCGGTGATCTGCCATTGCCGCTGCAGGTCAAGCTGCTCAAGGTGATTGAGGAGAGTCGCTTCATTCCGGTCGGTGGTCTGGAGCTGAAGGAGGTGGATGTACGCATCATCACCGCCACCCACCACGACTTGCGCACGATGGTCGCCGAGGGCCGTTTTCGCGCCGACCTCTACTACCGCCTCAACGTCGTGCCGATCCACATTCCGGCGCTGCGCGAGCGCCCCGAGGAAATTCAGCCGTTGCTGGATTTCTACCTGGCCGAATTCAATCAGCGTTATGGTCGATTGCTGAGCTGGGAGCTCGAGGCGCTCGACGCGCTGACCGACTACGCCTGGCCCGGGAACATCCGTGAGCTGATCAATCTGGTCGAGCGCCTGGTGGTGACCTGCAGTGGTGAACGCATCGAACTGTGCGATCTGCCGGAGGAAATGCGCGTCGCTCGCAGCGATGTCGACGACCTGCTGCCATTGCGCAAGCAGGTGGAGAACCTCGAGCGGCGCCTCATCCGCCGCGCCCTGATGCAGCACAAGACCACCCGTGAAGCGGCCAAGGTGCTCGGTCTGAGCCAGGCGACGCTGGTGCAGAAGATGAAGCGCTGGGAGCAGGGTTGATTGGAAAATGGATCGTAAAAGGCTCATTTGATTGGTTTTCTGATCAAGCGCAACCCGCTGCGCGCTGTGACAAATCGACGCAAGCCTTCTAGCACGCCGCTTTCAGCGAGCTGGCACAGGATTGGCTATGGCAAGCCCCGAACCCGCTCAGCACAACAACGCACAAGGGGCCTGCTGATGAACACTGCCGCATTCAAGATCGCCAACAAGCTACTGACCGGCCAGGGTGCCGTGGAGCAACTGGCTCTCGAACTGTCTCGACTGAATATCACCAATCCGCTGATCGTCACCGACACCATCCTGATCAAGTCCGGTACGGTCGAGCATGTCCTCAAGCAACTCGGCGAGCGCCGCTATGGCATCTATGACGGTGTCGAGCCGGAGCCGGAGATCGCCATCGTCGAAGCCTGCGCCAAGGTCTATCGCGACGGCGGCCACGATGGCCTGATCGGCGTCGGTGGCGGCAGCGCCATCGATATCGCCAAGGCGGTGGCTGGCTATGTCGGGCATGACGGTGCATTGGAAGAGTTGTTCGGCGTCGATCAGATCAAGCGTAAAGGCCCGCCGCTGATTGCCATTCCGACCACTGCTGGCACCGGCTCGGAAGTGACCAATGTGTCGATCCTCTCCGACAAGCAGGCGCAACTGAAAAAGGGCATCGTCAGCGATTACCTGCTGCCCGACGTGGCCCTGGTTAGCCCGCTGATGACCCTGACCTGCCCGCGTGGCGTGACCGCCGCCAGTGGCGTCGATGCGTTGGTGCATGCGGTGGAGTCCTACCTGTCGGTCAATGCCTCGCCGATCACCGACGCCCTGGCCATCGCCGCAATCAAGCTGATCGCCAAGGCGCTGCCCAAGGCCTACGCCAATCCGGCGGATCTGCTCGCTCGCGAAGACATGGCCACTGCCAGTCTGATGGCTGGCATGGCCTTCGGTAATGCCGGCGTGGGCGCTGTGCATGCGCTGGCCTACCCGCTGGGCGGTCGCTTCAATATCGCTCACGGCGTCAGCAATGCCTTGCTGCTGCCCTACGTGATGGCCTGGAACAAGCTGGCCTGCATCGAGCGCATGGCCGAGATCGCTGCTGCTCTCGGTGTGCAGACCTATGGCCTGAGCGACAAGGCCGCCGCCGACCTGGCCGTCGAGGCCATGGCCGAGCTGTGCGCCAGCGTCGACATTCCCAAGGGCATGCGCAGCTTCGGCGTGCCGGAAGATGCCATCCCGGCCATGGCCGAAGAGGCCAGCAAGATCGACCGCCTGATGCGCAACAACCCGCGCCGCCTGACGGCCGGCGACATCGAGCAGATCTACCGCGCCGCCTACTGATTACCGCAACGAAGATGAAAGGCCCCAGTGTACTGGGGCCGGCTGAAATACAACTCTAATAAAGCTGGGTGACTCAAATGTCCGAACTGCATCAACAAGACCTTGGTGTGGAAGCCCCCTACTGGCCGGTGGGGCCATTCAAGGTGCGTCTGCCTTTCATTCATTACCGCTTTGAAATCTCCGACTACATGCAGGGCCTGCTCATGTGCGCGGTGGATCTGGCGGCGATTCCGCTGATGACCGAATTCCTCGGCATGCCCTTCGAGGTGGCGCTGGCAGTGGTCATGCTCAATGGCCTGCTGTACTTGACTCACCATTTGCTGGGCGATCCGGTCGTTCCGGGCTGGATCACCCCGGCGATCCCACTGCTGATGGCCTACTGCAGCCAGTTCCCGGAGGGCCCGGAGCGGGTGCATGCGCTGATTGCCTTCCAGTTGATGCTGGGGATATTTTCCATCGGCCTGGGCATGACCGGCATGGCGCGCAAGGTGGTGTCGCTGGTGCCTTCCGCGCTCAAGGCCGGCATCATCATGGGCGCCGGCCTCAGTGCGGTGGTGACGGTGTTCAAGGAAGGCGGCCGTTTCGATGCCTTCCCCTGGACCATTTCCATTGCCATCGGCATCGCCTTTTACCTGGTGTTTTCCATCCATTTCCAGGAGCTGAAGAAGCGCAACCGCTTCTGGTGGAACTTCGCCAAGCTGGGCATCTTCCCGATCATCCTGCTGGCGGTGATCGTCGCGCCGATCTTCGGTGAGGCGCCGTGGCCGAGCATCGAGTGGGGCTTCAGCCAGCCGGACTTCGTCACCCTGTTCAACGAATACACGGTGTTCGGTCTGGGCATGCCGCCGCTGATGATGTTCATCACCGCCATTCCCACCGTGTTCGCCGCCTATCTGGTGGTGTTCGGCGACGTGCTCGGCGCCAAGGCGATCCTCGGCGAAGCCGACCATGTGCGCCGTGACGAGAAGGTCGACTTCAACCCCGACCGCTCGCACCTGATCTTCGGTGGGCGCAATGCCTTCATGAGCATCTTCGGGCCGGACGTGGCCATGTGTGGTCCGCAGTGGTCCGCCATGCAGGTGGTGATCACCGAACGCTTCAAGGGTGGCGCCAAGGCGATGAAATCCATCTACGGCGGCGTCGGCTCGTTCCGTTGGGGCACCAACACCGGTCTGCTGCTGTTGCCGGTGGTGACCCTGGTGCAGCCGATTCTCGGTGTGGCGCTGGCGCTGACCCTGCTGATCCAGGGCTACGTCAGCGTGCGCCTGGGCATCATGGAGGCGCGCAGCCAGCGTGACCTGGGCATTGCCGGCGTGATCGGCGCGGTACTGGCGATCAAGGGTGCCGGCTGGGCATTCGCCATCGGCCTGGGACTGTGCCTGCTGATCTACGGCACCCGTTTCTTCCGTGGCGAGAACGACCAGACCTTCACCAAGGATCTGCCGCCGGCCGAGTGATTCCTTTCGATTGAATATGTCAGTTGGGCGCCGAGTGCGCTCAACTGCAGGAGCGACTTATGCAACTCAACGATCCCGATCTGCTGCGCCACCAGGCCTATATCGACGGCAAGTGGTGCGATGCACCCGATGGGAGTGCCACGGAAATCTTCAACCCGGCCAATGACCAATCGCTGGGTTTCGTGCCCAACCTGGGCGCCGACGAAACCCGCCGCGCCATCGAGGCCGCCCAGGCTGCTCAGCCGGCCTGGCGCGCACTGACCGCCAAGGAGCGCGCCGCACGTCTGCGCAAATGGTACGAGTTGATGCTGGCCAATCAGGAAGATCTGGCGCGGATCATGACGGCCGAGCAGGGTAAGCCGCTGACCGAGGCGCGCGGTGAGGTGCTTTACGCGGCATCCTTCATCGAATGGTTCGCCGAGGAAGCCAAGCGCGTCTACGGCGACACCATCCCAGGCCACCAGCCGGACAAGCGCCTGATCGTGACCAAGGAGCCCATTGGCGTGACCGCGGCGATCACGCCCTGGAACTTCCCGGCGGCGATGATCACCCGCAAGGCCGGTCCGGCGCTGGCCGCTGGCTGCGCCATGGTGCTCAAGCCGGCGCCGCAGACACCGTTCAGTGCCCTGGCGCTGGCTGTGCTGGCCGAGCGCGCGGGCATCCCGGCCGGGCTGTTCAGCGTACTGCCGGCCGATGCCGAGCGTTCCCGCGAAGTCGGCGCTGAGCTGTGCGCCAACCCCATCGTGCGCAAGTTGTCGTTCACCGGCTCCACCGGCGTTGGCATCAAGCTGATGGAGCAATGCGCTCCGACCCTGAAGAAACTTTCGCTGGAGCTGGGCGGCAATGCGCCGTTCATCGTCTTCGAGGATGCCGATCTCGACGCAGCGGTCGAAGGCGCGCTGGTGGCCAAGTACCGCAACGCCGGGCAGACCTGCGTCTGCGCCAATCGCCTGTATGTACACGAGGCCGTCTACGATGCCTTTGCCGAAAAGCTGGCTGCGGCCGTGGCCAAACTGCGGGTTGGCCCGGGTGATGAAGCAGGCGTCGTCATTGGGCCGTTGATCGACGGTAATGCCGTGGCCAAGGTGCAGGCGCATCTGGCCGATGCGCTGGAGAAGGGCGCCAAGGTGCTGCAGGGCGGCAAGGCGCATGAGCTGGGCGGGCACTTTTTCGAGCCGACGGTCATCACCGACGTCACCCCTGATATGCGTGTGGCCCGTGAAGAAACCTTCGGTCCGCTGGCGCCACTGTTCCGCTTCAACGACGAAGCCGAGGTGGTACGCCAGGCCAACGACACCGAGTTCGGCCTGGCCGGCTACTTCTATACCCGCGACTTGGGGCGCACCTTCCGTGTCGCCGAAGCGCTGGAGTACGGCATGGTCGGCATCAACACCGGGCTGATCTCCAACGAGGTAGCGCCATTCGGTGGCATGAAAGCCTCCGGCCTCGGTCGTGAAGGCTCCAAATACGGCTTGGATGAGTACCTGGAGATCAAGTACCTCTGCCTCGGCGGTATCTGAATCAGGTCGCTATTGTGGGAGGGGCTTTAGCCGCGACTGGCTTGGCACAAGGCCAGACGCTCGCCGCTGAAGCGCCTCCCACTGTCTCCTGCGCTTGTCGATCAAGGGCGCCACAGCCGTTACAATGCGCGCCACCGTGATCCAGCACTACGAACCGTTTGCGATCTGCTGCGCGTCGGCCAGCCGTCGTTAAAAACAGGCTCGGAATGCTCATTTACTTCAGTAAACTCCGCTTGATTCGCTGCGCTCCCCCTACGGGCCAGCCTGCGGCTGTTACTTCACTTCGTTACGTTCTCGCCAGTTTTTGCCTAGCCCGGCTCTAGCTCGCGAGATCCCAAATCGGTTCTCAGAGGTGCGCCATGCAACCCTTCGCCATCGCCCCGTCGATCCTTTCCGCTGACTTCGCCCGCCTGGGTGAAGAAGTGGACAACGTACTCGCCGCCGGTGCGGACATCGTCCACTTCGATGTCATGGACAACCACTACGTGCCCAACCTGACCATCGGCCCGATGGTCTGCTCGGCGCTGCGCAAGTACGGCATCACCGCGCCGATCGACGCACACCTGATGGTCAAGCCGGTGGATCGCATCATCGGCGACTTCATCGAGGCCGGCGCCTCGTACATCACCTTCCACCCGGAAGCCTCCGAGCACATCGACCGTTCGTTGCAACTGATCAAGGCCGGCGGCGCCAAGGCGGGTCTGGTGTTCAATCCGGCCACCCCGCTGGACGTGCTCAAGTACGTGATGGACAAGGTCGACATGATCCTGCTGATGAGCGTCAACCCCGGCTTTGGCGGGCAGAAGTTCATTCCCGGCACCCTCGACAAGCTGCGTGAGGCGCGCGCGCTGATCGACGCCAGCGGTCGCGAGATCCGCCTGGAGATCGACGGCGGCGTCAACGTGCAGAACATCCGCGAGATCGCCGAAGCGGGCGCCGACACCTTCGTCGCCGGCTCGGCGATCTTCAACCAGCCTGACTACAAGGCGGTGATCGACGCCATGCGTGCCGAGCTGGCCCAGGTGCGTGGATGAAACCGCTGCGCGCGCTGTGCGCCGGTGAGCTGCCGCGCCTGGTGATGTTCGACCTGGACGGCACGCTGATTGACTCGGTGCCCGATCTGGCCGCAGCGGTCGACCGCATGCTAGCAGAGCTGGAGCGCCCGCCGGCTGGCGTTGAAAAGGTCCGTGACTGGGTCGGCAATGGCGCACGGGTGTTGGTGCGCCGTGCCCTGGCCGGTGGTCTGGATCACGCCGCCGTGGGTGACGCCGAGACGGAAGAGGCACTGGCGCGCTTTCTCGATATCTATGCCGACTGCCACAACCTGACCGCGCTCTATCCCGGTGTGCACGAGCTGCTCGAGGCGCTCAGCACTGCAGCCGTGGAACTGGCGGTGGTGACCAACAAGCCGGAGCGCTTCGTCGCGCCGCTGCTGGAGCAGGTTGGCCTGGGCGGCTATTTCCGCTGGATCATCGGCGGCGATACCTTGCCGCAACAGAAGCCGGACCCGGCGGCGTTGTTGCAGGTGATGCGCTTGGCTGATGTCACCGCGGCGCAATCGCTGTTCATCGGCGACTCGCGCAACGACGTGCTGGCCGCGCGCGCTGCGGGCGTACCGTGCATCGCAGTGAGCTATGGCTACAACCATGGCCGGCCGATTGCCGAGGAAGAGCCGAGTCTGGTGGTTCATAGCCTGGCTGAGTTGCTGTAATCGCATTTGTGCGTAGGAGCCCGCTTGCGGGCGATGATTCGGTTGATCGCCCGCAAGCGGGCTCCTACGGGTTGCTTAGCCTGAGCGGCTGCGCTACCTTGGTCGCTCTCCCTATTCCCCGCCTGTCGAGATCGCACCGTGGTGGTCAGCTGCAAACTCTGGATGAAAGTGATCAAGGCTCTGGCCCGTTGGCGCTGGCGCGCCTGATCCCGTCCTGCCGCCGCTGCGCGGCCCGTTTGCACCCGACCGTTTACCCCGAGCCATGAGGCTGATCATGACCCATGAAGAATTCCTGCGTTTAGCCGCTGAAGGCTACAACCGCATTCCGCTTGCCTGCGAAACCATCGCCGACTTCGACACGCCGCTGTCGATCTACCTGAAACTGGCCGATGCGCCCAACTCCTACCTGCTTGAATCGGTGCAGGGCGGCGAGAAATGGGGCCGGTACTCGATCATTGGTCTGCCGGCGCGCACCGTGCTGCGTGTGCACGGTCATGACGTGGTGATCACCACCGACGGCGTCGAGGTCGAGCGTCACGAGTGCGCCGATCCGCTGGCCTTCGTCGAGCAGTTCAAGGCGCGCTACAAGGTGCCGACCATCGCCGGGTTGCCGCGTTTCAATGGTGGCCTGGTCGGTTACTTCGCCTATGACAGCGTGCGTTACGTCGAGCCCAAGCTGGCTGCCGGGGGGAACCCCGATGCGCTGGGCACGCCGGACATTCTGCTCAACGTCTCCGATGCCGTGGTGGTGTTCGACAACCTGGCGGGCAAGATGCACGCCATCGTGCTGGCTGACCCGGCCGAGGCGGACGCCTTCGAGCGTGGCCAGGCGCAACTGCAGGAAATCCTGCATAAGCTGCGTCAGCCGTTCACACCGCGTCTGGGTGTGGATCTGAACAAGCCGGCAGGCGAGGAGCCAGCGTTTCGCTCCAGCTTCAGCCGCGAGGATTACGAACGCTCGGTCAGCGCCATCAAGGACTACATCCTGGCCGGTGACTGCATGCAGGTGGTGATTTCCCAGCGCATGTCGATTCCGTTCAAAGCGGCGCCCATTGATCTGTACCGCGCGCTGCGCTGCATCAATCCGACGCCTTACATGTACTTCTTCAACTTCGGCGACTTCCACGTGGTGGGTTCGTCGCCCGAAGTGCTGGTGCGCGTCGAGGACAACCTGGTCACCGTGCGGCCCATCGCCGGCACCCGCCCGCGTGGCGCTACCGAGGAGCAGGACCTGGCGCTGGAACAGGACCTGCTGGCCGATGCCAAGGAAGTTGCCGAGCACCTGATGCTCATCGACCTGGGCCGCAACGACACTGGCCGCGTCTCGGAAATCGGCTCGGTGAAACTGACCGAGAAGATGGTCATCGAGCGCTACTCCAACGTCATGCACATCGTTTCCAACGTCACCGGCGAGCTGAAACAGGGCCTGACCTCGATGGACGCCTTGCGCGCCATTCTGCCGGCCGGCACGCTGTCCGGTGCGCCGAAGATCCGCGCAATGGAAATCATCGACGAGCTGGAGCCGGTCAAACGCGGCGTCTACGGCGGTGCAGTCGGCTACTACGCCTGGAACGGCAATATGGACACGGCGATTGCTATTCGTACCGCCGTGATCAAGGACGGCGAGCTGCACGTCCAGGCCGGCGCCGGCATCGTCGCTGACTCGGTGCCAGCCCTTGAGTGGGAAGAAACTCTGAACAAGCGCCGCGCCATGTTCAAGGCCGTGGCGCTGGCGGAGCAGGGTTCGCGCTGATCGTAGCGGATAGCAAGAAGGGCAGCTTAGGCTGCCCTTCTTGTATTCGATTTCCTGGTATAGCTGCGCTCTACGCCAGTTCGTAGGGCGGACTCAGGAGCGTAGCGAACAGTCCGCCAAATCATGCCAATCCTGGCACAAGGGTAACGGCGTACTGCTTCGCGAGTACGCCCTACCGTGTTGGACATCCCTGTCCGTTCCTCACAAAGTCGCGGCGCCTTGCTCAGCCCTCCAGCCTGGCCAGCGCCGCCCCCGCATTCAGATAGGCGCCAGCCTGTTCACGAATACGCAAGGTGCCATCCGCTGGCGCGGTGACTTGGGTTTCCATCTTCATGGCTTCCATGACCGCGATCACTTCGCCGGCTTTCACCTGAGCGCCGTCCTCGGCCAGCCAGGCGTGCAAGTTGCCGGAGATCGGCGCGCTGATCAGGCCTTCTTCGGCGACAGGCGCAGCGGCCTGTGGTGCCGTCTGGGCGCTGCCGCCCAACGGCGCCAGGCCTTGCAGCAGGGCGCTGGGTAGGCCCAGTTCATGGCGCTTGCCGTCGATCTCGATAAAGGTGCGCAGCACCGTATCGCCAGCAGCCGGCAAGGTGCGCGGTGCCAGGGTGATCTGCTCGGCGAAGTCGGTCTCGATCCAGCGCGTGTGCACGGCGAAGTGCCCACCGGTGAAATCGTCGTGATCCATCACCGCGCGGTGGAAGGGCAGCACCGAGGCGATACCCTCGATCTGGAGCTCGGCCAGGGCGCGGCGCGCGCGGGCGATGGCCTGTTCGCGGGTGGCGCCGGTGACGATCAGCTTGGCCATCATCGAGTCGAAGGTGCCAGGCACCATCGAGCCGCTTTCCACGCCGCTGTCCAGGCGCACACCGGGGCCGCTCGGGGCGCGGAATTCGCTGATCTTGCCGGGGGTGGGCAGAAAGCCCTTGCCGGCGTCTTCGGCGTTGATACGAAACTCGAAGCTGTGGCCGCGTGGCGTCGGTGTTTCACTGAACGACAGCGGCAGGCCGTCGGCAATGCGCAATTGCTCGATGACCAGATCGACGCCGGCGGTTTCCTCGGTGACCGGGTGTTCGACCTGCAGGCGGGTGTTCACCTCCAGGAATGACAGTGTGCCATCAGCGCTGAGCAGGTATTCCACGGTGCCGGCGCCGACATAGCCGGCCTTCGCACAGATGGCGTGGGCGGACTGGTGAATGCGCTGGCGCTGCTCATCGGTGATGAAAGGCGCCGGGGCTTCTTCCACCAGCTTCTGGTTGCGGCGTTGCAGCGAGCAGTCGCGGGTGCCGACCACCACCACGTTGCCGTGGCTATCGGCGATCACCTGGGCTTCGATATGCCGTGGGCGGTCGAGGAACTGCTCGACGAAGCATTCGCCGCGCCCGAAGGCGGCTTCGGCTTCACGAACCGCCGAGGCATACAGTTCGGCCACTTCGTCCATGCGCCAGGCGACCTTCATGCCGCGTCCGCCGCCGCCGAATGCGGCCTTGATGGCGATCGGCAGGCCATGCTGTTCGGCGAAGGCCAGCACCTCGGCGGCGCTCTGCACCGGGCCGGGCGTGCCGGCCACCAGGGGCGCGCCGACCTGCTGGGCGAGCTTGCGAGCTTCGACCTTGTCGCCGAGCACATCGATGGTTTCCGGGTTCGGGCCGATCCAGATCAGCCCTGCGCCTTGTACGGCGCGGGCGAAGTCGGCACGCTCGGAGAGAAAGCCGTAGCCGGGGTGCACAGCATCGGCACCGGCGCGCTTGGCGATGGCCAGCAGCTTGTCGATGTTCAGGTAGGTGTCGGCCGGGCGCTCGCCGTCCAGCCCATAGGCTTCGTCGGCCTGGCGCACATGCAGGGCGTCGATATCGGCATTGGCGTACACGGCCACGGAGGCTACACCGTAATCACGGCAGGCGCGGGCGATACGCACGGCGATTTCACCACGGTTGGCGATCAGGACTTTTTTCATGGTTGGTTCTTCGCATCGGCAGTGAGATGGGAGGCGTCGGGCTCGAGTTCGGCGAACGCCTCGATCGGGTTGAAGCGGATCTGCGCGTTGATCGGGATTTGCCCGGCCAGATCCAAGTGGTGGCTGGCCACGGCGGCAATCACCGGGTAGCCGCCGGTCAGCGGGTGGTCGGCGAGAAACAGCACCGGCTGGCCGCTCGCGGGCACCTGTATGGCGCCCAGTGAAGTGCCTTCGCTGGGCAGTTCGTCATGCTTACAGCGCTCCAGCGGCACCTCGCCTTCCAGGCGAATGCCGACCCGGTTGGATTGCGGGGTGACGCGCCACAGCTGGCTGCTCAGGCGTTCGATGGCCGCCGGGGTGAACCAGTCGCTGCGCGGCCCCATCACCACATCCAGAGTGATGATGTCCTTGGCGGTGGGCAGCTCGAAAGCCGGGCCTTCACTCGTCGATACGCTGCAACCGGCGCTGATTGCCTCGAAACCCAGCCGGTCTCCAGCTTTCAGCGGCGGCGGGCCGACCTGGGCCAGGCTGTCGTAGGACAGGCTGCCCAGCACCGGCGCCACGGCAAAGCCGCCGCGAATCGCCAGGTAACTGCGCAGCCCGGCCTGGGGCGCGCCGAGGCTGACGCGGTCGCCGTCGTCCAGTTCGATGGGCTGGTAATTACCGGGCTGCCATTGCAGGCCGCTGGCAGTGGTGACGGTGATGGGCGTTTGCGCGCCGGTAATGGCGATGAGCGTGCGACCGTGGCAGAGGAAGCTCAGACCGCCGAGCACCACTTCCAGGCAGGCGCAGGCCGAGTCATTGCCCACTGTGCGATTGGCCGCGCGTAGGGCACCGCGATCCAGGGCGCCGGACATCGACACGCCCTGGTCGGTATGACCTGCGCGGCCAAGATCCTGCAGCACCGTTTGCAGGCCGGGGCTGAGAATTTCAAGATGGGCACCGGCCGGCGGCTTGCTGGCTGTCGTTTGTTTATGGGCGGGCAGACCACCTGCCGGCAGCGGGCCGGCATCCACAAAACGCACCTTGTAGCCAGGGCGCAGCAGAGCCGGCTCGTCGCGCTGCAAATCCCACATCTGCAACGGTGTGACGCCGATGATCTGCCAGCCACCGGGGGTGGCCTTGGGATACACGCCGCTGAAGTTGCCCGCGAGGGCCACGGCGCCGGCTGGAATGCGCGTGCGCGGCGTCTGCCGGCGCGGCACCTGGAAGTCGGCGCCGCCGGTCAGGTAGCCGAAGCCGGGGGCGAAGCCGCAGAAGGCCACTTCGTAATCGGCGCTGGTGTGGCGGCGTACCACTTCCTCACGGCTGATGCCCAGCAAGCTGGCCACTTCGTCGAGGTCTTCGCCGTTGTAATGCACGGGAATTTCAACGCGGCGGCTCTCGCGGGTGCTGCGCTGGCTCAGGTCGCGGCGGGCGATGTCATCGATCAACGCCTGGCGGTCGATAGCGCTGGGCCGGTACTGGATCAGCAGCGTCCGCGCCGCCGGGACGACTTCCTCGACCCCGGCGATAGGCTCGGCCTGCAGCGCGTCGAACAGCGCCAGGGTTTCGTCGAGATCCTGCAGTTCGACGAGCAGCGTATCGAGGTTGGCTGGGAGAAAACGCACGGGCTTGTCCTATACGTGGTACGTGCTGTCAGGCACGTCAGTGATGAACATATGGCCCGGCGAATGGGTGATCGCGAAAGGCACGCCGGAGGCCATGACCGCCGCCTGGGGCGTCACGCCGCAGGCCCAGAACACCGGCACTTCGCCGGGCTCGATGCGCACCGCATCGCCGAAATCCGGCGCCTGCAGGTCTTTGATGCCGAGCCGATCCGGCTCGCCGATATGCACCGGTGCGCCGTGCACCGAAGGATAACGCCCGGAAATGCCGGCCGCCTCGGCCACGCGATCCGCCGGGATCGGCCGCATCGACACGACCATCTCGCCATGCAGGCGACCCGCCGGACGGCAGGCACGGTTGGTACGGTACATCGGTACGTTGCAGCCATCTGCTATGTGCCGCACCTCGATGCCGGCCTCCTGCAGGCCGGTCTCGAAGGTGAAGCTGCAGCCAATCAGGAAGGTCACCATGTCGGCGTGTTCCGCCCAGGCGGCGGTAGCGTCGCTGACTTCCTCGGCCAGCTTGCCATCGCGCCAGATGCGGTACAGCGGCAGGTCGGTGCGCAGGTCGGCGCCTTCTGCCAGTACCGTGTGCGGGCTGCCGGCGTCGGTCACGTCGAGTACCGGGCAGGCCTTGGGGTTGCGCTGGGCGTAGAGCAGAAAGTCATAGGCCCAGTCGCGGGGCAGGGCGATCAGGTTGGCCTGGGTCATGCCCGGTGCCACGCCGGCAGAGGGAGTGACCAGGCCGTTGCGGTAGCGGATACGGGCTTCGCGCGCGGCGGCGATGGCGGCTTGCTGCGCTCGTTGGATGGCATTCATTGGGCGGCTCCGGCGAAGGATTGCAGGGATACGCCGGATTGCTCCAGCAACTGGCGCACCTCGCGGGCCATCTGGATGGCACCGGGGCTGTCGCCGTGCACGCAGATCGAGTCGGCGTCGATATGGGTGGTGCTGCCGTCGATGGCTTCCACCGTGCCGGTCTGCACCAAGCGCAGCATGCGCTGGGCCACCTGCTCGGCGTCATGCAGCACGGCACCGGGTTCGCGGCGCGAGACCAGGGTGCCCTGCGGCGTGTAGGCACGGTCGGCGAAGGCCTCGGCGATGCAGGTCAGGCCTTCGCCACGGGCCAGCTCGACCAGCGGCGAGCCAGCCAGGGCGACCAGCACCAGGCGTGCATCGACGGCGCGGATCGCCTCGATCACCGCCAGAGCCTGGCGCGTGTCGTGGGCGATGGTGTTGTACAGCGCGCCATGGGGCTTCACGTAGCGCACCGATGTACCGGCGGCAGTGGCCAGGGCCTGCAGGGCGCCGATCTGGTAGATCACGTCGGCAGTCAGATCAAAGCTGGCGATATCCATGTTGCGGCGGCCGAAGCCGACCAGGTCCGGGTAGGCGACATGGGCGCCAATGGTCACGCCCTTGGCCGCTGCGGCCCTGAGGGTACGCAGGATGCCGGCCGGGTCGCCGGCGTGGAAACCACAGGCGACGTTGGCGCTGGTGACGATGTCGAGCATTGCGGCATCGTCGCCCATGCACCACTGGCCGAAGCTCTCGCCCAGGTCGCTGTTGAGGTCGATGGTTGGCATGTTGGGTCTCCTGGAGTCAGGCCACGTTGAGGAAGGCGAAAATCGGGCCGACCGATTTGACCGCCATGTACCAGGTCAGGATGCAGGTAACGGCACCCAGGGTCAGCAGCCAGCGTGGATAGTGGTAGCCGCCCATCAGGTCGGATCGACGCCAGCCGACGTAGACGAAGATGCTCAGGCCAATCGGCAGAATCAGGCCGTTGAAGCCGCCAGCGAACACCAGCAGAGCGGCTGGCGCAGTGCCCAGCATGAGATAAGCGCTCAGCGACAGAGCAATGAACAACACCGTAGCGCGGTTACGCCCACGTTCGCTGATGCCAGGCATGAAGGCGGTGATGAAGGACATTGAGGTATAGGCCGCGCCGATCACGCTGGTGATGGCCGCAGCCCAGAGCACCAGGCCGAAAGCGCGCAGGCCGAGTTGGCCCGCCGCCGCCTGGAAGGCTTGTGCCGCCGGGTTGGCGCCCTGGCCTGAGGTGTCAATCACCACGCCGCTGGCAGCTACGCCGAGAATCGCCAGGAACAGGATGTAGCGCATTACGCCGGTGACCGCGATACCGCTCAGCGCTGCCTTGGTAACTTCCTTCACATGCTCCTCGCCGACCAGGCCGCGATCCAGCAGGCGGTGTGCGCCGGCGTAGGTGATATAGCCGCCCACAGTGCCGCCGACGATGGTGGTGATGGTGGCGAAGTTGATCGTGTCCGGCCACACAGTTTGGCGCAACGCTTCGCCCAGGGGCGGATTGGAGGCGATGGCGACGAACAGGGTGAGCAGGATCATCAGCAGGCCCAGCACCACGATCAGACGGTCAACTGCGATGCCTGCGCGCTTGGACAGGAAGATACCGATGGCGACGAGCGCACTGAGGCCGCCGCCCCATTTCGGATCCAGCCCCATCAGCGCATTCAGGCCCAGGCCGGCACCAGCGATGTTGCCGACGTTGAACACCAGCCCGCCGAAGATCACCAGCACCGCCAGCACATAGCCGCTACCGGGAATTGCCGCGTTGGCCAGGTCCGAGGCGCGCATGCGGGTCAGGGTGACGATACGCCAGACGTTCAGCTGGACAACGAAGTCGATGAGGATCGAAGCAAGGATGCCGAAGGCAAAGGCGGCGCCCATGGTTGCTGTGAAGGTGGCGGTCTGGGTGATGAAGCCTGGGCCAATGGCCGAAGTGGCCATGAGGAAAATGGCCGCGATCAATGATGAGCGGCGTGAGCGGGCGAAGTCAGCGGTGGTCTGGGCTTGCATGGGGCGCTCCTGGATGGGGGAGGATCTGTTGTCCATGACAAGGCAATCACTGTGCCAAGACCCTTCGAGTCGGGCTGTATTGTTGGTTAATGCTGAGCATATTGTTCAACAATAAATATTTTATGGTTCATCAATATGCACTGTTTTGTTACCTAATTACCCGATTGTGTTCCATTGCTGTGCAACTGGTGACACCCGGCAGCGCTTGCTTCGGGGGGCGGACTCATGGAGCATCTGCGAGCCCGGCAGCCCCACCAAGCACAATGGATGGAACGATGAGCAAAGACATGCCCGACAACCCGCGCACTCTTGGCGAAACAGTGACGGCCGAAATCCGCCGCAAGCTGGTCGATGGTGAGCTGGTGCCTGGTCAGCGCCTGTCAGAGGCTGCGCTGAGTGAAAGCCTGGATATTTCTCGCAATACCCTGCGCGAAGCTTTCCGTGTGCTGACCCAGGAAGGTCTGCTCAAGCACGAGCCCAATCGTGGAGTGTTCGTCGCCATACCGGATATGGCCTCGATCATCGATATATACCGAGTGCGCCGGTTCATCGAATGTCAGGCACTGGCTCAGGCCTACCCCAAACATCCCGCCGTGCAGCGCATGGCACAGGCCGTGGCCGCAGCCGAACGTTGCCGTGAGGCGCAGGACTGG
Organism: Pseudomonas oleovorans subsp. oleovorans; assembly: GCF_002197815.1. Taxonomy (GTDB): domain Bacteria; phylum Pseudomonadota; class Gammaproteobacteria; order Pseudomonadales; family Pseudomonadaceae; genus Aquipseudomonas; species Aquipseudomonas oleovorans. The sequence goes on from NZ_NIUB01000031.1 coordinate 42,218, forward strand.
AGCGGCGCGGGGACCGCCAACATGGCGTTTCACGCCGCCATCGTCGAACTGGCCGACAGTGAGCGCCTCAATACCTTCTATGCCCATCTGTCCGCCGAGCTGCGCCTGGCCTTCGGTCTGCTCAACGATGCCGAGCTCCTTCATTCGCCCTACATCGACATGAATGCGGCAATTCTCCAGCGCCTCGAAGCCGGTCAGGTTCAGGAGGCTGCGCAGGCGCTTGATGCCTACCTGGTGCAGTCCGAACGCACCGTGCTGGCTGCTTATGCGCGTCGCGTACGTTGAACCGCCGTTCACGGTTGCGCCTGGCCATGAGCTGGGCTACTGTGCGGCAATCGTGAAGCGAGATACCCCTGTGACCTTCAGCAGCACCCTTCTGATGCGTCTCCTCAAGGCCCTGGCCCGTTGGCGCTGGCGCGCCTGACCTTTCCCTTGCCGGCCCGGCCGGTTCGTTATCGTTCGCTCCCGTTGTTTCCCCTGTCGTCGAGCCGTGCTCGGGCGTGAAACCTGTTCTTCGGGGCTACCAAGGCAGTACATCAAGAGGCAATGCATACCATGCTGCTGATGATCGACAACTACGATTCCTTTACCTACAACGTCGTGCAGTACCTGGGTGAGCTGGGCGCTGATGTGCACGTGATTCGCAACGATGAATTGACCGTCGCTGAGATCGAAGCGCTCAAGCCCGAGCGCATCGTCGTCTCCCCCGGCCCCTGTACGCCGACCGAAGCGGGGGTGTCCATCGAGGCCATCCTGCATTTCGCCGGCAAGCTGCCGATCCTCGGCGTCTGCCTGGGCCATCAGAGCATCGGCCAGGCCTATGGCGGCGACGTGGTGCGCGCGCGCCAGGTGATGCATGGCAAGACCAGCCCGGTGTTCCATGAGAACAAAGGCGTGTTCGCCGGTCTGAACAACCCACTCACCGTGACCCGCTATCATTCCCTGGTGGTCAAGCGCGAAACCCTGCCGGATTGTCTGGAAATCACCGCCTGGGCCCAGCATGAAGATGGCTCGGTCGACGAGATCATGGGCCTGCGCCACAAGACCCTGAACATCGAGGGCGTGCAGTTCCACCCCGAGTCCATCCTCACCGAGCAGGGTCACGAACTGTTCGCCAACTTCCTCAAGCAGACCGGAGGCGTGCGCGCATGAATATCAAGGAAGCCCTGGGCCGCATCGTCGCCCAGCTCGATCTGACCACCGAGGAAATGCAGGCGGTCATGCGCGAGATCATGACCGGCCAGTGCACCGACGCGCAGATCGGCGCCTTTCTCATGGGCATGCGCATGAAGAGCGAGACCATTGACGAGATCGTCGGTGCCGCCAGCGTCATGCGTGAGCTGGCCTCGCCGGTGAAGATCGACGCCGAGCGGCTGGTCGACACCTGCGGCACCGGTGGCGATGGCATGAACATCTTCAACGTCTCCACTGCGGCGGCTTTCGTCGTCGCTGCGGCCGGTGGCAAGGTGGCCAAGCACGGCAACCGCGCAGTCTCCGGCAAGAGTGGCAGCGCCGATCTGCTGGAAGCCGCCGGCGTCTACCTGGGGCTCAAGCCGGAGCAGGTCGCGCGCTGCGTCGAGAGTGTGGGCGTCGGCTTCATGTTCGCGCCGTCTCATCACGGGGCGATGAAGCACGCCATCGGCCCGCGCCGCGAGCTGGGCCTGCGCACCATCTTCAACATGCTTGGCCCGATGACCAACCCGGCAGGCGCCAAGCATCAGGTCATCGGCGTGTTCAGCCAGGCGCTGTGCCGGCCGATGGCCGAAGTGCTGCAGCGTCTGGGCAGCGAGCACGTGCTGGTGGTGCACGCGCAGGACGGCCTGGACGAGGTCAGCCTGGCCGCGCCGACCTTCGTCGCCGAGCTGAAGAATGGCGTGGTCAGCGAGTACCGCATCCAGCCTGAGGATTTCGCTATCAAGAGTCAGAGCTTGATCGGCCTGACCGTCGACAACGCCGAGCAGTCGCTGGCGCTGATCCATGATGCCCTCGGCCGGCGCAAGACCGACAACGGTCAGAAGGCCGCCGATATGATCGTGCTTAATGCTGGCGCAGCGCTCTACGCTGCGGATCATGCCAGCAGCCTGCGCGAAGGTATGCAGCTGGCCCATGACGCCCTGCACACCGGCCAGGCGCGTGAGAAGCTGGAGGAGCTGGTGTCCTTTACTGCGGTATTCAAACAGGAGAACGAAGGGTGAGCGTACCAACCGTACTGGAGAAGATCGTCGCCCGTAAGTTCGAGGAAGTGGCGGCGCGGCGCGCCCAGGTCAGCCTGGCCGAAGTCGAGGCTGCTGCACGCAGTGCCGACGCACCGCGAGGCTTCGCCCGCGCACTGCTCGAGCAGGCGGCGCGCAAGCAGCCGGCGGTGATCGCCGAGATCAAGAAGGCCTCGCCGAGCAAGGGTGTGCTGCGCGCCGACTTCGTCCCGGCAGATATCGCCCGCAGCTACGAGGCCGGTGGCGCCACCTGCCTGTCGGTGCTGACCGATATCGATTTCTTCCAGGGCGCCGATCAGTACCTGCAACAGGCCCGCGCCGCCTGTGCGCTGCCGGTGATCCGCAAGGACTTCATGGTCGATCCGTACCAGATCGTCGAAGCGCGCGCACTGGGCGCCGACTGCGTGCTGCTGATCGTGTCCTGCCTGGATGACGTGCGCATGGCCGAGCTGGCTTCGGTGGCCAAGGACGTCGGCCTTGACGTGCTGGTCGAGGTGCATGACGGCGCCGAGCTGGAGCGGGCGCTGAATACGTTGGACACACCACTGGTGGGGATCAACAACCGCAACCTGCACACCTTCGATGTCAGCCTGGAAACCACCCTCGACCTGCTGCCGCGTATTCCGCGTGACCGTTTGGTGGTGACCGAGAGCGGCATTCTCAATCACGCCGATGTCGAGCTGATGGAGATCAACGAGGTCTATGCCTTTCTGGTCGGTGAGGCCTTTATGCGCGCCGAGAGCCCGGGCGGCGAATTGCAGCGTCTGTTCTTTCCCGAACGCGGCCGGCCTGCAGTAATCGGCGCGGACCCGGAATAACGCGCATGAAAAAGCCGGCAATCAAGCCGGCTTTTTCTATTGGGGCCGTTCAGCGCGTGCCGAAGACCACCATGGTCTTGCCTTTGACGTGTACCAGGCCCTGTTCTTCCAAAGACTTGAGTACACGGCCGACCATCTCGCGCGAGCAACCGACGATGCGGCCGATTTCCTGGCGGGTGATCTTGATCTGCATGCCATCCGGATGGGTCATGGCATCTGGCTGCTTGCACAGGTCGAGCAGGGTGCGCGCGACGCGGCCGGTGACGTCGAGGAAGGCCAGATCGCCGACCTTGCGCGTGGTATTGCGCAAACGTTCGGCCATCTGGCTGCCCAGGGCGAAGAGAATGTCCGGATCCTGCTGGGTCAGTTCGCGGAACTTGGCGTAGCTGATTTCCGCGACTTCGCATTCGGTCTTGGCGCGGACCCAGGCGCTGCGTTCCTTCTCTGAACCATCTTTCTCGAACAGGCCCATCTCGCCGAAAAAGTCGCCAGAGTTGAGATAGGCGATGATCATTTCACGGCCATCGTCATCCTCGATCAGGATGGTGACCGAGCCCTTGACGATGAAGAACAAGGTTTCGCAGCGATCACCTGCGTAGATGATGGTGCTTTTGGCGGTGTAACGACGGCGATGACAGTGCGCGAGAAGCTTGTCGAGATTCTTGATTTTTGGTGTAAGGGTAATAGCAACCATGCCCGAGTCCCGAATATGAAAAGTGAAGGCCTTTGTCCAACGGCAATTTCTTATTTGTTATCCGGCCAAGTGTGCCAGCAATCCGACGTCAGCTTAACAGACACGCTATGAGTGGGGTCTTTTTTGCGACCTGGGTAACATAACCCGGCGGAACTTTAGCGTTATCGACGCACATCGGACTGCTGCCCGGCTGTGCTAATCTGCCGGACTTTTCCACTCTGGGAGCCAAGAACGATGAAAGCGCGTGTGCAATGGGCCGGTGAAGCTCTGTTCCTCGGCGAGTCCGGTAGTGGCCATGCCGTGGTGATGGACGGTCCACCCGATGCCGGTGGTCGTAATCTCGGTGTGCGACCGATGGAGATGCTGCTGATCGGCCTCGGTGGCTGCAGCAACTTCGATGTGGTCAGCATTCTGCGCAAGGGCCGCCAGCCGGTCGAAAGCTGCGAAGTGTTCCTCGACGCCGAGCGCGCAGGCGAGGAGCCCAAGGTGTTCACCAAGATTCACCTGCACTTCGTGGTCAAGGGCCGTGGGCTGAAAGAGGCTCAGGTGAAAAGGGCGGTGGAGCTATCGGCGGAGAAGTACTGCTCGGCCTCGATCATGCTGGGTCGTGCCGGCGTCGATATTAGCCACGATTACGAAATCGTCGAGCTGGGCTGAGGTTCGCTGAAAATGACGAGGGCGCCAATGGCGCCCTCGTTCGTTTCAGATGCGGTAGGTGCTCTTGGTCATCACCTTCGACAGCAAGGTCATGCCGAACTTGATCGGCGCCGGACAGCGCACGCCGCCCGCCGCCAGGGCACTGTTGGCATGTTGCTGTTCGTCGATGCGCATCTGCTCGAGGATGGCGCGCGACTTGGCATCATGCTCGGGCAGTTGCTCCAGGTGCTCGTCCAGGTGTTTGCACACCTGATCCTCGGTGGCGGCGACAAAGCCGAGGCTGACGCGATCACTGACCAGGCCGGCGACGGCGCCAACGCCGAAAGACAGACCGTAAAACAGCGGGTTCAGCACGCTCGGGTGGCTACCCAGTTCACGAATGCGCTGCTCGCACCAAGCAAGGTGGTCGATTTCCTCATCGGCCGCATGCTCCATGGCGCTACGCACTTGCGGCAGCTTGGCGGTCAGCGCCTGGCCCTGATAGAGCGCCTGGGCGCACACTTCACCGGTGTGATTGATGCGCATCAGGCCGGCGACATGACGCGACTCCTCACTGCTCAGCTCGGTCTCGTTCTGCACGATGGCAGGCGAGGGGCGACTCGACGCGCCGCTGAATGGCAGCAGCGTGCGCAGCGCGGCATCGGCTTGCAGTAGCAGGCGGTCGACGGGGGAATACTGGCGTTCGCTGGCCATGGGGCACCTCCAGAGGTAACAACAGCGCTAGTCTACTGCAAAGTCGCCAGGTCGTCCGTGGCTCAGAGGCTGTTCTAAAGTCTCGCGAGCTAGGATCGTGCAAGGCAAAAACAGGCGAGGAAGCGGAGTGTACTTTTGTACATGAGCATTCCGAGCCTGTTTTTAACGCAGCAGGGCCGACGCGCAGCAGACTTAGGACAGTCTCTCAGGGTAGCTCGCGCAGCACGCGAAAGCCCAGGGCATAGTCGCGGTGATGCGGTTGCTTGAGGTCGCGCATGCTGCTGCGCAGGTAGACCGGGCCGCTGTTCCAGCCGCCGCCGCGCACCACGCGCGGGCTATTGTCGAGCAGGCCGGCACTCTGCGTTTCACTGCCGTCGAAGCGCTGCGTGTAGTTGGAAGCTGTCCATTCCCAGACATTGCCTGCAGTGTCATGCAGGCCGAAGCCATTGGCCGGAAACTGGCCAACAGCGGCTGTCTTGTTGCGCAGCAGGCGTGAGCTGGCGCAACCGCGGCAATGAGCGCGCGGTGCCTGTTCGTCGCTGTCGAGCGCGTCACCCCACCAGTAGTAGCTCTGGCTGCCGCCGCGTGCGGCATACTCCCATTCGGCTTCGGTCGGCAGGCGGTAGCGCGCACCTGTCTTGCGTGACAACCATTGGACGTAGGCATGGGCATCGCGCCAGGACACGTGGATCACCGGGCGCTGCGCGGAAAGGCCCCAGCCTTCGTTATCGGGCATGGGCAGCTCGTTGGCGTCGGCGTATTTCTGCCAGTCGGCGAAGGTGACTTCGTAGCGGCCCATGGCGAAGGGGCGATCGAAGGCAATGGTCCGTTGCGGGCGCTCGTTGTCATTGCCTCGTCCGCTGGCATCACCCATACGCAAGGTGCCGGCCGGAATCACCACCATTTCCGGGCCCTGGCCGCCGTTAGGTAAGGGGTCGCTGATGATGGTCTCGTTGGCGACGGCTGGTTGGCTCACCAGCAGTGCACAGGTTGCGATGGCAATGGAGGCGGCGACTGTGACGCAACGCGTGTTCAGCACTTGCACGGCGCGAGGCCTACGGCGACGATCTGCGTGTTTAGGCGATCCATACTGTGTGCTCCGGTCATGCCAAAGCGCAGATGGTAGCGCCGCCAGCCGGGTGGGCCAAATTTCACAAGGAGCAGGTGTTGAAGAACGATATTCATGATCTTGGGCTGGTGCTGGATTCCAAGGTCAAGCTGGTGGTGATCGAGTCCTGGGACGAGTTGCGCGTGCTGGAAACCCTGACTGGCCTGGCGGTCAGGCGTGGTCTCGGCCTGCACACCTGGTCGGTGACCGAGGGCTTGCAGCGCCTGGGCTTCGGTGGCGCGCCGGTCGATGAGTCGCCGACCGTGGAGCCGGAAGCGGCGCTGCGCATGATCAAGGCCGATCCGCAGCCGAACCTGTACGTGATGTGCGACCTGCATCCGTTTCTCGAGGACAATCCTCGGCTGGTGCGTCTGCTCAAGGAAATTGCCATGAGCGAGGCGGCGCATACGCCGACGCTGGTGCTGGTGTCGCATGCGCTCAAGCTGCCTGCCGAAGTACAGCGTTTCGCGGCTCGTTTCAGTCTCGCGCTGCCGTCGGAAGACGAGCTACTGAGCATCGTGCGTGACGAAGCGACGCGTTGGAGCGAAGGCAATCGCGGCGTACGCGAGCGTACCGACAACCGCACCTTGCAGCAGGTGGTGAAGAACCTGCGCGGCCTCAGCCATGCCGAGGCGCGGGCGCTGGCGCGCAACGTGATCTGCGACGACGGCGCGATCACTCAGGAAGACATCCCCGAACTGAACAAGACCAAGTTCCAGTTGCTGGATCTGGAGGGCGTGCTCAGCTTCGAATACGACACTGCACGCTTCGCCGAAGTCGGCGGGTTGGTCAACCTCAAGCGCTGGCTGGCCGGACGTCAGGCCGGCTTTCTCGAAGGCAAGCTCCTGGATGCGCCGAAAGGCGTGATGCTGGTCGGGGTACAGGGCGGTGGCAAGAGCCTGGCGGCCAAGGCGGTTGCCGGGCTCTGGGGCTTGCCGCTGCTGCGTCTGGACTTCGCCTGCCTGTACAACAAGTTCTTCGGCGAGACCGAGCGCAACCTGCGTGAGGCGCTGCGTCTGGCCGAACAGATGGCGCCCTGCGTGCTGTGGATGGACGAGGTGGAGAAAGGGCTTGCCAGTGGCGACCACGACGGCGGCGTGAGCCAGCGCGTGCTCGGCACCCTGCTGACCTGGATGGCCGAGCGCAAGGCACCGGTGTTCGTGGTGGCCACGGCCAATGCCATCGACCGTCTGCCGCCGGAACTGGTACGCAAGGGGCGCTTCGACGAGCTGTTCTTCGTCGACCTGCCCAGTGCCGAGGTGCGGGCCGACATCTTCCGTATCCACCTGCAGCGCCGTGAACTGGAACCAGACACCTTCGATCTCGCGCAACTGGCTGCTGCCAGCGAGGGCTACTCGGGTGCCGAGATCGAGCAGGCGGTGGTCAGCGCGCTCTACGCTGGTCAGGCGCAGCAGCAGGCGGTCGATCAGGGGTTGCTGCTGCGCGCGCTGCAGAGCACGGCGCCGCTGTCGGTGGTGATGGCCGAGCGCTTGATGGCGTTGCGCGAGTGGGCCGATGGGCGGACGGTCAATGCCGGCTGATCAGGCGCCGGTGAAGGGGCGGGTCAGGCGACCACTGAGTTTGCGTACCAGCCAGCGCGGCGCGAGGCGTGGACTCAGGGCCAGCAGGCGGTTGCGCCAGCCGGGAATGATGATGGCGCGGTTCTTTTCCAGTGCGCGAACGGTGATCAGCGCCACTTCTTCGGCGCTCATCATCAGCTTGCTGCCGGCAATCCGCGTGACGTCCATCTGCGCCGTACGGAAAAAGGCGCTGTGGGTCGGGCCAGGACAGAGTACTGACACACGCACGCCGCGGCCTCTCAGCTCCTCGCGCAAACCCTCGGAAAAATTCAGTACATAGGCCTTGCTGGCGTAGTAGCTGCTCATCCAGGGGCCGGGCTGAAAGGCCGCGACCGAGGCGACGTTGAGAATCTGCCCGCTGCCGTGCTCGGCCATGCGCTGACCGAGTGCGTGACACAGGCGGGTCAGCGCCAGCACGTTAACTTCCAGTTGCTCCAGCTCGCGACTCCAGTCCTGTTCCAGGAACGGACCTGCGCAGCCGAGGCCGGCGTTGTTCACCAGCAGATCGACATGCCACTGGCCTTCTTCCAGTTCCAGTAGCAGACCGGACAATTGCAGCGGCTCGCTAAGGTCGCAGAGACGAAACAGCACCTCGACGCCGAAGCGCTGGGCCAGCTCGCAGGCGATGCTTTCCAGTGCATCACGCCGGCGCGCCACCAGGATCAGGTTGCGCCCCCGGCGTGCCAGGGCTTCGGCCAAGGCCAGGCCAATGCCGCTGGACGCGCCGGTGATCAATGCATAGCTGCGCATGGTCGGGAATTACTGCTCCTGATACTCGGCGGCGCGCTCGACATAGCCCTGATACTGGGGAATGGCGATGGCAGCGACGATGCCGCTGATGGGGATGAGCAGGAACAACCAGGCCAGTACCTTGACTGCGGTGCTGTTGGGGGGCGGTGGCGGGCCGTAGCGGTTGACGCCTTGAGTGCCGGGGATGATCAGCATCAGCAGGGCGAACACGCTGCCGACTACCGGGATCAGGTGTACCAGCAGCAGCCAGCCGGACCAGCCGATGTCATGCAGACGCTGCACGCCGATGAAGATACCGATCACCACAGCTGCAATACTGACGATGCCCAGCGCCAACATGGCCAGGGTCGAGGACATGGCTGCAATGCCGGTACCGATCAACATGATCGGGATGAAACACAGCGTCATTGCCATCAGCCAGCCCAGGTAACGCACGCGGCCGATCCGGCCGCTGACGCCGAGGACCTTGAGCTCGGAGTACTGCGGCAATTGCTCGGCGACATTTGCCTGTGGCGGTGCGTAGGGCGATGCAGCCGCTGCGACAGGTACCGGGGCCGGAGCGGCTTCGGCCAACTGTGCCTGGCGCGCGAGGTATTTCTCGATGATGATGCCGCAGGCGGAGCACTCGCTCGCCTTGGCCTGCTCATGACCGCATTTGGGGCAGGTCATATGCGGTGTGGCCGCGTCTACAGCCTGCTCGGTTTCGGCTTCGGTTGGCACCAGGCTCAGGCTGGCGGCCTGATCCAGCTCCTTGCGCACCTTGGCCCCCGCCTTCTGCAGAGCATTGAGGTACTGCTCCGCCTCGCCTTCACCCAGATCACGCTTGAGCGCCACCGGCGTTCCGCTGAACAGACTGTCGATACGGGCAAGGTCGCTCTTGAACAGACGGGCCAGGTTTGTCTTGACCATTTCCAGCGATGCCTCGGGCATCAGTTGGCCGTCGAACACGATCTTGTAGCGCGGTTGATTCATGCGAGCTTCCTTGTCGGCGGGAAGTGGGGGGAGCGAGCGCCCGTTGAGCAGCAAGCGAGGCATAAGCCTAGAGTGCCGCGAGGCCAATATACAAGCGGCCTGAAGCGCCGCTCATGGCTATTGTTCAGCTGTTACCTATTGTGCTCCAGCGGCCGACCAGTTGGCCGCGGCGTAGTAGACGTATTTCGCTGAAATCGCCCAGCACGCCTTCGCTGATCGCGGGGCGCAGAAATACCCAATCGTTGTTCGTCAGTCGTGTGCCTTTACCACCCACCAGGCGCTCCTGGTTGGCGCTACGGCCGTAGAGTTCGTCGTAGTCGAGCCCGGCCGGTGAGACGGGCTGCGCCGGCCAGCGACCGCCGTAGAGGTAGTAGGCGTTCTCTCGGTTGGGGTTCCAGGCGCTGATCAGGGGGTGCAGCGGTTGCAGGTAGGGCAGGGCGCCGTCGACCGTCTTGAGTATGGGGCTGGCGATCCACAGGGCCGGCTGATGCTCCTTGAGCAGTGGCGTGTCGAACTCCGCGGGCTTGAGCAGGGCGGAACCGACGGCGACTTCATTGAGCGAAGTCTCCTGCTGGCTGTGCAGCAGGTAGGTCAGGCTGCCGGCACCGTTGAGCAGCGGCTTTGCTGGCCAAAGATCGCTGAACCCCTGAGCGCTGCTGATAAATAGTCGATAGCGCTCATCGGCCTCGCTGAATGCTCGTAACTGATTCTGCCAGGGTGGGCTGTGCGCGACATGCGCGTCATAACCCATCAGCCCCTGCAGACGCAGTGCCGGCTGCTGGCGAAGCTGCAGCAGCGCTTGAGCCAGCGTTTGCGGCGTGGCGAAACCGCCGCGCTCCAGGCCAACGCCGATTTCCAGCGCAATGCGCAGCGGTCGCCCCAGCGCCTTGGCCAGCTCACTGTATTGCATCAGGCGCTGCTGGCTGTCGATCAGCCAGGTCACCTGGCGGTCGGGATCGAAATCCAGGTGGTGCGCAAGCTGGCGATAGAAATTCAGCGCAGCGGCAACCGGCATGGGTTTGCCAAGCAGCAGGTCGGCCTGGGGAAAGCTCCTGGCCAGGTGGTTCAGTTGCGGCTGATGAAAGACCATGAAGCGCTGGGTCTGCAGGCGCTTGGCCAGGTATTCCAATAGGCCGGTGCTGGCCAGCGATTTGGCCACCAGGCGCAGTTGGAGGCGACCGCCCAGTCTTGCGGCCAGCAGGTCGGCGTTGGCGTCGAGCCGATCGAGGTCGAGCAGCAGGGTGGGGATGCCCTCGCCATCGCGCTGCAACTGCCGGTTGAGCTCGGCGAAGTAGGCGTCATGCTCGCGACCTCGATCAGTTGGGCGCAGTGCCCAGCCGCCGAGTAGACCGAGCGCGCCCAGGCCCAGCAGGTGGCGACGCTTCATCGCGGCCAGCGTTGCCCCAGCGCTTGGCTACGTGTCAGTGCGGCGCGATATTCGTGGTCGAGTCGCGACACCAGCTCCTGCACCGACGGCAGATCGTCGATGCCGCCGACGCCCTGGCCGGCCGACCAGACGGTTTTCCAGGCCTTGGCTTCTTCATCCATCGGCTTGAGCTTCTCGCCGTAGTTGATATCGCCCTTGTTCTGCAGCTGCTTCAGGTCGTAGCCGGCCTGTTCCAGACTCTGGCGCATGAAGCTGGCCGGTACACCGGACACGGCGGGTGTGTGAATGATGTCGGCGGCCCGCGCTTCGAGAATCATCGCCTTGTAATCGGCCGACGCGTTGTTCTCGGTCGTGGCGATGAAGCGGGTGCCCATATAGGCCAGGTCGGCACCGAGCAACTGCGCGGCGAGAATTTCGTGGCCGTGGTTGAGGCAGCCGGACAACAACACGGTCTTGTCGAAGAACTGACGAATCTCGGCCAGCAGGGCGAAGGGACTCCAGGTCCCGGCGTGGCCGCCAGCGCCGGCTGCCACGGCGATCAGGCCATCCACGTCGGCCTCGGCAGCTTTTTCGGCATGGCGGCGGGTGGTCACGTCATGAAACACCAGGCCGCCGTAGCTGTGCACCGCATCGACCACTTCCTTCACCGCGCCCAGACTGGTGATGACGATAGGCACGCGGCGTTCGACGCAGATGGCCAGGTCCGCCTGCAGGCGCGGGTTGCTGTTATGCACGATCAAATTGACGGCATAAGGCGCGGCGTTGCTTGCCAGGCTGGCTTCGATCTCATCGAGCCAGGCGGCGAAACCGGCGCTCTCGCGCTGGTTCAGCGCCGGAAAACTGCCGACGATGCCGCTGTTGCAGCAGGCACTGACCAGCGGCGGGTTGGACACCAGAAACATCGGCGCAGCTACCAGAGGCAGGCGCAGGCGTTGATCGAGCAGGGCAGGTAGAGACATGGCGAATTCCTCAGAAGGGGCGGACGACGACCAGGATGACGATGCCCAGCAGAGCCAGCACCGGCGCTTCATTGAACCAACGATAGAACACGTGACTGCGGCTGTTCTCGCCGCGGGCAAAGCGCTTGAGCTGAGCGCCGCACAGGTGGTGATAGATCACCAGCGCCACTACCAGGGTGAGCTTGGCGTGCATCCAGCCTTGCGTGAAGTAGTACGCCGAATTGAGGCTGAGTAACCAGATGCCCAGGCCAAGCGTGGCGATCATCGAGGGGATCATGATGCCGCGATACAGCTTGCGCTCCATGATGCAGAAACGTTCGTGACTGGCGGCGTCGCTGCTCATGGCGTGATAGACGAACAGGCGCGGCAGATAGAACAGGCCGGCGAACCAGCAGACCATGGCGATGATGTGCAGAGCCTTGAGCCAGAGATAGAGCATTTTCGCTTCCCGCACTGAAAAATGGCCTCGATAGTAGAGGCAACTGACGGTCTGCGTCACCTCCGCGGTTGGAGCTTGGCCGATGCGGCTTTATCATCGGCAACTTTCCAATGGCTTTTGCAAAGGGGCATGTGATGATCAAGGTCGGTATCGTCGGCGGCACGGGCTACACCGGTGTCGAATTGCTGCGTCTGCTGGCGCAACACCCGCAGGCAGAGGTGACCGTGATTACTTCCCGTTCCGAGGCCGGCCTGCGCGTCGATGAGATGTACCCCAATCTGCGCGGCCATTACCCCGAGCTCGCGTTCAGCGTGCCGGATGTCGCCACCCTGGGCGCTTGTGATGTGGTGTTCTTCGCCACCCCGCATGGTGTGGCCCATGCCCTGGCTGGTGAGTTGCTCGCTGCCGGTACGCGGGTGATCGATCTGTCCGCCGATTTTCGTCTGCAGGACGCCGAGGAGTGGGCCAAGTGGTACGGCCAGCCGCACGGCGCCCCCGAGCTGCTGAGCGAGGCGGTGTATGGTCTGCCCGAGGTCAATCGTGAGGCGATCAAGACTGCGCGCCTGATCGCCGTACCCGGCTGCTACCCGACCGCTACTCAGCTGGGGCTGATCCCGCTGCTTGAAGCTGGACTGGCTGAGACCGGTAGCCTGATCGCCGACTGCAAGAGCGGTGTCAGCGGTGCCGGTCGTGGCGCCAGCGTTGGTTCACTGTTCTGTGAGGCCGGCGAGAGCATGAAAGCCTACTCGGTCAAGGGCCACCGCCACCTGCCGGAAATTCGCCAGGGGCTGCGCCAGGCAGCAGGTAGCGATGTCGGCCTTACCTTCGTACCACACCTGACGCCGATGATTCGTGGCATTCACGCTACCCTGTATGCGCGCGTGGCCGATACCTCGGTCGATCTGCAGGCACTGTTCGAGAAGCGTTACGCCGGCGAGCCTTTCGTCGATGTGATGCCGGCGGGCAGCCACCCGGAAACCCGCAGCGTGCGCGGAGGCAACGTTTGCCGCATCGCCGTGCACCGTCCGCAGGGCGGCGACCTGGTGGTGGTGCTCTCGGTGATCGACAACCTGGTCAAGGGGGCCTCCGGCCAGGCGGTGCAGAACATGAACATCCTCTTCGGTCTCGACGAGCGTCTCGGCCTGTCGCACGCGGCCCTGCTGCCGTGATACCGGGCTGGGAGGTCCGCCTCAGCGATCCGCGTCGTGAGCGCAGACGCCGTTGGCTGCAACTGCTGCTGGTGCTCGCCGTACCGGCGGCCTTTGCCCTGGGATGGTACTGGCCACAGGTGCAGCCTCAGCAGACGCCCGAAGATACGCACGCACTGCTGACCCGTGTTGCCGAACAGGAGCAGGAACTGGAGCTGTTGCGCCAGCGCCTGGCTGTGGTCGGCAGTAGCGACAAGGTCACTCAGCAGGCCATGGAGCAGAATCGCCGCACCATCAAACTGCTGGAGGAGCAGATCTTCAAGCAGCAGCAGGATCTGGCCTTCTATAAAGGCGTGTTGGCACCTGCCAGTCGTCGTGAAGGCATTCGCATTCGCGCCTTTGAGCTGCAAGCCACGGACGCGCCGCAGCGATTCCGCTACAAATTGCTGATGAGCCGAGTCGGTACCAGTGATGAGGCATTGCAGGGGCGCTTGCGTATCACGGTCGAAGGACTGCAGGACGGTAAGCCGGCCATGTTGGAGCTGGCGGCGTTGTCCGACGAGGTCAGCGAGAGCAGCATTGCCTTCTCCTTCAAGCACTTCCAGTCCTTCCCCGAAGCGGGTCGTTTCGGCGAGCTACAACTACCTGAGGGCTTCGAGCCGCGTCAGGTCAAGGTTCAGGCGGAGGTCGAGGGTGACAAACCGCTGAGCCGTACATTCGAATGGATAAAATCAGGAGCGATAGCCACCCATGTGGAGTAAAGACAAGACCAAACCCGACTTGCAGCGCTTCAGCGGTAAGACCAGCCTGATTGCCGTTGGCGCCGAGCTGGTAGGCGACATGCGCTTTCAGGGCGCGGTGCAAGTGGATGGTCGGGTCACCGGTAATCTGTTGGCTACCGAAGGGCTGGTGCGCGTGAGTGCAGGCGGCCTGGTTGAAGGTGAGATACGCGCACCCCATATAGTGATCGATGGAGAGGTGAGTGGTGATGTGTTCGCCAGCGGCCATCTTGAGCTGGGTTCACGCTCCCGGGTTCGCGGCAACCTGCATTACGGCCTGATGGAGATGGCCATGGGGGCGCAGATCGAGGGGCGCCTCTGTCACCTCAAGGATGGTGAGCGGCCACTCGAGCTTCCCGCTGCGCTGGAAGTCGAGCAATAGTTGACCAATTTCGTCGGGCAAGCGGATAATGCACGCCCAAAGCAGTATGGCGCATGGCGCCGGGAGTCCAGAATGAGCGTCGAAACCTTCACCCCTGCCCCCTTGCACTTTACCCAAGGCGCGGCCAGCAAGGTGAAGAACCTGGTCGATGAAGAGGGCAATCCGCGCCTGAAGCTGCGCGTGTTCGTCACGGGCGGCGGCTGCTCGGGCTTTCAGTACGGCTTTACCTTCGATGAGGACGTGGCCGAGGACGACACCATCGTCGAGCGTGAAGGCGTGAGTCTGGTGGTCGATGCCATGAGCTTCCAGTATCTGGCTGGTTCGGAGGTCGATTATCAGGAAGGGCTGGAAGGTTCGCGTTTCGTGATCAAGAACCCCAATGCCACCACCACCTGTGGTTGCGGGTCGTCTTTCTCGATCTGAATGCTTCGCCTGATGACAGACGCCGCGCTCGATGCGCGGCGTTTTCGTTGTGCGCCAGGCATGGCGCGTAGCGCCGTGACTGGCGCTGTTCGGTTCACAGTGGTGGTGGACTGGACGACTTGGAGGTGAAAGTCCTCTACACACCCGGCAAGGGGAAGTGTTAGCCAGAGGCAAGGGTGTCGCGGGCGACTGCGAATCTGAAGGAAGCCCGAGGCAAAATGCTGGC